>NZ_BOPU01000009.1:0-133581 GCF_017312765.1 Phycicoccus sp. DTK01 | reverse complement strand
GCCGCCGTCGACGCCGGGGTCGCGGCCGCGGTCGCCGACCGCTCGGCCGACGCCCCCGCCGCGCGCTCGGCCCGCCGCGAGGCGGCGCCCGCCGCCGTCGCGCCGGCCGGCGCCGCGCCGGTGCGCCCCGACGCCCTCGGGGTCGCCGGTGTCACCGCCGTCGCCAAGCCGAAGCCCAAGCCCACCCCGAAGGCCACCGAGAAGGCCGTCGGCTCCTCGGCCACCGGATCCTCCGCCCCCGCGGCCGGGTCCTGGAACGGGGCGACGACGTCCCGGTGCTCGGGCATCGGGCTCATCCCGAACGCCGTGCGGCTGTGTTCCGCCGTGGACTCGGCCATCGGCCCGCCGACGATCGGCGGCCGCCGCGCGAGCGCCGACGAGCACGGGACCGGCCAGGCGGTCGACTTCATGACGAGCGGCGCCCAGGGCGACGCCATCGCCGCGTACGTCCAGGCGCACGTCAGCGAGTTCGACGTCAAGTACCTCATCTGGAAGCAGCGCTACTGGGCGCCGGGCGAGGGCTGGAAGCTCATGGAGGACCGCGGGTCCGCCACCCAGAACCACTACGACCACGTCCACGTGACCGTCAACTACTGACGGACCCCGCCGGCGAGGTCATGCGACGCCGCTCCCGACCGGGGGCGGCGCCGCGCCGTGCGTGCGGTCGGCGCGCCGTCCGGGGAGGTCGGCGCGACATCGTTGTCATCGTGGCCGCACGAGCCCAAGAACAGCCTGAGAGAACACGCCGTCACCTTTTTGTGACCTTCCCGTGACCACTGTTATGGTCGTCGCGGTCGTCGACCCGGACGACGACCACCACCGACGGGCCCGCCGAGTCCTGCCCCCGTCGAAGGGTCAACTCTCACGAGCCGCTGGCAGGAGCGGGGGAACCACTTTCGGCGTCGCGACCTCGGTCGGGACGCCTTGGGGTGAAGCCGGAACGGTCCTCGGACCGCGACGGCCGGGCAACCTCAGCCCGAACCCGACAGCTCACCTCGTAGGCATCTGAGAGGTCCATCCGTGTCTGAGCACACCCACGGCCGGCATCGCCAGGCCGCGCGCTACAACCCCGTCTCCGAGCTGTCGACGATCGTCAAGGCCGCCGGTGAGACCGGGGCCCGCGTCTCCGCCGTCCTCGCCGCCTCCGGTGGCCTCGTCGCCACCTTCGCGCTCCCGGCGCACGCCGCTGACGCGCGGACCGAGGCCGCCACCCACACGACGACCACGACCGTCGCGCCGGCCTCGCTGCGCGCCGCGGCCGCCACCCCGGCCGTCGTCGCCCCGGCCGTGGCCGCGCCGACCGTCAAGCCGACGGCGACCTTCGGGGTCGCCGGCGTGCGGGCCGTCGCCAAGCCGAAGCCCAAGCCCAAGCCGAAGCCGGTCGTCCTGGCCGCCACGAAGGCCCCCGCGTCCTCCTCGGCCCGCTCCGAGAGCGGCGCCAGCCGCTCGACCCAGCGTCAGCCCGTCTCGAACGTCGCGCAGTCGGCGAGCGGCGTCGTCAACATCGCCCGCACGCTCCTGGGCATCCCGTACGTCTACGGCGGCACGACGACCGCCGGGTTCGACTGCTCGGGCTTCACCTCGTACGTCTTCGCCAAGGCCGGCGTCTCGCTGCCGCGCACCGCGGCGGCCCAGCAGGCCGCGGCGACCCCGGTCAGCAACCCGCAGCCGGGTGACCTCGTGTTCTTCGGCTCCCCGGCCTGGCACGTGGGCATCTACACCGGCAACGGGATGATGATCGACTCGCCGAAGCCCGGCAAGTCGACCTCCGAGCGTCCCGTCTTCTCCGGGGTCAGCGGCTACGGCCGCTTCTGACCCCTCTCCGGGGTCGGCGGCCACGACCGCTGCTGACCCTCCCTCCGGGGTCGGCGGCCACGACCGCTGCTGACCCCCACGACCTCGGCGCCCCGGACCTCCCTGCCCGTCCGGGGCGCCGTGCCGTGCCCGGGGCCGCTCCCGCCCTCGCAGAGCCCGCGGACGCGTAGCGTGCCGGGATGGCCCCCGACCGCGACGACGTCGAGCGCACCCCCGACGGTCGCTACCTCGTCGTCGACGGTCGCCGGTGGCGGGCCAGCGACCCCGGGATCCCCGACACCCTGCGCGCCGAGCTCGTCGCGGAGCTGATGTCCGCGCGCCGGGCCGTGCGCTCCGAGGATGACGCCGCGCGCCACCGCGTGCAGGACGCCAAGGTCGCGCTCGGGGAGCGCGGTGAGCCGTGGTGGGACGAGCCGTCGGCCGCCGGGCTGGCCGAGCGGATGGTGGCGACGGCCCGCGTCCTCCTGCGCCACCGGCCCGAGGGCACGACCTGCCCGAGCGAGGTCGCCCGCGTGGTCGGCGGGGACGCGTGGCGGCCGCTCACCGCGCGGGTGCGCGCCCTCGTGCACGACCGGACCGGGGACGGCGAGCTGCAGGTGCTGCAGCGCGGCGAGCCGGTCGACCGCGACGCGCGGGGGCCGGTCCGCATCGGCCGGGGCCCGCGCTTCCCGGGCTGACCGCCGGACGCCCGGGAGGCCCGTCCGCCCGCTCGGTTAGGGTGCCCTTACCCGTGCGGCCGGTCCGTGCGCCACGCCCCGACCCGCGAGGACCCGTTGCCCGAGCTGCCCGCCCCGCCCACCCGTCCGCTCGCCGCCCTCTGGGGCCGCTACCGCCGCCACCGCGGCCGGTTCGTGCTCGCGGTCGCGGTCTCGACGGTCAACAAGGTCGCCGACGTCGTGCCCGAGCTGCTCATCGGGGCCGCCGTCGACGTGGTCGTCCGCGGCGACGCCTCGTTCGTCGGGGAGCTGCTCGGTGTCGAGTCGCGCCAGGCGCAGCTGGTCTGGCTGGCGGTCGTCAACGCCGTCGTGTGGGTGGTCGAGTCCGCGAGCGAGTACGTCGCCGCACTGCTCTTCCGCGGCCTCTCGCAGGCGGTCGAGCACGACCTGCGGGTCGACGCCTACGACCACGCGCAGCGCCTCGACCTGCGCTGGCACGAGGGGCGTGCCTCCGGCGCGACGCTCGCCACCGTCAACGACGACGTCAACCAGCTGGAGCGCCTGCTCGACGTCGGCTTCCCCGCCATCTGGCAGACGGCGCTCAACGTCGTCGTCGTCGGGGTGGTCTTCGCGGTCGCGTCGTGGCAGCTGCTGCTCCTGGCGTTCCTGCCCATCCCCGTCATCGTCGTCGCGTCGCTGCGCTACCAGCGCGTCCTCGAGCCGTACTACCTCACCGTGCGCGAGGGCGTCGCGCGCCTGTCCGGGGTGCTGTCGGCCAACCTCGGCGGGCTCGCGACGATCAAGGCGTTCACCGCCGAGGCGCGCGAGCGGGACCGGGTGCGCGAGGCGTCCGCGGCCTACCGCGACGCCAACGTCGAGACCATCCGCCGGTCGGCCGCCTTCGTCCCGCTCGTGCGGATGGCGATCCTCGCCGGCTTCACGTGCACGCTGCTCGTCGGCGGCCTGTCGGTGCTCGACGGTGGCCTCGCGGTCGGCCTCTACTCCGTCCTCGTGTTCATGACCCAGCGACTGCTCTGGCCGCTCACCGAGGTCGCCACCGTGCTCGACCTCTACCAGCGCGGGCGCGCCTCGACCGCCCGCATCCTCGCCCTGCTCGCCGTGCCGGTCGAGGTCGACGAGGGCGAGCACGAGCTCGCGCGACCCGTCCGCGGCGAGCTGGAGCTGCGCGGGGTCCGGGCGGGCTACGCCGACGGGCCGGACGTCCTCCACGGCATCGACCTGCGCGTCCCGGCCGGCGAGACCCACGCACTCGTCGGGACGACCGGGTCGGGCAAGTCGACCATCCTGCGGCTGCTGCTGCGCTTCGACGACCCGCGTGCGGGCGTGGTGCTCGTCGACGGCGTCGACGTGCGCGGCCTCACCTGGGCCTCGCTCCGGGGCTCGATCGGGTACGTCGCGCAGGAGGTGCACCTCTTCGCGGGCTCCGTCGCCGAGAACCTCGAGTACTCGCGCCCCGGGGCGACCCGCGCGCAGCTGGAGCAGGCCGTGCGGCACGCCGCCGCCGACGACGTCGTCGACCGGCTGCCCGGGGGTCTCGACGGCGAGGTCGGCGAGCGGGGTCTCACGCTCTCCGGCGGCCAGCGCCAGCGGCTCGCCCTCGCGCGGGCCCTCCTGCGGGAGCCGGCCGTCCTCCTCCTCGACGAGGCGACGAGCGCCGTCGACACCGAGACCGAGGCGGCCATCCAGCGCTCGGTGCGGGAGGCCAGCGCCGGGCGGACCGCCCTCGTCGTGGCCCACCGGCTCTCGACGGTGCGGCACGCCGACCGGATCTGGGTCATCGACGCCGGGCGGGTCGCCGAGTCCGGCACGCACGACGAGCTCGTGGCCTCCGGTGGGCGCTACGCGGCGCTGTGGGCGGTCCAGACCGGCGAGGCGGCGCTGCCGTGACGCGGCCCCGGTGGTCCCGGCGTTTTCGTCCGGTGGTGGACGGGTAGCGCCCACCCGTGGACACCTGTGACGCCGTCGTCGTCGGGGCCGGGCCGAACGGGCTCGTCGCCGCCATCGCCCTCGCCGACGCCGGCTGGGACGTCCTGCTCGTCGAGGCCCAGGACGAGGTCGGCGGTGCGGTCCGGAGCGCCGAGGTGCTGGCGCCCGGGGTGGTCACCGACCTCTTCAGCGCCTTCTACCCCCTCGCGGCCGCGAGCCCGGTCATCCGCGACCTCGGCCTGGAGTCCCACGGCCTGACGTGGCGGCGCTCGCCGGACGTCCTCGCGCACGTGCTGGCCGACGGACGGTGCGCCGTCATGCACGACGACCCCGACGGCACCGCCGCCCGGCTCGACGAGGACGCCCCCGGCGACGGCGAGGCCTGGCTGCGGATGGTGCGGCAGTGGCAGCGGCTGCGCGACCCGCTGCTCGACGCGCTCTTCACGACCTTCCCGCCGGTGCGCCCCGGGGTGCGGCTGGCTCGCGTCCTCGGTGCCGCGGAGGGGCTCGACCTCGTCCGCCGCCTCGCGCTGCCGGTGCGCCGGCTGGCCGCGGAGGAGTTCCGGGGGACGGACGCGGGGCTGCTGCTCTCGGGCAACGCCGCGCACACCGACGTGCCGCCGGACGCCGCGGGCAGCGCCCTGTACGGCTGGCTGCTCAGCATGCTCGGGCAGGACGTCGGCTACCCCGTGCCCGAGGGCGGAGCCGGCCGGTTGTCCGAGGCGATGGCGGCGCGCTACCGGGCCGCCGGCGGTCGGGTGATGACGGGGGCCGCCGTCGAGCGGGTCGAGCTGCGTGGTCGGCGCGCGACCGGCGTCGTGCTGGCGGACGGTCGCCGGGTGCGGGCCCGCCGGGCGGTCGTCGCCGACGTCTCTGCCCCGGCGCTGTTCGGCCGGATGCTCCCCGCCGGGGCGCTGCACCCCCGGCTGCGTGAGCGGCTCGAGCGCTTCGAGTGGGACCCCTCGACCCTCAAGCTGAACTGGGCTCTCTCGCAGCCGGTCCCGTGGGCGGCGGACGGGGCGCGGCAGGCCGGCACGGTACACCTCGGGGTCGACGCCGACGGCCTCGTCCAGTCGTCGGCCGCGCTGACGACGGGTCGGCTTCCGTCGCCGCCGTTCGTCCTCTTCGGCCAGATGGGTGTCGCCGACCCGACGCGCTGCCCGCCCGGGACCGAGACCGCGTGGGGGTACACGCACCTGCCGCGCTCCCTCGGCGACGACGCCGGGGCCGTCGCCGCGCAGGTCGAGGCGGTCGAGGACGCCGTCGAGGCGGTGGCCCCCGGCTTCCGCGACGCCGTCACGGCGCGGCTCGTCCAGACCCCGACGGACCTCCAGGCGGCGGACGCCAACCTCGACCTCGGGGCCCTCAACGGGGGCTCGTCGGCCCTGCACCACCAGCTGTTCCTGCGGCCCGTCCCCGGTCTCGGCCGCCCCGAGACGCCGGTCGACCGGCTCTACCTGGCGTCCGCGTCGGCGCACCCCGGGGGCGGGGTGCACGGGGCCTGCGGGTGGAACGCGGCCCGGGCGGCACTCGACGCGCAGGGGCCGGTCGGTGCCGCGCGGCGGGCGCTGACCCGTACCGTCTGGCACCGCGTGCTGGGGCCGGAGCGCGTCAGCCCCCGCTGACCGCCCGCCCCGGGTGCGGCCGGCCGGTCGGGTCGCGGCGCTCGGCGAGCAGCGCCAGCCGGCGCAGCGACTCGACGTTGCGCGGGTGGATGGCGGCCTGCCGCAGCGGCACCGGGAGGATGCGGGACGGACCGCTCACGACGTCCTCGCGCAGGCTGAGCCTGGTGCCGTCCCCGGCGGGCGTGAGCTCGAGCAGGACGTGGGCCTCGCCGAGGGGCCATCCTTGAGCGCGCAGCAGGAGCATGCGGCCGGGGTCGCTGTCCTCGACCTCGGTGTTGTCCGACAGCAGGAGCGGCCACACCCCGACGCTGTGCTCGATGCGCGTGCCGACGGCCGGCCAGCCGGGGTCGACCGCACGCACCCGGGCGGCGCCGACGACCCAGGTCGGGTAGGCCCAGCCGTCGGCGAGCACGGCCCACACGTCCTCGGGTCGCGCGGCGACGGTGTGGTGGACGGGGGGCCGGTGGGCGGCGGGGGTCGTCATGCGCTGGGCGGTACCCCTGACCTCTCGCCCGAAACGCACCTGCGGGGCCGTGCCCTGCCGGCGGGCTCCCGGAGCGGGTCGAGAACTCCGCGTCACCAAACCCCCGTCCGGGGCCCATCCGTGACACGGTCGTGTCCTCGGTCCAGACCCGGCCGCGTCGCGGGTCAGACAGAGTGCCCTCCTTCTTCCTGATGGAGGACAGTCATGTCCAGGACCCCCCGATCCACCCAGCCGAGCGAGCGCGACCAGGTCGTCGACGGTCTGCTCTGCCGCGTCGCCGCGTCGTCGCACCGCGACGAGCAGCGTCGCCTGCGTGCCCAGGTCGTGGAGGAGATGCTCCCGCTCGCCGACGGTCTGGCTCATCGCTACTCCGGGCGGGGCATCGAGCGGGACGACCTCGAGCAGGTCGCCCGGACGGCTCTCGTCGCCGCCGTGGACCGCTACCACCCCGACTCCGGGGCGGGTTTCGTCGCGTTCGCCGTCCCGACGATCGCCGGCGAGCTCAAGCGCCACTTCCGGGACTGCGGCTGGGTCGTGCGGCCGCCCCGTCGCGTGCAGGAGCTGAGGGCCGAGGTCGTCGTGGCCGAGGAGAGCCTGCGCCACCGGCTCGGACGCGAGGCGACGGTCGCCGAGGTCGCGGACCTGATGGAGTGCGAGCCTGCCGACGTCGAGTCGGCACGGCTGTGCGGCAGCGGTTTCCGCCCGGCATCGCTCGATGCCCCGGTGCTGGCCGGCGGGACGGAGGGCGACCGACTGGCCGACCTCGGGGACTTCTACCACCGTTTCGAGCTGCACACCGACCTGCGGCTGGCCCTGGACTCGCTCGGGGAGCGGGACCGCCGGGTGGTGCGGCTGCGTTTCGTGGAGGAGCTGACGCAGTCCGAGATCGGGTCGATGCTCGGGGTCAGCCAGATGCAGGTGTCGCGCATCCTGTCCCGCATCCTGCGCCAGCTGCGGGGGAGCCTGGACGTCGTGGCCGCCTGACGAGGGGCGAGTCCGGCCGGCGGGGTGCGGCCTGAGGCCGGCTGAGAGCGCCGGGTGGATGTGTGCCGTCCCGGGATCCATGCGCTCCGGAAGGATTCCCTTGCCGCTCGCAAGGAGTGGTTGCGGGTGGAAGGGAAACCTTGCCGCGTGGAAGGGAAACCTTGCCGCGTGGAAGGGAAACCTTCCGGAGGGTGAGGATCTCGGGGATTGGTGTTTCCGTCCCTCCCGCCGGGGTACCTGCTCGTCGCCACACCGGTGCGGAGCCGGGGCGCCGCGAGGAGGACGAGGTCGGGATGATGACGACGACGGTGGGGGCGGCATGAGTGCCGCCGCCCGGCTCAGCGACGTGGGAGCCGCCTCGTGCCGCCGGTGCGGCCGCCTGGTGGCGATGCTCCGCGCCGAGGTGCCCCTGGTCCCGCGCGCCTCACCCTCGCTCTACTGGGCCGACTCGATGCGCGAGTGTCGGTGTGAGACAACTCTGCTCCCTCGACCTTCGTCGCTGCCGTCCTCGATCCGCGTCCGCCTGCGGGAGGTGGTCGCCGCCTCGGCCGGGGCCCGACCCTGGGAACAGCTCGTGACCCGCGAGCCGCTCGAGATCCTCGTCTGAGGCCATCCCGACCGGACCGCCCCCGGCGGGGCGGACGCGTCCGGTCGGGGTGTGACGCGACACCCGACGGGTAGTGGCAGGACGGCGCCGTCGGTCCGGGCGGTGCCCCTCGACCCAGGAGCACCCCGATGACCCAGATCCCCGCCCAGGAGCAGCAGTGGCCGGGCACGACCGCCGCCCTCGACCCCCGACCGGACCACGGCGAGACGTCGTGGGTGGGGCGTGACCGCCTCGTCGGCAAGCGCGTCCTCGTGACCGGCGGCGACTCCGGCATCGGTCGGGCCGTCGCCGTCACCTTCGCGCACGAGGGCGCGACCCTCGTCGTCACGCACCTGCCGGAAGAGGGCGAGGACGCACGCGAGACGGTGGCCGCGGTCGAGGCGGCCGGCGGTCGGGCGGTCGCGGTCGAGGCCGACCTGCGCACCCACGGCGCGGTCGTCGAGGTCGTCGAGCGGGTGCGCGCCGAGCTCGGCGGCCTCGACGTGCTCGTGAGCAACGCGGCCTTCCAGATGACGCACGACGGTCTCGAGGACTTCCCGCCCGAGCAGGTCGAGCGGACCTTCGCCACGAACGTCTTCGCGACCTTCTGGCTGGTGCGCGAGCTGGCACGCGACCTCGAGGAGTCGCAGGGCTCGGTGGTCGTCACGACCTCCGTCCAGGCCTATCAGCCGGGCGAGCAGCTGCTGGACTACGCGGCGACGAAGGCCGCCCTCAACAACCTCGTCGTCAACCTCGCCCAGGAGCTCGGCCCGCGGGGGATCCGCGTCAACGCGGTCGCCCCCGGTCCCATCTGGACCCCGCTCATCCCGGCGACGATGCCGGCCGACGCCGTCGAGGGCTTCGGCGCGCAGACGCCGCTCGGGCGGGTCGGCCAGCCGGTCGAGGTGGCCGCGGCCTTCGTCTTCCTCGCCTCGGACGAGGCGAGCTACGTGTCCGGGACCGTGCTCGGCGTCACCGGCGGCAAACCCGTGTTCTGACCCTGAGGCCGACCCCGGGCCCGGTGCGGTGCCGCAGGCGTCGGGTCCTGTCGGTGCGCTCGCCTACGCTGTCCGACGAGCGTGGCGGGTCCAACCCACGGCCCAGCCGCGCCGGCCACACCCGGCAGGACCCGATGCCCCGTCCCACCGTGCACGAGCCCCACGATCCGCACCACCGCACCGACCCGCACCACCCCCGTCCGACGCCGTCGCCGACCCCGCCGGCCCTCGCGACCCTCTTCCCCGGCCACGACCGGACCTCGACCCTCGCGCGCCGCGTGGACTGGGCGGCGACGCCCGTCGGCGACCCCGACGGCTGGCCCCCGGAGCTCACGGCGGCCGTCGGCACCCTGCTGCCGGCCACGGTCCCGATGCTCCTGTGCTGGGGCGAGGACCTGGTGCAGCTCCACAACGACGCCTTCCGCGAGCTCTGCGGGTCCGAGGATCTCGACGTGATGGGACGCCGCGCGGCGGATGCCTGCTCGCCGGCGTGGGCGGCGCTCGGCGCACGGGTGCGACGCGTGCTCGCCGAGGGAGTCGCGGTCCACGAGGACGCGCTGCCGCTCGTGCTCGACCGCCACGGCCGGCCCGAGCAGGTGTTCTGGTGCTGCTCCGTCAGCCCGGTGCGGTCCGCGGTGGGTGGGGTGCTGGGCGTCCTCGTCGTCGTCACCGATGTGACGGCGCTGGCCCGTGAACGGTCCCGCTCCGCCGAGCTGGAGGAGCTCGTGGACGCGCAGAGACGTCACGTCACCGAGGCCGAGACCCGGGCCGACCACCTCGCCGTCGCCCTCCGGAGCAACCGCACCATCGGGATGGCCATCGGGGTGCTCATGGCCCGGCGGCGGCTGCCGGCCGAGGACGCCTTCGAGCTGCTGCGCCGGCTGAGCACGACCCGCAACCGCAAGCTGCGCGACCTCGCCGAGACGGTCGTGCACACCGGCGACCTCCCGGTCCTCGACGACCGCCCGGCCTCGCGGCCACGCTGACGGGTGGCCACCCGCCCGGCCGCTGCTTGACCCGGCGGGTGGCCGCCCTGTCGATGACCTGCCCGGACGGGGGCACGCGCAAACGTGCAGGCGGCCCGCCGTTCGCGGTCAGGGGAGGTCGCCGGTGTCGGCGACCTCGCTCGCGAGGTCCCGGATCTTGCGGTTCGCGGCCTGGCTGGCGACGCGGAGCATCGCGAAGGCCTCCTCACGCGTCACCCGGTGGCGGGCCATGAGGACGCCCACGGCCACCCCGATCTCCCGGTTGCTGTCGAGCGCCCGCAGGAGGTTCTCGGAGCGCCCGTGGGCGAGGTACGCGGCGACGAGCAGCGAGCACTGGGTGGCGAGCAGCAGCGCCTGGCGCAGCGACTCCGCCCCGAACGCGTCCTCACGCGTGGAGTAGATGTTGAGGGCGGCCACCGTGTCGGTGCCGTCGACGAGTGTCAGGCGCTGGGCCAGGACGCTGCCGACGCCCACCTCGGCGTGGACCCGGCGACCGTACTCGGGCCACCGGGCGTCCTCGTGGACGCGGCGGGTCAGGAAGACGTGGTCCTCGACGACGGCGTCGACGCACGGGCCGGACCCGATGTCGTACTGCACCTGGTCGGCGGCCAGGGCCTCGTCGTGCGAGGTCGCGAGGGTGGTCAGCGACTCCGAGCGCATCGCCGTGATGCTGCACCACTCGGCCCCGGGGACGACCTCGACCCCCCGGCGCACCAGCTCGCCGAGCAGGCGACGCGTCCCGAGGCCGTCCGGCCGGAGGCGGCCCTCCTCCAGCAGGTCCGAGACGAGGTCGAGCACGTCGGCGCCACCGATGCGCGGGGAGCGGGCGGTCGGGGGTGTCATCGGGTCCTCCGCGGGTGGCGTCGACGGGTGCACCCTCCGTTCTACCGGGTCCGTCCGCCGACCGGGGCCCGCGGGTCGCCTCAGCCGCGCTTGGCCAGACGCAGCCAGGTGTCGATGACCGTGTCGGGGTTGAGCGACATCGACTCGATGCCCTCGTCGACGAGCCACTCGGCGAGGTCCGGGTGGTCCGAGGGCCCCTGGCCGCAGATGCCGACGTACTTGCCGCGCTCGCGGCAGGCGCGGATGGCCATCGACAGCAGGGCCTTGACCGCAGGGTCGCGCTCGTCGAAGGAGCCGGCGACGAGCGAGGAGTCGCGGTCGACGCCGAGCGTCAGCTGGGTGAGGTCGTTGGACCCGATCGAGAAGCCGTCGACGTGGTCGAGGAAGGCGTGGGCGTTGACGGCGTTCGAGGGCAGCTCGCACATCATGACGACCTGGAGGTCGTTCTTCCCGCGCTCGAGACCGTGCTGCGCCAGCAGTGCGATGACGCCCTCGGCCTCGGCGACGGTGCGCACGAACGGGATCATGATCTTGACGTTGGTCAGGCCCATCTCGTCACGGACGTGGCGCAGCGCCTCGCACTCCATCGCGAAGCACTCGGCGAAGTCGTCCGAGAGGTAGCGCGCCGCGCCGCGGTACCCGAGCATCGGGTTCTCCTCGTGCGGCTCGTAGCGCTCGCCGCCGAGGAGGCCGGCGTACTCGTTGGACTTGAAGTCCGACAGGCGCACGATGACCGGCTCGGGCGCGAAGGCGGCCGCGAGCATCGCGACGCCCTCGGCGAGCCGCTGGACGAAGTACTCGCGCGGCCCGGCGTAGGCGGCGATGCGCTCCTCGATCTCCTGCTTGACGCCCGGCTCCTGGTCGTCGAGCTCGAGCAGCGCACGCGGGTGGATGCCGATCTGCCGGTTGACGATGAACTCGGTGCGCGCCAGGCCGATCCCGCGGTGGGGCAGGCGCGAGAACTCGAACGCCTGCTCGGGCGTGCCGACGTTCATCATGATCTTCGTCGGGATCTCGGGCATCTCGTCGAGCGTGGTCTCGGAGACGGTGAACTCGCGCAGGCCGTCGTAGACGAACCCGGTGTCGCCCTCGGCGCACGAGACGGTGACCTCGCGGCCGTCCGCGAGCTCGTGGGTGGCGGTGCCGGTGCCGACGACCGCGGGGATCCCGAGCTCGCGGGCGATGATCGCCGCGTGGCAGGTGCGCCCGCCGCGGTTGGTGACGATGGCGCTGGCGCGCTTCATGATCGGCTCCCAGTCTGGGTCGGTCATGTCGGCGACGAGGACCTCGCCGGGCCGGAAGTCGTGCATCGCCCCGATGTCGGTGAGGACGCGCACGGACCCGGCGCCGATCTTCTGGCCGATGGCGCGGCCCTCGACGACGA
This sequence comes from Phycicoccus sp. DTK01, assembly GCF_017312765.1. NCBI lineage: Bacteria > Bacillati > Actinomycetota > Actinomycetes > Micrococcales > Intrasporangiaceae > Phycicoccus > Phycicoccus sp. DTK01. The sequence continues at coordinate 121,273 of NZ_BOPU01000009.1, read as the reverse complement.
CCGGGCCACGCTCCTCGAGCCGGAAGCGCTGCTGCACACCGCCGGCCGCGCGCGACTTGACGGTCTCGGGCCGCGCCTGGAGGACGTACAGCTTCCCGTCGACCCCGTCGCGGCCCCACTCGATGTCCATCGGGCGGCCGTAGTGCTCCTCGATGCGCAGGGCGGTGCGCGCGAGCTCGGTCACCTCGTCGTCGGTCAGGCTGAGGCGGCGCTGCTCGGCCTCGTCGACGGGGACGAACTCGGTGGTCCGGCCGACCGTCGCGTCCTGCGTGTAGACCATCTTCGTGGCCTTGGCGCCGACGCCGCGCTTGAGGATCGCCGGGCGGTCGGCGCGCAGCGCGGGCTTGTGGACGTAGAACTCGTCGGGGTTGACGGCGCCCTGGACGACGCCCTCGCCGAGGCCGTACGCGCTCGTGATGAACACCGCGTCCTCGAAGCCCGACTCGGTGTCGATGGTGAACATGACGCCCGAGGCGCCGATGTCGGAGCGGACCATCCGCTGGACCCCGGCCGAGAGGGCGACGACGTCGTGGTCGAACTCGCTGTGCACCCGGTAGGCGATCGCGCGGTCGTTGTAGAGCGAGGCGAAGACGAGGCGGATGGCGTGCAGGACGTTGTCGATGCCGCGGACGTTGAGGAAGGTCTCCTGCTGGCCGGCGAACGACGCGTCCGGCAGGTCCTCGGCGGTGGCGCTGGAGCGGACGGCGAAGCTCGCCTCGTCACCGGCCTCACCGGCGAGGCGCTCGTAGGCCGCGCGGATGTCGCGGTCGAGGTCCTCGGGGAAGGGCTGCGCCTCGACGGCCTCGCGGATCTCGCGGCCGACCTCGGCCAGGCGCCGCGTGTCGTCGACGTCGAGGTCGGCGAGCAGGCCGGAGATGCGCTCGGCGAGCCCGGTCTCGCCGAGGAAGGCCCGGTAGGCGTCCGCGGTCGTGGCGAACCCGTCGGGGACGGCGACGCCGGCGGCCGAGAGATGCTGGACCATCTCGCCGAGCGAGGCGTTCTTGCCGCCCACGGACTCGACGTCGTCGAGGCCGAGCTCGCGGAACCAGCGGACGGTGGTGGTCATGGCGGGGGTCCTTCCGGGGACGGGGCGCGCGGGGTGGGGCGGTGGTCGGGCGGGTGGCCGGGGTGGCGGCGAGGGACAGGATGGCAGCCCGGGTCAGCCGGAGCCCTTGAGCTGGCGCGTGTGCATGATCACGGCCGCCATCTCCTCGACCGACATCCCGGCGGAGTTGATGACCGGCAGCCGGGGCGCCCGGTAGAGCTCCTCGGCGCGCTTGAGCTCCCACGAGCACTGCCGGAGGGAGGCGTAGGGGGAGTCGGGTCGGCGCTCGCTGCGCACCTGGCTGAGACGCGCCGGCGTGGAGGTCAGCGCGACGCAGCGGTCGAGATAGGGGCGCACCGCCTCCGGCAGCTCGCTGGCGCGCAGGTCCTCGTCGACGAGCGGGTAGTTGGCGACCTTCACGCCGTGCTGCAGGGCGAGGTAGAGCGACGTCGGCGTCTTGCCGCAGCGTGACGGGGCGACGAGGATCAGCTCCGCCTGCTGGAGGTTGCGCAGGCTGGCGCCGTCGTCGTGCTCGAGCGAGAAGTCGATGGCCTTCATCCGTCGCTCGTAGCGGTGGATGTCGCCGAGCCCGTGCAGGGCCGGCACCTTGGGGCTGGCGTTGACGTGGAGGACCCGCTCGACGATGTCGAGGTGGCTGCCGAAGAGGTCGATGAACGCGCAGCGGGTGCCGCGCAGGACGTCGCGCAGCTCGGCGTCGGCGACGCTCGAGAAGACGATGGGCGTCGTCGACTCGGTGACCGCGGCGTCGAGCTCCTCGACGACCCGGTGGGCCTGCTCGACGGTCGTGATGAACGGGATCTTCCGGCGCACGAAGTCGACCGTCGGGAACTGGTTGATGATGAGGTTCCCCAGCGTCTCGGCCGAGATGCCGGTGCCGCCGGCCAGGAAGAACACCGGTGTGGGGGAGGCCTGCTCGTCGTCGGCAGCAGTCATCCGGTCAGACCTCCTCGTCGACGAGCACGACGACGAGGGTACGCGGCCCGTGGACGCCCTCGACGCGCTCGAGCTCGATGTCGCTCGTCGCGCTCGGTCCGCTGACCCACGTCAGGGGTCGCGCGAGGCCCGGCTCGGGACGCAGCCGCCCGACCGCCTCGGGGACGTCGTGGACGACCTGCCCGGCGCGCACGACGCAGACGTGCACGTCGGGGACGAGGGTGAGGGCGCGGCGCCCCTGGTCGGCCGCGTGGTCGAGGACGACGGTGCCGGTCACGGCGATGCCGACGGCCGCCGCGGTGACGACGGCGTCGACCGCGTCGAGCTCGGCGTCGACCCGGACGTCGGCCTCGTCGAGCACGCGGACGACCTCCGTCGCCGCCCCCCGCCACGCGGGGTCGAGGCCGGTGGGCAGGACGGCTGTGGCACAACCCTGTTGCCGCAAGGCGTCCGCCACGACCCCGGCGACGCCGGACGCCGCGACCCGGACGACCTGCGCCCGGTAGTCGGCGACGTTCTCGGCGAAGAGGTCGAGGGTGGCCGCCCGCCCGGGGGAGGTCTCCTCGACGACGGCGGTCGGGGCGCGGTCGGCCGGCGTCGTGACGACGTCGGCGGTGGCGCCGCGCACCCGCGCGAGGATCTCGTCGCGCGCGCTCATCGGGACCCCTCCCCGCGCTCGCGGGCCCACCACTGCCGGAAGGTCTCGGTCGGTGGGGTCGGCACGTCCCGGGCGTCGGTCCACGCACCGAGCCCCGGCACCGCCCGTACCGTGCGGCCACCGATGACGCGACCCGCGGTCGTCGCGGCCCGCTGCGCGGCCGCGAGCCGCTTCGGGTCCGACAGCACCCACGCGGCGGCGGCCATCGCGGCCGACTCGGCGGTGCGGCCCTCCTGCTCGACGACCCGCCCGCGCAGCTCGACGAGCAGCTCGGGGATGTCGATGCGCACCGGGCACGCGTCGAAGCACGCGCCGCAGAGGCTGGAGGCGTAGGGCAGCGACTTGTCGACCTCGCTCGTCGTCCCGCGCAGCTGGGGGTTGAGGACGGCGCCGATCGGGCCGGGGTAGACCGAGCCGTAGGCGTGGCCGCCGGTGCGCTCGTAGACCGGGCAGACGTTGAGGCAGGCCGAGCAGCGGATGCAGCGCAGCGCCTGGCGGCCGACGCGGTCGGCGAGGACGTGGCTGCGGCCGTTGTCGAGGAGGACGACGTGGACGTCCTGCGGCCCGTCGCCGTCGTGGGCGCCGCTCCACATCGTCGTGTACGGGTTCATCCGCTCGCCCGTGCTCGAGCGGGGGAGCAGCTGGAGCATCGGCGCGAGGTCGTCCCACCGGGGCAGGACCTTCTCGATGCCGACGACGGTGACGAGCGTGTCGGGCAGCGTGAGGCACATCCGCCCGTTGCCCTCGGACTCGACGACGACGAGCGTGCCGGTCTCGGCGACGGCGAAGTTGGCCCCCGAGACCGCGACCTTCGCGCGGAGGAACTTCTCGCGCAGGTGCAGCCGCGCGGCCTCGGCGAGGCGGGCGGGCTCGTCGGTGAGGTCCTCCGGCGCGGGGCGACCGACCGCGGCCATCTCGCGGCGGAAGATGTCGCGCACCTCGCTGCGGTTGCGGTGGATGGCCGGCACGAGGATGTGGCTCGGCCGGTCGTGCCCGAGCTGGACGATGAGCTCGGCGAGGTCGGTCTCCCAGGCGTTGACCCCGGCGGCCTCGAGCGCCTCGTTGAGCTCGATCTCCTGGGTGGCCATCGACTTGACCTTGACGACCTCGTCGACCTGCTGGTCCCGGACGATGCCGAGGACGATCGCGTTGGCCTCGGCGGCGTCGCGCGCCCAGTGCACGGTCGCGCCGTTCGCGGTGAGGCTCGCCTCGAGCTGCTCGAGGTAGTCGCCGAGGTGGGCGAGCGCCTCGTCCTTGGCCTCGGCGCCGGCGACGCGCAGCGCCTCCCACTCCGGCACCTCGGCGACGACGCGGGCCCGCTTGTCGCGGATCGTGTGCGTCGCGTGCCTGAGGTTGCGGCGCTGCTGGGTGTTGGCCAGTGCCTCGCGGGCGGCGGTGGGGAACTTCGGCATCCCCACGAAGACCGGCGAGGTCTGCTGGACGGGGCCGGGGGTGGTCGTGGTCATGCCGGGTCCTCCTCGGTCGAGGCGAGGACCTCGGCCAGGTGCAGGTGGCGGACGCCGGCGCGCTGCCGGCCGAGGATGCCCCCGATGTGGGCGAGGCAGGAGTTGTCGCCGGCGACGAGGACCTCGGCGCCGGTGCCGACGACGGCCCGGGCCTTGTCCGAGCCCATCGCGACCGACACGTCGGCGTTCTTCATCGCGAAGGTGCCGCCGAACCCGCAGCACTCGGTGGCGCCGGGCAGCTCGACGAGGTCGATGCCCCGCACCGCCCGCAGGAGCTGCAGCGGCCGGTCGCCGACCCGCAGCATCCGCAGCGAGTGGCAGGTCGGGTGGTAGGTGACGCGGTGCGGGAACCACGCGCCGACGTCGGTGACGCCGAGGACGTCGACGAGCAGCTCCGAGAGCTCGAGCACCTTGGGGACGGTGTGCTCCACCCGGCTCGCGAGCCGGTCGTCGCCGGCGAGCTCGACGATGCCGCGGTGCTGGTGGCGGACCGAGCCGACGCACGACCCGGACGGCGCGACGACCGCGTCGTAGCCCTCGAAGACGTCGACGAAGCGGCGCACCAGCGGCAGGGCCTTCGCCCCGTAGCCGGTGTTGGTGAGCATCTGGCCGCAGCAGGTCTGCGCCTGGGGGAACTCGACCGTGCAGCCGAGCCGCTCGAGGAGCCGGACGGTGGCCTTGAGCGTGCCGGGCCACATCGTGTCGTTGAAGCAGGTGGCGAACAGCGCGACCCGCAGGTCGGTGCCGGGGCGGGCGAGCGCGCTCACGGGAGCATCCACGCCAGGACGGTCGACTGCAGGCCCACGAGGAGGCACATCGCGAGGATCAGGCCGACGCTCCATGGCAGGACCCTACGGAGGATGTCGGCCTCGCGCCCGAGCAGGCCCACGCTGGTCGCGGCGATCGTCAGGTTCTGGGGGCTGATCATCTTGCCGACCACGCCGCCGGAGGTGTTCGAGGCGACGAGGAGCGTCGGGTCGATGCCGGCCGTCTGTGCGGCGCTCTGCTGGAGCGTGGCGAAGAGGGCGTTGGCGCTCGTGTCGGACCCGGTGACGGCCGTGCCGATCCAGCCGAGGGTCGGGCTGAGGTAGGCGAACAGGGCGCCGGTGCCGGCGATCCAGGTGCCGATGACGATGGTCTGCCCCGAGAAGTTCATGACGTAGGCGAGCGCGAGCATCGAGGCGACGGTGAGGAACGCCCAGCGCATCCGGTGCGCGACGGCCCAGGCCTCGGCGGCCCAGCCGCGCATCCCGACGGCGTACACGGCGGCGACGACGAGCGAGCAGAGCAGGAGCATCGTGCCGGGCGAGCTGAGCCACGGCAGCGTGTAGGTCGTGGCCGCGCTCGGCGTGCCCTTGAGGGTGAGGACCTCGCCGGAGAGGCCCGGCCAGGGCACCTTGACGTCGGTGCCGACGAGCCAGGTCTTGACCGGGGTGACGAGCTTCGCGACGCCGAAGACGACGATGACGAGGAGGTAGGGGAGCAGGGCCATCGTGATGCGGCCCGGGGTGAGGTCGTGCGAGCGCCTCGCGAGGGCGTCGGCCGAGACGGCGTGGGCGTCGGCGGGCGGGGTGACGGTGGCGGACGAGCCCGGGCCCGCGCCGACGGAGGCCAGCTCGCGCTCGCGCTCGACCTGCATCGTCGCGAGGGCGGTCTCGCGGCCCCGAGGCCGCCACGCCTTGAGGAAGAGGACGGCGGCGGCGAGGCCGGCGAGCGAGGCGATGATGTCGGTCAGCTCGACCGAGACGTACGTCGCGGCGAACCACTGCGCGACGGCGAAGGTCAGCCCGACGACGACCGCGACCGGCCAGGTCTCGCGCACCCCGCGGCGACCGCCGGCCATGAGGACGAGCAGGAGCGGGACGAACGCGGCGAGCACCGGGGTCTGGTGCCCGACGTACGCGCCGATCTCGTGGTACGGGATGCCGGTCAGGGTGCCCGCGGTGATGATCGGGGTGCCGACGGCGCCGAAGGCGACGGGCGCGGTGTTCGCGAGGAGGACGACCGCGGCGGCGCGCAGCGGCGAGAAGCCGAGGGCCATGAGCATGACGCCGGTGATGGCGACGGGGGCGCCGAAGCCGGCGAGCGCCTCGAGCAGGCCGCCGAAGCAGAAGGCGATGATGATCGCCTGGATGCGCGGGTCGTCGCTGATGAGGTGGAAGGTCGCGCGCAGGTCCTCGAAGCGACCCGAGCGCACGGTCACCTGGTAGAGCAGGATCGCCGTGAAGACGATCCACATGATCGGGAAGAGGCCGAAGGCGGCGCCCTGGGTCGCCGAGAGCGCCGCGAGGTGCACGGGCATCCCGAAGGCGAGCGAGGCGACGAGCACCGCGACCGCGACCGCCGTGAGGCCGGCCCAGTGGGCCTTCCAGCGCAGCACCCCGAGGGTGACGAAGACCGTCACGAGGGGGAGGAGGGCGACGAGTGCGGAGAGGGTGAGGCTGCCGCCCACCGGGGTGAGCTCCGGGCGGAACTGCGTCGGGACGGCCAGGGCCGTCGCCGGTCCGGTCGTCGTCACTGCGGTCAGGGTCATCGGGTCCTCCGGTCGCACGTCTCTGGGCGGGGATCCTGAATGGTCAGACCATTCGGGATGCGATGACGGTAGGGCCGGGTCCGTGGCGGTGTCAATGGTCTGACCAATAGTGGTCCGACCATTCGGCGTGTCGTGCGGCGTGGCGTGGCATCCTGAGCGCGTGAGCGCCGCCGACCCGCTGCCCGGCCCCGAGACCGGCGGACTGCGTGCCTTCGAGCTCGTCTTGCGCTGGGTCGACGAGCGGATCCTCGGCGGCGACCTCGAGGTCGGCGACCACCTGCCGGCCGAGCGCGACCTCGCGGCCCGGCTCGGCGTGAGCCGCGCCGCGGTGCGCGAGGCCGTCCGCACCCTCCAGGCCCAGGGCGTCGTGCGCTCCTCGGTCGGGGCCGGGGCGGCCGGCGGCACGACGTTGACCGCCGTGCCGAGCGGGGCCCTCGGGCGGCTGCTGCGGCTGCACGTCGCGCTCGCGGCGTTCCCGCTGCCCGACGTCGTCGAGGTCCGCATCGCCCTGGAGCGCCTGAGCGTCCGGCTGGCGGCCACCCACGCGACGCCCGAGGACCTGGCGGCGATGCGGGCGCTGCTCGACGAGATGGCCGACCCCGGCATCGACCGGGCTCGCTTCAACGACTGCGACACGGACTTCCACGTCGCGCTCGCCGAGGCGGCCGGCAACGCGCTGGCGCGCGACCTCACCTCGGCGATCCGCGAGTCGATGCGCCTGCCCATCCTCGACCGCTTCCGCAGCGTCGAGGTGTGGGATGACCTCGCGCCCGTGCTCCGGCGCGACCACGAGGAGATCTTCGCGGCGGTCGTGGCCGGCGACGGAGACGCGGCCGCGACGCTGACCGAGCGTCACATCCGCTCCGCCTGGGTCGCGCTCTCGGCCCCCTCGCCCGCCTGACCCCCCGAGGCCCCCAGAGCGAACGCGTGTGAAAGCGCCGGGCGAGCCCGGCGGGTTCACACGCGTTCGCGGTGGGGCGGGCACGGCATACTCGCGGGTAGCCCACGAGGAGCGGACGGGAGGCGACGATGAGCGGCAGGCAGTGGCCGGGCTCGCGCTTCGCGCCCTCCCAGCGGGCCGCCGTCACGGACGCCGGGATGGCGCTGTGGGCCGAGCGGACCCGGCTGTGCCGTGACCTCGAGGCGGGTGCGAGCACCGAGTGCCGCATCGGCGCCGTCGGCAACGACGTCAACGAGTGGCTGACCGCCGAGGCCGTGACCTGGCGCCACCTGCTGTCGGTGCGCCCGACCGCGACCCCGGCCCAGCTGCGGATGAGCCTGCCCGGCAACCGTGCGCTCGTGGAGCGCGGCCTCGAGATGGTCAGCGTGTTCGACTACGAGCGGCTCGACGACGAGTGTCGGCGGATGCTCGTGGCCGAGCCCGTCGGCGACTACCTCTTCGCGGTCGCCGACATCCAGATGAAGGTCATCGACCACGAGCGCGTCCTCCTCGAGGGGCCGACCGTCGACGGGCAGTTCTCGGTCATCGACGTGCGCTCCCCACGCGTGCTCGAGCAGGCGATGAGCTACTGGAACGCGGTCCTCGCCTCCGCCTTCGGGTGCGGCACCGAGCGGGCCGAGGCCGTCCACCTGAGCGAGCGGCAGGAGCGGGTCGTCGACCTCATGCAGCAGGGCATGACGGACGAGGCCGTGGCCCGTCACCTCCGGGTCAGCGTCCGCACCGTGCGCTCCGAGGTCGCCCGGATCCTCGAGACCCTCGAGGTGCGCTCGCGGTTCTCGGCGGGGTTCCGCCTCGGACGCGGCGAGGCGCGCACCGACTGAGCGGCCCCACCGGGCCGCGCCTGCAGGTTGCTGCAACGGGGCTGACAGCGCCCCCCGGGCCGGGTGACCATACCGACGGCCCCACCCCAGACCGACCCCGCGGGTGGAGGGGCCCGCGCGGGTCGGCCCACCTCGTCACGCCCGCCGCCGCGGTCAGGGGACGGTGACCCAGCGGCCGTCGGTCTCGCGGTCCACGAGGCCGAGGTCACGCAGCTGCTCGAGCCACCCGGTCATCGGCCACCAGCCCCACACCTGCGCGAACCTGTTGGCGTTGAGGACGATGTCCTCGACGTGCTGGACGGGCGGGCTGGGGCTGGGGTGCCACTGGTGCACGGCCCCGGCGCCACCGACGAACAGCAGCCGGCCCCCTGCGCGGGCGAGGCGCTGCCCGACGTCGGTGTCCTCGGCGCCGTAGCCGACGTAGCCCTCGTCGAAGCCGCCGAGCGCCGCGAGGTCGGCCGCCGTGGAGGCGAAGGAGAGGGACCAGAAGAGGGTGACGTCGTCGACGACCCGCACCTCGTCGGCGCCGAGCTCCGGACGGGCCGGGTGGTGGCGCGGGGGCTGAGGACCTTCGTCCGGGTCGCGCTCGTAGGCGACGTCCCCGCACAGGAGCGTGGGGCGCGCGAGCGGGTCGAGCGACCCCAGCAGCTCGCCGTAGCGGGCGACGAGACCGTCGGAGGGGACGCAGTCGACGTCGAGGAGGACGAGGTGCTCGGCCCCGGCCGCGAGCGCCGTGGCGACGCCGAGGTTGCGCGCGGCGGCCAGCGGCAGGCGCCCTTGCATCCGGTCGATGCTCGCGTGCCGCACGTCCCACCCCGGCGGCGCCGCGTCGTCGACGACACCACTGACCTCGTCGTCGTCCATCGCGACGACGACGAGGACGTCGGGCCGCCGCGTCTGGCGGCGCAGGCCGGCCAGCTGCCCGCGCAGGTGGTCGTGGCGACCGTGGACGATCGTCACGACCGCGAGCCGCGCGCTCACGACACGACCCCTGCGGCCGGGACGGCGTCCGGGGTCGCGGCGAGCGCGTCGAGCCACGCCGCCGCGTCCTGTGCGCCGCGGCCCGTGCTCCACCGCTCCCACGCCGCGCCGCCCCGCCGCACGGCGTCGTCGAGCAGGCCGGGCCAGCGGTCGGCGGGCGGCCAGCCGACGTGACCCGTGGCCACCCCGAGCCGCTGCACCGCCCGCACCGTCGCCTCCTGCTCCCCGAACGGGCGCTGCTGTGAGACGACGACGGCCGGCGCGCGGGCGGCGGCGACGTCGGCCACCGCGTTCTGCCCGGCGTGCGTGACGACGACGTCGGCGGTGCACAGCTCGTGCCACAGGTCGGGGGAGGGGTCGGCCGGGCTGCGCTCGGTCCACTCCCAGCCGGGGGTGGCGGCCCGTGCCGCCGCGACCGAGCCGGCGTCGGTGTCGCGGCCGCCCGCACCCCACACGACGAGCACCCGGCGCCGACCGTCGGTGCTCGTGGCGGGGACCCGAGGCCGTCCGTCGAACCGCGAGAGGCCGCCCACGAAGAGGGCCTCGTCCCTCCAGCGCTGCGGCCAGCCCGTGTCGTGCGCGCCCTCGGGCCAGGGCGCGAGCAGGCCCTGGGCGAGGTCGTACGCGCTGACGTGGGCGCGGTCGGTCCGCTCGCCGGGCAGCGCGACGACGACGACCGGCACCCCGCAGAGCCGCACGGCCAAGGCCGCCTCGACCGACACGTCCGTGACGACGAGGCGGGGGCGGGCCCGGGCGACCCACGCCGTGAGCGCAGCCGCCCGGTCGCGGACTCCGCTGTGGTGCAACGGAGCCCAGTGCAGGACGCCGCCGGCGTCGAGGTCGTTGCCGGTCGCCGGGTCGTCGTCCGCTGGGAGCCGCTCCCAGCGGTCCTCGAACCCGGGCGGCGCCGGCAGGGTGCTCAGGCCGACCACGGGCGAGCGCAGGTGGGCCGCGACGGACGTCATCCGGGACAGGTGCCCGCGGCCGTGGTGGTGGACGTAGTAGCCGATCACGCGGCGCCGCTCAGCGGCAGCATCGCCTCGTAGACCTCGAGGTAGTCCTCGACCATCCGGTCCACCGAGCAGTGCCGGACGGCGTGCTCCCGGCACCTGCGGCGGTCGAGGCCGACCGCCTCCGCGACGGCCCGCCCCGCGGCGGCGACGTCGTCGGCCGGCACGAGCCGGCCCACGTCCGGGGTGACGAACTCCGGCAGACCTCCGCGGGCGAACGCGACGACCGGTGTGCCGCAGGCGAGGGACTCGGCCGCGACGAGTCCGTAGGGCTCGTCCCAGGCGGGGGTGACGAGGGTGGCGGCGCTGGAGCCGAACAGCTCGACGAGCTCATCCGTTCCGAGGTGCCCGAGCAGCTCGATGTCACCGCCGAGCCGCGGGCGCACCATCGCCCGCACGTACGCCGGGTCACCGACCGGCCCGGCCAGCCGCAGCGGCCGACCGGCCGCCCGCGCGGCGTCGATGGCCAGGTGCGGCGCCTTCTCGGGGACGAGGCGTCCGGCCCAGGCCAGGGCGTCACCGCCCGGCCCCGGCGTCCAGCGCCGGACGTCGACCCCGTTGGGCACCACGTCGGCGGCCGTCACGTGGCTCCACGCGGCGCGGGTGTGGTCGCTGACCGCGACGAACCGCGAGCGGTCGTCCGCGGCGAGGGCGATGGCCGGCTCCAGCCACGGGGTCGGCGGGGTGTGCAGCGTCGTCACCATCGGGGCGCGCGCGGCGGCGGCCATCGCGACGGGGAGGTGGTGGAGGCTGTTGTTGTGCACGACGTCGACGTCGTCGCGGCGCTGCAGCTCGAGCATCAGCTGGAGGTAGGCGTGGTGCTCGGTCAGCCACGTCTCGGGGGGCATGGCGACGTCGCGGCGCGCCGTGTCGCTCAGCTGGAGCGGGCGGGTGGCGAGCTCGCGGGCGTCGAGGCGCGGGTCGCTGCCCGGGCCGGCGAAGACGGTCACCTCGACCCCGCGCTCGCGCAGGCCGCGACACAGGTTCCAGGTGAGCGACTCCAGCCCACCGGCGAACGGCTCGGCCAGCGGGAAGCGGGAGGAGGCGACGACGACGACGTGCAGGGGGTCGTCGAGCCGGCGGGGGACGATCGTGGGGGTGGGTCGGACGACGTCCACCCTCCACCTCCTGATCGACCGGCTCCGTGACCTCCGGCCGCCGACGGCGGGCGGCCGCACCGGTCCTACCCCGCAGGGAGTCCGGCAAACCTGCCCGCAGGAGGGACGGTCGGGCAGACCCCCTCGGTCGAACGGCCAGTGTCGGCCCCGTCGGTTCGCCCCCGGCGAGGCTCCGTCCCTAGCGTCGTCGTGGGGTCCGAACCGCGGACACCAGACCAGGAGCTCTGATGAACCGCGACGGCCGCACCCGGCTGCGCTCGACGGCCACCGTCGTGGGCACGCTGTTCGTCGTCGTGCTCGAGATGGCCTTCCTCACCGGGGTCTGGCACCTCGGGGACGGCGTCCATCGCCAGCGCGAGGCCGCGGCCGCGTTCTCCGCCGTCGCCACGTCCGTCGCGAGCGGTTCGGCCACTCCCGACGCCCTGACCCGCACGGTCGACGGGCTCGCGCGGGCCGGCGTGGACCTCACCCCCGGCTCGGTCGGCGCGACGGCCGTCGACGCCGCCCGGGCGCTCGAGGCCGCTCCCGGCGACGCGGGCGCGCTCGCGACGCTGCGCGTCGCGGACGCCGCCCTCGCGGAAGAGCTCGCCGAGGCGAGCAGCGCCCGCGCCTGGCTGGCCTTCGCCATCCACGCCGGCCTCCTCGTCGGGGTCTCCATCGGCTGGTTCGCCTGGTTCCGCCGGATCGTCGACCGGCACCGGCGGCTGGAGCGCGAGCTGACGGCCCAGCGGGTCGTCGACCAGCGCGAGCGGCGCCTGCTGGCCCTGGTCCAGAACAGCGCCGACCTCATCGTCGTCATCGAGGCCGACGCGACGATCTCGTTCGTCAGCCCGTCCGCCCCGGCGGTCATCGGTCGCACGCCCGACGAGCTCGTCGGGCAGCACGTCAAGGACCTCGTCGGCGACGAGGCGCCGACCCTGCTCGCGCTCCTCACCGACGGACGTCAGGGGGACCAGGCGGTCCGGCTGCGGCTCACCCGCGCGGACGGGCGGACCATCGTCGGCGAGGGCACGCTGACCAACCTGCTCGGCGAGTCGACCGTCGAGGCGTGGCTGCTCACGCTGCGTGACGTCACCGAGCAGCACGAGCTCGCCGAGCAGCTCTCGCACCAGGCCTTCCACGACGCCCTGACCGGGCTCGCCAACCGCGCGCTGTTCGCCGACCGGCTCGAGCACGCCATCTCCCGCCGCGAGGGCACCCTCGCCGTGATGTTCCTCGACCTCGACGACTTCAAGCAGGTCAACGACACCCGCGGCCACTCCGTCGGCGACCGGCTCCTCGTCGTCGTCACCGACCGCCTCCGCTCCGTGCTGCGCTCCCGCGACACCGCGGCCCGGCTCGGTGGCGACGAGTTCGCCGTCCTCATGGAGGAGACCGACCGCGCTGCCGCCGAGCAGATGGGGCAGCGCATCCTCGAGGTGCTCGCGCAGCCGGTCTCCATCGACGGGGTGTCCTGGTCGGTCAAGGCCAGCCTCGGCATCGCCCTCGCCGACACCCGCAGCTCGACCGCGGAGGACGTCCTGCGCGAGGCCGACGTCGCGATGTACTGGGCCAAGGAGCAGGGCAAGGGCACGCTGCGCGTCTTCGACGCCGCCCAGCACGCGGTGACGCTCGACCGGCTGACCCTCCAGAACGAGCTCGTCGAGGCCATCGAGACCGGCGGCCTGCTCCTGCACTTCCAGCCCACCGTCAACCTCCGGACGCGCGAGGTGACCGGCTTCGAGGCGCTCGTGCGCTGGCAGCACCCGTCGCGGGGCTTCCTGCCGCCGAACGAGTTCATCCCCGCCGCCGAGGAGTCCGGCGCGATCGTCGCCCTCGGGTCGTGGGTGCTCGCCGAGGCCTGCCGCGCCGCGGTCGAGCTCCAGGCCCCGGGGACCCGCGTGACGATGGCCGTCAACGTCTCCGCCCAGCAGCTGTCCAAGCCCGACTTCACCGCCGAGGTCGCCGGCGTCCTGGCCCGCACCGGGCTCGACCCCACCCTGCTCGTCCTCGAGATCACCGAGTCGGTGCTCCTCGACGACATCGTGTCCGCGGCCGGCTCCCTCCACGGGCTGCGCGACCTCGGGGTGTCCATCGCGATCGACGACTTCGGCACCGGCTACAGCTCGCTGTCCTACCTCTCCCAGCTGCCCGTCGACATCCTCAAGGTCGACAAGAGCTTCATCGACGACATCGTCGACGACCGCCACGCGGCGACCGTCACCCTGGCCATCCTCGAGATGAGCCGCTCGCTCAAGATGACGACCGTCGCCGAGGGCGTCGAGACCTCCGAGCAGGCGGCCTGGCTCGAGGAGCAGGACTGCGGGCGCGGACAGGGCTACCTCTGGTCGCGGCCCGTGCCCTTCGCCGAGGCCCGGGCGCTCGTCCCGGGCGGCGCACCCCGCGTCGACGAGGTGCGGGTCGGGTGACCCCCCGGTCGGCGCGGCAGGGGGACGCCGCCGACGAGGTCCACGGGGCGCGGGGGAGCGGTCCGCGCGCCGTCGCGGGCCCGCGGAACCGCCCGGTGCAGCCGGTGCCCACCGCGCCGATGCCCACGCCGCTGCGCGCGGCGCTGCTCGGGCTGCTCGCGCTGTGCGGGGCCTACCTCGTCGTGCCGGACGGGACGGCGCGCGACGTCGGCAACAGCGTCGTCGGGGTCCTCGCCATGGTGCTCGCCCTCGCCGGCGCCCGGCGCCTCACCGCCCGCCGCCGGGGCTGGCTCGTCGTCCTGGCCGGGTACTCGCTCTGGGTCGCGGGCGACGCGCTGTTCACGGTCGAGCAGAGCTACCTCCACCTCACGAGCTACCCGCTGACGAGCGACGTCCTCTACCTCTCCGGCTACGTCGTCCTCACCGTCGGCCTGCTGCGGCTGGTCCGCGGCCGGCAGCGCGGGATGGACCCGACCCCGATCCTCGAGGCGCTCATCGTCGCCGCCGGCTTCGGCACGGTCGTCGGGACCTTCCTCGTGGCGCCGATCGCCGTGGACTCCACGACCTCGGTGCTCGGCCGGCTCGTCGCCACGGCCTACCCCGTCGGCGACGTCGTCCTCGTCGGGGTGCTGGTCCGGCTGTGGACCTCGGTCGGCTCGCGCAACCCGGCCTTCCGCTTCCTCATGCTGAGCATGGCCGCCACGACCGCCGCCGACCTCGTGTGGAACGCCTTCGCCCTCGTCGACCCCCTGGCGACCACGCCGCGCTGGCTCGACGTGCTGTGGCTGCTCGGCTACGTCGCGGCCGCGGCCGCGGCGTGCTCGCCGTCCGGGGCGGCGCTCGTCGGCGGCGAGACCCGCTCCGCGCCCGCGGCGTCGGTCGGGCGTCGGCTCGCGGCCCTCGGTGGCGCGGCGGCGCTGCCCGGCATCACGCTCCTCGTGGTCGGCACGCTGGGTCTCGACATCCCGTGGGGCGTCGTGGGGGCGGGCTGCATCGTCCTCTCGCTGCTCGTCGTCGTCCGCATCGCCGTCCTCGTCCGCGTCGTCGAGGAGCAGGCGGTGCAGCTCTCCGCCCTCGCCCGCAGCGACGGCCTCACCGGGGCGCCGAACCGTCGGTCGTGGGACCACGAGCTCGGGCGCGCGGTCCACCGGGCCGAGGAGGACGGGGGGCCGCTGACCGTGGCGCTCGTCGACCTCGACCACTTCAAGCGCTACAACGACCGGCTGGGGCACCAGGCCGGCGACCGGCTCCTGCGTGAGGCCGTCGCGGCGTGGGGGGCCCTCCTCGAGCCGGGTGAGCTGCTCGCGCGCTACGGCGGTGAGGAGTTCGGCCTCCTCCTGCCCGGCGTCGACCCCGACGAGGCGGTCCGTCGGCTCGAGGCGATGCAGGCCGTGACCCCCGACGGCCAGCGGTTCTCGGCCGGGGTCGCCGTCTGGGAGCCCGGTGCGCAGCCCGGCGCGGTCGTCGAGCGGGCCGACCGGGCGCTCTACGACGCCAAGCACGCCGGCCGCGGGTGCGTGCGCGTGGCGGGAGCCGGGCTCGAGGGCACGACCCCGCCGGTCCGCATCGCGCTGCAGCCGGTCGTCGACCTGCACGCCGGCGACCCCATCGGCCACGAGGCGCTCAGCCGCTTCGCCGAGGGCGACCCGGAGTCCGTCTTCGCCGAGGCCCACCGCGTCGGGGACGGGTCGCTGCTCGAGGCGGCGGCCATCGCCGCGGCGCTGCGTCGTCGGCCCCCGCAGGGCTACCTGTCGGTCAACGTCAGCGTCGGCGCGCTCATCAGCGAGGCCGTCGCCGCCGTGCTGCCCGCCGACCTCACCGGCCTCGTCATCGAGATCACCGAGCAGACCGACGTCGAGGAGTGGGACCGGGTGCGCGAGGTCGTCGCCGACTGCCGCGCGCGCGGGGCCCTCATCGCCGTCGACGACTGGGGCAAGGGCTACTCGACGGTCGAGCGCTTCATGCGGCTGCGGCCGGAGGTCGTCAAGCTCGACCGCGGGCTGCTCGACGACCTCGACGACCCGGACCGCCAGCACGACCTGCGCACGCTCGTCGGCTGGGCCGAGAGCATGGGGTCGACCGTCTGCGCCGAGGGCGTCGAGACCGCCCGGCAGTGGGACACGCTGCGCTCGCTCGGGGTGCGCTTCGGGCAGGGCTACCTCTTCGGTCGGCCCGCGCCCGAGCCGGCCGTCGACGGCGGCGGCAGCGCCCCCCGCCCCACCGGCGCCTGACCCCGACCGGTCGCGCCCGGCCCCCGACACCGGCCGGGCACCCGGCCCCCGACGCTGGCACGGCACCCGGCCCCCCACCCCTCGGGCTCGAACGTGACGACTGGTTGCCCATCCGCCACCTCGCAGGGCCTCCTGGAGGGGTCGGGAGGTGGCAGACGGGCAATGAGTCGCGCCCGTGTCCCCGACTTCTTGCGAGTTCCGCCGGTCGACACGCGCTGGGACGGCGGGTCGAGCGGCGGAACTCGCAAGAAGTGCGGAGAGGGAGCGCGGCCCCGTGATCCCCGGCGTGGACGGGGACGCGTCTCCGGGGGAGGGGGAGGGGAGGCGTCAGGCGGAGGCGGAGAGCGTCGCCGGCGGCTGGGCGGCCGGCTCGACGGGGCGCCAGGTGCGGGTCTTGTTGCCGCCGGTGCGCTTCGCGGAGTACATCGCCGAGTCGGCGAGCACCTCGACGTCGATGCCGGCGGCGTGGGCCTGCCCGAACGTGGCGACGCCGATGCTCGCGGTGACGGCGCACCCGAGCTCGACGCGCGTGGCGTGGCCGTGCTTCTCGACGACGTCGACGAGGGACCACGCGACGGCCTCTGCGGCGGCGAGGTCGGCCTCCGGGAGGAGCACCTCGAACTCGTCACCACCCCGGCGCCCGACGGTCCCCTGGCCGCCGACGGCCCGGCGCAGCACGCGCGCGACGTCCGCGAGCAGGACGTCGCCGGCGGCGTGGCCGCGGGTGTCGTTGACCTGCTTGAAGTGGTCGAGGTCGATGAGGAGCAGCGCGCCGCGCTCCCGCGCGCGGGGGGTCTGGCGGTGGCAGGCGATGAGGGTGTCGAGCTGGCGACGGTTGGGCAGCCCGGTGAGCTCGTCGTGCGCGGCGTCGTGCGCGTGCCGCTGCTCGATGAGCCGGCGCTCGGAGACGTCGACGAGGTTGACGAGGACGACGAGGTCGCCGTCCGGTCCGGGCACGGCGCGGGCGCTGCACGAGAGCACGATCGACTGCTGGGCGTGGTCCCGGGCGATCCACTCGGCCTGGACCAGCTCGCCGTCGGCCTCGACGGCCCGCGCGAGGATGGTGGCGAGGCCGGGCTCGGTGCCCTCGTCGAGGCTGTCGCCGCGGATCCCGACGAGGTCGGCGGGGTCGCGTCGCAGGATCTCGCCGACCGCCTGGTTGGCCTGCAGCACCAGGCCCTCCGGACGCACGACGAGCAGCCCGCTCGGTGCGTAGGCGATGAGGCGGTCGGACCACTGGTGCTCCTGGCGCACGCTCCCGACGAGGGAGCGCAGCTCGGCCCGGTAGGTACCGAGGACGAGGGCCAGGAAGGCGACGAGCATCATGTAGCCCTGCAGGACGAGCGACTGCGTGTGGGCGTCGCGGATCCCGGCGAAGGGGCCGCCGGCACCCGTCATCAGCCGGACGAGGGGGAGCACGGCGACGACCGCCCCGTCGAGGGCGGTGAGCGGGAGGGGGAGCCGGACACCGGCCCACACGAGCAGGCCGAGCGGGATGAAGGCCAGCGGCAGGGACTGGCCCGGCCCGAAGACCCACCACGTGACGGCGCCGGTCGTCACGAGGATGGCCGCGGCCTCCACGCTCTGGCGCGCGCCGGGCCTCGTGAGGTGCCGGCGGGTGCCGAGGGTCGCGCCGACGACGACGACCACCGACGCGAGGTTGCGCAGGTACATGGCGACGCCGACCGCGAGGGAGGCCTCGCGTCCCTCGACGAGGAGGGCGGCCAGCCCGCAGGCGGACGTCGCGAGGATGGCCACGCTCGTCGAGAGCACGAGGCGGTTGAGCTCGGAGAGGCGGCGGACGCTGCCGCGCCGCTCGTGCCGCGGCGCCACGGTGCGGTAGAGGAGGACGGTGAAGAGGCCGAGCAGCAGGTTGCCCAGGCCCAGCAGGGCGCCGGGCAGGAGGTCGAAGCCGGTGAGGACGTTGCCGACGGTGGCCGCGACCCCGGTGAGGGCGACGGCGCCGGCGAGCTCGCGCCGCGAGACCGTGCGCAGCGCCCACAGGACGCCCACGCCGGCCGCCGGCCAGAAGAGGGCGAGCTGCGTCTCGGGCTGCGCCGTCGCGCGTCCCACGGCGATCGCCACGCAGTACAGCGCGAGGAAGCCGACCGTCCGACGCAGCACAGGACCTCCTCGACGTGGGCCCGCGCGGTCGGCGAGCCGTGGCGGATGACCCATCGGCACCGACCGGTCGAACTTGACAAGGGTGTCGACCCGTCGTCGAAGCCTGGCCGAACGGCCGGGGTCCGCCGGGGTGGTGAGGGCCGGACGACGCAGGGCGTCCGGTCCCTCGGAGGTCAGGCCGCGAGGGGCTCGTCCGGCCACGGCTCGCGGGAGGGGAACGGCAGGATCTCGGCCCAGCCGAGGACGGGGGCGGACGGGTGCTGGCTCGGCGTCATGTCTCCACGATGCCCCGCGCGGTGGGGTGCCGTCCGGCGGGAACCTCAGGCCTCGCTCACGGTTCCGTCAAGGAAGCCGAGGAAGCCGGGTGGTGCGCGCGTGACTCCGGCGGGAGCCGACGTCGTCGGTGCCCCCGGCAGGGGCCCGGCCTCGCTGCGGGCCTCCGGCAGGCCGCCGTCGCGGGTGCCCCCGGCAGGAGCCGGCGTCAAGTGCCCCCGGCAGGAGCCGCCGTCGCCGTCCGCTCGTTCCTCGCGGTCGGCTCCGGCTCCCGTCATCCGCCCGGACGGCACTCGGGCCGGTTGCGCTCCGCGCGACCGGCCCTGAGTGCCCCCGGCAGGATTCGAACCTGCGACACCTTCTTTAGGAGAGAAGTGCTCTTCCCCTGAGCTACGAGGGCGGGAAGACCGCGCACAGCCTACGGGGCGCGACCCGTGCTCGGCGCGCGCGGTCGGTGGCGACCCGGCGCGTGCGCCGCCCGGCGCGGCGGCATACTGCGGCTCGTGACCGACGCCCTGCAAACCCCGGACCGCGCGACCCTGCAGCGCCGGACCGTCACGACGCTCGTCGGGTCGCAGGTGCTCGGCGGCGTCGGGCTGTCGGCCGGGATCGCCGTGGGCGCCCTGCTCGCGGAGCAGGTGAGCGGCTCGGCACGCTTCGCCGGCCTCGGCGGGACCTTCCAGGTCCTCGGCTCCGCCCTCGTCGCCATCCCGATGGCCCGGGTCATGGCCGCCCGCGGCCGCCGGCCCGGCCTCGCCCTCGGGTACGCGCTGGCGGCGGCCGGCGCGGTCGGGCTCATCACCGCGGGGATCATCGGCAGCTTCCCGCTCCTGCTCGTCTCCAGCCTGGCGTTCGGCGGGGCGACGACCGCGAACAGCCAGAGCCGCTACGCCGCCGCCGACCTCGCGCCGCCCGACCGCCGGGCCCGCGACCTGAGCATCGTCGTCTGGGCCACCACTCTCGGCAGCGTCCTCGGCCCGAACCTCGTCGGCCCGAGCGCCCCCGTGGCCGACGCCCTCGGCCTGCCCCGGCTCACCGGCCCGTTCGTCTTCTCGCTCGTCGGGCTGCTGCTGGCCATCGTCGTCGTGCTCGTGCGCCTGCGCCCGGACCCGCTCCTGCTCTCGCGCCGCCTCGCGCTCGACGAGGGAGGCGAGCCCGCGGAGCCGACCCACGGCTCGGTGACCCGCGGGCTGCGCGTCGCCTTCGCGCACCCCGTCGCGCGCCTCGGGCTGCTGACCCTCGCCCTCGGGCACGGCGTCATGGTCTCGGTCATGGTGATGACGCCGCTGCACATGTCCCACGGGCACGCCGAGCTGACCGTGATCGGGCTCGTCATCAGCATCCACATCATCGGGATGTACGCCTTCTCTCCGCTCACCGGCCTCGCCGTGGACCGCGTCGGCGGCCGCGTCGTCGCGCTCGTCGGGTCGGGCATCCTCGGCGCCGCGACGCTGCTCGCGTCGGTGTCGCCCATGGGGGAGTCCTCGACGCTCGTCGCCGGGCTCTTCCTCCTCGGCCTCGGCTGGTCCTGCACCCTCGTCGCGGGATCCACCCTGCTCACCTCGGCCGTGCCCGCCGCCGAGCGGCCGGGGGTCCAGGGGGCCTCCGACCTGCTCATGGGGCTCGCCGCGGGCGGCGGGGGCGCCGTCGCCGGGGTCATCGTCGACCGCGTCGGCTTCCAGGCGCTGGCGCTGACCTCTCTCGGCTTCGCGATGGTCATCGGCCTCGTGGCGATCGCGACCCGCGCCCCCGCCGACCCGCTCGACGGCGACGGCCGGCCGGTCCCCGCCTGACGTCGGATCCCCTCGCCGTGGCCCGACGTCGGCGACCGCGCGGCGGCGGACGGACCCGTCCGGGAACCAGTGCTCGTCCGGCCGCTGTCGTGTGCTTCCTCCTCTGAAGCAACCATGACGAGCGGTCGGTTGCGTCACCGTCCGAGGCGCTCATGACGAGCGGTCGGTTGCGTCCGGTGGTGACGCAGGCAGCCGCTCGTCCCGGATGCTCCGAGAGGCGACGCAAGGGAACCGCTCATCCCGGGTGCTCCGAGGCGTGACGCAGGGGAGCCGCTCGTCCCGGATGCTCCGAGATGCGGAGCGACCGGCAGCGGGGCGAGGACCTCTCGGGACCCCAGCCGTCGGGATCGGTTCGAGGTGAACGTCGACCCTCTCGTGGTCGGGTTTCACCTCGACCGGCGCGGGGGTGCCGGGGTGGAGGTGAAGGTCGGCCCTCTCGTGGTCGGGTTTCACCTCGACCGGGGTGAGGGTGCCTGCGCCGCGCCTCCCGGGACGCTCGGGGGCGCGTTGTTAGCCTGCTGGGGTGACTGCGAGCGGACCGGTGCGCGACACACGGCCCGACCGACGGGTCGGCGCCGCCGACGCCGCCCACGACGACGAACCGCGGGGAGGGCACCTGAGCATCGCCCCGGACCCCGCCACGCTCCGGGCCCAGCGCGTCGCCGACGCCCGGGCCCGGTGGACCCGCCAGCTCGTCGAGCTCGGCGGCCCCAACACTCTGCTCTGGTACCGCGACCTCCCGGTCGGCACCCTCGACCTCTCCTCGGCGCACCTCGGCGCCCGGAGCGGCCTCCTCGCCGGTGGCGCGACGCGGCTGTCGGACCTGGTCCGCGAGCCGCACGCCCTCGACGACGCCCGCACCCGGCTCGGGCGCATCCACGACACCGCGACCGAGATCGAGCGCGAGCACGCCGTGCGCACCTGCTTCCTCGGGGTCGGGATGGCGTCGTGGACCGTCGTGCTCGACGACGGACGGGTCGTCCCGCGCCAGCCCGGCGCGCCGGTCTTCCTGCGCGCGCTCGCCACCCGGCCCGCCGACCCGCGCCGTCACGACTGGGTGCTCGAGCCCGGTGACGAGCTCGAGGTCAACCCCGCGCTCGTCAACTACCTCGCCTCCGAGCACGGCATCACCCTCGACACCGACCGGCTCGAGCAGCTCGCCACCGCCGGCGGGTCGCTCGACCCCTACCCGGCCTACGCCGCGCTCGCCGACGCCTGCCGCGCGGTGCCCGACCTCTCGGTCGACCCGCGGGTGGTCATCAGCACCTTCCCGTACCACAAGGCCCCGCTCGTGGCCGACCTCGCGGCGCACGGCGACGCGCTTGCCGAGCACGACGTCGTGGCGGCCCTCGCCGGCGTGGCCGCCGCGCTCCCCGCCGTCGCGGTGGGGGCCGCCGACGGTGCCCGGGGGCCGGTCGAGGACTTCCTCGTGCTCGACGCGGACGCCACCCAGCGCGAGGCGGTCGAGGCGGTCCGCGGCGGGTCGCACCTGCTGCTCCACGCGCCGTCCGGGACGGGTGCGTCGCAGACCGTCGCCAACCTCGCGGCGGCGCTCGCGGCGGACGGCCAGCGCGTGCTCGTCGTCTCCCCGAAGCGCACGGCCCTCGACGCGGTGCGCGACCGCCTGACCGACGTCGGGCTCGGCGAGCTCGTCCTCGACCTCGTCGGCGGCGGCCACACCCGGCGGGCCGTCGTGCGCTCCCTCGTCGACGGGCTGGACCGGGCCGTCGAGCGGGTCTCGGGGGCGCCCTCGTCCCCCCGCCGCACCGCGCCCGGCCCCGAGGGCAGCGAGTCGCGCCGCGAGCGCGCCGAGGCCGCGGCCCTCCTCGACACCCACCTGCGGGCGCTGCACGGCCACCGCGACCCGTGGGGCGTCACCCTGCACCAGGTGCAGGAGGAGGTGAGCCGCCACGCCCTGCTCGAGGACGCGCCCCGCTCGCGGGTGCGGCTCGCGGGCGCCGTCCTCGCCCGCCTCGACCGCGAGACGCTCGCCGAGGCCGGCGACATCCTCACCCGGGTCGCGACCCTCGCGGCCTGGGACGGCGACGGCGCCGACGACCCCTGGTTCGGCGCCGACCTGCGCACCGCCGAGGTGGCCGAGGAGGCCCGTGAGCGCGTCGAGCGGCTCGCCACCGGGCTGGTCCAGGACACCCGCCGGACGCTGGCCGACGTCTTCCGGGGTGTGCACCTGCCGGCCTCGCCGACGGTGCTGGACTGGGACCGCGTGCTCGCGACCGTCGGCCAGGTCCGCGACACCCTCGAGGTCTTCCGCCCCGAGGTGTTCGACATCCCGCTCGACGACCTCGTCGTGGCGACCGCCACGCGCAGCGAGCGCCGCGACTCCGGCACCGACCTCGGCGCCCTCGAGCGCTGGCGGGTGCGGCGGCAGGCCCGCGCGCTCCTGCGTCCCGGCCGGCCGCCCGCCGACCTGCACGCCGCGCTGCGCGAGGCCGAGCACCAGCGGCACGCCTGGCGCGAGCTCGCCGGCTCCGGCGGCCGTCCCGAGATCCCCGTCGAGCTCGACCGCGCCCGCGCCGCCCACGACGCCCTCGTCGAGGACGCCTCGTGGGTCGACGACCGCCTGCCTCACGAGGACGACGAGCTCGACCTCGTCGAGCTCGACCTCCCGGCCCTCGCCGCCCGGATGGACCGCCTGCACGCCGCGGCCGGCCGGCTCGACGCCGCGCCGGACATCCGCCTCGGCCTGGACCTGCTCGGGCAGCTCGGCCTCACCGCGCTCGTCGAGGACCTGCGCGCCCGCGCCGTCCCCGCCGACCGGGTGCGTACCGAGCTCGCATGGGTGTGGTGGTGCTCGATCGCCGACGAGCTCGGGGCCAACGACCCCGCCCTGCGCGACTTCGACGCCACCCGGCTCTCGGCCGCGGTCGCGACCCTCGTCGACTCCGACCGCGTCGCCCTCGAGGGCCAGGTCCCGCGCGTCCTCGACGCCGTCGCGCGCCGGGTCGCCGAGGTGCGTCGGGCCCGTCCGGACGAGGAGACCCGGCTGCGCGCCGAGGTCGCCCGCGCCCGCCGGCCCGCCGCGCTGCCCGACCTGCTGGCGTCGGTCGGTCGGCTCGCCACCGCCGTCCGGCCGGTGTGGCTCGCCAGCCCGCTCGCGGTGCCGTCGGTCCTCCCCCCCGGCGAGTGCGTCGACGTCGTCGTCGTCGACGAGGCCTCGCTCGTCGCGCCCGCCGAGGCCGTGGCAGCACTCGTCCGTGCCCGCCGCGTCGTCCTCGTCGGTGACGCCCAGCAGCTGCCCCCGGTGCCGTTCGTCGTCTCCGCCGGGGTCGACGTGCCCGACGAGGCCGAGCCGGAGTCGGTGCTCGACCTGCTCGAGGACGTCCTGCCGACCCGCCGGCTCACCTGGCAGTACGGCGCGATGGAGGAGCGGCTCGTCTCCTTCGTCGACACCGAGCTCCACGGGGGCTCGCTCGTCACCTTCCCCGGGACGGAGACGGGCGCGGTCCTGCACCACGAGCTCGTCGACGGTCATGGCGTCGTCGCCGAGGGCGAGGCCGCGGTGGAGTCGACGCCGGCCGAGGTCGAGCGGGTCGTCGCGCTGGTCCTCGACCACGCCCGCCGGCGCCGGGACCGCTCGCTCGTCGTCATCGCACTCGGGCCGGGCCACCGCCGGCTCGTCGAGGAGGCGGTCCGCCGGGCGGTCGACGGCCTCGACGACGCCACCGCCGCGTTCTTCGACCCGGGACGCCGCGAGGCCTTCTCGGTCCGGGACGCCGACCACGTCCAGGGCGAGACCTGGGACGACGTCGTCCTCACCGTCGGCTTCGGCAAGACCCCGCACGGCCGGGTCCTGCACCGCTTCGGGCCGGTCGGCACCGACACCGGTCACCGCCGGCTCGGGGTGGCCCTGACCCGGGCACGCCGGAGCCTCACCGTCGTCTCCTCGATCACCGCCGACGACCTCGACCCGGACCGGCTGCGCACCTCCGGCGCCCGGATGCTGCGCGCCGTCCTCGAGCACGTCGAGGCGCACGCCGGCGCCGAGGGCGTCGTGGCGTCCGACGAGGCCACCTCGCTCGTCCTCGCCGACCTGGCCCGCCGGCTGCGCGCCCACGGGCTCGTCGTCCACGAGGGGGTCGGGACCTCCGCCCTGCCCGTCGAGCTCGCCGTCGAGGACCCCACCGCCCCCGGCCGGCTGCTGCTCGCCGTCGAGGGGGACGGGCCCGCCTACGCCGGCGTCCCGTCCGGGCGCGACCGCGACCTCGTGCGCGTCCACGAGCTCGAGCGTCGCGGCTGGCGGCACCTGCGGGTGTGGACGACCGAGGTCTTCCGCGACCCGGCCCGCGTCGTCTCGCGGGTGCTGGACGCCGCGGGGGTCCGGCAGGCCCCGGGTGGCTGAGCGCCCGGGCGCTCCCACCGGCGACGACCCCGGCCCGCGTCGGCGGCGGCCCCGCCGCGCCGCCCGGCCCGCGACCAACCCCCGCACCGACGACGCCCCCGACGTCGCCACGCCCCGGGCCGAGCCGGCCCCCGGGGAGAGCGGTCACGACCGCTGGCTGCGCGAGCAGCGTCCGCCCCACTGGGAGTAGCCGATCCGCCCACCGCGCGCGGACGGGGCGGCGACCGTGATGGTCGCCGCCCCGTCGCGGGTGGGGGTGGAGTGCCCGGTGGTCAGCCGCCGATGCCGCGCCCGGCACGCAGCTCGTCGCGGATCTCCTTGAGCAGCTCGGTGTTCGGGTCGATGGTCTCGGCCTCGGGCTCCTTGGGGAAGAAGCGCTCCTTGGCCCGCTCGTAGGGCTTGACGACGAGGAAGTACACGACCGCGGCCATGAGGACGAAGGCCACCGTGGCCGTGACGAACGGCCCCACGGTCGTCCAGCCGCCCGGCTGCCAGTCGTCGAACTTGAACTCGGCGCCGCCGGTGACCTTGCCGATGAGCTCGACGACGATGTCGGTGAAGGCCTTGACGACCGCCGCGAACGCCGTGCCGATGATGAACGCGACGGCGAGCTCGACGAGGTTGCCGCGCAGGAGGAAGTTCTTGAAGCCCGTCATGGTGCTTCCCTTTCGCAGAAGTTGACGCGGCCACCGTATTGCGCTCCCGCGCAGCCCGCGACCCCCGTCCCGTCGTGTCGCGGCGCCGGATCGGTCGCGGGGTGCCGACGACCCGGCCGCCACGCCCGTTCATCCGCCGGTCGCCAGCAGGGTCACGGTCACGAGCCCGTCGGTGCCGCCGTGCCCGGTGAGCACCCGGTCGGCCGCCTCGGGCGTCAACGAGAGCACCGCCCCGGGTGCGGTCGGGGGCGCAGGCCCGGCCCCGAGGCCGACCTCGTCGGGCGGTGGGTCGACCGACAGCACGACCGCGTCGCGCGCCAGGACGGGACCACCCGGTCCGGGGTGGACCGCGACGACGCCGCCGGGGGCGAGCAGCCCGGCCGACCCCGGGTCGGCGAGGGCGACGTGCAGCGCGACGCGCCCCGAGGGCAGGCCCTCGGTGACACCCCGCGGGACCAGGCGCGTGGCGGTGACCGCCTCGCCGGCGGCCAGCGCCGCGCCGACCCGCCGGCCCGTCACCGCGCCGACGTCGGTCAGCGCCCCGGGCTGCCGCGCCGCCACCGGCACCCGGATGGACGTGATGTCATCGGCGCGAAGGACCGACCCGGCCGCGACCTCGCGCGCGGCGACGAGCACCGGGACGGTCGGCGGCGGGGGAGGCCGCACGACGTGCAGCACGGCGAGCACCGCCCCCGCGAGGCACGCCGCTGCGAGCACCCGGCGCAGCACCGAGCGCCGCCAGCGGGCGGCGCGTCCGGGGCCGAGGAGGCCGGGCAGGAGGGCGAGGGGCATGCCGCGACGCTAGGTCGCGGCGCCCGACGCCGGGAGGGGTCAGGCCGAGGTTGTGGACGACGACGCGCCCGCGGAGGCCCCTGTGGACGACGAGGTCGACGAGGAGGACGACGACGACGTCGTCCCGCCCGAGGACGAGCCCTCGGACGTCGAGGACCCGGAGGAGCCCGAGCTCCCCGTCGAGGACGACCCGGAGGACGACCCCGTCGAGCCGCTGCCCGAGCGCGAGTCGGTGCGGTAGAACCCGCCGCCCTTGAAGACGATGCCGACCGCGTTGAAGACCTTGCGCAGGCGCCCGCCGCACTCGGGGCACTCGGTGAGCGAGTCGTCGCTGAAGGACTGGACGGCCTCGAAGCGGTGGTCGCACTCGGTGCACGCGTAGGCGTAGGTCGGCACGGTGGTCCTCCTCGGACGACATCGGGGCGCCGCCGGACCCCTCACGGTGGTGCGGGTCTCGCGGCGGCGCGGTCCCCCCAGGATACGGCCCGCGCCGCGTCCCCGGTGCCGCACCCCGACGGGCCCCCGGCCCCGTGCACCGGGTCCGGGGGCCGCCGGCCCTGCCAGGGGTCTACTTCACCTCGGCCCGGGTGACCCACACCATCCCGGCGAGGAGGGGCAGGAGCACCCAGACGCCGACCGAGGTGCCGAGCTGCGCCCACTGCTCGCCGGTGAGGCTCCCGCCGAACAGCGGCTGCATCGTGCGGTTGAGGTCGAGCCACTCGCCGGCGCTCGCCGCGGCGGACCACAGCGACCCGAGGATGGACCAGCCGGTCGGGAGCACGTAGTAGAGGACGACCGCGGCCGGGGTGTTGCGCAGGAGCATCCCGAAGGCCAGGCCCTGGAGCAGGCCGAGGAGCACGTAGCCGCCCGCGCCCAGCAGCACCGTGCCCTCGACGCCCCAGTCCCCGGTCGCGCCGCGCAGCCCGATGGCGGCGGCGTGCACCGCGGCGGCGAGCGCGAAGGAGAGGACGACCGCGACGACGCCGACCGCGAGGGCGGCGACGACCTTGGCCCACGCGACGCGGGCGCGGCGGGCCTCGAGGGTGAAGGTGACGAGGGCGGTGCGCTGCGACCACTCGGAGGTCACGGCGAGGATGCCGACCACCGGCAGCAGCAGCGCCATCGGCATCGCCGTCGCCTGGAGGTAGGCGCCGTACGGGTGGTCGCCGCCCTGCTGGACGAACAGGACGGTGAGCGCCCCGGCGATGACGACGCCGATCGCGACGAGCAGCCATCGCCCGGCCCGGGTGTCGGTCATCTTGCGCAGCTCGGCCCGGACCAGCCGGCCGAAGGGGATGCCCCGTGCCGGGCGCGGCCCGGCGAGCGGCTCGGGCAGGCGCGCGACGTGCGGCGTGCTGTCCGCCGGCGCGCGGCGGGTCGTCGTGGTGGTGGCCGTCGTGGTGCTCACGCCGCCACCTCCTCGCGGGCGGCGCCGGCCGTGAGCTCGAGGAACATCTCCTCGAGCCCGCGCTCGTCGCCGGCGCGCAGCTCGCGCAGCGCCACTCCGGCGCCCAGGGCGACCCGCCCGACGGTGTCGGCGTCGGTCTCGGCGACGAGCCCGCCGGTGGCCGACGGCGAGACGGCCACGCCGGCCGCCCGCAGCGCCTCGGCGAGGGCCGCGTCGTCGACCGAGCGCGCGACCGTGCCCGTGCCCGAGAGCAGCTCGTCGGTCGTGCCGGCGGCGACGACCCGTCCGTTGCCGATGACGACGAGGTCGTCGGCGACGCGCTCGATCTCGTTGAGCAGGTGCGAGCTGAGCAGCACCGTGCCGCCGCGCGCGGCGTACCCGCGCAGGACGTCGCGCATCCAGCGGATGCCGGCGGGGTCGAGGCCGTTGGCGGGCTCGTCGAGGACGAGGACCTCGGGGTCCCCGAGCAGGGCGTGGGCGAGGCCGAGCCGCTGGCGCATCCCGAGCGAGTAGTTGCGCACCCGGCGCAGGGACTCCTTCTCGGTGAGGCCGACGACGTCGAGCATCTCGTCGACCCGGCGGCGGTCTACGCCGGTGAGGATCGCGCCGAGCGTCAGCACCTCGCGGCCGGTGCGGCCCGCGTGCTGCGCCGAGGCGTCGAGGAGGAGGCCGACGTGGCGGCCGGGGGTCGGCAGGGCGGCGTAGGGGCGGCCGAGGACGGTCGCGGTGCCGCTGCTCGCCGGGGTGAGGCCGGCGACGACACGCATCGCCGTCGTCTTGCCCGCGCCGTTGGGGCCGAGGAAGCCGGTGACCCGGCCGGGGCGCGCCGAGAACGACACGTCGTCGAGGGCGGTGAAGGCGCCGTAGCGCTTCGTGAGGTGGTCCACGGTGATCATGGGGACGACCCTTCCGCGCGCGGCCGGCCGCGGCCATGGGGGTCGGGCCCGATCCGACCCCGAGACCACCCCTGAGCCGACCCCGGGGTCCGCCCGCCGACGCCCGGGGTCGTCGACTCAGCCCTCGGCCCAGCCGGCGAGCCGGCCGCCCCGGCTCACGGCGTGCAGGCGCTCCTCGACCCGGGCGCGCACCGCGGTCGGGGTGATGACGAGCAGCTGGTCGTCGTGCCGCAGCACGTCACCGTCCTTGGGGACGAACGAGGCGTCGTCGCGGACGACGAGCGCGACGTTGGCCCCGGCGGGCAGCCGCAGCTCGAAGACGCGCACGCCGGCGAGGCGCGACTCGGGGCCGATGTCGATCTCGAGCATCTCGGCCCCGAGGTCGGTGAGCGGCGTGGCCTCGACGGCGAGGTCGACGCGGTGGTGCAGCGCCCCCACCCCGAGCCGGCGCGCGACCCACGGCAGCGTCGGCGCCTGGATGATCGTGAAGACGACGACGAGGACGAAGACGAGGTCGAACATCCACTCGACCCCCGGCGTCCCCATCGTCACGGGGACGGTGGCGAGGACGACGGGGACGGCGCCGCGCAGGCCGGCCCACGAGAGGAAGGCCTGGACGCGCCACGGGATGCCGAAGGGCGTGACCGACACGAGGACCGACAGGGGCCGCCCGAGGAGCAGGACCGCCGCCCCGACGACGAGGGCAGGCACCAGCTGCTCGGCGAACCCGCTCGGGCTGGCGAGCAGCCCCAGGAGCACGAAGAGCCCGATCTGGGCGAGCCAGCCGATGGCCGTCGCGAACCCGGTGACGGCGGGACGGTGGGGCATCGGCAGGTTGCCGAGGACGAGCGCCGCGAGGTAGCAGGCGATGAAGCCCGAGGTGTGGATGCTGTCGGCGGCGGCGTAGGCGAGCACCGCGACGGCGAGGACACCGATCGCGAAGAGCGCCGACGACGTCGTGGCGACCAGCCGCATGACGCGCGCGCCGAGCCAGCCCACGCCGAGCCCGACGACGGCGCCCCCGGCGAGCTCGAGGCCGGCGACGAGGAGCAGGTGCCACCACGGCTCGGGCTCGGCGCCCGGCGTCAGCTGCGCCGCGAGCGCCGTGACGAGGAGGACGACGGGCGCGTCGTTGAAGCCCGACTCGGCCTCGAGCATCCCGGAGATCTGCCGGGGCAGCGGGACGCGACGCAGCACCGAGAACACGGCGGCGGCATCGGTCGAGGCGGTGACGGCACCGATGAGCAGCGAGACCTCCCACGACCACCCGAGCACCCCGCGCGCCACGCCGGCGACGACGATGACGCTGACGAAGACGCCGACGGTCGACAGGGCGATGGCGGGGGCGACCGACCGGCGGATGCCGGACCACTGCGTCGTGATGCCGCCCTCGACGAGGATGAGGACGAGCGCGGCGTAGCCGAGGACCTGGGTCAGCTCCTCGGAGTCGTAGCGGATGCCGAGGCCGTTCTCGCCGAGGGCGAGCCCGATCGCCAGGTAGACGAGGAGGGATGGCAGGCCCGAGCGCAGCGAGAGCCGGACGGCGGCGACCGCGACGACGAGGACGACGCTGCCGACGAGCAGGACGCGCGAGAGGTCGTCGACCGTGAACCCCGTGGGCGCGACGGCCTCCGCGAGCAGCGTCGACCACGCCTGCGTCACGGGGGACCGTCCTCGTCTCGTGGGGGGAGGTGTCCTAGTCTCGCAGGGTGAGTCGCCTCGTCGTCGCCCGCCGGGTCCTGGTGGGACTCCTCGCCGTCATCGTCGTCGTCGCGGTGGTCGCCGGCGTGCTCGTCGTGACCGCGCTGCGCAGCTCGCTGCCGACGCACTCCGGCGAGGCGACCCTCCCGGGCCTCTCGGCCGCCGTCACCGTCAAGCGCGACGACAGCGGCGTGCCGCACATCTACGGCGACTCGGTCACCGACCTCGCCCGCGCGCAGGGGTACGTCCACGCGCAGGAGCGCTTCTTCGAGATGGACCTGCGCCGGCACATCACCGCCGGACGGCTCGCCGAGCTCGTCGGCCCGGCCGGCGTCCAGACCGACAAGGTGATCCGGACGATGGGGTGGCGCCGCATCGCCGAGGAGGAGCTGCCGACCCTCGAGCCCGAGACCCGTCAGGTGCTCCAGGCGTACGCCGACGGCGTCAACCGCTACCTGCGGGGTCGCAGCCCCGGCGACGTCTCCGCCGAGTACACGGTCCTCGGCCTGCAGAACCCGCTCGGCGACATCGAGGAGTGGACGCCCGTCGACAGCCTCGCGTGGCTCAAGGCGATGGCCTGGGACCTGCGCGGCGACTACTCCGACGAGCTCGCGCGCGCCCGCCTCACCGGCCGGGTCTCGCGCGCGCAGATCGCCGACATCTACCCGACCTACGACGCGGAGGCGCACCCGCCGATCCTCTCGACCGACGAGTGGTCGCCGGGCGCCACCTCCGCGGCCCCGGCCGCCGCCTCGGCGCCGGACGAGACGACCGGCCCACGCGCGCGGGCGGCCTACGCGCAGGTCGAGAAGGCGCTGCACGCCGTCCCGCAGCTCGTCGGCCGCGGCGAGGGGGTCGGCTCGAACTCGTGGGTGGTCTCCGGCGCGAGGACGGCCAGCGGCAAGCCGCTGCTCGCCAACGACCCGCACCTCGGCGTCAGCCAGCCCGGCATCTGGATCCAGAACAGCCTCTCGTGCCGCACCGTCGGCCCCGAGTGCCCCCTCGACGTCTCGGGCTTCTCGTTCGCCGGCGTGCCGGGTGTCGTCATCGGCCACAACGGACGGATCGCGTGGGGCTTCACCAACCTCGGGCCCGACGTCACCGACTTCTACCTCGAGCGCGTCGTCGGCCAGACCTACCTGCGCGACGGCGACTGGGAGCCGGTGACCACCCGCGAGGAGACGATCAAGGTCGCCGGCCACGCGGACCAGCGGATCACCGTCCGCGCGACCGCGCACGGGCCGATCATGTCCGACGTGCTCGCCTCCGCCCGTGACGCAGGCAGCCGCGCGCCGACCGCGGCCGAGGGCGACGAGAACCAGGACTACGCGGTCTCGCTCGCCTGGACGGGGCTGCGGCCCGGCAAGACCGCGGACGCCATCCTCGGGTTCAACCTCGCGTCGAACTTCGACGAGTTCCGCACCGCGGCACGCTCGTTCGCCGTCCCCGCGCAGAACCTCGTCTACGCCGACACCGACGGGCACATCGGGTACCAGGCCCCGGGGCTCGTGCCGATCCGCCGCGCGGCGGTCGCGAAGAGCCCGCCCGGCTACTGGCCGGCGCCCGGGTGGGACTCCTCGTACGACTGGAAGGGCTATGTGTCCTTCGACGACCTCCCGTGGGTGCTCGACCCCGAGGACGGCGTGGTCGTCGCCGCCAACCAGGAGGTGACGAGCAGCCGCACGCCGTTCCTCACGACCGAGTGGGACCATGGCTTCCGGTCCACCCGCATCGCCCAGCGCCTCGAGAAGCTGGAGAAGGCGACGCCGGCCGACATGGCGTCCGTGCAGATGGACGACGAGGACCTCTTCGCGCGGACCCTCGTCCCGGCGCTGCTCAAGGTGCCGCTCGAGGTGCGCGAGGGCGAGACCGGCGAGCAGGACCTGCTCGACTTCACCGAGGGCGCCCGGGACCTGCTGCGCGACTGGGACTACTCGACCCCCGCCTCCGACTCCGACGCCTCCTCGGCGGCGGCGTACTACAACGCGGTGTGGCGCAACCTCTGCGAGCTGACGTTCGACGACGAGCTGCCCGCCGACATGAAGTCCGACGGCGGCGCCCGCTGGCGCGCGGCCGTGACGCGCCTGCTCGAGGACCCCGACAACGCCTGGTGGGACAACCGGCTCACGCCGAACATCACCGAGGGGCGCGACGAGATCCTGCGCCAGGCCCTCGTCGAGGCGCGCCTGGAGCTGACGACCGAGCTCGGCAAGGACCCCCAGGGCTGGGACTGGGGCAAGCTGCACCGGTTGACCCTCCAGCACCGCGTCCTCGGCGGCGACGCCGTGCCGGGACCGGTGCGCTGGCTGTTCAACGAGGGGCCCTACGACATGCCCGGCGGCTCGGCCATCGTCAACGCCAACGGCTGGAGCACCAGCGAGGGCTACCGGGTCAACTGGGCGCCGTCGATGCGGATGGTCGTCGACCTCTCCGACCTCGACCGCTCGACGTGGGTCAACCAGACCGGCGTGAGCGGACACGTCCTCGACGACCACTACGCCGACCAGGTCGGCGACTGGGTCGCCGGCCGTCAGCGCGCCTGGCCGTTCACGGCGGGCGCGGTCGACGCGACCGACCCGGACGTGCTCACCCTGCGCCCGGACAGCGCACCGAGCGGCCCCTGACCGTGACCTGGGGTCTCAGCGGTCGAGCGTGCCGTCCCGCAGGACGGTCAGCCCGTCGGCGGTGAGGACCGCGTCGACGGGCACGTCGTGCTCCTCGCGGGGCAGCGGCTCGTCGTCGAGCTCGCCCGGGTGGAGGAGGACGACGACGGGCGCCCCCGCGCGCCGGCGGGGGAGCGCCTTGTCGTAGCAGCCGCCGCCCTGCCCCATCCGCGTGCCGTCGGCGTCGACGGTGAGGCCGGGGGCGAGCACGAGGTCGGCGCGCGTGGGGGCGTCGAGGCCGAGGCGGGCCG
Organism: Phycicoccus sp. DTK01; assembly: GCF_017312765.1. Taxonomy (NCBI): domain Bacteria; kingdom Bacillati; phylum Actinomycetota; class Actinomycetes; order Micrococcales; family Intrasporangiaceae; genus Phycicoccus; species Phycicoccus sp. DTK01. The sequence goes on along the minus strand of NZ_BOPU01000009.1, from coordinate 88,170 downwards.
CCGCGGGGTCGGCGAGGTCGTGCCAGTCGAGGTCGAGGTCGGCGAGGGTGTCGGGGACGAGCACCCGCGCGCCGCGCGCCACGAGGGCGTCGTTGAGGGCGGCGGTCGGCGGCTCGCCGGGCACCGACTCGTACGAGAGCACGACCGCGCCGGACCCGAGCCCGAGCCGGTCGAGGAGCTCGAGGGCGCCGCGCGCGAGGGCCGCGGCGTCGGCCTCGACGGAGCGCTCCGCGGCGATCGTGCGGCGGCGGGCGCGCAGCTCCTTCCGGCGCACGGACTTCGGGCTCTGCGGCATGTCCGGCATCGTAGGGTGGGCGCCATGACCAGCGAAGCCCTCCGGGCCGCGACGGCCAGGATGCGCGAGGCCGGGGTCGACGAGCTCGCCGTCCGCGTCTTCGCCCGCTACCACGAGCAGCTCGCCGACGACGTGACGGGGACGATCCCCGAGTCGAGCGTCGACCCGCTGCCGGACCCGCCGTCGCTCGAGGACCTCGACCTGACGCCGGAGGCCGTGCGCGAGGCGCTGGCCGGCACCGTCGTCGTCAAGCTCAACGGCGGCCTCGGCACGGGCATGGGCATCCAGGGCCCGAAGTCGGCGCTCGAGGTGCGCGAGGGGCGGACCTTCCTCGACGTCATCGCCGAGCAGGTCCTGGCGCTGCGGCGCGAGCAGGACGTCGAGGTCCCGCTCCTCCTCATGAACTCCTTCCGCACCCGCGACGCCTCGCTCGAGATCCTCCGGCGGCACCCGGGGCTTGAGGTCGACGGGCTGCCGCTCGACTTCCTCCAGAGCAAGGAGCCCAAGCTCCGCGCCGACGACCTCTTCCCGGTCGACCACCCCGCCGACCCCGAGCTCGAGTGGTGCCCGCCCGGCCACGGCGACGTCTTCGTCGCGCTGCGCACGACCGGCCTGCTCGCCGAGCTGCGGCGGCGCGGCTTCCGCCACCTCTTCCTCTCCAACGCCGACAACCTCGGGGCCACGTGCGACGGCGCGGTCCCGGCGTGGATGGCGGCCGAGGGCATCCCCTACGTCGCGGAGATGAGCGCACGCACCGTCAACGACCGCAAGGGCGGCCAGCTCGTGGTCCGCCACACCGACGGCCGTCTCGTGCTGCGCGACTCGGCCGCCGTGGCCCCGGGGGAGGACGAGTACTTCCAGGACCTCGAGCGCCACCGCTGGTTCCACACGAACAACCTCTGGATCGACCTCGAGGTGCTCGCGGAGCGGCTCGACGAGCACGACGGCGTCCTCGGCCTGCCGATCATCGTCAACCGCAAGACCGTCGACCCCACGGACCCCTCGTCCACGCCGGTCGTCCAGGTCGAGTCGGCGATGGGCGCCGCCGTCGAGCTCTTCGACGGCGCGCGCGCGATCGCGGTGCCCCGCAGCCGCTTCCGGCCGGTCAAGACGACCAACGAGCTGCTGCTCATCCGCAGCGACCTCTACCGGCTCGCCACGGACGGCACGGTCGAGGCGGCCACCGACCGTCCCGACCCGTTCGTCGACCTCGGCCCCGCGTACAAGCTGGTCGACGACTTCGAGGCCCGGTTCCCGTCCGGCGCACCGTCGCTGCGCGAGTGCACGAGCCTGCGGGTCGAGGCCGACATCACCTTCGGGGCCGACGTCGTGTGCGTGGGCGACGTGCACCTGTCCGGCGAGGACCGGCACGTCCCGGACGGCGCCCACCTCGGACCGGACGCCTGATGCGCACCGTCGCCGAGCACCGCGCGGTCGTCCTCTCGCTCGTCGAGCCGCTGCCGGCCGAGCGCGTCGCCGTCGGGTCCGCCCTCGGCCGTGTCCTCGCCGAGGACGCCGTCGCGGCCGTCGACCTGCCCGGCTTCGACAACTCGGCGATGGACGGGTACGCGGTCCGCGCTGCTGACCTCGCCGGCGCCGGCGAGGAGACCCCGGTCGTCCTGCCCGTCGACGGCGACGTCGCCGCCGGCGACACCGCACGGCACGTCCTCGCCCCGGGGCACGCGCTGCGCATCATGACCGGCGCCCCGCTGCCCGAGGGCGCCGACGCCGTCGTGGCCGTCGAGATGACCGACGGTGGCGCGCACCGGGTCTCGGTGCGCCTGGAGCCCGAGGTCGGCCGCCACCTGCGCCACCGCGGGGAGGACGTGCGCACGGGCACCGTCGTGCTGACCGCCGGGACGCGGCTCGGGCCCGGCCACGTCGCGCTCGCCGCGGCCTCCAACGTCGCCGAGGTCGTCGTGCGCCGCCGTCCGCGCGTCACCGTCGTCTCGACCGGCGACGAGCTCGTGCCCGTCGGCGGTCACCTCGAGCACGGCCAGATCGTCGACTCCAACCACCTGATGCTCCGCGCCCTCGTCGAGGCGGCCGGGGCCGAGGTGGCGGCCGGCGTCCACCTGCGCGACGAGGCCGACGCCGTCCGCGCCTTCCTCGCGGCGCCCGACGGCGACCCCGACCTCGTCATCACCACCGGCGGCGTCTCGATGGGCGTCTACGACACGGTCAAGGAGGTGCTGACCGCCGACGGCGGCGTCGAGTTCACCAAGGTCGCGATGCGCCCGGGGATGCCCCAGGGCTGCGGCCGGGTCACCGCCAGCGGCCTGCCCGTCGTCACCCTGCCGGGCAACCCGGTCAGCTCCTTCGTCTCCTTCCACGTGTTCGTCCTGCCCGCGCTGCGCCGCCTGGCCGGGCTCGACCCCGACGACGACGGCTCCTTCGAGGCCGTCGCCGGCGCCTCCTGGTCGGCCGCCCCCGGCCGCACGGAGATGACGCGCGTCGTCGAGCGCGACGGTGTCGTCGTCCCCTCCGGCGGCCAGGGCTCGCACGTGCTCGGCGCGCTGGCCGGTGCCACCGCCCTGGCGGTCGTCCCCGCCGACGTCGCGACGGTCGAGGAGGGGCAGGCGCTCCGCTGCCTCCCGCTGCTGGGGCATCATCGGGGCTGTGGCTGACCCCCAGCGCCCGGTGAGCGGGCTGACCCACGTCCGGGCCGACGGCACGGCGCACATGGTCGACGTCTCGGCCAAGGCCGTCACGGCCCGTCGCGCCGAGGCCCGCGGACGGGTGCTGCTCTCGGCGGCGGCCGTCGCGGCGCTGCGCGACGGCACGGTCCCCAAGGGCGACGCCCTCGCGGTCGCGCGGATCGCCGGCATCCAGGCGGTCAAGCGCACCCCGGAGCTCGTGCCGCTGGCGCACCCGGTCGCCGTCCACGCCGTCGAGGTCGACCTCGACGTCGTCGACGACGGCGTCGAGATCCGCGCCGAGGCGCGCACGGCGGACCGCACCGGCATCGAGATGGAGGCGCTGACCGCCGTCACCGTCGCCGCGCTCGGCCTGATCGACATGGTCAAGGCCGTCGACAAGCACGCGCGCATCACCGACGTCCGGGTCACCGCCAAGTCCGGTGGGCGCTCGGGGGACTGGGAGGAGGGCCGATGAGCGACGGACCCGACCTCTCCGGCCGCCGCGCGGCGGTCGTCACGTGCTCGACGCGCGCGGCGCAGGGCGTCTACCCCGACCGGGGCGGCGCCCTGATCGTCGAGGCGCTGCGCGGGTGGGGCATGCAGGTCGCCGAGCCGCGGGTCGTCCCGGACGGCCCGGCCGTCGCCGAGGCGCTCGCCGCGGCGCTGGCCGACGGCCCCGACCTGCTCCTCACCACCGGCGGGACAGGGCTGACGCCGACCGACGGCACGCCGGAGGCCACCCGCCCGCTGCTCGACCGCGAGGTGCCCGGGCTCGCCGAGGCGCTGCGCTCGCGCGGTGTGGCGCAGGGGGTCCCGACCGCGGTGCTGTCACGGGGGGTCGCCGGCCTCGCGGGGCGCACGCTCGTCGTCAACCTGCCGGGCTCGAGCGGCGGGGTGCGCGACGCCCTGGCCGTGCTCGCCGAGGTCCTCCCGCACGCCCTCGACCAGGTCCGCGGGAGCGACCACTGATGTGGCGCCGGCTGCGGCGCGCGGAGGGGGGCGCGCCGGTGGCCGGGGCACCACCGGAGTGGGTGTGGCCGCTGCGGCTCTCGGGCACCACGCCGACCGGCACGGAGGTCCTGATGCGCCCGCTCGTCCGCGAGGACGGGCCGGTCTTCCAGTCCGTCCGCCGGGCGAACGCGGCCTGGCTCGAGCCGTGGGACGCGACGTCGCCGGACCCCGACGCGCCGGCGCGCACGTTCGACGAGCTCGTCGCCACCTACGACGCCGACGCCGCCGCCGGGCGCTCGCTGCCGCTCGCGCTCGAGTCCGGGGGGCGCCTCGTCGGCCAGGTCAACGTCGGCACGGTCGTCTTCGGGTCCTTCCGCTCGTGCACGGTCGGCTACTGGGTGAGCCGGGCGGTCGCCGGTCAGATGGTCGTGCCCACCGCCGTCGCGCTCGTCGGCGACCACCTCCTGCGCCGGGTCGGGCTGCACCGCATCGAGATCAACATCCGGCCCGAGAACACGGCGAGCCTCGCGGTCGTGCGCAAGCTCGGGTTCCGGTCCGAGGGACGGCGACCCAGGTACCTCCACATCGACGGCGAGTGGCGCGACCACCTCGCCTTCGCGCTCACCGTCGAGGACCTCGGCGGCGAGCCCCTCACGGCCCGGCTCGCCCGGATCACGGCGACGGAACAGCCGTCACAGCAGTCACTTCCGCGACACACCGACCCGGGTGCGGAATCCTGAGGCCGCGCGCACCTACCGTCGGACCGTGCGGTCCCCGTCGAGCCTGATCTTCCTCGTCCTCCTCGGGGTCTGGGCTGCCTACTTCGTGCAGTACTGGATCCGTCGGCGCGACCACCTCTCGACCGCCCGTTCGGTCGAGCAGTTCAGCGCCGCCATGCGCGTCCTCGAGCGTCGCGCGCCGATTCCTCGCACCGACCTCTCGGACCCGGCGCCGCGCACCTACGCGGTGCACCCTGCGCGCCCGACCCGGCCCGAGGTCGTCGTCAAGCGGGCCGCGGCCGCCGAGGGTGGTTCTGCCCGACCGGTGCCCGCCGCGCCGCGTCCGCGCACCGCGCCCGTCGTGCACCAGGGCGCCCCGCGCCGGGTGCGCGCCCTCGCGCTGCTCGCCGCCTTCGCCGTCCTCCTCGTCACGGGTCCGCTCGCCGCGTTCTCCGCCCTCGGCGGCTGGGTGCCGGCCCTTGCCGGCATCGCGCTGCTCGCCGCCTTCGGCTGGGTCCGCGCCGGCGTGCGCGCCGAGCAGGCCGCCCGGTCCGCCCGCCGCCGCCGCGACGCCGAGGAGGCCCGCCGGCGTGCGAGCGCCGCTCCCGCCACCGCCGGTGCCCGCCGCCGCCCGGCCGCCGCGCAGGGCCGCCCGGCCGTCCCGGCCACCCGCGCCACTGCGCCCGCCGCGCGTCCGGCCGCTCCGGCCGAGGTCGCCCCGACGGAGCAGGACGCCGGCACACAGGCGCCGGTCGTCGCCGCTCCCGCCGCGGAGGCCGACCCGCAGCCCGTCACGGCGGACGAGCCCGTGGCCGAGGTCGCCCCCGAGCCGGAGCCCCAGCCGCAGCTGGAGTACGTGCACCTCGTCGACGAGGACGACATCCCGCTCACCTGGGAGCCCGTGCCGGTCCCGCGCCCCACGTACACGATGAAGGCCAAGGCCGAGCGTCCCGCGGTCGCCCCCGCCGCGACGGCCCCCGAGGCCGCCCCGGTCGAGGCACCGGCCCGCGAGGACGACCTGCAGCAGCGCCGCGCCGCCGGCGCCTGAGGCCCCCCTCCGGGCGTCCAGCCCGGGCCCCCGTCCGCGGACGTGTGTGAAGACCGTCGGCATGCCGACGGTCTTCACACACGTTCGGGGAAGGAACGACGGCACCCGGTCGACTCCCGGACGTGGGTGAACCCGCCGGAAGACACCGGCGGGTTCACACGCGTTCGTGCTGAGGGGGGGGTCAGTCCTCGTCGGGCTGGGACTCCGGCGGCGCGTCCCGGCCGAGGCGTCGGGCCTCGGACTCGGCGGCGTTGCGCTCGGCGCGGTCGGCCGCCTCGTCGCCGAGCACGGCGCGGGCGGTCATGTCCTCGTCGTGGTCGACGTCCTGCGCCGGTGACTCGGGGTTGTCGAGGAGGTGGTGCCCGACCGCGTTGAGCACGGCCACGGTCGGGACGGCGATGAGGCCGCCGATGATGCCCGCGAGGATGAGCCCCGCGGCGATGGCGAGGATGACGGCGAGCGGGTGCAGGCTCATGGCCCGGCCGATGAGCAGCGGCTGGAGCAGGTGGCTCTCCATCTGCTGCACGCCGATGACGATGGCGAGCATGATGAGGGCCTTGACCGGGCCGAGCGCGACGAGGGCGAGCAGCACCGCGACCGCCCCGGAGACCGCGGCCCCGACGATCGGGATGAACGCGCCGAAGAAGACGAGCAGGGCGATGCCCGAGGCGAACGGCACGCCGAGGATCGCGGCACCGACGCCGATGCCGATGGCGTCCGCCGCGGCGACGAAGATCGTCGCGCGCGTGAAGGCGGCCAGCTGGCCCCACGCGATGATCCCCGAGGAGTGGACGCGCTCGCGGGCGCCACGGGGCGAGAGCCGCACGACCCAGCCCCAGATGCCGGCGCCGTCGTAGAGGAAGAAGAAGAGGGTGAACAGGGCGAGGAAGAACCCCGTCAGGAGGTGGCCCACGGTGAGGCCCGCGGCCGCTGCGGTGTCGCCGATGCCGGCGGAGCTCATCGACTCACGGGCCCTGGCGATGTAGTCGGTCAGCTGCGTGTCGGTGATGCCGAAGGTCGTCTGCACCCAGCTGCGCACCTGCTCGATGCCGTCGGTGACCTTGGTCGTGATGTCTCCGAGCTGGCTGGTCAGCTGCGAGCCGACGAACGAGATGAGCCCGAAGACGACACCCATCGTGCCGATGACCGTGACGAACGCCGCGAGGCCGCGGGGCAGGGCCCGCGCGAGGAAGTTGTGCACCGGGTGCAGCAGCGCGCTGAGCAGCAGCGAGACGACGATCGGGATGACGACCTCGGACAGCACCGTGGTCAGCCAGAGGACGACCCCGAGCGCCGCGCCGATGACGATGCCGCGCCAGGCCCACTCGCTGGCCGTGCGCACCCCCAGCGGGACGCCCCACTCGGCGCGTCCCCGGGGGTCGTGGGCGGTGAGGGGCTCGACACCCGTCACGGGCAGGCTCCTCGGCAGGTCGCTGGGCCCACCGCTGGTGGTGGGGCGGCCGGGCCGGGGGAGTCTCATGCGTCGACTCTAGGGGGTCGTGGAGGGCTCGAACCCGCCGCGCCACCCTCGACGACCAGCCCCGACGCCGCCCTCGCCGCCGGCCGTCGCCACGGGGGCGGGCCGGTTTCGGGCGACGGGTCCGACGGTGTTATCGTTTCTCCGCACTCGGGGCTGTGGCGCAGTTGGTAGCGCGTCTCGTTCGCAATGAGAAGGCCAGGGGTTCGAATCCCCTCAGCTCCACCGATGACGAGGGACCCGGCACGCTTTTCCGCCGGGTCCTTCGTCGTCGCTGGAACGGTTCGCGGGGATTCGAGGAGGAGCCGCCGGCGCGGAGCGCCCCTCTCGCGACGGAGTCCCCTCAGCTCCACTCGAGAGAAGGGCCGGCGCCAGCCGGCCCTTCTCGTGTGTGGAGGGGGGATTCGGGAGCGGCGCGGGGTGCCCTCAGCTCCACCGATGACGAAGGACCCGGCACGCTTGTCCGCCGGGTCCTTCGTCGTTCCCGGGGAATGTGGTTGCCGCTCGTCGCCCGCCCGGGTTGGGTGGGTGGCACGAGCGACATGTGGAGCGACCCCGCGTCCGACCCCCGCCCCGTCGGCACGCCGGTCGAGGAGCTGGCCGTGCTGCGCCACTACCTGACCTTCCACCGCCTCACCCTCCGGCTCAAGTGCGAGGGGCTCGACGCCGAGCGGCTCGCGCGCCGGTCGGTGCCGCCGAGCAGCCTCAGCCTGCTCGGACTCGTTAGGCACCTGGCCGTCGTCGAGCAGTACTGGTTCCGGCACGTGCTGCAGCAGCTCGAGGTGCCCGACCCGCTCTACGCGGACGACGACGACCCGGACTTCGAGCTGACGAGCGCGACGGGCGATCCCGCCATGGTCGAGGACTCGTTCGCCGCCTGGCAGCACGAGATCGAGGCCGCCGACGCGTGGCTTGACACCCTCGCCCCGGAAGACCTCGGCTCGACGGTCACCCGGCGCGACGAGGAGCTGGCGGTGCGCGACGTGCTCGTCCACCTCGTCGAGGAGTACGCCCGGCACAACGGCCACGCCGACCTGCTGCGCGAGTGCATCGACGGGCGCACCGGCGAGTAGGAGGCCGGCCTCGGACGTGCTCAGGCGACCGGCTGCGGCGCCCCCACGGTCCGGGTCGTGACCGCGGCCTCGCACAGGCGGAGGAAGGCTCCGAGCGCGACGAGCTCGTCGGCGCTGCGCGGCGAGAAGTCCGTGAGCACGCGGGAGCGGACGACGAAGGCCGAGTGCTGCCCGCGCGAGACCGCGACGTTGAGCCGGTGCCGGTCGAGGAGGAACCCCATCCCGCGGGAGACGTCGGAGTGCGACGACGCGGCCATCGACAGGATGGCGACGGCCGCCTCCTGCCCCTGGAAGCGGTCGACCGTGCCGACGGCGACGTCGGGCAGGCCGGCGTCGTCGAGGACCCGGCGCAGCAGGGTGACCTGCGCGTTGTAGGGCGTGATGACGACGACGTCGCGCTGGCCCAGCGGCCGGGACCCGACGGGGGTGCCGTCGGCGTCGCGGGCCCCGGGGTCGGTCCACTCCCGGCCGAGGAGGTCGCGGACGAGGTCGACGACGGCGTCGGCCTCCTCGGGCGAGTGCGTCGAGTTGTCGCGGTGCTCGACGAGGCGCACGTGCAGGCCGGGCTCGACCCCCTCGAGGAACCGACCGGCCGTCACCTCGGCGTTCGAGACGAGCCGGCCCTCGTAGGCGAGGTCGGAGACGCGCGCGGTGAGCGCGGGATGCATCCGCCAGGTCGTCGCGAGGAAGTACCCGAGCTCGGCGGGCAGGACCGAGGCCCCGCCGGCGAGCCAGACGAGGGCGGCGGTGTCGACGGGCTCGGCGTGGACGCCGGTCGTGACACCGGGCAGCTGCTGCGGGTCGCCGAGGAGCAGGAGGCGCTGCGCCGCCACCGACACGGCAAGCGCCTTCGCTAGGGAGAACTGCCCGGCCTCGTCGATGACGAGGAGGTCGAGCTCGCCGCGACCGACCCGCTTGGTGTTGGTGAGGTCCCAGGCCGTGCCGCCGACGACGTACCCGCGCCCGGCGGCGCGGTGCTGGGCCGCGAAGCGGGCGAGGTCGTCGGCCTTCTCCAGGGCGGTCCACGGCGGGTCGGCCGACCGGGCACCCGCCTTGCCGACCTGGTCGGCCGGCACCCCCGCGGACGCGACGAGCGTCGTGATGACGTTCTCGACGGCGGCATGGCTCTGGGCGGTGACCCCGACGGCCCAGCCCTGCGCGACGAGCCGGGCGATGACGTGCGACCCGACGTAGGTCTTGCCGGTCCCGGGTGGCCCCTGGACCGCGAGGCAGGAGTCGTCCATCTGCCGCAGCGCGGTGGTGATGGCGTCGACGTAGCCGCCGGGCCCGTCGGCGACGGGCAGGGGGGCGCCGCCGCGCAGCCGCGGCGGGCGGCGCAGCAGGAGGTCGGCGCCGGCCGAGGTGGGGAGGCGACCGTCGGGACGCACCCGCGCGGCGACCTCGGCGAGCGCGTCGTCGATGCTCGCCGTCATCACGTGGTCGCTGGGGACGAGCGCGACCGGGCCGACCTCGTGCGGCGACGGCCCCGGCTGGGTCTCCTCGACCTCGAGCACCTGGCGCACCCACCCGGACGCGGTGAGCGAGTCCTCGGCGGCGCAGACGGTCAGGCCGGAGCCGCTCGCGCCGTGCGCGTCGTGGACCCCGGCGGTGACACCCTCGGGGGTCGGGGTCGCGTACACGGCCGCGACCTTGGCGCCGACCGGCAGCGGGAGGTTGCGCGTCGGCTCGCCGTGCAGCCGCAGCCGACGCCGGGCCTTGCGGGCGCGCGGCGGTCGGTGCCAGTCGTCGACGACCTCGACGTCGTCGACGACGAACACGCCCTCGGCGGAACGCCACTCGCTGATGGGCAGCCGCAGGCGCTCGAAGTGCTCCTGCCACTTCGGCTTGTCCTCGCGGGCGTGGAAGAGCACGGCGGAGCCGACGAGCGCGACCCCCTGCTGCTCGGCGGACCGGTCCGCGGCGACGACGCCGTCGACGTGCGCCCGCACCGCGGCCTCCAGCTCGAGGGCGGCCCGCCGCCGGTCGCTCACCGGCGCCTCCTCGACCCGGTCCGGGGGCGGGGTCGGGGCGTCACCCCACACCTCTCGCCGGCGGGCCAGCAGCCACTCGCGCAGGAGGTAGGTGGACTCGCAGTCCTTCTCGTTGTAGTCGGCGATGGACTTCAGACGCTGCGCGGCCTCGTCGAGGCGTCCGTCGACGAGCGCCTGCTCGTACTCGTGGTACGCCACGATGCTCTCGGCGCCGCCCTGGACGTCCTCCTCGCGCTCGTCCATGTAGAGCGGCTCGAGCTTCTTGATCGAGTACGAGCGCTGCGAGACGCGCAGCGCGGCCCGGACGACGGCGTAGAGGTCGACGAACACGCCGTCGCGCAGGAGCTGGTCGACCTCGTCCTCGCAGACCCCGTGCCGGGCGGCGAGCCGCAGCAGCGCCGAGGTCTCGTACGGGGCGTAGTGGTAGACGTGCAGGCCGGGGAAGCGGCGCCGGCGCTGCGTCACGTGCTGCACGAAGGCGATGAGCGCCTGCTTCTCGCCGGCCCGGTCGTGCGCCCAGAAGGGCCGGAACTCCTGTTCGCCGGTGTCGACCTCGACCATCCCGAAGAGGTACTCCAGCCCCCAGTCGGCCGAGCCGCGCTCGTGCCACAGCGGGTCGCCCTCGAAGTCGAAGAACACGTCACCGGGATCGGGCGGAGGCATCCGGCGCAGGGCCTCGGTGTCGACGAGCTCGTACGACACGGCGCCCTCGGGGTCGGCGTCCTGACGCAGCTGCAGCCGCGCCTGGGCGACGAGCCGCTCGAGCTGCGCCGGCCGGACGTCGGGCACCGGCTCGGTCCGCGTCGCGAGCTCCTCGACCGTGTGGACGCCGGCCTCGTGCAGGCGGGCCCGGGTCGGACCCCGCATCCCGGCGACGAGCAGCAGGTCGCGGGCGGCCTCGACCTCGGGGGTGCACGCGGCGCACCGCCCGCACGCCAGCCAGCGCTCGTCGCCCCACCGTGCCGGGCCGTCGCCGGCGAGGTGGTCGGTGAGCAGCTGCTCGAGACGCGCCCGCCGCACCCGGTAGACCGACAGCACGTCGCCGAGCGGCACGTCGCGCACCTCGCCGTCGCCGAGCACCAGCCGGGCGACCGGTGCGACCGGGACGCCGGCCCCCTCGAGCAGCGCCGCGTAGGCCGCGACCTGCAGCAGTGCGGGGACGTTCTCGTGGCGGGCCAGCTTGGTGTCGCTGACGACCCATCCGGCGTCGCTGCGCTCGAGGAAGTCGGCGCGCCCGACGAACGAGCCGTCGAACAGCGTGGCCTGCGACAGCACGGCGGCGTCGGAGGCCAGCGCCTCGAGCGTGGCGTCCATCGCGGCGGCCAGCCCGACCGGGGTGTACGCCGGCGACGGCAGCTGCCGCACCCGCCCGCGGTGCAGGTCGTGCAGCCGCCGCAGCTCCGCGTTCTCGTGCTGGTCGCCGAGCTGGGAGACGCGGCGCAGCATCGCGTCGTCGGGGTCCTCGACGGCCTCGCGCAGCCCGCGGACGACGTCGAGCCCCACGACGAGGGCGAACTCGCACTGCGACGCCGTGCGCAGGTCGCTCGCGCTGAGCACGAGTCGCTGGTCGTCGCCGAGGAGGAACATGGCGGCAACCTACGCCGGGCCCCTGACAGCCCCGTCGACGCCGGCGCCGGCGCTCAGATCCAGCTGGGGAACCACATCCGCCAGTGCCAGTGCTCGTACGGGATGGTGTCGGCGACGTACACCGGGTGGAAGAACGCGAAGAGCGCGAGGGTCAGCAGGAGGTAGCCGCCGACGACGAGCACCCGCGTCCGCCAGCGCACGGGGTCGGGGGCGCGCCGCCCCACCCACAGCCCGAGGAGGAAGGTGACGGCGAGCACGACGTAGGGCTCGAAGGCGACCGCGTAGAAGGTGAAGATCGTCCGGTCCTGGAAGAGGAACCACGGCAGGTAGCCCCCGGCCATCCCCGCGGCGATGGCCCCGGCCCGCCAGTCGCGGCGCACGAGCCACCACCAGAGGACGACGAGCAGCGCGAGGATGCCGAGCCACCACACCGAGATCGTCCCGATCGGGTTGATGGCCTGCGAGCACTGGTCGACCGTGCAGCCGTCGACACCGCGGGTCGGGCTCTCGTAGTAGAACGACGTCGGTCGCGTCTGGACCATCCATGACCACGGGTTCGACTGGTACGGGTGGGGGCTGCTCAGCGTGGTGTTGAAGTCGAACTGCTGGCGGTGGTAGTCGACGAGGCTGCGCAGCGCCGGCGGCAGCCACTGCACGCCCTGCCCGGGGTTCGCCTCCGCCCACTGCCGGTTGTAGCCGACACTCGTGACGAACCAGCCGGTCCACGAGACGAGGTAGACCGCCGCCGCCGTCACGACCGTCTGGACCACCGCGAACGGCGCGTCGACGAGCAGCGCGCCCCGGGCCCAGTGCCGCACCCCCGCGGTCCGGCGCGCGCCCATGTCCCACCAGACCGTCATGAGCCCGAACGCGGCGATGAAGAACAGGCCCGAGATCTTCGTGCCGGTGCACAGCCCGAGCGACACCCCGGCGACCCAGCGCCACGGCCGCCAGCCGAGCCACGGGCCGCCACCGCGCGGCCACTCGGCGCGGGCCAGCGCCCCGACCTTCGTCGCGAGCACCTCGCGGCTGCGGTCGCGGTCGACGAGCAGCGCCCCGAACGCGCAGAGGGCGAAGAACATGACGACGATGTCGAGGATGCCGGTGCGCGACATCACGAAGTGCAGGCCCTCGAACGCGAGGAGGAACGCGGCGACGCACCCGAGCGCGGTCGACCCGAACATCCGCCGCGCGACCCGCCCCACGACGAGGATCGACAGCGTCCCGAGCAGCGCGACCGAGAACCGCCAGCCCCAGCCGTTGTCGGCGCCGAGCAGCCACTCGCCGGCCCCGATGACCCACTTGCCGACCGGTGGGTGGACGACGTAGTCGCCCTCGGTCGACGAGAACACGTCCGGGTTGCCCTGCGCGAAGGGCACGTCCGGCTTCTGCAGCGAGCGCAGCGTGTGCATCTCGACGCCGTAGCGGACCATCGACCAGCCCTGCTTGACGTAGTACGTCTCGTCGAAGACGAGGGCCTGGGGCCGGTCGAGCCGCCAGAACCGCAGCAGGCCGCCGACGAGGGCGATGAGCCCCGGGCCGAGCCAGCCCCAGAGGACGTCGGTGGGCCGGTACCCGAGCAGGCGGTGGCGCAGCTCCTCGGTCCGGGTCACCGGCACATCGTAGGTGGGTGGCCTGCGGGTTCCCGGCAGCGTGGGAGACTCGCGGGATGAGCGCCGGCGTCCTCGTCCTCGCGGCCACCCCGATCGGCGACCCCCGCGACGCGGCCCCGCGCCTGCGCGAGGAGCTGGCCACCGCCGACGTCGTCGCCGCCGAGGACACCCGCCGGCTGCGTCGGCTGTGCGCCGGGCTCGACGTCACCCCGGCCGGCCGGGTCCTCTCCTTCCACGAGCACAACGAGTCGGGCCGGGCGGCCGACCTCGTCCCCGAGCTGGTCGCCGGCGCACGCGTCCTCGTCGTCACCGACGCGGGGATGCCGTCCGTCTCCGACCCCGGCTACCGGCTCGTGGCCGCCGCCGTCGAGGCCGGCGTCCGCGTCACGGCCGTCCCGGGCCCCTCGGCCGTCCTCACGGCACTCGCGGTGTCGGGGCTGCCGGTCGACCGCTTCTGCTTCGAGGGGTTCCTGCCCCGCAAGGAGGGCGAGCGCGCCCGCGCCCTCGCCGCGCTCGCCGCCGAGCCGCGCACGATGGTCTTCTTCGAGGCGCCGCACCGCCTCGCCCGCGCCCTGGCGGCGATGGCCGAGGCGTTCGGCGGCGAGCGGCCCGCGGCCGTCTGCCGCGAGCTGACCAAGACCTACGAGGAGGTCCGCCGCGGCGGGCTGGCCGAGCTCGCGGGGTGGGCGGAGGAGCACGCGCGCGGGGAGATCACGGTCGTCGTCGCGGGGGCGAGCGGACCGTCGGCGAGCCTCGAGGACGCCGTGGCCGAGGTCGTCGCCCGCGCCGCCGCCGGTGAGCGGCTCAAGGACGCGTGCGCCGAGGTCGCCTCCGCCACGGGGCTGTCGAAGAAGGTCCTCTACGACGCCGCGGTCGCCGCCCGGCGCATCTGAGGCCGCCGCGGGGCCCGGTCTACCTCGGGGTAACCGGGCGCATCTCACACCGGCCCACCCTCGACACCGCTCGATCCCGTCGGAGGCCGGGGATAGGGTTTCCGTTCGTGGCCACCAAGACATCCTCGCGACCTGCAGCGACGGCCCGGCGCACCACCATCGGCCTGAAGATCCTCATGGCGGGGACCGGCCTGGTGTTCATCGGGTACGTGCTCCTGCACATGTACGGCAACCTCAAGGCGCTCGGCGGTGAGGAGTCGTTCAACACCTACGCCGAGCACCTGCGCACCCTCGGCGAGCCGATGCTCCCGTACGCCGGCCTGCTCTGGGTCATCCGCGTCGTGCTGATCCTCAGCCTCGTCGGCCACGCGTACGCGGCCTTCACGCTGTGGAGCCGGGCCGGCAACGCCCGCCGCACCAAGTACGCGGCCGTCAAGACCGCGATGCGCACCGCGTGGATGCGCTGGGGCGGGGTCTTCCTGCTCCTCTTCCTCGTGTGGCACCTGCTGCAGTTCACGATCCTCAAGTTCTCGGTCAACGGCGACAAGCAGGGCGCCTCGATCCAGAACAACCCCTACGAGCTCGTCGTCGCGAGCTTCCAGGTCCCGTGGAACACGCTCATCTACGTGCTCGCGATGGTGGCGCTCGCCTTCCACCTCTCGCACGGCACGTTCAGCGCGCAGCAGACCCTCGGCTGGACCGCCACCCCGCACGCCTACCGCCGCGCCAAGACCATCGGCCACGTCGTCGCCGCGGTGATCGTCGTCGGGTTCCTGATCCCGCCCCTGTCCATCCTCTTCGGCCTGATCAAGTGAGGCACTGACCGATGACCGAGACCACCGTCAACGCCGGCATCGCCCACGGCCTGTACCGCGAGGGCGAGCCCGTCGCCGACAGCAAGGCCCCCGCCGGCCCCATCGCCGGCAAGTGGCGCCAGCGTCAGTTCGACGCCTCCCTCGTCAACCCGGCCAACCGCCGCAAGCTCGACGTCATCATCGTCGGCACCGGGCTCGCGGGCGGCTCGGCCGCCGCGACCCTCGGCGAGGCCGGCTACAACGTCAAGGTGTTCTGCTTCCAGGACTCCCCGCGCCGGGCGCACTCGATCGCCGCCCAGGGCGGCATCAACGCGGCGAAGAACTACAAGGAGGACGGCGACTCCGTCTTCCGCCTCTTCTACGACACGGTCAAGGGCGGCGACTACCGCTCCCGCGAGACCAACGTCTACCGCCTCGCCGAGGTGAGCGCGAACATCATCGACCAGTGCGTCGCGCAGGGCGTCCCGTTCGCCCGCGAGTACGGCGGCCTCCTCGACAACCGCTCCTTCGGCGGGGTCCAGGTCTCCCGCACGTTCTACGCCCGCGGCCAGACCGGCCAGCAGCTGCTCATCGGCGCCTACCAGGCGCTCGAGCGGCAGGTCGCCGCCGGCACCGTCGAGCAGTTCACCCGCCACGAGATGCTCGAGGTCGTCGTCGTCGACGGCCGCGCGCGCGGCATCATCGTCCGCGACCTCGTCACCGGCGAGATCGAGACCCACCTCGCCGACGCGGTCGTCCTCGGCTCCGGCGGCTACGGCAACGTCTTCTTCCTCTCGACGAACGCGATGGGCAGCAACGTCACCGCCACGTGGCGCGCGCACCGCAAGGGCGCCTACATGGCCAACCCCTGCTACACGCAGATCCACCCGACGTGCATCCCGGTCTCCGGCGAGCACCAGTCGAAGCTGACCCTCATGTCGGAGTCCCTGCGCAACGACGGCCGCATCTGGGTGCCGAAGAACCGCGAGGACTGCGACAAGGACCCGCGCGACATCGCCGAGGAGGACCGCGACTACTACCTGGAGCGGATCTACCCCTCGTTCGGCAACCTCGTCCCGCGCGACATCGCCTCCCGCCAGGCGAAGAACGTCTGCGACGAGGGCCGCGGCGTCGGCCCGGTGGTCGGCGACTTCCGGCGCGGGGTCTACCTCGACTTCGCCGACGCGATCAAGCGCCTCGGCCGGGACGCGGTGGAGTCGAAGTACGGCAACCTCTTCGACATGTACGCCCGGATCACGGGCGAGAACCCGTACGAGACGCCGATGCGCATCTACCCGGCGGTCCACTACGTCATGGGTGGCCTCTGGGTCGACTACGACCTCCAGTCGACGATCCCCGGCCTCTTCGTCATCGGCGAGGCCAACTTCTCCGACCACGGCGCGAACCGCCTCGGTGCCTCGGCCCTCATGCAGGGGCTGGCGGACGGCTACTTCGTCCTGCCGAACACCATCCGCGACTACCTCGCGAAGGGGCCGTTCGACAAGCTGACGCAGGAGCACCCGCAGGTCGCCGAGGCCCGCACCTCGGTCGAGCAGCGCACGAAGCGGCTCCTCGAGATCCGCGGCGAGCGCAGCGTCGACTCCTTCCACCGCGAGCTCGGCAACATCATGTGGGAGTACTGCGGGATGGAGCGGAGCGAGGAGGGCCTGCTCAAGGCCATCGACCTCATCCGCGGCCTGCGCGAGGAGTTCTGGCGCAACGTCCGGGTCCTCGGCGCGGGCGACACGCTCAACCAGAGCCTCGAGAAGGCCGGCCGCGTCGCCGACTTCCTCGAGCTCGGCGAGCTCATGTGCATCGACGCCCTGCACCGGCGCGAGTCGTGCGGCGGCCACTTCCGTGCGGAGAGCCAGACCGAGGACGGCGAGGCCCTGCGCCACGACGACGAGTTCCTCTACGTCGCCGCGTGGGAGTTCGGCGGCGGGGACGCGCTGGGCGAGATGCAGCAGCCGGTCCTGCACAAGGAGGACCTCGTGTACGAAGCGATCGAACTCAAGCAGCGGAGCTACAAGTGATCACCCCACGAAGTTCTACGTTCGTCCCTCACTCCGATACTTCGCGAGGACCCCGATCATGAACCTGACCCTCAAGATCTGGCGCCAGGCCGGGCCCCGGCACACGGGGGAGCTGATGACCTACAAGGTCAGCGACATCAGCCCGGACATGAGCTTCCTCGAGATGCTCGACGTCCTCAACGAGCAGCTCAACGCCAAGGGCGAGGAGCCCATCGCGTTCGACTCCGACTGCCGCGAGGGCATCTGCGGCATGTGCGGGCTCATGATCTCCGGCGAGGCGCACGGCCCCGAGAAGACGACGACCTGCCAGCTGCACATGCGCAGCTTCCGCGACGGCGAGGTCATCACGATCGAGCCGTGGCGGGCCAACGCCTTCCCGGTCATCAAGGACCTCGTCGTCGACCGCGGCGCGTTCGACCGGATCATCCAGGCCGGCGGCTACGTCTCGGTCAACACGGGCGCGGCCCCCGACGCCCACGCGACCCCGGTCCCGAAGCCGGCGGCCGACCGCGCGTTCATGGCGGCCGAGTGCATCGGGTGCGGCGCCTGTGTCGCGGCCTGCCCGAACGCTTCGGCGATGCTCTTCATGGGCGCCAAGGTCACCCACCTCTCCGAGCTGCCCCAGGGGCAGCCGGAGCGGATGGCCCGCGTCGTCTCGATGGTCGACCAGCACGACGAGGAGGGCTTCGGCGGCTGCACCAACGTCGGTGCCTGCTCGCAGGCCTGCCCCAAGGGCATCCCGCAGGACGTCATCTCCACGCTCAACAAGGACCTGCGCGCGGCCCTGCGCGGCTGAGGTCTCCCGGGAGCTCCCGCGGCACGCACGACCTCGTGCGCGCCGCGGGAGCTCCTGCGTGTGCGGG
Organism: Phycicoccus sp. DTK01; assembly: GCF_017312765.1. NCBI lineage: Bacteria > Bacillati > Actinomycetota > Actinomycetes > Micrococcales > Intrasporangiaceae > Phycicoccus > Phycicoccus sp. DTK01. The sequence goes on along the minus strand of NZ_BOPU01000009.1, from coordinate 70,194 downwards.
GCGGCGCGTCAGAGCCAGGAGACGTGGGGCTTGACGAGGGCGTACCCGACGAACGCGACGACGTCGAGGATCGTGTGCGCGACGACGAGCGGCATGACGCGCTTGGTCCGCGTGTAGAGCCAGCCGAAGAGCAGGCCCATGACGACGTTGCCGACGAAACCGCCGAAGCCCTGGTACAGGTGGTAGCTGCCGCGGATGACGGCGGAGGTGACGATGACCCGCCAGGTGCCCCAGCCGGCCTGCCCCCACCGGCGGAAGAGGTAGCCGACCATGATCGCCTCCTCGAGCACGGCGTTCTGCGCGGCGGCGAGCACGAGCAGCGGCACGGTGAACCACGCGGCCCCGACGAGGTTGGCGGCGGCCACGGTCGTGTTGAGCCCGACCGCCTTCGCGACGAGGTAGAGCCCGAGACCCGGGATGCCGACGACGGCCGCGAGCGCCGCCCCGCGCCACAGGTCCTGGGCGGGCCGCCGCAGGTCGAACCCCATCGTGTGCGGCTCGTCGGGGTCGTCGCGCCGCAGCAGGTGGAGGGCCAGCAGCACCGGGACGAGCGCGAGGCCGATGCCGACGAGCTGGTAGGTGACGTCGAGCCAGGGCCGGTCGGGGGTGACCGAGGTGTTCATCGCGGCGGTCTGCTGCGAGAGCGCCTCGGGGCGGGTCAGGCGGTCGACGATGCGCAGGAGCGCGTAGATCGCGGAGGACCCGAGGGAGACACCGAGCACCAGCCAGGTCTCGGTGAGGTGGCGGCGCGGCATGCGGGCCAGCGTAGGTCTCCTCCCCGCGCGCGGGCCTGCACGGTCGCTGGGAGGTCGCTGGAGGCCGGCTCCCTGCGAGTTCCCGCAGTTCGTGACGGGCGCCGACCCGCGTGCCGGATACAGTGACGCCGCTCGCCCGCGTGGGGCGGGCCGCCACGACCGCCGTCCCCTCCGACGGCTCGCACCCCGAAGGTTCTTCGCATGTCCTGGATCCGTCCTGCCCGCCGCGCCGCGGCCGGCCTGGCCACCGCCTCCGTCGTCGCGCTCGCCCTCGCGGGCTGCGGCGGCTCCTCCACCGACGCCTCGACGACGGCGGCCTCCGCCGCCGCGAGCTCCTCGGCCCCCACGACCTCGGCGCCCGCCGAGCCGGAGCAGCCCTCGATGGGCGAGCTCTACACCAAGGTCCGCACCGCCTCCCTCGCCGCGAAGTCCGGGCACCTCGACGGCAAGGTCACGCAGGGCGGCGAGACGGTCGCCCTCGAGATCCAGGGGCAGGCCGACGGCTCGAACCAGAAGACGACCATCGGCATCGGCAAGGGCACCGCCGAGATCCTCACCGTCAAGAAGAAGTACTACATGTCGGCCGACAAGGCCTTCTGGACCGAGCAGACAGGCGACGCCTCGGCGGCCAAGCTGCTCGTCGGCAAGTACGTCGCGATCTCCGGCTCCGACGCCAAGCAGTTCGGCGACCTCACGCTGGGCGCGCTGCTGGACCAGATGTTCGAGGAGAGCGAGCTCTCGACCCTCGAGAAGCTGACGAGCGAGGTCGAGACGCGCACCGAGGACGGCAAGGAGGTCTGGGTCGCCTCGGACGGCTCGGGCAGCGAGATCTGGGTGGACCCGAAGACCGAGCGCCTCGTGAAGATCGTCGTCGGCGGCAAGGACGCCGGCGAGCTCACCTTCGACAGCTGGGACGACGTCGACACCTTCTCCGCGCCGCCGGCCTCCAAGGTCGTCACGCCCTGACCTGGCCCTCCGCGTCGGGGTGGGTCAGTGGGCCGCGGCCAGGCCGTAGTAGGCCGGGATGCCCAGGTGGCGCCGCCGGCGGTCCTCACGGGTGCGGCCGAGGGCGGGCAGGACGACGGCGAGGGTGAGCCCGACGACGACGACCCCGAGCACGAGGCTCGTCCAGAGGAGCGTGGTGGCGATGACCGAGAGGCCGGTGAGGGTTCCCATGGTGGTGTCCTTTCCTTCTACGTCTGTAGACGATTCTACTGATGTAGAAGGTGCGGGGGCAAGCCGTTGTTCCCGGGTCCTCGGCGACCGGGTGGCGGGAGGCACAATGACGCCGATGACCCCCACCGCCGCGACGTCCCCGCCCGGTCGCCCCGCCGTGCCGACCGGCCGCCGCGCCGAACTGCTCGCCGCCGCCGTCGACGTCGTCTCCGAGAGCGGTCTGCGCGGTCTCACCCACCGGGCCGTCGACCGCCGGGCGGGTCTGCCGGAGGGCACCTGCTCGGCCTACCTGCGCACCCGGGTGGCCCTCCTCGTCGCCCTCGCCGAGCACGTCGGCGGCACGCTGGAGCGCCGCGTCGAGGAGCTGGGGGAGGAGCTCGCCGACTGCGCGGGGGACGCCGACGCCGTCTCCGCCGCGGTGACCGACCTCACCGTGGGCTGGGTCCGGGAGCCGGCGCTCGTCCGGGCGCAGGCCGAGCTCTCCCTCGAGGCCGCGCGTCAACCCGACCTCGTCGAGGTCTTCGGGCGCTGGCGCCGCGGCCTCCTCGGCACGGTCGAGCGGATGGGGGTCCTCGCCGGCAAGGCGTCCCCCGCCGAGGACGCGGTCGTCGTCGTCGCGGCGGTCGAGGGCCTGCTCGTCACGGCGGTGCGGATGCCCGCCGCGGAGCGCGAGCCGTTCCTGCGCTCGGCCGTCCCCCTCCTCGTGCGGGCGCTGCACGACCGGTGAGCGGAGCGGGGGGAGCGGTGACACGAGGGGAGTGGTCGGTGGTGACGCGGCGCTCGGCGCTCGCGCTCGCCGGGACGGGCGTGCTCGGCGGGTGCGCGGGGCTGCGGCTGGAGCAGCCCACGTCCGCGGCCCCGACCCCGACGCCGCAGGCGCCCCCGCCCACCGAGTCGAAGGTGCTCGCCGACGTGCGCACCTCCGCGCTGTCGGCCGACTCCGCCCGGGTCGTCGGCTCTCTCGGGGCCGGGACGGCGATCGTGCGCGTCGCGCTCGAGGGCGCGGCCGACGGCACCGACCAGCGGCTCGTCCGGGCCGCCCGCGGGCGGGGCGTCGGGGCCGTCCTCACCGTCGACGGGGCGCACTGGCTGGCCGGTGACGAGGAGTGGTGGCGCACCCTGGTCCCGCGCTCCGCGGCAGCGTCCCGCGTCGGGCGCTGGGTGCCGGTCGACGGCGCGCTCGCCGCGAGCGCGGGCGGCGAGACGCTGCGCGCCCTCCTCACCGGGCTGCTCGACGCGCCGGCGGTGGCCCGCCTCGGCGCCAGCACCCGCACCGTCGTGCCGCTCGACCTCGACGGGCGAGCGGTGTGGCGGCTCGGGGAGGCGCGCACCGGGGCCCGGCTCTACGTGGCGGCCGACGGCAGCGCCGAGCTGGTGCGCGCCGTCGTCACCGGCACCGGGGCCGTCGACCTGGCCTTCGGGGCGTGGGGCTCCGCCAGCACGTGGGCCCCGCCGGCCGCGGGGGAGCGCCCCGACCTGCCGACCCCCGAGGTCCCGTCCCGCCCGCCGGCATGAGCGCGACGGGCCTCCCGCGGTCGGCCGCGTCTTGGCCGACCACGTCGTGCGTCACTCCAGCAGCGCCCGGGTCGCCTCGTCGGCGGGGAACATCAGCTCCACGCGCAGCGACTCGAGCGTCACGCTGTGCGGGGTCCCGAACGTCGTGAACATGCTGAGCAGGGCGATCTCGCCGTACCGGCTCGCGTAGCGGCTGACGAGCACCGGAGGGAAGGTCGTCCGCGTGTCGTGCTGCGCCGCGACCTCGGCCACCCGCTCGACGCGCTCGCGCAGCGCGGGGTGCGCGACGGCCTCGTGGCTCAGCTGCCCGAGCAGGGCCGCGGCGGTCTCGGGGAGGTTCGTCACCGCCGCCCCGAGCGGCCCGAGGGCGAGGTCGAGGAGGTTGACGACCGGTCCGTCGCCGGCGCCGTCGGGGCCGGGGAGGTCGACGGGGACGTCGACGGCGTCGAACAGCCACGCGACGCCGGCGTTCGCGGCCAGGACGTCCCACGCCGGCCCGAGCAGGAGCGCCGGCCACGGCTCGTGGCTGCGCAGCAGCCGCGCCACCGCGCGCCGCGCGTCGGCGAGGCCGGCGCCGTCCCACGCACCCTCGTCGTAGGCGGGGGCGTACCCCGCGGCGTGCAGGGCCTGGTTGCGCACGAGCAGGGGCGCGTCCAGCGCACGCAGCCAGCGCAGCAGCAGCTCGCGCCCGGGGCGGGAGCGACCGACCTCGACGAAGGAGAGGTGTCGTTGGCTGACACCGAGCTCGATCGCGAGGTCGAGCTGGCTGATCCGCCGCCGGGCGCGCGCCTGCTTGAGCAGCTGGGGGAGGGTCTGCGCGCCGTCGGTCACGGGACCATCGAAGCCCGTGGAGGTCGTCGGGGCAACGACCTCGCACGTCGTTGTGGGGACGACCCGTCGCCGGTCAGGCTGCGGCCATGGACCTCACGCAGACCCTCCCCGTCGCCGCAGCGTTCGTCGCCGTCGCGACCTTCGTCGTCATCGTGCGCACCGCGGGGGCGCCGCCCACCCGCTGGTGGCTGCCGGCGCTCCCCCTCGTGCTCTTCACCGCGTGGTCGGTGTACGCGGTGATCGCGGAGGGCCCCGGTGGCTTCTGGCCCGAGCACGTCGGCACCGCCTGGGAGGTGCAGATCTGGATGGACCTGCTGCTCATGGCGAGCGCCGCCTGGTGGCTGGCGCAGCCGCGCCTGCGGGAGACCGGCTCCTCCCCGTGGCCCTGGCTGGTGCTCGTGCTCGCGACCGGCTCGATCGGGATCCTGTGCCTGCTGCTCTGGGTCCGGCGCTCCGAGGCGCGGACCCCGGAGCCGGCCGTCCTCGCCGGCCGCGGCTGAACCCGGCTCAGGGACCGGCGTAGGTCGCAGGGCGCCGGGACCGTCGCCACTCGCGGACCCGCAGCCACATCCACACGAGCAGCCAGGCGAGCAGGCCGAGGGCGACGACGACGAAGACCGGCGCGAGGATCGCGACGACCGACAGGCCGATCGACGCGCCGTCCTCGACGGTCGAGACGACCGGGGCGCCGAGCCCGACGGTGGCGCCGTTGACCACCGGGCGGGCGGCCATCTTCCCGGTGTGGACCAGCCCGGCGACGACGACGCCGAGCACGACGCCCACCCACGGGTGGTCGGCCATCCACGTCGACCGGTCGATCTCGGACGCCGCGCTCGTCGCCGAGAAGATCAGCCCGCCCACGCTCGGGCGGATGAAGGTCTGGATCGCGTCGTTGACGGTGTCGACGGCCGGGATCTTGTCGAGGACGACCTCGGCGAGGAGCAGCAGCGAGCCGACGCCGATGGCCCAGCCGCTCGTCATCCACTCGTAGCCCGCGGGCAGGACGATCAGGTCGGTGAAGCGCGCGACGAGGGCGACGACCAGGAAGGGGATGTAGGCATTGAGGCCGGCGGCGGCCGACAGGCCCGTCCCGGTGAGGGCAGCCAGCACGGCGTCCTCCTTCGGCGTGGGGGCGACCGGGGCCACCCGGGTGGGAACAGCGCTGCTCCGACGTCAGGGTAGCCCCGGCGGTTCCGGCGTCCCCGGACCCACCGGGCCCTCCCCGTCGCGCGCTACACCGCAGTACGTGTCGCTGTGACGACACGTCCTGCGGTGTAGCCGGGTGCGGGCTCGGGGCCGGGGAGGCCGGGACCCGCGTCAGTCGCCCTTGACGTTGACGAGCTGCCGCAGCGTGTGCCGGACCCGGACCAGGTCGGCGGCGTCCGCCATCACCGCGTCGATGTCCTTGTACGCCGCGGGGATCTCGTCGAGGAACGCGTCGGTGTCGCGGTACTCGATGCCGGCCATCGCGGCCCGCAGCTCCTCCGGCGTGAACCGACGCCGGGCCGCCGACCGCGAGTACGCCCGTCCCGCGCCGTGCGGCGCGGAGCAGAGCGACATCCGGTCACCGAGCCCCTCGACGACGTACGACCGGGTCCCCATCGACCCCGGGACCAGGCCGGGCTGGCCCTCCCGGGCCTCGATGGCGCCCTTGCGGGTGACCCAGAGCGTCCGGCCCCAGTGCTCCTCCTGCTGGGTGAAGTTGTGGTGGCAGTTGACCCGCTCGTGCTCGACGAGGTCGGTGCCCGTGAACTCCGCCACCTGGCGCAGGACCCGGTCCATCATCTCCTCGCGGTTGAGCAGCGCGTAGTGCTGCGCCCACCGCAGCTCCCGAAGGTAGGACCAGAACTCCGGGGTGTCCTCGACGAGGTACGCGAGGTCCCGGTCGGGCAGCTCGATCCAGAACTTCTCCATGAGGCGCCGGGCGACCGCGATGTGGTGCTGCGCGATCTTGTTGCCGACGCCCCGCGACCCGGAGTGCAGGAAGGCCCAGACCCGGTCCTGCTCGTCGAGGCTGACCTCGATGAAGTGGTTGCCGGAGCCGAGGGAGCCCAGCTGCAGCCGCCAGCGGCCGGCGCGCGCGTCCGGGTCGAACCCGGCCTCGGCGGCGAGCGCCTCGAGCTCGGCGACCCGCGGCTGCGCGGTCGCGACGACCGTGCGGTTCGCGGCGCCGGCCGACAGTGGGACGGCCCGCTCGATGCTCCGCCGCAGCGGCGCGAGGTCGCGGCCCACGAGGTCCACGCGCGTCAGCTGGGTGCGGACGGCGATCATCCCGCAGCCGATGTCGACGCCGACCGCGGCCGGCACGACGGCCCGCTCGGTCGGGATGACCGAGCCCACCGTCGCGCCGAGGCCCAGGTGGGCGTCCGGCATGAGCGCGAGGTGCGGGAAGACGAAGGGCAGGCGCGAGGTGCGCTCGGCCTGCTCGAGGGTCGAGGGCTCGAGCAGCGAGGCCCAGCTGACGAGCCGTGGGGTGATCTTCTCCATCGGTGACGCACCTCCTTGTCCTGTCGTGTGCGTCATGGCGGCCCGGACCGTCCGGGCCGTGGAGGAGCGTGGCAGGCCGATGCCACAGCGCGCCAACGATTTCCGTCGAGCCCCGAGCGGCAGAAACCCGGTGGCCCGGACCCGCCGGACCCTCCCCGTCGCGGGGTACACCGCAGTAGGCGTCGCTGTGGCGACCCTTACTGCGGTGTAGCCGGCCATGAACTCGGTGGCCTGCTCGGCGGCCGCGCGGGAGGATCGCGGCATGGACACCGACCCGGCCGCGCTGCTGCGCGTCTACGACGACCAGCTGCGCACCGACGCCGAGACCCCCGGCGCGGTCTCGGTGGAGCGGCGCGGCCCGCTGCGCCTCGCGACGTTCCCGGGGGGTCGCGGGTTCGTCAGCTACCGCGACCTCGGGGGCGCCGACGCGGCGACCGTGCGTGCCTGGGTCGGCGAGGCGCTCGAGCACTTCCGCGCCGACCCCGCCGTCGTCGACGTCGAGTGGAAGACCCGCGGCCACGACGTCGCGCCCGGGCTGCACGAGGCGCTGCTCGCGCACGGCTTCGTGCCGGGCGAGGTCGAGTCGGTGATGATGGGCCCCGCCGCCGGCCTCGCCGTCGAGGTCCCCCTGCCCGACGGAGTGACGCTGCGCCGGGTGACCGGCGAGGCCGAGGTGCGCCGGATGAGCGCCGCCGCCGACGAGGCCTTCGGCGACCCCGTCTCGACACGGCGGGCCGACGACCTGCTCTTCCGGCTCGCACGCGACCCCGACATGGAGCTGTGGGTGGCCGAGGCCGACGGGCTGGTCGTCAGCTCCGGTCGGCTCGAGCCCGTGCCGGGGACCGAGGTCGCCGGGGTCTGGGGCGGCGCCACGCTCCCCGCGTACCGGGGCCGTGGCATCTACCGGGCGCTGACCGCCGTCCGCGCCCGCTCGGCCCTGCGCCTGGGGAAGACGGTGCTGCACAGCGACTCGACCGAGTACTCGCGGCCGATCCTCGAGCGGTCCGGGCTCGTGCGGGTCACGACGACGACGCCCTACGAGTGGACGCGGTGACACCGGCCCCGCCCGCACGGTGGTCGGCGCGGACGCCGGGGCGCCGACGCCTAGGATTCGGGGCATGAAGGTCCTCTCCGCCGTCGCCTGGCCGTACGCCAACGGGCCCCGTCACCTCGGCCACGTCGCCGGGTTCGGCGTGCCCTCCGACGTGTTCAGCCGGTACATGCGGATGGCCGGGCACGACGTGCTCATGGTCAGCGGCTCCGACGAGCACGGGACGCCGATCCTCGTCCTCGCCGACCAGGCCGGCGTCACGCCGCGGGAGTTCGTCGACCGCAACCACGCGGTCATCGCCGGCGAGCTCGCCGACCTCGGCTGCACCTACGACCTCTACACGCGCACGACGACCGCGAACCACTACGCCGTCGCGCAGGAGCTGTTCCGGCAGAACTGGCTCAACGGGTACATGGTCGAGCGCACCCAGCAGGGCGCGATCTCGCCGTCGACCGGCCGGACCCTGCCCGACCGCTTCATCGAGGGCGAGTGCCCCATCTGCCACTACCCCGACGCGCGCGGGGACCAGTGCGACAACTGCGGCAACCAGCTCGAGCCCGAGGACCTGATCAACCCGCGCAGCAAGATCAACGGCGAGACGCCGGAGTTCGTCGAGACGCAGCACTTCTTCCTCGACCTGCCCGCGCTCGCGGACGCGCTGCGCGAGTGGCTCGAGGGGCGAGACGCGTCGGGCACGTGGCGGCCGAACGTCATCAAGTTCAGCCTCAACATCCTCGACGACATCAAGCCGCGCGCGATGACCCGCGACATCGACTGGGGCATCCCGGTGCCGCTCGACGGCTGGGTCGACAACCCCGCCAAGCGCCTCTACGTCTGGTTCGACGCCGTCATCGGGTACCTGTCGGCCTCGATCGAGTGGGCGCGCCGGCTCGGTGAGCCCGAGCGCTGGCGCGAGTGGTGGAACGACCCCGAGGCCCTGACCTACTACTTCATGGGCAAGGACAACATCACCTTCCACAGCCAGATCTGGCCGGCCGAGCTCCTCGGCTACGCCGGGAAGGGTTCTCGTGGAGGCGAGCCCGGGACGTTCGGCGAGCTCAACCTGCCGACCGAGGTCGTCTCCAGCGAGTACCTGACGATGGAGGGCAAGCAGTTCTCCACCTCGCGCGGCTACACGGTCCTCGTGCGCGACGTCCTCGACCGCTACGGGCCCGACGGCATCCGCTACTTCATCTGCGCGGCCGGCCCGGAGAGCCAGGACTCCAACTTCACCTGGCGCGACTTCGTCCAGCGCAACAACTCCGAGCTCGTCGCCGGATGGGGCAACCTCGTCTCGCGCACCGCGGCGATGGTCGCGAAGAACTTCGGCGAGGTACCGCAGCCCGGCACCCTCGAGCCCGTCGACGAGGAGGTCCGAGCAACGGTTCTCGCCGGGTTCGACTCCGTCGGAGGGCTCCTCGAGCGGCACCGGCAGAAGGCGGCCATCGCCGAGGCCATGCGGGTCGTCGGCGAGGTCAACGCCTACGTGTCGCGCACCGAGCCCTTCAAGCTCAAGGGCGAGGACCAGCGCGAGCGACTGGCCACGGTGCTGCACACGCTCGTCCAGTGCGTCAGCGACCTCAACACGATCCTCGCGCCGTTCCTCCCGCACGCGGCCAACCGTGTCCACGGGGTCCTCGGCGGCGAGGGCGAGCTCGTCCCGATGCCCCGGCTCGAGACGGTCACCGGCCTCGACCCCGAGGACGAGGGCCGCTCGTGGCCGGTCATCACCGGCGACTACTCGGGCTTCCCCCGCTGGGAGTCGCGCCGGGTCGTCGTCGGCACCCCCATCAGCAAGCCGGCCCCGGTGTTCACGAAGCTCGACGAGTCCGTCGTCGACGACGAGCTCTCCCGCGCCGGCGGCTGAGCCCGGATGACGTCGCAGCCGAGCCGTCGGGGCGAGCCCGAGGCGCCGGACCCGCTGCCGATCCCGGTGGTGGACAACCACACCCATCTCGACATCAGCCGGGAGGGCGAGACGGTCGGGGTCGACGACCTGGGGCCGGTCCTGCGGGCCGCGGCGCGCGTCGGCGTCGACCGGGTCGTCCAGGTGGGCTGCGACCCGACCGGCAACGAGTTCGCGGTCGCGGCGGCCGAGGCGCACCCGTCCGTGCTCGCCGGCGTGGCGCTGCACCCCAACGAGGTCCCCGGGCTCGCGGCGCGCGGTGAGCTCGACGCGCAGCTCGCGCGTGTCGAGGAGCTGGCCGGCCGGCCCCGGGTGCGGGTCGTCGGCGAGACCGGCCTGGACTTCTACCGCACCGGCCCCGACGGGCACGCGGTGCAGGAGGAGTCGTTCCGCGCGCACGTCGAGATCGCCAAGCGCACCGGGCTGGCCCTCCAGATCCACGACCGGGACGCCCACGACGACGTGCTCCGCGTCCTCGCCGACGCCGGCGCCCCCGACCGCACGGTCATGCACTGCTTCTCGGGCGGCGTCGAGACCGCCCGCGACTGCGTGAGCCGGGGCTACCACCTCTCCTTCAGCGGCACCGTGACGTTCAAGAGCGCCAAGGAGCTGCGCGACGCGCTCGCCGTCACCCCGCTCGAGCTGCTCCTCGTCGAGACCGACGCGCCGTACCTGACACCGCACCCCTGGCGCGGGGCGAGCAACAGCCCGATGCTCGTGCCGCTCACCGTGCGGGTCATGGCCTCGGTGCTCGGGGTGGCCATGCCGACGCTCTGCGAGGCGCTGTCGGAGAACGCCGAGCGGCTCTACGGCCCCTGGTGACGGCGTACGACCGCGAGTGACACATCCCACAGTGGTGGATGTGGCTCGTGTGACTGGTGTGACGGATCCGGGTCCCCCGAACGGGTCTTCCTGAGAGCCCCCCGTTACCGAAACTTGACCTGTCCGTGGGGCGTCCGTCACGGTGGAGACAGATGGCCGGGGTCGGAACGCCCCGGACGTCGTGTGTCAGGCCAGGATCCGGCAGTGCCGCCGGGGCCCGGGACGGCACACCCGACCCCACCGGTCGGGGCCCGATCGGGTCGACGTCCGGCGCCGGTGCCCGGGACGTTCAACCCTGGAGTCCTCTTGCTCTCTCGCACGATCCGCCATGCCGCCCAGGGCGTGGCCGCCCTCGCCGTCGCCGCAGGCTCGGTCGGGGTCGCCCACCTCGACAAGGCGGTCGCGCTGACCGTCGACGGGTCCCCCCGGTCGGTCCACGTGTTCGGCGGCACCGTCCGCGACGCCCTCGAGAAGAGCGACATCTCGGTCGGTGAGCACGACGTCGTCGTGCCGTCGCTCGACGCCGCCATCTCCGACGGCGACCACATCTCGGTCCGCTACGGGCGCAAGCTCGTCGTGACCGTCGACGGCCAACGCCGCGAGTACTGGACGACGGCCACGACCGTCGACGCCGCGTTGCGCGACGTCGGGGTGCGCGCCGACGGCGCGGTCCTCACCGCGTCCCGCTCGCAGACCCTCGGTCGCGAGGGCCTCGCCCTGGCGGTGACGACGCCGAAGGACGTGACCATCCTCGACGGCGGCAAGCGCCGCACCGTGACGACGACAGCCCCGCAGGTCGCCGCGGTCTTCGGCCAGCTCGGCATCGAGCACGACGCCGACGACACCGTCGACCCGGGGGTCACCACCGCCGTCCGCGACGGGATGACCATCACCCTCACGCGCATCGAGACGAAGACGCAGACCAAGACCGAGTCCGTCTCCTTCAAGACCACCCGGACGAACGACTCCTCGATGGCCGCGGGCACGACGAAGACCGTCACCGCCGGCAAGGCCGGCTCGAAGAAGGTCACCCGCGAGCTGCGCTACGTCAACGGCAAGCTGAGCGGGACGAAGGTCGTCAAGACCGTCGTCACCAAGAAGCCCGTCGCCGCCGTCGTCAAGGTCGGCACGAAGAAGGCCGCCGTCTCCTCGTCGTCGTCGTCCTCCTCGTCCGCCCCGCGCAGCGCCGGCAACACCTCGGGCGCCGGGATCAACCTCGCCAACGCGGCGATGTGGGACCGCATCGCCCAGTGCGAGTCCAGCGGCAACTGGTCGATCAACACCGGCAACGGCTACTACGGCGGCCTGCAGTTCGCCACCGCGTCGTGGCTGGCCTACGGCGGCGACGACTTCGCCCCGCGCGCCGACCTCGCGAGCCGCGCCGAGCAGATCACGGTCGCCAACCGCTACTACGCCAAGGCCGGGCTCTCGCCCTGGGGCTGCGCGCACGCGGCCTGACACCGCACCGTGGCGCCCCCGCCGGCGCCGCGGACCGTCCGAGGACCCCGGGTCGAGCGACCCGGGGTCCTCGCGCGTCCGGGACCGCGGCGGACGTCGCGCCGCGCCGTGGCTAGGGTGACCGCGTGAGCGAGCCCGAGAACGCCCCCGACGCCGCCCTCCTCGGGGCCGCTGACGTCCGGGAGGTCGCCGCGCGCCTCGGCATCCGGCCGACGAAGCAGTGGGGGCAGAACTTCGTCGTCGACGGCAACACCGTGCGCCGCATCGTCCGGGTCTCGGGCGTCGGCCCCGACGACGTGGTCGTCGAGGTCGGGCCGGGCCTCGGCAGCCTGACCCTCGCCCTCCTCCCCGTCGTCCGGCGGGTCGTGGCCGTCGAGGTCGACCCGACCCTGGCCGGCGCCCTGCCCGCCACCGTCGCGGCGCGGGCGCCCGGTCTCGCGGACCGGCTCGAGGTGGTCCCCGCGGACGCCCTCGCCGTCACCGACCTGCCCGGGCCGCCGCCCACCGCGCTCGTCGCGAACCTGCCCTACAACGTCTCCGTGCCCGTCGTGCTGCGGATGCTCGAGCTGTTCCCCTCGCTGCGGACGGTCCTCGTCATGGTGCAGCTCGAGGTCGCCGAGCGACTGGCCGCCCCGCCCGGCTCCCGCACCTACGGCGTGCCGAGCGTCAAGGCCGCCTGGTACGCCGACGTCCGCCTGGCCGGTCAGGTGCCACGCAGCGTCTTCTGGCCCGTGCCCAACGTCGACAGCGGGCTCGTCGCGTTCACGCGGCGCCCGGCGCCGGAGACGACCGCGACCCGCCCGGAGGTGTTCGCCGTCGTCGACGCCGCGTTCGCCCAGCGGCGCAAGACCCTGCGCGCCGCGCTCGCCGGGTGGGCGGGGTCGCCCGCCGCCGCCGAGGAGGCCCTCGTCGCCGCGGGCGTCGACCCGCGCACCCGCGGCGAGCAGCTCGACGTCGCGGCCTTCGCGCGGATCGCGGCCGCCCGCACCGCGTCGCGCGCCGTCGAGGGCTGAGCCTGCGCCGCGCACTGCGCGCGGCGCACGCCCCGGCTCTGACTAGGGTGAAGCCATGACCTCGGCCCCCACCGCGCCCGGCGCCGTCACCGTGCGCGTCCCGGCCAAGGTCAACCTCGAGCTCCTCGTGGGTCCCGTCCGCGACGACGGCTACCACGACCTCTCCACCGTCTACCAGGCCGTCAGCCTCTACGACGAGGTCACCGTCGCGCCGGCCGACGCGTGGGGCGTGTCGGTCTCGGGCGCGCTCGCCGACGGCGTGCCGACCGACGGCGACAACCTCGCGCTGCGCGCCGCACGCTTCCTCGCCCGCCGCTGCGACGCCGACCCGGTGCACGTGAGCATCCGCAAGGGCATCCCCGTCGCCGGGGGGATGGCCGGTGGGTCCGCCGACGCGGCCGCGACGCTCGTCGCCCTCGACCAGCTGTGGGAGCTCGACCTCGAGCGCGACGAGCTCGAGGCCGTCGCCGCCCAGCTCGGCAGCGACGTCCCGTTCCTCGTCGCCGGCGGCACCGCGATGGGCAGCGGCCGCGGGGAGCTCCTCGCGCCGGTGCTGGCCCGCGGCACCTACCACTGGGTCCTCGCGCTCGCCGACGGCGGTCTCTCGACCCCGGCCGTCTACGCCGAGTGCGACCGGCTGCGCGCCGGCTCGGACGTCCCGGCCCCGGTCGCGACCCCGGCGCTCATGGCGGCGCTGCGCACCGGCGACCCGCACGAGCTCGCGCCCCAGCTGACCAACGACCTCCAGGACGCCGCCGTCAGCCTGCGTCCGGACCTCGGTGAGGTGCTCGCGGCCGGGATGGAGTACGGCGCGCTCGGCGGCATCGTCTCCGGCTCCGGCCCGACCATCGCCTTCCTCGTCGACGGCTCCGAGGCCGGCATCGACCTCGCCGTGGCGCTCACGGCGAGCGGGGTCGTCCGTGACGTGCGGCGGGCCACCGGCCCGGTGCACGGCGCCCAGGTCCTCCACCACCGGGTCGACTAGTGGCGAGCCTCGTCTCCGTCGAGCGCGCCTCCCTCGCCCTCGGCACGACCCAGGTGCTCGACGCCCTCTCCCTCGGCGTCGCCGGTGGCGACCGGATCGGCGTCGTCGGCCGCAACGGCGGCGGCAAGACGACCCTGCTGCGCGTCCTCTCCGGCGACCGCGAGCCCGACGACGGCCGCGTCGCGCGGGTCGGCGGGCTGCGGACCGGGGTCCTCACCCAGGCCGACACCCTCGACCCCGCCTCGACCGTCCGGGAGTCCGTCCTCTCGGGGATGGCCGAGCACGAGTGGGCCGCCGACGCCCGGGTCCGCGACGTCCTCGTCGGGCTGCTCGGCGGCCTCGACGCGCCCCTCGTCGGCGGTCTCGACGGCCCGGTCGCCCCGCTGTCCGGCGGCGAGCGACGCCGGATCGCCCTCGCGGCGCTCCTCGTCGCCGCGCCGGACCTGCTGCTCCTCGACGAGCCGACCAACCACCTCGACGTCGAGGGCGTCGCCTGGCTGGCCGCGCACCTCGTCGAGCGCTTCGCGGGGCCCTCGCGCGGCCTCGTCGTCATCACGCACGACCGCTGGTTCCTCGACGCGGTGGCGACCCGGACGTGGGAGGTGCAGGACGGCGCCGTGCACCAGTACGAGGGCGGGTACGCCGCCTACGTGCTCGCCCGGGCCGAGCGCGAGCGGATGGCCGGCGTCATCGCCGACCGGCGTGACAACCTGCTGCGCAAGGAGCTCGCGTGGCTGCGCCGGGGCCCGCCCGCGCGCACGAGCAAGCCGAAGTTCCGCATCGACGCCGCGAACGCGCTCATCGCCGACGAGCCGCCGGCGCGCGACGACGTCGAGCTGATGCGCTTCGCGACGACGCGCCTCGGCAAGGACGTCGTCGACCTGCTCGACGCGCGCCTCACCGTCGGCGACCGCGTCCTGCTCGACCGCTTCACGTGGCGGCTCGGGCCGGGCGACCGCGTGGGCCTCGTCGGGGTCAACGGCGCCGGCAAGTCGACGCTCCTGCGGGCCCTCGCGGGCGAGGCGGAGCTCGCGGCGGGCAAGCGCAAGGTCGGTGTCACCGTGCGGCTGGCGCACCTCACCCAGGAGGTCCGCGAGCTCGACGCGTGGGCGGACCGCCGCGTCATCGAGGCGGTCGAGGACGTCCGTGCCGTCGTGCGCCTCGGCCCCAAGGAGCTGACGGCCTCGCAGCTCGCGCAGCGCCTCGGCTTCACCGGTCCCAAGCAGCAGACGCGCGTCGGCGACCTCAGCGGCGGCGAGCGCCGTCGCCTCCAGCTGACCCGCCTGCTCATGGACGAGCCGAACGTCCTCCTCCTCGACGAGCCGACGAACGACCTCGACATCGACACGCTCACCTCGCTCGAGGACCTGCTCGACGGCTGGGCCGGCACGCTCGTCGTCGTCTCGCACGACCGGTACCTCCTCGAGCGGGTCTGCGACCGGCAGCTCGCGCTGCTCGGCGACGGTGTCCTGCGCGACCTGCCCGGCGGCGTCGAGGAGTACCTGCGCCTGCGGCACGCCCTCGTCGAGAGCGGTGGCGGGGTGCGCGAGGTGCCCGGTGGTGGGGCGTCCGCTCCCGCCGCGGCGGCCGCCCCCGGCCCGAACCCGGCCGAGGTGCGCGAGGCGCGCAAGGTGATGGCGCGCGTCGAGAAGCAGCTGCAGCGCCTCGCGACGCGCGAGGAGCGCCTGCACGCGGCGATGGCCGAGGCCGCGACCGACCACGGGCGCGTCCTCGAGCTCAACCGCGAGCTGCGCGAGGTCGTCGACGAGCGCGAGGTCCTCGAGCTCGAGTGGCTCGAGGCCGCCGACGTCGTCGGCTGACGCCGGGGCTCAGCGCGGCCGGCGCAGCTCGGCGAGCATGAGGTCGCACCACTCGAGGGCCGCGCGGCGGGTCAGACGCCCGCCCTCGAGCGTCAGCCGGCTGGCGAAGGCGGGGGAGTCGGGCTCGAGCGCGGCGGGGTCGCCCGCGAGCGAGGCGAGGTCGGCCTCGTAGGCGGCGAGACGTTCGGCGTGCCCGGCGCGCACCCGCTCGACGAGCCCGGCGGCGGCCTCGGGCTCGACGGCCCAGAGCGACCACAGGCGCAGCACCTCGAGGTCGCGCACCGGCTGGGGCGCGAGGTCGGCGACCACCCAGGTGCGCAGTGCGTCCAGCCCCGCCGCGGTCGGGCGGTAGCGCTTGGTGGGCAGCGGCCCGCGCCCCGGGACCTCGTCGTGCTCGACGAGACCGTCGTCCTCGAGCCGGGCGAGCTCCGGGTAGACCTGGCTGTGGCCGGCGGTCCAGAAGAAGCCGACGGGACGCTGCATCCGCCGCGCGAGCTCGTAGCCGGTCGACGGACGCCGGGCGAGCAGCCCGAGGAGGGCGTGGCCGAGGTCCGAGGGCATGGACGCAGGCTAGCCCGATATGTCACAGTCGACATATGAGGCGGGGCGGTCGTGGTCGGCGGGTCGGGGCGGTCGCGGCGGTGCTCGTCGCCGCCGGGTGCGCGGGCGGAGGCCCCACGACGGCGACGTCGCCGACCACCCCGGCCCCGCTGCCGACGGCGGCCGTCACGACCGTCGCCGAGCGCTGTCTGAGCAGCGCCCCGGGCCGGATCGTCACGGTCGAGGCGCCGGACGGGTCCGGGATGACCGGGGCCACCTACGGCTCGGGGCGGCGGGCCGTCGTCCTGCTGCACCAGACGGGAGCCGGCGGGTTCTGCGGCTGGGTGCCGTACGCGCGCTGGCTCGGGGAGCACGGGATGCTCGCGCTCGCGGTCGACGACTGCGTCCACGGCGCGTCACGGTGCACGGACGCCACCACGGCGGACGTACGGGCCCAGGTGGCGGCCGCGGTCGACCGGGCCCGCGCGAGCGGGGCCGAGCGGGTCGCGGTCGTCGGCGCGTCGATGGGCGGCGCCCGCGCCCTCGGGGTCGGTCAGGCCGCCGGGGCCGACGCCGTCGTCGACCTGTCCGGGCCGGAGCGGTGGGAGGGGGTGCCCGACGCCGTGACGGCGGCCCGCGCGACGACCGTCCCTCTGCTCGTCGCGTCGTCCGACGGGGACGACGGCATCGACGGCGACGTGCTCGACGCCGCGGTCGAGGCCTCGCCGAGCACCCGCAAGCAGCGGGTCCGCCTCGAGGGGTCGGCCCACGGCTGGGACGTCGTCACCGAGGGCATCGGCGACGCCGCCGAGGTCACCGACCGCGGGCCGTGGCTGCTGCGCTGGGTGGAGGGGGCGCTCGACCACTGACCGTGGCGTCCCTCGCCGGTCAGCGCTCGGTCTCGAAGGGGCGCAGCAGGCGGCGCAGGAGGGCGGCGAGCCCGTCGCGCTCGTCGGGGCCGAGCTCGGCGAGCAGCTCGCGCTCGCTCGCGAGCAGCCGGTCGAGCGCGGCGTCGACGACGGCCGTGCCCTCGGGGGTGAGGCGGACGATGACCCCGCGGCGGTCGCCCGGGTCGGGGCGCCGCTCGACGTAGCCGCGGGCCAGCAGCCGGTCGACCCGGTTGGTCATCGTCCCGCTCGTCACGAGCGTCTCGGCGACCAGCTGCCCCGGGCTCAGCTCGTAGGGCTCGCCGCGGCGGCGCAACGCCGACAGCACGTCGAACTCCCAGCCCTCGAGGCCGGTGCCGGCGAAGGCGCGGCCCCGGGCGAGGTCGAGGCGCCGGGCGAGCCGCGAGACGCGAGAGAGCACCTCGAGCGGCGTGACGTCGAGGTCGGGTCGCTCGCGCCGCCAGGCGGAGACGATACGGTCGACGTCGTCAGCGGCCATGGCGCGATGCTACTCCTCGTCAAACTTCTTGACGTCGAGAAACCGGCGTGCCGGGCCGTCGCCCGTGTCGAGGAGGCCGCGATGAGCACGTCGAGCTGGGACCCGTCCGCCTACGGGCGCTTCGCCCGCGAGCGCTCGCGGCCGCTCTCGGACCTCGTCGCCCAGGTCGGGGCGCAGGACCCCGCGCTCGTCGTCGACCTCGGGTGCGGCCACGGGCCGGCGACCCTCGCGCTCGCCGCGCTGTGGCCCGACGCGCGCGTCGTCGGGGTCGACGCCGCCGAGTCGATGCTCGAGGCGGCCCGCGACCTCGACACCGCCGGCCGCGTCGAGTGGGTGCAGTGCGACCTGCGCGACTGGGACCCCGCCTCCCTCGGCCAGGCACCCGACGTCGTCGTCACGAGCTCGACGCTGCAGTGGGTGCCCCGGCACCTCGACCTCGTCGTCCCCTGGGTCGAGGCCCTCGCGCCCGGCGGGTGGTTCGCGCTCCAGGTCCCCGGCAACTTCGACGCGCCGAGCCACCGGCTGATGCGCGACGTCGCGGAGGGTCACCCGCGGGCCGGCGAGCTGACGGCCGCCCTCGACGTGCCGGCGGCGGGGGAGCCGGCCACCTACCTGCGGATGCTCTCGCGGCTGGGCTGCGAGGTCGACGCGTGGGAGACCACCTACGTCCACCTGCTCGACCCGGACGCCGAGGACGAGAACCCGGTGCTCACGTGGGTCACCGCGACCGGGCTGCGCCCCGTCCTCGACCTGCTCGAGGACGAGGACGAGCGGGCGGCGTTCCTCGAGCCGTACGCGGCGGCCCTGCGCGAGGCCTACCCCCGCAGCTCGGCCGGTGTCGTCTTCCCGTTCCGCCGCGTGTTCGCCGTCGCGCACCGCGACGACTGAGGCACGTCCCTGGCGTCAGTCCAGGGCCAGCGTCTCGGGTGTGAGGGACGGCTTCGGCTCGAGGCCGGTCAGCCCGTTCCACGCGAGGTTGACGACGTGCGCCGCCACCTCCTGCTTCTTGAACTTGCGGTTGTCGAGCCACCACTGACCGGTCAGCGCGACCATCCCGACGAGCATCTGCGCGTACATCGGGGCGGCCTTGGGGTCGAGCTTGTGCTTCTTGAACTGCGCCGCGAGGATGTGGTCGACCTGGCTCGAGATGTCGCTCATCAGGCTCGCGAAGGAGCCGGTGGCCTGGCCGGTCGGGCTGTCGCGCACGAGGATCCGGAAGCCGTCGGAGTTGTTCTCGACGTACGCGAGCAGGGCGAGCGCGGCCCGCTCGATGAGCTGGCGGGAGGTGCCGCCGGAGTCGAGGGCGGCGGCGACGCCGGCGAGCAGCGACTCGATCTCGCGGTCGACGACGACCGCGTAGAGGCCCTCCTTGCCGCCGAAGTGCTCGTAGACGACGGGCTTGGACACCCCGGCGGAGGCGGCGATCTCCTCGATGGTCGCCCCCTCGAAGCCACGGTCCGCGAAGTGCTTGCGGCCGACGCCGATGAGCTGCTCACGCCGCTCGCGGCCGGTCATCCGCGCGCGTGCGGTCCGAGACTTCTTGGCCCCCGTGTCGTCGCTCACCCGCGCCATTGTGCCGCCTCGCCCGCCCCTGCCGTGCCGCGCCCCGGCCGTGGGTGCGCCCGAGCGCGTGCGGGGGGAGGCCGCCGAGCGACTACCCTCGGGCCCAGCCGTCCTGCGGGCGGCGGTCCCCGGTTGGTCTGCTGGTAGGGCCCGCCTGACTTTGAATCAGGACAAGCGACGTAGGTTCGATTCCTACCCGGGGAGCAGGCGATGCGGAGCGAGCCGGCTCCCCGGGTAGGAATCTGGGGAGCGGCACCGCACGGGTGACGGAGGAACCCGGGCGGAGACGCGGCGCCTACCCGGGGAGCCCTTCGGGAGAGAGCATCGGGGGCGAGCAGGAACGGCGCCCGGGACGGGGTCGGCCGTCCGGCCGGAAATCGTCGAACATTCGGCTCGGATCTTCCCGAAACCCTCGCCAACCGGGCAAGATCGTGCTAACCGCACCGAGCCGGAGGAGCAGGGCATGACGATGGACACGATCACCTCGGCCCTGCGCTGGACCTTCTGGTCCCTCGTGTACCTCGGGGCCGCCCTCGTCGCGATGATCGTCTCCCTCGGCATGGCGGGCCCGTACCTCCCCCTTCCCCTGCGCTTCGCGCTCCTCGGCGTGTTCTACGTGGGCATCGCCCTCGACGTGCGTCACAAGCTCCGTGGGGGGCGCGACGGCGCGCCCTCCGACGGCGAGCCGGTCCGGGTGACCCGCCGCCGCTGACAGCTCGACCCCGCGACGCCGCGCCCCGACCCAGACGGCACCCCCTGCACCGCCGCTCGTCGGGGCGCGGTCATGTCCGCGCCCGGTGACCCATGACATTCGTCATGGGTCCGCAAAGCGCCTGAGGCGCAGCCAGATCCCGTGCGCACCGCAGCCCCACCGGCGGGCCCCGCCGGGTCTACGTTGCAGGGATGCCCGGCTCCCTCGCCGTCCGGCTTCCCGTGGGGAGGACGACGTCGTCCGGGTCGGTAGCACTGCCCGGACGCACCAGGAGGGACGTGACGTGACGACGACGGAGTCGACGCAGACGCAGGAGAAGCCGGTCAAGAGCCTCATCCCGGCCCGGATGCACGACATGCCGTGGGTGAAGTTCCACTGGCTCGTGATCTTCGGCCTCGGGACGGCGTGGATCCTCGACGGGCTCGAGGCGCAGATCGTCGCCGCGGGCGGTTTCGAGAAGACGCTCGACATGTCGGCGGCCGACGTCGGCCTGGCCGGCACGGTCTACCTCGTGGGGCAGGTGGTCGGGGCCGTGCTGTTCGGCCGCCTCACCGACTCCTGGGGGCGCAAGCGGCTGTTCACGCTGACCCTGGCGCTCTACCTCGTCGCCGCGGCGGCCGCCGGTCTCGCGCCGAACATGACGCTCTTCCTCGTCTTCCGCTTCATCTCCGGGATGGGCATCGGCGGCGAGTACTCGGCGGTCAACTCCGCCGTCGACGAGCTGATCCCGGGGCGCTTCCGCGGCCGGGTCGACCTCGCGATCAACGGCACCTACTGGGCCGGCGCGGCGATCGGCGCGTTCGCCTCGACGATCCTCCTCGACACCGACCGCTTCGGCCAGGACGTCGGCTGGCGCATCGCGTTCTTCATCGGCCCGGTGCTCGGCCTCGGCATCATCTACCTGCGCCGCCACATCCCCGAGAGCCCGCGGTGGATGGTGACGCACGGCCGGACGGAGCAGGCCGAGAAGGTCGTCGGCGACCTCGAGGACGAGGTGCGCGCGGCGGGCAAGGAGCTGCCGCACCACTCGGACGACGACGCGATGTGGATCAAGGCGCGCGAGGGGCTGACGTTCAAGCAGCTGCGCTACGTCTTCTTCCACATGTACCCGACGCGCACGGCGCTCGGCGCGACGCTGATGATCACGCAGAGCTTCCTCTACAACGCGATCTTCTTCACCTACGCGCTCGTCCTGCAGAACTTCTACGACAAGACCCCGTCGCAGGCGGCGCTCTACTTCTTCCCCTTCGCGATCGGCAACCTCCTCGGGCCGCTGCTCCTCGGGCCCCTGTTCGACACGATCGGACGCCGGCGGATGATCACCGGCTGCTACGCCTTCGCGGGTGTCGTGCTGGCGATCTCGGCCTGGCTGTTCCAGCAGGACGCCATCGGGGCCGGCGTGCACACCGCGTTCTGGTGCGTGGCCTTCTTCTTCGCCTCGGCCGGTGCGTCGGCGGGGTACCTCACGGTGTCCGAGATCTTCCCGCTCGAGGTCCGCGGCCAGGCGATCTCGTACTTCTTCGCCATCGCGCAGGTCTTCGGCTCGATCGGGCCGGTCTTCTACGGCTGGCTCATCGGCGACGGGAAGGACCGCACGCCGATGTTCTGGGGCTACATGATCGCGACGGGGATCATGCTCGTCGGCGCGCTCGTGGCCCACGTGTGGGGCGTCGACGCCGAGAACAAGAGCCTCGAGGAGATCGCGCCGCCGCTCACGAGCTACGACGAGCAGGGCAACGAGACCGTCAAGCTGCCGGTGTGATCGGAGGGCCTGGGATGACCGAGCACGTGTACACCGTCGTCGTCGGGGTCAGCCCGCGGTCGAGCTCGCCGACCGCCCTGCGCTGGGCCCACGAGCAGGCCCGCGCGCACGGCGGGAGGGTCGTCGCCGTGCGGGCCTGGCGCACCCCCAACCCGCAGGCCACCCCCTCCGGGACCACCGCCTCCCGCGTGGCGAGCGTCGCCGACACCGAGCACGACGCGATGGCGCGCCTCGCCGCCGACGTCGGCTCCGTGCTCGGCGAGGGCCACGACGTCGACGTCCGCGTCGTGCGCGGCGACCGGCGCAGGGTCCTCCTCGACGCGGCCGAGGACGCGGACCTGCTCGTCGTCGACGCGCCCCGCTCGCTCGCGTCCGCGCCGCTGTTCGCCCACCGGCTCGTCTACGCCGCGCCCTGCCCGGTGGTCGTCATGCCCCCGCGCATCTCGGGGGAGCCGCAGACCGGGCTGGAGCGCGCCGGCTGGGCCGCGGTCCGGGCGGCCGGGAGCGCCGGCCGGCCGGGTCTCGGCACCTCGCGCGCCGATCGCGGCTAGAGCGCTCCGGCGCGTCGGCGGTCGCGGACGAAGCCGAGGAAGCGCGCGGCGGGCGGGTCGAGGTCGCGGTCGGAGCGCCAGGTGAGACCGACGGTGCGCCGGGCACCGGGCGCGTCGACGGGGACCCCGACCGTGCCGCTCGCACCGACGAACTGCTCCGGCACCAGCGCGACCCCGAGGCCGGCCGCGACGAGTCCCTCGATCGTCGCGAGGTCGGCGCTCTCGAAGGCCACGTGCCCGACGACCCCGGCGTCGACGAGGAGCGAGTCGACGACGGCCCGGAAGCCGAAGCCGACCGGGGTCGTCACGAGCGGCTCGTCGGCCAGCTCGGCGACGCGCAGCCGGCGGCGGCCGGCCCACCGGTGCGTCGGCGGCACGACGACGACGAGGCGCTCCTCCTGCAGCGGCAGCCAGGCGAGAGGCCCCTCGGGCCGGGGCGAGGTGACCGCCAGCTCGGCCGCCCCGGAGCGCAGGTCCGCGAGGATGTCGTGGTTCGGCTCCTGGCGCAGGACCATCCGGACACGCGGCGCTCCTTCGTGGAAGGCCCGCAGCAGCCGGGGGACGAGCGAGGTCGCCATCGAGTCCAGGAACGCCAGCCGGACGACGCCGCCCTCCGGGTCGTGCCGGCCGTCCAGCTCGGCACGCAGGCGTCTCCAGCGGTCGACGAGCTCCCGGGAGGCGCGCACCACGAGCTCGCCGTCCGGGGTGGTCACGACGCCGTGGGGCAGCCGTTCGAAGAGCCGGCTCCCGAGCTCGGCCTCGACGCGGGCCACGGTGCGGGACAGCGTCGGCTGCGTGGTCCCGAGGGTGGCCGCGGTGTCGGTGACGTGGCCGGTGGCGTCGAGGGCGACCAGCCACTCGAGGTCGCGGAGGTCCATCCGACCACCATACGCACCACGCATCGTGATTAGCCATGGACGACATTGGACGAATGCTGAGGCTCGAGCGCACCGTGGTGCCGTGACCTCCTCGACCGAGACCGCCACGACGCCCGAGGGTGGCCCGGGCCACCGCGCGGGGACGGCCGGGCACCGCCGTGTCGTCCTCGCGCTGTTCGCCGCGGGCATCGCGACCTTCGTCCTCCTCTACGCCCCGCAGGCGGTCTTCCCGCAGCTCTCCGACGACTTCGGCGTCTCCCGGGCGGCGAGCACCTGGTCGCTGTCCGCGACGACGGCGGCGCTCGCGCTGACCCTCCTCGTCGTCGGGCCGCTCTCGGACCGGGTGGGCCGCACCCGGATCGTCCACCTCTCGCTGGCCTCCTCGGCGCTCGTCGCCGCGGCCTGTGCCCTCGCCCCGAGCTGGCCGGTGCTCGTGGGGTTGCGTGCCCTCGAGGGCGTGACCCTGGCCGGCCTGCCGGCCGTGGCCACCGCGTACCTGCGCGAGGAGCTGCACGCCTCGACCCAGGCGCGGGCCGCCGGCCTCTACATCGCGGGGACGGCCGTCGGGGGGATGGCCGGGCGCCTGCTCACGGGGCCGCTCGCCGAGGTCGCGGGGTGGCGATGGGCGCTGGCCGGCGCCGCCGCCGTCGGCGCCGTGTGCGCCGTCGTCGTGCGGGCCGTGTTGCCGCCGGCCCGGGGCTTCGTCGCCGTGGCGGGAGGGGCGCGCGCCGTCGCGCGACGGGCCCGGCGGGCGGTCACGGACCCCGCCCTGCTCGCGCTCTACGCGACCGGGGCCTGCGGTGTCGGGGCCTTCACGGCGGTCTTCAACACCCTCGGGTTCCGCGTCGAGGCGGCGCCCTTCCACCTCGGGCTCGGGGCGGCCAGCCTGCTCTTCCTCGTCTACCCGGCGGGCTCGCTGGGCTCGGCGCTGGCGGGACGCCTCGCCGACCGCGTCGGCCGCCGGGCGGTCGCCCCCGTCGGGGTCGTCGTGGCCCTGGTCGGGCTGCTGCTCACCGCGCCCGACCGGCTGCCCGTCGTCGTCGCGGGGGTCGCGGTGCTGACCGCGGGGTTCTTCGTCGTCCACGGCCTGGCGAGCGGCTGGGTCCCCGCACGCGCGCACGCCGGGGGAGTCGCGACGGGGCAGGCGGCCGCCCTCTACCTCTTCTCCTACTACCTCGGCGCCTCGGTCTCCGGGGCGCTCGCGGGCCACCTCTGGGCGGACCACGGCTGGGCCGGCGTGCTCACGCTCGCGGCGCTGCTGCTCGCGTCCTGCGGCGTCCTGAGCCTCGTCCTGCACCGCACCCGGCCCCTCGGGGTCGTCCCCACCCTGGCGGGCGGTCCGTCCCTCGCCCGGCGGTAGCATGGCGCCCGGCCCGTGGCACCGACCTCACCTGGAGCACAGCGCGTGAACGCGACTCGACCGGCCGCCGTCATCGTCCTCGCCGCAGGCGAGGGGACGCGGATGAAGTCCTCGACCCCCAAGGTCCTCCACCGCATCGGGGGCACGACCCTCCTCGGGCACGCCGTCCGGGCGGCGCGGGCCACCGCCGCCGAGCACGTGTCGGTCGTCGTGCGCCACGAGCGCGACCGGGTCGTCGAGTTCTGCTCCGGCTTCGACGCCGGGCTCCTCATCGCCGACCAGGACGACGTCAAGGGCACCGGCCGGGCGGTCGAGTGCGGGCTCGAGGTCCTGCCCGCCGACCTCGACGGCACCGTGCTCGTCACCTACGGGGACGTGCCGCTGCTCACCGGCGAGACGCTCGTCGCCCTCACCGAGGCGCACACGTCCTCGGGCAGCGCGGTGTCCGTCATCACGGCCCACCTCGAGGACCCCACCGGCTACGGCCGCATCGTCCGCGACGCCGACGGACACGTCGCGCGCATCGTCGAGCACAAGGACGCGAGCGAGGCCGAGCGCGCCCTCACCGAGATCAACTCGGGCATCTACGCCTTCGACGCTGCGCTGCTGCGCGAGGCGCTCGCGCAGGTCGGCACCGACAACGCGCAGGGCGAGAAGTACCTGACCGACGTCGTGCAGATCGCCCACGAGGCCGGCCGCGTCGTCAGCGCGCACGTCGTCGACGACCCGTGGCAGACCGAGGGCGTCAACGACCGCGTCCAGCTGACCGAGCTCGGGCGGGTCCTCAACCGCCGGGTCTGCGAGCGGCACATGCGCGCCGGCGTGACGATCGTCGACCCGGCGACCACGTGGGTCGACGTCGACGTGACGATCGGCCGGGACGCGACGATCCTGCCGGGCACGCAGCTGCTCGGCGCGACGAGCATCGGCGCCGGCTCCGTCATCGGCCCGGAGGTCACGCTCACCGACACCGAGGTGGGGGAGGGGGCCGAGGTCACCCGCGCCGTCGCGAACCTCGCCGTCGTCGGCGACGGCGCCACGGTCGGCCCGTACTCCTACCTGCGGCCCGGGACGCGCCTCGGGGCGCACGGCAAGATCGGCGGCTTCGTCGAGACGAAGAACGCCGACATCGGCGAGGGGGCCAAGGTCCCCCACCTCACCTACGCCGGCGACGTGACGATCGGCGAGGGCGCGAACATCGGCGCCGGCACGATCTTCGCCAACTACGACGGCGTCGCCAAGCACCACACGACGATCGGGGCGCACAGCTTCGTCGGCTCGCAGTCGGTCGTCGTCAGCCCGGTGCACGTCGCCGACGGGGCCTACGTCGCGGCGGGCAGCGCGCTGACCGGGGACGTCGCGCCGGGGCAGATCGCCGTGGCCCGGGGGCGCCAGCGCAACGTCGACGGATGGGTCGAGCGCGCCCGCGCCGGCACCCGCACCGCGCAGGCCGCCGCGCGCGCCCGCGCCGCCGAGCAGAGCACGGACACCGACCCCACCCCGGAGGGCCCCACCTCGTGAGCAGCAGCAACCGTCCCCCCTCGGCCAACATCCGCAAGCGGCCGAAGAAGCAGCTCATGGTCTTCTCGGGCCGGGCCAACCCCGGCCTGGCGCAGGAGGTCGCCGCGCAGCTCGGCACCGAGCTCGTGCCGACGAGCGCGTACGACTTCGCGAACGGCGAGATCTACGTGCGCTTCGAGGAGTCGGTGCGCGGCTCGGACGCCTTCGTCATCCAGAGCCACACGAGCCCGATCAACGAGAACATCATGGAGCACCTGCTCATGGTGGACGCGCTCAAGCGGGCCAGCGCCAAGCGCATCACGGTCGTCATGCCGTTCTACGGCTACGCCCGCCAGGACAAGAAGCACCGTGGCCGTGAGCCGATCAGCGCGCGCCTCGTCGCCGACATGTTCCGCACGGCCGGCGCCGACCGCCTCATCTGCGTCGACCTCCACACCGACCAGATCCAGGGCTTCTTCGACGGCCCCGTCGACCACCTCATGGCCATCCCCGTGCTCTCGGAGTACGTGGCGCGCAGGTACGGCGACGAGGACCTCGCGGTCGTCTCGCCGGACGCCGGCCGCATCAAGGTCGCCGAGCAGTGGTCCAAGCGGCTCGGCGGCGCGCCGCTGGCCTTCATCCACAAGACGCGCGACATCAACCGGCCGAACGAGACCGTCGCCAACCGCGTCGTCGGTGACGTGCGCGGCCGGGTCTGCGTCCTCGTCGACGACATGATCGACACCGGCGGCACCATCACCAAGGCCGCCGACGCGCTGCTGGCCGACGGCGCCAAGGACGTCGTCATCGCCGCGACACACGCGATCCTCTCGGAGCCGGCGGTCGAGCGCCTCGAGGCGTGCGCGGCCCGCGAGGTCATCGTGACCAACACGCTGCCGATCGCGCCCGAGAAGGAGTTCGAGGGGCTGACGACGCTCTCGATCGCGCCGCTCATCAGCGCCGCGGTCAAGGAGGTCTTCGAGGACGGCTCGGTCACGAGCCTCTTCGGCGGCCGCGCCTGAGCCTCCCCCCGCGGGCGCCGGCCGGGTCAGGACCCGGCGGCCGCCCGGCGGGCACGGTAGGCGGCGACGTTGGCGCGGGTGCCGCACGTGCCGTCGCAGAACTTGCGCGACCGGTTGCGCGAGAGGTCGACGTAGACGTCGTCGCAGTCGTCGGCCGAGCAGACCGCGAGCCGTTCGCGCTCGTCGGCGCGGATGACGTCGACCATCGCCATCGCGAGCTCGACGGCGACGCGCTCGGCGAACGGGGCGTCGTCGTCGGTCGCGTGGACGTGCCAGCCCTGGCCGTCGTGCTCGACGAGCCGGGGCGTCGCGCCGGCGTCGGCGAGCAGGGCGTTGACCTCGGTGACCTGCTCGGCGAGCGGGGCGGTCCACAGCCGCTCGACGCGGGCCCGGACGCGGTGGAGGGCGCCGACCTCGTCGGGGCCGTCGGGCCGGCCGCCGCTCCACTGCCACGCGTCCATCCACGCGAGGACGGCCGCGACGTCCGGCAGGTCCTCGTCCTCGCTCGACCCGTGCCCGGGTGCGGTGTTGACCAGGGCCGCCGCGTGCCGCAGCACGAGGTCCGTGTCATGGGTGAAAACCATCTTGACTCCTGACAGGTCGCGGCCCTACTGTCAGGTGCAACATAGCAGTTGACTCCTGACATCCCGGTGGGCGCCGGGAGAGGGGTCCGGGCGCAGGAGGCAGCGGGATGGTCGAGGCGGTCCGTCGGCACGTCGGGGTCGGGCTCGTCGCGCTGCTGCTCTCGAGCGCCGCGTTCGGCACGTCGGGGCCGTTCGCGAAGTCGCTCATCGGGGCCGGCTGGTCGCCGGGGGCCGTCGTGCTGCTGCGCATCGCCGGGGCCGCGGTGCTCCTCCTGCCCGTCGGGCTGTGGCAGGTGCGTCACCGGCTCCGCGAGGTGCGGCGCGAGCTCCCCCTCGTCGGCGCCTACGGCTGCCTCGCGGTGGCCGCCGCCCAGCTGGGCTACTTCCAGGCCGTCGAGCGGCTGGCCGTCGGCGTCGCCCTGCTCATCGAGTACCTCGGCATCGTCCTCGTCGTCCTGTGGGTCTGGCTCCTCACCCGGCGGGCGCCGCACCGGCTCACCGGTCTCGGCATCGTCCTGGCCCTCACCGGGCTGGCGCTCGTCCTCGACGTCACCGGGCAGCGGACGCCCGACCTCGTCGGCGTCGCGTGGGGCCTGCTCGCGGCGGCCGGGCTCGCCGGGCACTACGTCCTCGCCGCGCGCGAGACGACGCTGCCCCCGTTCACCTTCGCCGCCCTCGGCCTCTCGGCCGGCGCGGTCGTGCTCGCCGTCCTCGGCGGCACGGGCGTGCTCCCGATGGAGGTGGGCGCCGGACGCGTCGACGTCGCCGGCGCGAGCGTGCCGGCCTGGGTCGCCCTCGCCGAGCTCGTCGTCGTGGCCGCGGCCGTCGCCTACGTCCTCGGTGTGCTCGGGGCGCGCCACCTCGGCTCGACCCTCGCCTCGTTCGTCGGCCTCACCGAGGTGCTCTTCGCCGTGATCTTCGCGTGGCTCGTCCTCGGCGAGCTGCCCGGTCCGTGGCAGCTCGTCGGTGGTCTCGTCGTGCTCGCCGGGGTCGCCGCGGTGCGCGTCGGGGAGCGGCGGCAGGAGGAGGCGGGGCGGCGCCGGGACGCCGATTTCGACCTACCCTCTCCCGTCGCCTAGACTCTCGGGGTTGCCTCGGCGAGGGACGTCGCACCGGACGCAGTGGTCCGGCCGGGCCGCAGGGCCCGCGACCTCCGTGATCGACGCTGGCGGTGCGCAGACCCCCCTGGGGTGGTCCGCGGGCCGTTCGCGCGCCGGTCCGGTGCCACGCCCCGCGTCGAGGACGCACCGTCCAGCTTCCCGATCCACCCCAGGAGTACCCGATGTCCGACGTCACGAAGCTCGTCGCCGAGCAGCGCACCCAGTTCGGCAAGGGCGCGGCCCGCAAGATCCGCCGCGACCACAAGATCCCCGCCGTCATGTACGGCCACGGCACCGAGCCGGTGCACATCACCCTGCCGGGCCACGAGTCGATGCTCGCGCTCAAGCACACCAACGCCCTCCTGACGCTCGTCATCGACGGCAAGGAGCACCTCGCGCTCGCCAAGGACGTGCAGCGCGACCCGATCAAGCCGGTCATCGAGCACGTCGACCTCGTCGTCGTCCGCCGCGGCGAGAAGGTGACCGTCGAGGTCGCCGTCCACGTCGAGGGCGAGGCCGCGCCGGAGACGGTCGTCACCACCGTCATGGGCACGGTCGAGCTCGAGGTCGAGGCCACGAACATCCCCGAGAGCGTCGTCCACTCCGTCGAGGGCGCCCAGGTCGGCACCCAGGTCCTCGCGAGCGACCTGACCCTCCCGGCCGGCGCCACGCTGGTCACCGACCCCGAGGCCCTCGTCGTCAACGTCACCGCCCAGGTGACGGCCGAGGAGCTCGAGGCCGAGCTCGAGGAGGCCGAGGCCGAGGCCGGCATCGAGCGCGAGGAGTCCGAGGACGAGGCCGCCGAGGGCGCCGAGTCCTCCGACGACGAGTCCGCCGAGGGCGAGGGCTCCGACGAGTCCTGAGCTCCGCTCGCACGTCCCGCACGGGGCCCGGTCCGCACGGACCGGGCCCCGTCGGCGTCCGCGGCGCGGATGGCAGAATCGACCCCGTGACGGACACCGGACCCTGGCTCGTCGTCGGACTCGGCAACCCCGGTCCGCGCTACGCGGGCAACCGCCACAACGTCGGCGCGATGGTGGTCGAGGAGCTGGCCCGCCGCTCGGGCGACACCCTGCGCACCCACAAGGCGCGCGCCACCGCCGCCCAGGTGCGCCTCGGCACCGGCCCGGGCGGGGTGCCCGGTCCGTCGGCCGTCGTCGCCGTCCCGTCGTGCTACATGAACGAGTCCGGCGGCCCGGTCAAGGCGCTGCTGTCGTTCTTCTCCGTGCCCGCCGAGCGGCTCGTCGTGGTGCACGACGAGCTCGACATCGACGCCGGGTCCGTGCGGCTGAAACGCGGTGGGGGAGAAGGCGGTCACAACGGGCTGCGGTCGATCTCGTCGTCGCTCGGCACCAAGGACTACCACCGCGTCAGGGTGGGCATCGGCCGTCCGCCGGGACGGATGGACCCCGCCGACTTCGTGCTGCGTGACTTCTCGCCGACGGAGCGCAAGGAGCTGCCGTTCCTCCTCGACGACGCCGCCGACGCCGTCGAGCAGCTCGTCACCCTCGGCCTCCTCGACGCGCAGCAGCGGGTGCACGCACCGCGCTGACCCGTCACCCCGCCGTCTACCCGTCCATCAAGAGCCGGTCAAGATCTCGTCAGTGAACTTTCACCATTCGTCTGCGACGGGTGCGGACCAGGCGCTACAGTCGTCCTCGACGTCACGACCGGAAGCAGGGCCGGCCGCGACGTGAGGAACGACGAAGGTGGCTGTCCGGTAGCAGGGGCCGACGCCATCGTCGCTCTTCGAATACCATCGATTTGCAGGGGTCGACGGTTCGATGAGCATTGCTCAGGAAACTCATGGACGTTCCTCGGTGTCACCGACGCGCGTCCCACACATTGATCTGGCCTCTTTCGGCCACGCCCAGGTCAGGGCCGGTCTGGCCGCCTGGGAGAAGCGCTACCGACGCGCGGTCGTCGCGGTCGATGCGCTGGCGGCGGTCGTCGCCGTCGTCGTCGGCATCCTGGGGCGCAACGCGGTCTTCGGGTCCGCGCAGACGATCCCGGGGCAGGTGGAGTCCGGACGGCTGACGCTCGTCGTCGTCGCGCTCGCCTGGCTGGTCGTCCTGGCGCACAACGGTGCCTACGCCGCGCGCTACATCGGGGCGGGCACCGAGGAGTACCGCGCGGTGACGCGGTCGGCGGTGGGGCTCGTGGCCCTCGTGGCCTTCGCGTCCTTCGCCCTCCAGCTGGAGTTCTCCCGGGGGACGCTCTTCCTCTCCGTCCCGGTGATGACCGTGACGACGCTCGCCGGGCGGCACGCCCTGCGGCGCCGGCTGGTCCGGGCCCGGCTCGCGGGGCGCAACCTCCGGCCGACCGTCGTCGTCGGCGACGCCCGGGCGGCGCTCGAGGTCGCGCACCGCATCGAGCAGGACCCGACGACGACGGGGATGAAGGTCCTCGGCGTCTGCGTCCCGGACCCCCAGGACCACGCGCTGCGGCACGACCCGGGCGTCAAGGTGCTCGGCACCGAGGCCGACGCCCTCAGCGTCGTCGACCGTCTCGGCGCGAGCGCCGTCGCCGTCGCGAGCAGCCCGACGATGTCCGGGCACGCGCTGCGGCGCCTCGGCTGGGCCCTCGAGCAGCGCGACGTCGACCTCCTCGTCGCCCCCGGCGTCGTCGAGGTCGCCGGTCCGCGCCTCACGATGCGCCGTGCGGCGGGTCTGCCCATGCTCCACGTCGAGCGTCCGGTGCAGAGCGGCTGGCGCTACACGACCAAGCTGGCCGCCGACCGCATCCTCGGCGCCCTGGCCCTCCTCGCGCTCTCGCCGGTGCTCATCACCCTCGGGGTGATGGTGCGTCGTGACTCCTCCGGCCCCGCGTTGTTCCGTCAGGAGCGCGTCGGCGAGGGAGGCCGCGTCTTCTCGATGTACAAGTTCCGCACGATGGTCGTCGACGCCGACCGGCACCTCGCCGGCCTGGAGATGCAGAGCGACGGCAACGGCGTCCTGTTCAAGATGCGCACCGACCCCCGGGTCACGAAGGTCGGCGCCGTGCTGCGCCGCTTCTCCCTCGACGAGCTGCCGCAGCTGATCAACGTCGTCCGCGGCGAGATGTCGCTCGTCGGTCCGCGCCCGCCGCTGCGCGACGAGGTCGACCGCTACGAGAGCGACGCCGTGCGCCGCCTCCGCGTCCGGCCCGGCATGACCGGTCTGTGGCAGGTGTCGGGCCGCAGCGACCTCTCGTGGGTCGACTCCGTCCGCCTGGACCTCTGGTACGTCGACAACTGGTCGCTCGCGCTCGACGGTCAGATCCTCCTGCGGACGGTCAAGGCGGTCGTCCGGGGCAGCGGCGCATACTGACCCGCCGGCAGCACGCGTGCGCCGGCCCACCACCCGCAAGACCCCGAGGAGACACCCATGACCGCGTCGACAGGCACGACCGCCGAGGCGGTGGGGGGCCGATGAGCATGTCCTTGCGCGAGCGCGTCCCCACCCCGCTGCACGGTCTGGCGCGCACGTCGTACGCCAGGTTCGGTCAGGCCACCCCCGGGCTGCGGATGCTGCCCTCCTTCGTGGTCATCGGGGGGCAGCGGTGCGGCACGACGACGATCTTCAAGCACCTGACCGAGCACCCCCAGGTGTTCCGGCCCGGTGTGGAGAAGGGGGTCGACTACTTCTCGCTGCACTACGACCGTGACCTCGACTGGTACCGGGGGCACTTCCCGGTCGAGCGCCTCGCGCGGCTGCGCACGCAGGGCCACGGTGCCCCGCAGGCCTTCGAGGCGTGCACCTACTACATGTTCCACCCCTTCGCGATCGAGCGGCTGGTGCGGGACCTGCCCGACGTCAAGCTGGTCGCGATGCTGCGCGACCCGGCCGAGCGTGCCTTCTCGGCGTACAAGCACGAGCTCGCCCGCGGCTTCGAGACCGAGACCTCCTTCGAGCGCGCCCTCGACCTCGAGGACGAGCGGCTGGAGGGCGAGCTCGAGCGGATGGCCGCCGACGTCACCTACGAGAGCCACGCGCACCGCCACCAGGCCTACCGCCGGCGCAGCCAGTACGCCGAGCAGCTGGAGCGGGTCCTCGAGCACGTCCCGGCCGACCGCCTCCACGTGCTCGACAGCGAGTCGTTCTTCGCGGCCCCCGCCGACGAGTACCGTCGCGTGACGGACTTCCTCGGTCTCGACGCGTGGCAGCCTCCCCGCTTCGAGCAGCACAACGCCCGGCCGAGCAAGCCGATGCCCGAGCACGTCCGGGCCCGTCTCGACGCCCACTTCGTCCCGCACGACGAGGCCCTCGAACGGCTGCTCGGGCGGACCCCGGGCTGGCGTCGGTGACCTCGTCGGGCTCCCCGTCCGTCCGGCCCGGCGGGTCGCTCCCGGTCCTCCTCGTGGCGTCCACCGGCGGTCACCTGGAGGAGATGATGCGGCTGCGCGAGCGGCTCGGTCTCACCCCCGCCGACTGCGAGTGGGTGACGTTCGACGACGACCAGTCCCGCACCCTCCTCGAGGGTGAGCGCGTCCACCACGTCGAGCACGTGCCGCCGCGCGGCTACCTCGCGGCGGCCCGGGTGACCAAGGACGCGCTGGCGCTGGTGCGCCGCGGCCGGTACGCGCAGGTGCTGTCGACGGGGGCGGGTGTCGCCGTGCCGTTCTTCGCCGCGGCCCGGGTGCGGGGCCTGCCGTGCCACTACATCGAGAGCGCCGCGCGGGCCGAGGCCCCGAGCGCCACGGGTCGCGTGCTCGAGCGGGTCCCGGGGGTGCGGCTCTACACGCAGTACCCGGGGGGGCGCCTCGGGGCGCTGGACCTACGGGGGGTCGCTCTTCGACGGCTTCGAGCGCGCGGACGACCGTCCGCAGCGCTCCCCGTCGAAGGTCGTCGTCACCCTCGGGACGATGCGCACCTACGGGTTCCGGCGCGCCGTCGAGCGGCTCGACGCGCTGCTCCCCAGGGTGTGCGCCCCGGACGTCGAGGTGCTCTGGCAGACCGGGGCCACCGACGTGACCGGGCTCGGCATCGCGGGCCGCGACCGCGTGCCGGCCCCCGAGCTGCGCCAGGCCGTCCGCGAGGCGGACCTCGTCGTCGCGCACGCCGGTGTCGGGTCCGCGCTCGTGGCCCTCGACGCGGGGCGGGTCCCCGTCCTGCTCCCGCGCCGTGCCTCGCACGGCGAGCACGTCGACGACCACCAGCAGCTGATCGGCCGCCACCTCGACGAGCGCGGCATCGCCCTCGGTCGCGAGGTGGCCGACCTCGACGAGCACGACCTCGTCGCCGCGTCCGCCGCCGGTGTGCGGAGGGCGGCCGCTCCTCGTCCGTTCGTCCTCCAGGGCTGAG
Source organism: Phycicoccus sp. DTK01 (assembly GCF_017312765.1). Lineage (NCBI taxonomy): Bacteria > Bacillati > Actinomycetota > Actinomycetes > Micrococcales > Intrasporangiaceae > Phycicoccus > Phycicoccus sp. DTK01. The sequence continues at coordinate 36,135 of NZ_BOPU01000009.1, read as the reverse complement.
CGATGGACACCGTCGAGACCCGGCGGCCCCACAATGGGCCGGTGCCGCGCCCCCGGATGACCGCTCGTCCCGTCCTCGTCACGGGGATGCCCCGCTCGGGGACGACGTGGCTGGCGCGCCTCCTCGCGCTCTCGACCAACGGGGCGCTCGCCGGCCGCGAGCCGATGAACACGCGCGGGCGCCGGCAGTACGCCCTCGGGCGCACCGTCGACGGCTGGACGCGCCTGGAGGAGCCGACCGCCGCGCAGGCCCGGGCGCTGCGGCGGGCCTACACGGCGACGACCCCGATGGTCTACAGCCGCTACGGGGTGCGTCGCTGGGCGGCCCCCCTCCCGTGGAGCACGCTCGTCGTCAAGGACCCCTTCGCGGTCCTCTCCGTGCCGGCGGTCCACCGGGTGACCGGGGCCCGGCCGGTCGTCATCCACCGGCACCCCGGCGCGATGCTCGTCAGCTACCGCCGCATGGGATGGCTGCCCGACGTCGAGGAGATCCGGCCCGTCGTCGAGCGCTACCGCGCCACGCGGGACGCCTCCGACCCCGAGGTCCCGCACCTGCCGGCGGGTGCGGCCCTCGACGGCGCGGTGGCGATGGGCTGGTTCTGGTCGGCGCTCTACGCGATGGCCGTCGCCGACCTGTCACGCGCGCCGGGCACTCTCGTCGTGGCGCACGAGGACCTCGCCACCGAGCGGGACGCCTGCGCGCGGCTCTTCGACGAGCTGGGGCTCGGGTGGAGCGCCGCCGTCGACGCCGAGCTCGGGCGCGAGGGGGCGACGGAGCAGGCGGCGACCAAGCTCCACAACTTCGACCGCTCGCCGGCCGAGGCGGCCACGTCGTGGCGTCGACGCCTGTCCGAGACGGAGATCCGGGACATCGAGGACATCACCGCGCCCGTCCGGCTCCTGGTCGACGCCGCGACGACGACCAGTCGGGACGGGCAGCGGTGACGCCCGCGTCCTGCGGCCGGGGCTCAGACGCCGTGGCCGCGGCGGTTCAGCTCGCGCTGGATCCACTCGCCCGAGACGCCCGCGCAGACGAGCAGCGCCAGGACCCATCGACGCTCGCGGGGGTTGCGACGGGCGCAGCGCCACGTCCAGCGCAGCGCCTCGCGCCGCTCGCCGAGGACCGCGTGGCCGAAGGCGAGCTTGCCGTACTGCAGCCCGGCGCCGATCGTGTCGGCCTCGATCTCCGGGTGGTTCGCGAGCAGCCACGCGTGGGCCTCGTTCTTGTCGCGCCACGCGTCGTTGAAGTAGGAGCTGGCACCCCAGCGGATGCCCACGAGCGGCTCGTCGACGTGGACGATCGGCGCGCTGCGCGCCGCGCGCAGCAGCAGGTCCCAGTCCTCGGCCATGCTGCGGGGGAGGGTCTCGTCGACGAGCCCGAAGCGGTCGAGCATGGCGTCCCGTCGGAAGACGAACGACGACGAGTGCAGCATCGCCATCCGCGAGCGGGCCATGTCGCCCACCGTGATGACGTCGCGCTCCGCGAGGCGCACCGTGCTGCGGTCGCCGTAGTCCACGCGCATGGCCGTGGTCACGAACTCGGCTCCGGCAGAGCCCACCAGGAGCTCGACCTGCCGGCGGAGCTTGCCCTCCAGCCAGACGTCGTCGTCGTCGCAGAACGCGACGAGCTCGGTGTCCAGCGCCAGCACGCCGGTGTTGCGCGCGCCGGCGAGTCCCGGCGTGCGGTGGTTGACGGTCACCGCGACCTCGCGCCCCGGCTCCGCCGACTCGAGCTCGGTCTCGGGCTCGCTCCGGTCGTAGACGAGCTGGACGCGGATCCGGCCGGGGTAGTCCTGCCCGAGGATCGAGGCGAGGGCCTCGCGCATCAGCTGCGGGCGGTTGTGCGTCGCGAGCACCACGCCCACGTCGGGCCACTGCGTGGCGTCGTCCCCTGCGCCGTTCGGCTGCATCGCGGCCGCTCCTCGTCGTCGTCCGGGGCTCGCCCCGGTCGGGCCGCCTCCGGCTGCGCCACTGTAGTCAAGACCGTCGGACGCGGGGCCCCGGTTCGTGTCATCCTGCGTCGGTGGACCTCCTCCTGGGGCGGAGGCCGCCGGCCGTGACGGTCACCCCACTCCGCGCACTCCGCCCGCCGCTGCCCGCACCGGCGACCGCTCCCGCGGTCCGTCGGTCCGGAGCCCTGCGCCCGGGGTGGCCCCTCGTCTGGATGCTCGTGGGCTTCCCCCTGTGGTGGGTGCTCGGCATCAGCAGCTTCGTCGGCCACGTCTTCGCCGTCGTCATGGTCCTCGAGATGGTGCGGATGCGCCGGCTGCGCGTCCCCCGGGGCACGGGCACGTGGCTGCTCTTCCTCCTCTGGGTGGTGGCCGGGGTCATCGTCCTGCAGGTCGTGGCGCCGCACACCGTGCCGGAGACGTCGATGGGCCGCTACCTCTCCTGGGCCTACCGCTTCGGGTGGTACGCCTCCGCCACGGTCGTCCTCGTCTACATCGGGGCCGTCCGGGAGCACCTGACCACGACGCGCATCGCCCGGGCCGGCGCTGCGATGTTCCTCACGATCGTGGCCGGGGGCTGGCTCGGGATCCTCCTGCCCCAGCTCGCGTTCCCGTCGGTCCTCGAGATGGCCCTGCCGCGTGGTCTCACGCAGGTCCAGTTCATCGAGTTCCTCGTCCACCCGGAGGTCGTGCAGGACTACGCGCAGGCGGTCACGTCCCACCCCCGGCCGAGCGCGCCGTTCAGCTACGCCAACATCTGGGGACTGAACTTCGCCTGCTTCCTCCCGTTCTTCCTCCACGCCTGGTTCGGCCCCGACGCCGGGTGGCGCCGCCGCCTCGCGCTGCCCGTCCTCGCGCTCGCGACGGTGCCCGGTGTGCTGTCGCTCAACCGCGGGATGTGGATCGCGGTGGTCGCGATGGCCGCGACCGTGGCGCTGCGCTCGGCGGCGCACGGCCGGCTGCGCTCCGTCGTGGCGCTCGCGGCAGCGGTCACCGTGCTGGCCGGCGTCGTGCTCTTCAGCCCGCTCGGGGCGCTCGTCCAGTCCCGGCTCGACAACCCGACGAGCAACGACGGGCGGGCCACGCTCGCGACGCTCACCGTCGAGAGCGTCGTCGAGGGGTCCCCGGTCATCGGCTTCGGGTCGACCCGCGACGCCGTGAGCTCGTTCTACTCGATCGCGGGAGGGACCTCGCCGAGCTGTCCCCTGTGCACGCCGCCCGCGCTGGGGACGCAGGGGCAGGTCTGGCTCGTCCTGTACTCGCAGGGCGTCGTCGGGCTCGTCTTCTACCTGTCCTTCCTCGGGCTGTGGCTGCTGCGCGGGCTCCGGCTGCCCTCGCGCACCGCGACGCTCGGGGTGTGCGTGCTGGTGGCGCAGGCCGTCACCCTGCCCTTCTACGACTCGATCGGGATCTCGACCGTGGCCGCGCTCATCGCCGTCGGCCTCATCTGGCGTGCGGACGACGAGCGGCGGCGCGCCGCGAGCCGCCTGCGCCCGGACGACGAGTACACCCTCGGCGGCTACGTCGGCCTCGTCCGGCGCCACGCCCTCCTGCTCGTCCTGGCCTCCGTCGCCGGGCTGGGTGGCGGGGTCGCCTACCAGCTCGCGCAGGGCCCGCAGTCGGTGGCGACGGTGAGCATCGTCGTCCCCCGCGAGTCCGAGCTCGCCGACGTCGGCCGCGAGGCCACCCTCGACACGCTCGCCCAGCTGGCGAGGGACACGCAGGTGACGACGGCGATGGCGGCAGCGGCCGAGCACCCCATCGACCCGGACGACCTCTACGTCTCCGCCGACCCCAACTCGCGCATCCTCAACCTGCGCTACGCCGGCAGCGAGCCCGGCGCCGCCCTCGCCGCCATCGACGCGGCGGGCGACACCGTCCTGCGCCTGCGGGGGGCCCTGCTCGAGGACGAGCGCAAGGACGCCGTGGCGCAGTTCGACGCGCGGTACACCTCGGGCATCGCGGCCATCAGCACGGTCGACGGCTCGCTCGACCAGCTCAAGGAGGCCGGCGACCGCACCACCCTCCGCGTGCTCGACGAGACGCGGGGAGTCCTCCTCGACAAGGCCGGCCGCGCCGCCGGCCAGGGAGCCCGCGCCGCCGTCATGCCCCTCGAGGCCGGGACGGTGGTGCGTCCGCCCAGCGTCAGCGTGTCACGCGACGCCATGGTCGTGTCCGCCGGGACCGGGCTGTTCGCGGGGCTGCTCGTCGGCCTGCTCCTCGCGCGGGTGCGCGGTCTCGTGGGCGCCCGGATCGCCCGGGTCCGCGACCTGTCCGGAGCCGCCGAGGTCCCGCTCCTCGCGACCCTGCCCGACCGGTCGGTCACCGCCGACGGCCGCACCTACGTCGACCACGAGCTCGCGTGGGCCGCGGCCGTCGACGCCGTCCGCCTGCACTCGCCGGCCACCGTCCTCGCCGTCGGGGAGGACCCACGGGCCCTCCTCGTCGCCGAGCTCCTCGACGGGTACGCCCACCAGGACCGGCGCCGGGAGTCGGTCCACCGCCTCGGCAGCGACGACGACGTCATCGTCGTCGCCACGTCCTCCACCCGCCTCGGACGGCTGCGACGACGCGTCGCCCGCCTCCGTCGGAGCAACCTCGACGTCGTCGGGGTCGTCCTGCTCCAGCGCCGTCGCCCGGGCTGGGGTGCCCGGGTCCGCGCAGCCATCACTCCCAACAGAAAGGAACTCCAGTGGAGTCCCTTCCCACCGAAGAAGTGAGACTCGGCCTGCTGGCCGACGCGATGAGGAACCGGTGGCGCACGATCGTGCTCACGGCGCTCCTCGTCGGTGCCCTCGGGGCGCTCGTCGTCCTGCGGCTCCCGGTCGCCTACACGTCGACCACCGACGTCCTGCTCAACCCGACGCCGGGCAACGCGCTGACCACCGACTCCTCCCGCAGCGGTGACCAGATCAACGTCGCCATGCAGACCGAGGCCGGGCTCGTGAAGTCCCCGCCGGTCGCGGACATCGTCGCCGTGGCGATGCGCGAGAAGATCGAGGCCGCCGCGTCCGAGGTCGAGGTGTCGGTGCCGCCGAACACCCAGATCGTGCGCATCGAGTACACGGGGGACTCGCCGCGCACGGCGCAGCGCTTCGCGTCGGCCTACGCCGACGCCCTCCTGCAGTACCGCCGCAACCAGGCGGAGTCCAACGTGACCGGCCAGCTCGACCTGCTCAAGCAGCAGTCCGACACCGCCTCGGCGGGGCTGAAGAAGGCCGCCGCCTCGGCGGGCGGCACGGACCCCTCCGCGGAGGCCGTCGCCCAGGTGCAGCTCTACACCAACCGCCTCGCCACGCTGCAGGACCAGATCGGGACGCTCGAGGCGACGCCCGTCGCCCCGGGTACGGTCGTCACGCCCGCGTCCCTGGCCACGGCGAAGGACGGCCTGCCGGTCGTCCTCCTCGTCGTCGTCGCCGTGCTCCTCGGCCTCGTGCTGGGCCTCGGTCTCGCCATCTGGCGCGAGCGCACCGATGACCACATCCGCTCGGCCGCCGACGCCGACGTCGAGTCGCTGTCCGTCATGGGGCTGGTCCCCGCCGGTCTCGGCAACGGCAACCAGGGCATCGTCACCAAGGACGGCGGGGCCCTGGCCGACGCCTACCGCGGCGTCCGTGCCTCGCTCTTCGCCCAGGCGCCGGCCCCCGCGGTCGTCGTCGTCGCGGGTCTCGACGAGACCCTCGAGCGGGCCGGCCACCGCGTCGCGGTCAACCTCGCGACGAGCATCGCGGTGAGCGGCCACTCGGTCTGCCTCGTCGACGCGACGCTCGCCGACGGCTCGATCGAGGAGCTGACGGGCGTGGAGGGCGGCTACGGGCTCGCCGACGCCATCGCCGACAGCGGTCCCGTCCGCGTCCCGGTCGCCGAGGCCTGGGGCGGCTACCACGTCGTCACGGGCGGCTCCGTCGGTCGGTCGATCCGCGAGCAGCTGGCGAGCAACCGCCTGCGCGAGGTGCTGGACCACCTGGCCGCCCGGCACGAGTACGTCGTCGTGGCCGCGCCCGTCATCAGCCTCTCCGAGACCAACGAGCTGGCCCTGGCCTCCACGGGGGTGGTCCTCGTGGCCGCGGACCGTCGCTCGCTGCGTGACGACGTCCGCCGGACGGTGCGCCGCGTCGGCCACCTCGGCATCTCCGTCCTCGGGCTCGTCAGCGTCCAGTACGCGCGGCGCGAGCACGAGGCTCCGGTCGTCGCCAAGCAGGTCGAGGACACCGCTCCCGTCGCCGGGTCCGAGGACCTGCGGGTGGCCAAGGGCGGCGCGTGAGCAGCTCTGCCGCACGGCATCCGACGACGGCCGGCCCGCGGGCCGGCCGTCCGGGCCTGGAGTACGTCCGCGGGGTCGTCGGGTCCATGTACCCCGGCGCCTCGGTCACGGTCGGCCGGCGGCCACGGCACGCCGACGCCCGCGCGTGGGCGCTCGTCCCCCGGGCGGCCGACCCGCGGCTGCTCGTCCCGACCCGGAACCGCGCGGCTGCCGGCGCCGTGGTGTCCGGACTCGGCGGTGGCGGTGCCCGGGGCGTGGCGGTGTCGCTCCTCGGCCGCGCCGCCCGCAGCGGCCTGCTCGGCCTGCTGCCGCACCTCGTCGTGGCGCCCCGACCGGGAGCGCCGGCCCTCGACACCCTCCTCGAGGAGGTCCTCGGCCGGCCGGTGACCCTCGCGATGGGCGTGGGGCGCGTCCGTGCGCTGCAGAAGCCCGTCCTGCGGGTGCTCGGCGACGACGGCTCGACGCTGGCGTTCGCCAAGGTCGGCGTCGACGCCACGACCCGTGCCCTCGTCGACCACGAGGCAGCCGTCCTCGGGCGGCTCGGGCGGGTGGAGCTGCACCACCTGGTGGTGCCCACGGTGCTCGCCCACGAGGAGTGGGAGGGTCTGTCGGTGCTCGTGCAGTCCCCGGTGGGCGGCCGCGGGACGGTGACGCCGTCGCTGGTGTCCGCCGCGGCGGTCGAGCTGGCCGGGCTCGACGACACCGTCCGGTCGCCCGTGGGAGCGCAGGGGCCCTGGAGCGACCTCGTGGACCGGGTGCGCCGGCTCCCCGCGTCCGGTCCGGGGCAGGTGCTCGACCGCACCCTGGCCCTGATCGCGGCCGGGGCCGACGGGACCCCGGTCCCGTGGGCGTCGTGGCACGGCGACTTCGCCCCCTGGAACATGGCGCAGGCCGACGGCCGGCTCGCGGTGTGGGACTGGGAGGGCCACGGGGGTCCGGTGTCGGCCGGCAGCGACCTCCTCCACCACCGCCTGCAGGAGCTCGTCGTCGTCCGCGGCGTGCACCCTCGCGCCGCCGTCGCCGAGCTCGAGCGCGAGGCCGACGGGCTGCTCGCGCCCTGGTCGCCGGCGGACCCCGCGCTCGTCCTCGCCCTCTACCTCGTCGAGCTGGCCCTCGGGTACCTCGAGACCGGCGACCACCAGACGCGGCTCTCGCGGCTCGAGGAGTGGCTCGAGCCCTCGCTCGCCGGACTCACCGCCGGACGGTGGCCCGGTGGCCGGTAAGGACGTCGGCGCCTCGCCGGTGGACCTCGCGCCCGACGACGCCGCCGACGTCCCCGTCGCCGCCACCGGCAGGGGCGCGGCCGGCGTGGCCCGCGGCGGCGCCGCCAACCTGGCGGGTGCCGTCGTCAACGCCGTCGTCGGCTTCGCCCTGACCGTCGTCGTGGCCCGGGCGCTGCCCCAGACCGAGGCCGGTGTCTTCTTCGCCACCACCTCGGGCTTCCTCGTCGTGGTCACCGTGGCCCAGCTCGGTACGAACACGGGGCTGGTCTACTTCCTCTCCCGCGTGCGGGCGCTCGGCCGACCGGGCGACGTGCACGCCCACCTGAGGGCCGCCGCCGTCCCCGTCCTCGCCTGGACGCTCGTGCTCTCGGTCGCGTTCGTCGTCGCGGCGCCCGCGGTCGGGCGACTGATCAGCGACGACCAGCCCGAGGCCACGGCGACCGCCGTCCGCGTCCTCGCCCCCTTCCTCCTCGTCGCCTCGGTCGAGAACCTCGCGGTCTCCGCCACGCGCGGCCTCGGGACGATGCGCCCGACGGCCGTCGTCACGCTGGTGGTCCGGCCGGTGGCGCAGCTGGCCCTCGTCGCGCTCGCGACCCTCACCCTCGGTCCCTCCGGGGCGGTGGGGGGCTGGGCGGCGAGCTACGTCGTCACGGCCGCCATCGGCACGGTGTGGGCCCGCCGGCTGCTCTCGCGCACGGCGCGGCCCGGCGACAGCGGGCGGCGGGGGCGCGAGTTCTGGTCGTTCACGTGGCCGCGCGCCATCATGGCGGTGGCGCAGATGGCGATGCAGCGCCTCGACATCGTCCTCGTCGCCGCCCTGGCCGGCGCCGTCCCGGCCGCCGTCTACGCGGCGGCCACGCGCTTCGTCGTCGCCGGGCAGATGGGCAGCCAGGCGGTCACGCTCGCGGCGCAGCCGCGCTTCGCGGAGCACCTCGCCGTCGACGACCGCGACGCGGTGGGCGAGCTGTACCGGTCCTCCACCGCGTGGCTGGTGCTGATGACCTGGCCGCTCTACCTCGCCCTCGCGGCCTTCTCGACGACGGTCGTCCACATCTTCGGCGGCGACTACGACGCCGGCGCGAGCGTCGTGGTGATCCTCGCGGTCTCGCTCATGCTCTCCTCGCTCCTCGGGATGGTCGAGGTGGTGCTCACGATGTCCGGACGGACGACGTGGACCCTCGTCAACACCCTGCTCGGCCTGGGGGTCCAGATCGGTCTCGACGTCGTGCTCATCCCGCGGTACGGCATCGTCGGGGCCGCCGTCGGGTGGGCGGCCGCGATCGTGCTGCGCAACCTGCTCGCCCTCGCCCAGGTCACCTCGGCCCTGCGCCTGCACCCGTTCGGCGCACCGACGGTGACCGCGGCCCTGCTCGGTCTCGTGGCGGCCGGGGCGCCCCTGGCGGCCGTCCGCGTCCTCATGGGCGACGACCTCGCGGCGTTCGGTGTCGGGCTGCTCGTCGCCGGGGTGCTGTACGTGGCCGGCTGCGCCGTCCTCCGGCGCCGCCTGGGCCTCACCGAGCTGGCGTCCGCGCTGCGCTCCCGGCGGCGCCGCTGAGTCAGCGGACGGGTCGGACGTCGAGCTCGGCGAACACGTCGGAGGCGGCGAGGGCGCGGATGGCGGGCCGGAGGGCGGGGACCGCGCTGAAGCGGTAGTCGCAGCTCGCGATGCCGGTGTGGTCCCACAGGCCGACCGCCACGACGTCCGGGTGGCGGCGCAGCACGTCCGGCATCTCGGCGTACCAGCGGGCGGTCAGGGCCGGGTCGTCCGGGTACACGACGCTGCCGGTCTCGCTGACCATCTTCGGCTTGGTGACGTCGATGCCGAGGCCGGGGCCGTTCTGGCGCAACCAGTCGTCGAACACCGAGAAGGACTCCTCGAAGGACACGTGGCGGTCCGTCGAGAGCCGGTCCGCGCGGCACCCGGCCGGGTTGTAGACGTCCCAGCTGATCCAGTCGACGACGTCGTTGCCCGGCCACATGCGGCTGGCCCGCTCCAGGGTGGGGACCGTCCCGGAGGCGACCCAGACCCAGACGACGTTGGTGGCCCCGGCGCGCTCGTAGACGTCGTGGACGTGCCGCCACGCCGCGACGAAGTCCTCGGGGCCGCCGAGGGCCGCCTTGGACGCCTGGTCCATCTCGTGCTCGTAGGTGACGAGGACCGGCGCGCGCAGCGCCGCGATGGCCCGTCCCTGCGCCTCGAGCTCGGCGTCGTGCCGCCCCTCGGCCACCGCGGACCACGAGAGGTCCTCGCGGGAGCTGCCGGTGCGCGTGTCGACCGACAGGTGCAGCAACCGCCCGGAGGCCACGATCGCCCGCTCCTCGTCCGTGGGGAAGGCCTCGTCGATCTCGTGGAAGCGGTAGACCATGCCGAAGGGCCGGCCGGCGTAGTCGTCGGCGGCGGCGAGCAGCGCGTTCTCGGGCCGCTCGGTCGTGGTGCCGAGGAGGACGCCCCCGCAGCTCGGACGTCCGTCGTCGCCGAGCGGGCACTGCCACGGCAGGCGGCAGCCGCCGAGGGACGCCACCGCGAGCAGCGCGACGACGGCCAGGAACGCCCTGCCCCGCATGAAGGTCTCCATCCCGCCGGTCCCGGAGTCGTCCGCCGAGCGTAGGCCAGCGACCTCGGTGCGGCGTGACCGGTGCGGACCCTGAGAGCTGCCCGACACGCAACCGTGACCGAATTGACGCATTCTGCTTCCCGAATGCCGGGGGGCGTGTCACCATTCGGGGGCGCGGGGTCTGCAGGGGACCTTTCAGCGGCTCGCCGCTGCGCGTGGAGCAGTGCAGGGAGAACTCCATGAAAGGTAACCCCATCGGGGCCTTCGTGGGCATCGCGTCCTTGGTGCTGGCCGGACTCGTGACGTCCGCGCCGGCTGCCTCGGCGACCGTGCCCTCCGCCCCTCCGCCCACGGCCTCCGCGATGGTCGACGAGGTGCCCTCCACGGCCACCCCGTCGGTCGACGACGGTGACGTGCGCTCGATCGCCAAGGTCGGGTCCACGATGGTCATCGGAGGGACGTTCACGACGATCGGTGGGGTCGCCCGCTCGAACGTCGCCGCGTTCAACCAGTCCACCGGGGCGCTCAGCCCGGTGAACTTCAACGTCAACGGGCCGGTCTACGCCGTGCACCCGGGCCCGACGGCCACGACGGTCTTCGTCGGCGGCGACTTCACGAGCGCCGGCGGGGCGACCCGCCGCGACATCGCCCTCCTCGACCTGACGACCGGGCAGGCCGTCGCGTCGTGGAACCCGCCGACCAACAACTTCGGCTTCGTCAACGACATCGTCGTGCGCGGCAACCGCGTGTACATCGGTGGGACCTTCACGAAGGTGGCGGCCAAGGACCACGCCGGGCTCGCGAGCCTGGCCCTGTCCAACGGCGCCATCGACCCGTACATGAACGTCCAGCTCACGGGGCACCACAACGACACCGGGTCGGGGGCCCAGGGGTGGACCGGCGTCGTCGCGCTCGACGTCACGGCGGACGGCTCGCGGATGGTGGCGGTCGGCAACTTCAAGTACGCCGACGGGCTCCTGCGCGACCAGATCGTGCAGGTCGACCTCGGCGCGACCGCGGCCGTGCGCACCGCCTGGAACACCAACCGGCTGAGCGACCAGTGCTTCAACTGGGCCTTCGACAGCTGGGTGCGCGACGTCTCGTTCTCGCCCGACTACTCCTTCTTCGTCGTCAGCGGCACCGGCGGCGGCGTGCGCGGCACCCTCTGCGACGCGGCCAGCCGCTTCGAGACCGACACCGCCTCCACGGACGCCCAGCCCACCTGGGTGTCGGAGTCCGGCGGTGACACCAACTGGGAGAACGCGATCACGACGAACGCGGTCTTCGTCGGCGGTCACCAGCGCTGGGCCAACAACCCGACCGGCGTCGACTACGCCGGCCCGGGCGCCGTCCCGCGCCCCGGCATCGTCGCCCTCGACCCGATCAGCGGCCGTCCGCTGTCGTGGAACCCGGGCCGCAACCCCGCCGGCGTCGCGGTCTACGCGCTGCTCGCCACGCCCGAGGGCCTCTACATGGGGTCCAACTCGATCTGGGTCGGCAACCGGCAGTACAAGCGTCCACGCATCGTGTTCTTCCCCTACGGCAGGACGCAGCTGCACACGACCGCGACCGGCTCGCTGCCGGGCCGGGTCTTCCTCGGCGGCTCGACCGGAGGCTCGACGAACGTCCTCTACCGCGTCAACGCCGGTGGTGGCAGCGTCCCGTCCTCCGACACCGGCCCCGACTGGACCGACGACAGCGGCGCCAGCACCTTCCGCAACAGCAACAGCAACGCGGCGGGCTGGGACAGCAACCGCACCGTCGACGCCACGGTCCCGGCCTCCACGCCGGGTGCCATCTTCGACAGCGAGCGCTGGTCGCCCAACGACAGCCCCGCGATGCAGTGGGCCTTCCCGGTCGCCGCGGGCACACCGATCCAGGTGCGGCTCTACTTCGCCAACCGCTGCTCGTGCACGAACACGGCGGGCAAGCGCTCGTTCAACGTGGCCCTCGACGGCACCCAGGTGCTGAGCAACTTCGACATCGTCGCGAGCGTCGGTGACCAGAAGGGCACGATGAAGGCCTTCGACAAGGTCTCCGACGGCACGGTGAACATCGACTTCTCGCACGTCGTCGAGAACCCGCTCGTCAACGGCATCGAGATCATCCGCACGGACGTCACCCCGACGCCCCCGACCGACGGGCTCGCCTCGGTCCCGCTCACCACGACGGGCACGAGCGGGGCTCCCCGCACCGAGCCCACGGGTGGCGTGCCCTGGGCCTCGACCCGCGGCGCGTTCATGGTCGGCTCGACGCTGTTCTACGGCTCGACGGACGGGTTCCTCCACCGCCGGACGTTCGACGGCACGACCTTCGGCGCCGACGTCACGGTCAACCCGTACAACGACCCGAAGTGGAAGGACGTCGACAACAACCTGGGCGGCACCTACAACGGTGCGGTGCCCTCGCTGTACGGCCAGCTCAACAGCGTGACCGGCATGACCTACTCGGCCGGCTGGATGTACTACACGCTGAAGAACGACAACACCCTGTACGCCCGGTGGTTCTCGCCGGACAGCGGCATCATGGACGAGCGCGTGCGCACGGTCACCTCGAGCGTCGGGTTCGCCGCCGCCGACGGGATGTTCGTGAGCGGTGGCAAGCTCTACTACGCCAGCTCGACGGACGGCGCGCTCTACTCGGTGCCGTTCGACGGCTCGGCCGTCTCCGGGTCGCCGACCAAGGTCAGCGGCGCCGGCGTCGACGGGGTCGACTGGCGCAACCGCTCGCTGTTCCTCTACGGCGGCCCGCCGGCGAACGAGCGTCCGACGGCCTCGATCGGCACGCCCTCGTGCACCTTCCTCGCCTGCGGCTTCGCGGGCACCGGGACGGACACGGACGGGACGGTCACGGGCTACTCCTGGTCCTTCGGTGACGGCGGCACGTCGACGTCGCAGAACCCGTCGTACACCTACGCGGCGGCGGGGACCTACACGGTCACCCTCACCGTGACGGACAACCAGGGCGCCACCGGGACGACGACGCGCAGCGTCACCGTCGCGGCCCAGCCGGCCAACGTCCTGCCCACGGCGTCGTTCACCTCGTCGTGCACCGACGGGACGTGCGGCTTCGACGGCACCGGGTCCTCCGACCCGGACGGCACCATCGCGTCCTACGCCTGGACCTTCGGGGACGGCGGGACGGCGACGACCGCCTCGCCGAGCCACCAGTACGTCGCGAGCGGCACCTACTCGGTGGGGCTCACCGTCACCGACGACCGTGGCGGGAGCAACACCGTCACCAAGTCGGTCACGGTCACCGTGCCGGCGCCGACCAACCCGGCGTCCTTCGTCGGGGCGGCCAGCTCCGCGGCGGGTGCGGCGAAGTTCAAGGCGGCCACCGTGCCGGCGACCACCCAGGTCGGCGACACGATGCTCCTGTGGCTGACCACGCCGTCCTCCGTCACGTGGACGGGGCCGACCGGGGTCACCGGCTGGACGCAGGTCGACACCTTCGTCAACGGCACCATCCGCTCGACGCTCTGGCGCAAGCAGGCCGAGGCGGGCGACGCGGGCAAGGCCGTGCGGGTCGACGACTCGACCGGGTTCCGCCTCGGCAACCTCTCGGTCGCGGTCTACCGCAACGTCGGCGGCGCCCTCCCGGTCGCGGTTCGTACCGGGGACTCGGGGACGAGCACCCACACGACGCCGACGACGACGGCGCAGGCGGGTGACTGGGTGGTCAGCTACTGGTCCGACAAGTCCGCGACCACGACCGACTGGGTGCTCCCGACGTCGGTCACCTCACGGCTCGAGCAGACCGAGGCCACCGGGGGTACCCGGTTCAGCGTCCTGGTCGCCGACTCCGGCGGGCCGGTCACGGCCGGTCAGGTCGGCGGGGTCACCGCCACGAGCAACTCCACGAGCGACAAGACCGCCCTCTGGACGGTCGTGCTCCACCCGGCGGGCTGAGGCCACCGGATCGACCGGACGGGGTCGGCTCCTGCGGGAGCCGGCCCCGTCCGCACGTCCGGGCGCGGATCATGCGGCGCCGCAGCGGCGTGCGGGCCGTCGGAGAGGGAGCCGCGGGTCGGGGGAGGACGGCCGTCGTCAGCGGACGACGGCCGGGAGCGACTCGCGCGGACCGACCGCGCCGAGGTCGTCGAGGGAGTAGCCCCACGCGGCCACGGCGTCACCCCACCGCTCCTCCACCTGTCGGCGACGGAGGCGGGCCAGGGGCGAGCCGGTGCGCATCGCGTCCCAGGTCTGGGCGTAGCGGTCGCTCGCACCCGCCCGGATGCCGTCCGCCGGCAGGGGCGTGTCGAGCCCGAGGAGCCGGGCGACGTCGGCGAGACGGGCCTCGGCGTCGGCCACGAGGTCCTCGTAGCGCAGGACGAGCAGGCGCTCGTGGTGGGGCGCGTCCTCGAGGAGGAGCTCGTGGGCCCGCACCCAGTGCCCGACGAGGTCCGGCAGGGTCGAGTGCCGGCGCCCGCTGCGCGAGACCGGCCACGGGTTCCACTTCTCGAGCGCGAGCGAGGCGACGACGGGGTGCCGGACGACCACGACGAGGGCGCTCCCCGGGAACAGCGCCTGGAGGAACCGTCCCATGACGAGGTTGCCGGGCGACTTCTCCAGGAGCAACCGACGCGAGAGGTCCCAGTGGGGCGACCACGCGTCGACGAGGCGCTGCGCGTTCTCCGACGAGACCAGGGGCGAGGACTCGGTGAGGTGTGCGCGCGGGTCGTTCGCGAAGCGACCCATCCCCCCGTGGGCGCGGATCGGCGGGTAGACGTCCTGGAGGTGCACCCCCTCGTCCTCGCTGACCCCGCTGTCGGAGATGCCCGCGATCTCCGGGTGGCGGGCGAGCAGACGGGCGAGGGGTGTCGTCCCGCTGCGGTGCAGGCCCCCCACGAACACGAACCTGGACCCCTCGAGCACCCTGTACTCCTCACTGCGGCAACGGACGACGGCCCAGTGTGGCAGTGCGGAGCGTCCGCCGGGGCGATTGCCCGGGTTGTGTCGAGTTCGGGGTGCCGGTCGGGGGGAGGACCTAGAGTTGGGCCAGGGTCCTGCGCAGGGAGCCGGCAACCGGCCGGCCGGGGTCCGGAGGTCGATCATGAACGCGTCTGTCCGTCACGCTCGCCGCAGGGCCTGGTGGGGCGTGCCCGCCGTGTGCGTCGTCCTCGCCACGGGCGCCTGCACGTCGGGGGGCGGCGACGACGCCACGCCCACCGCGGCCCCGAGCTCCGGGACGGCCACGTCCACCTCCTCGGCGAGCCCCTCCTCCGCGGCACCGACCACGCCGGACGAGATCCCCTCGGCGGCGACCGCGCCCCCGAGCGAGGCCGCCGACCGACCCGGTCGCCAGGACAGCGCCCTGCAACGGCTCCCCGGTTCGAGCAAGGCCGGCTGCGTGGCCGTGGGCACGCAGCGGGACGTGCGCTCGGGAGAGCTGGCCGCGGGCAACTTCGCCGACGCCCGGGCGGCGTTCACGGCGTCCCCCACCTCGGCGTTCCCGCTCTACGTCATCCCGGCCGACGTGTCCGACGAGAAGGCGACGCTGTCGGTCACCCTCGCGCAGCGCGACGGCTCCGGGGCCGTCACCGTCAAGAGCTCCAGCACCCAGACCGCCGACCGCTTCAAGTACCACCTCGTGCAGCTGACCGTCCCGTCGGCCGGCGACTGGCGCATCACCGCGACCACCGGCAGCGCCAAGGGCTGCTGGGACGTGACCTTCGCGTCCTGACGCGCGGGCGTGGGCCCCGACGACGACGGGGCGGGCGGACGTCGAGACGTCCGCCCACCCCGTCGGTGGTCATCGCCGCTGCGTCAGGAGGTCGTCCACGCGTCGGCGACGATGGACTTGTACGACGAGTACTCGGAGCTGGTCTTGAGGGACCAGGCGCAGTCGTTGTTGCTGGCGTTGGTCGGCGGGCGGTTGAAGTAGAACGCCGCGACGAAGTACGCGCTGTTGCTCTTCATCCACGAGTAGCCGGCCGACAGCCAGGCGCTGCGGTTGACCGTGGAGTGCGCGGCGAACTCGGGCAGGGCCGCCTTCTTGCCGTGGGCCTTCGCGAAGGAGAGGACACCGCTGGCGATGGTCGACAGCGGCACGTCGCGGCTGCGGCCCTCGCCGCAGGTGTACCAGTTGTAGGCGTCGCCGCCGATGACGTCGACGTAGGCGTCGCCGGGGTACCAGTTGACGGCCGCGATCCGGTCCGTGCTCTTGACGCGGTAGGACCACGCGGTCGCCTGGTAGACCCACTTGACGTTGGTGACGCCCTGTGCGCGGAAGAGGTCGACGACCTTGCGGTAGGCGGCGCGGTACTCGGCCGCCGTCCCCTGCTTGATCTTCGCCGAGACCTCGGGCTCGTGGCCGAAGGCCACGAGGATGGTGCCGCCGCGCGCCTTGATCGTCTTGGCCCAGCGGATCATGTCGTTGTGCAGGGCGCTGCCGGGGGCGGCCGCGGTGACCGAGCGCCACGGGAGGCCGTTGGCGTTGACCGTGACCATCCGTCCGGTCGGGACCCCGCCCTGGAAGTTGCCGTAGGAGTGGGTGGCCACGGTCTGGCCGGACATCTTGGTCAGGGTCGTGACATCGCCGGCCCCGCCGAAGAACAGCGGGCTGGCGGCCGCCGCGGCGGTGGTGGCCTGGGCCGTGTCGCCCAGGGGGCGGGCGGACGCGGCGTCGGCCGGGGCGAGCGCGACGGTGGTCGCGAGGGCCGAGCCGAGGGCGAGGGTCGTGAGGCCGCGGCGGCGCCGGGGTCGGGCGTGGCGGGGGCTGGTGACAGAGGTGGGCATGGTCAGGTGCTCCTGTGACGCCGCGGCCATGGTCGGGCACCGGGAGGGCAGCGACCGACGAGCAGGGGTTGGCACGCGTCCGCGCCGGCGTCTCTGGCAGGGAGTGGACGCGCGGACTTCGGCGACGGTACGTGGCTCGGGCCGCCAAGGGAAACAATTCCCCGGCAACGGACTCAGAATTCGGTCAGGTTTCGGTCCGGCGGTGCCGGTGCCGACCGGCCGGACGTGCTCCGGGACGGTGCCCGACGGGGCACCGACCGGCCTGCGGGAAAGGCTCCCGCCGGAGGGGTCCGGTCGGCCATGATGGGCGGGTGAAGGGGACAATGCTCGTCGGAGTCGTCGCGCTGGTGCTGGTCGTGGGCGCCGGCGCCCTCCTCGTCCTGCGGGCCGACCGCACCACCGCACCGGGCTGGGTCAGGTCGGTGCTGGCACGGGCACGGGCCGTCGGCGACGTCCTCGTCGCACAGCTCGGGCGCGTGGGCGCCTTCGCGGCGGCCGTCTTCCTCGGCGGCGGCGCCATGACCTTCGTCCTGTGGGTGCTCGGCGAGGGCTTCCAGGCGATCGAGCCCTACGTCGACCACCCGACCTTCGAGTGGTTCGCGGCCGGCCGCGACGCCACCTGGGACTCCATCTGGCTGGTGCTGACCAACGTGGGCGGGCTCCAGCAGACGCAGGTCCTCACCGTCGTCGCGGCCCTCGTCCTCGCCGTGCTGTGGCGACGGCGCCGGTGGTGGGTCCCCCTCGTCGTCCTCCCGGTCGGGTACCTGCTGGAGAAGAACGTCCAGGAGCTCCTCAAGCTCGTCGTCGACCGCGGGCACCCCCCGACGACGCTGGGCTCCTACCCGTCCGGCGGCTGTGCCCGCGTCATCGTCGTCTACGGCCTGGTCGTCGTCCTGGCCCTGCGGTGGACCGAGACCACGAGCCGGCGCTGGTGGGCGGCGGGCGCGGCCCTCGTGGCGCTGCTCGAGACCGTGCAGGCCTACGCCCGGATGTACAACCAGGAGCACTGGCTGACCGACGTCATCGGCGGCTTCTTCTTCGGGCTCTTCCTCCTCGCGACGATGGTCTCGGCGATGCTGCTGCTCGACGACGGAGGAACGGGGAGGACGGTCGAGGACCGCCGCGTCGAGCGGGTTCGCGTCCCCGGCTGAGCCGCCGCCACGGGCGTCACGACCGTCGGTGCCCCCGGCTAACCTGAGACCGACATGCCCCCGCTCATCCCGCTGCGTGCCCGGCTGGCCGCCCTCGCGCCCCTCGCCCGACTCTCCGACGCCCTCGCCGCGCCGTCCGCCGAGGTCACGGCCTCGGCCCCGCCCGGCGCCCGCCACGCGGTCCTTGCCGCCCTCGCGCCCCGGCCCTCGGGCGCGCCGGTCCTCGCCGTCACCGCCACCGGGCGCGAGGCCGAGGACCTCGCCACCGCGCTCGCGTCGACGCTCGGCGCCGACGCCGTCGGCCTCTTCCCGTCCTGGGAGACCCTGCCGCACGAGCGGCTGAGCCCGCGCAGCGACACCGTCGGCCAGCGGCTCTCGGTCCTGCGCCGGCTCGCGCACCCCGAGGCCGAGGACACCACGCACGGGCGGCTCGCGGTCGTCGTGGCCCCCGTCCGGGCCGTGCTGCAGCCGATCTCCAAGGGTCTCGGCGAGCTGCGCCCCGTGTCGCTCTCCGCCGGGCAGGAGGTGCCGCTCGAGCAGGTCGTCGAGGACCTCACGGCGGCCGCCTACGCCCGTGTCGACCTCGTCGAGCGGCGCGGCGAGTTCGCCGTCCGCGGCGGCATCCTCGACGTCTTCCCGCCCACCGAGGAGCACCCCCTCCGGGTGGAGTTCTGGGGCGACACGGTCGAGGAGATCCGCTGGTTCAAGGTCGCCGACCAGCGCTCCCTCGAGGTCGCCGAGCACGGCCTGTGGGCGCCGCCGTGCCGCGAGCTGCTCCTCACCCCGTCGGTGCGTGAGCGGGCCGCGGCGCTGGCCGACCAGCTGCCCGGGGTCGCCGACCTCCTCGACAAGCTCGCCAACGGCATCGCCGTCGAGGGCATGGAGTCGCTCGCGCCGGCGCTCGTCGACGGGATGGAGACCCTCCTCGAGGTCCTGCCCGCCGACGCCGTCGTCGCCGCGTGCGACCCCGAGCGCGTGCGCACGCGGGCCCACGACCTCGTCGCGACGAGCGAGGAGTTCCTCCAGGCCGGCTGGGCCAACGCGGCCGGCGGCAGCGCCGTCCCCATCGACCTCGAGTCCGTGCTCGGCACGGCGTCCTTCCGCAGCCTCGCCGACCTGCGCGAGCAGGCCCGCGAGCTCGGCGTGCGGTGGCTCGACCTCACGCCGTTCAGCGGCGACGAGGACGACGACACCGTCGAGCTCGGCCTGGCCGTGTCGCCCACGTTCCGCGGCAGCACCGAGGACGCCGTCGCCGAGCTGGCCCGGCTGACCGGTGACGGCTGGTCGGTCCTCGTCGTCACCGAGGGCGCCGGCCTCGCCAAGCGCGTCACCGAGGTGCTCGGCGAGCACGAGGTCCGTGCGCGCACCTCGCCGGAGGCCGAGCTCGAGCCGGGGCTGGTCTCGGTGACCACCGGCTGCGTCGGCTCCGGGTTCCTCGTGGCCGCCGAGCGCCTCGCCGTCGTCACGGAGGCCGACCTCACCGGGGCCGCGGCCGGGTCGGGCACCTCGACCAAGGACATGCGCCGGATGCCGTCGAAGCGGCGCAACCAGGTCGACCCCCTCCAGCTGCGCCCCGGCGACTTCGTCGTCCACGAGCAGCACGGCGTCGGCCGCTTCGTCGAGATGGTGCAGCGCACCGTGCAGGGTGCCACCCGCGAGTACCTCGTCCTCGAGTACGCGGCGTCCAAGCGCGGCCAGCCGGCCGACCGCCTCTACGTGCCGACCGACCAGCTCGACCAGGTCACCCGCTACGTCGGCGGCGAGCAGCCCACGCTCAACAAGATGGGTGGCTCCGACTGGCAGCAGACCAAGGGCCGGGCGCGCCGCTACGTCAAGCAGATCGCCGCCGAGCTCATCCGCCTCTACTCGGCGCGCATGGCGTCCAAGGGGCACGCGTTCGGCCCCGACACCCCGTGGCAGCGCGAGCTCGAGGATGCCTTCGCGCACGTCGAGACGCCCGACCAGCTCGTGACGATCGACGAGGTCAAGGCCGACATGGAGCGGGAGGTCCCGATGGACCGCCTCGTCTGCGGCGACGTCGGCTACGGCAAGACCGAGATCGCGGTCCGCGCGGCCTTCAAGGCGGTCCAGGACGGGAAGCAGGTCGCCGTGCTCTGCCCGACGACGCTGCTCGTCCAGCAGCACCTCAACACCTTCGCCGAGCGGTACGCCGGCTTCCCGGTCGTCGTCAAGGCCCTGTCGCGCTTCCAGACCGACGCCGACGCCAAGGCCGTGCTCGCCGGGCTCGCCGACGGGTCCGTCGACCTCGTCATCGGCACCCACCGCCTCCTCTCGAAGGAGGTGCGGTTCAAGGACCTCGGGCTCGTCGTCGTCGACGAGGAACAGCGCTTCGGCGTCGAGCACAAGGAGCAGCTCAAGGCGCTGCGGACGTCCGTCGACGTCCTCGCGATGTCCGCGACGCCGATCCCGCGCACGCTCGAGATGGCGGTCACCGGCATCCGCGAGATGTCCACCCTCGCCACGCCCCCCGAGGAGCGGCACCCCGTCCTCACGTACGTCGGTGCGTACGACGAGAAGACGGTCACCGCGGCGATCCGGCGCGAGCTGCTGCGCGAGGGCCAGGTCTTCCTCGTCCACAACAAGGTGTCGACGATCGAGAAGGCGGCCGCTCGCGTCCGCGAGCTCGTGCCCGAGGCCCGGGTCGCCACGGCGCACGGGAAGATGGGTGAGCACAAGCTCGAGCAGGTCGTGGTCGACTTCTGGGAGAAGCGGTTCGACGTCCTCGTCTGCACGACGATCGTCGAGACCGGGCTCGACATCAGCAACGCGAACACCCTCATCGTCGAGCGCGCCGACCGGCTCGGCCTCAGCCAGCTGCACCAGCTGCGCGGTCGCGTGGGCCGTGGTCGCGAGCGGGCCTACTCGTACTTCCTCTACCCGCCCGAGACGCCGCTCACCGAGACCGCGCTCGACCGGCTCCAGACCATCGCCAGCAACACCGACCTCGGGTCCGGCATGCAGGTCGCGATGAAGGACCTCGAGATCCGTGGCGCGGGCAACCTCCTCGGCGGCGAGCAGTCCGGCCACATCGCGGGCGTCGGGTTCGACCTCTACGTCCGGCTCGTCGGCGAGGCCGTCGCGTCCTTCCGCGGCGAGGGCGAGGAGGCGCCGGCCGAGATCAAGATCGAGCTGCCGGTCGACGCCCACCTGCCGCACGACTACGTCCCGCACGAGCGCCTGCGCCTCGAGATGTACAAGAAGCTCGCGGCCGTCGTCGACGAGCAGCAGCTCGCCGAGATCGAGGGCGAGCTCGTCGACCGCTACGGCCCGGTGCCGGTGCCGGTGCGCAACCTCCTCGAGGTCGCCCGGCTGCGCACCGTCGCGCGCACCGCCGGCATCGCCGACATCTCGGTGCAGGGCCAGCACGTGCGCTTCGGCCCGGTCGAGCTGCGCGAGAGCCAGCAGCTGCGGCTGAACCGCCTCTACCCGAAGTCGATCCTCAAGGCCGCGACGGGCTCCGTGCTCGTCCCGGCACCCAAGACCGCCGTCGTCGGAGGCCGCCCGCTGCGCGACCAGGCCGTGCTCGACTGGGCCAGCCAGGTCATCCGGGCGGTCGTCATGGACAATGTCGGTCAGGCCGCCCAGGCCGCGACCGCCCCCGCCCGGGGATGACCCGATGAAAGGACCCCTCGTGACCACTCCGGTTCGCCGCGTCGCTGCGGCGCTCGCCCTCGGCGCCGCGCTCGTCACCGCCGGCTGCGGGACGACCGAGGCCGGCCGCGCCGCCACGGTCGACGGCCGCGTCATCACCGAGAACGAGGTCCAGGTCGCCCAGGCCCAGATCAACAAGACCTTCCCGGGGGCCAACCTCACGGGCGACCAGGTGCTCGGCCGCCTCATCGGGGCCCCGGTCTACCTCGACGAGATCGCGCAGCAGGGGGCGCCCGTGTCGGAGTCGCTCGCCCGTACGGCGTACCAGCAGCAGGACACCTACGACGGCGAGGCGCCGGCCGACGAGACGCTCGAGGTCCTCCGCGCGCAGCTGGCCATCCAGCAGCTCGCGCAGTCCGGCGCGTCGGTCCCGACCGAGGCGCTGACGAAGCTGAAGGTCGACGTCAACCCGCGCTACGGCGCGTTCGACGCCTCGAAGCTCACCGAGTGGGACGCCGTCCAGAGCACCGCCGGTCTGGCGACGAGCACGCCGGACTGGATCAAGACGGTCACCACCCCGCAGCAGTGAGCACCGGCCGGCTCGGCCTCGTCCTCACCTCGCCGCGGGTCGCCCCCGGGCTGCTCTCGCACCCGGCGTGGGTCGCGGTGTCGGCGGCCGACGTCCTGCTCGCCCGGTCCGCCGACGAGCCGCTGGCCGAGGCCATGACCGAGGCAGGGCTGGCGGTGCTCGAGGTGGGCGACCACCCGCCGGCCGCCCTGGCCCGGCTGCTCGTCGACCGGGCGGGCGAGGCCGTCGTCGTCTGGCTCGGGTCCTCCGACGGGGACCCCGGTCTGTCGGACGCGCTCGCCTCCGAGGTGTCGCGGCTCGAGACCCCACCCGAGGTCGAGCTCGTCGTCGGCTCGTGGGACGTGCAGGGCGGGCGGCTCCTCGACGTCGTCGCGGCGATGGACCGGCTGCGCTCCCCGGGCGGGTGCCCGTGGGACGCCGAGCAGACGCACGAGAGCCTCGCGCCCTACCTCGTCGAGGAGACCCACGAGGTCCTCGAGGCCATCGGGTCGGGGGACCCGAGGGCGCTCGCGGAGGAGCTCGGCGACGTGCTGCTCCAGGTCGTCTTCCACGCCCGGGTCGCCGAGGACACCGGGGAGGACGGCTTCGACGTCGACACGGTCGCCGGCCTGCTCGTCGAGAAGCTCGTGCGGCGCCATCCCCACGTGTTCGCCGACGGTGACGCGACGACACCCGAGCAGGTCGAGCAGCAGTGGGAGCGCATCAAGGCGGTCGAGAAGGGGGCGACCGGGGGAGGCGACGCGAGCGACCTGGGGCACGGCCTCCCGTCCACGCTGCCGGTCGATCTCGCCGCGTCGAAGGTCCGGGCGCGGGCGCGACGACGCGGGTTGGCGCTCGACCCCGACGACGCGGCCGCGCTGGACGCGGCCCTGGCGGACGTCGCCGCGGCCGAGGAGCGGGCCCGCGCCGCGTTGCGACGGCTGGCGGGCGGCGCGGTCAGCCCCGGATGAGGTCGGCCCACAAGAGGTTGTGGTCCGACCAGGGCGAGTCCCGCGTGGCGGAGGCCCCGGGGGAGAAGGTGGCCGCGCTGCCGAAGACGTAGTCGATCTTGGCCGTGCCCCGCGTGGCCGGGCCGCAGCGGCAGGGGACGCCCGACCGCGTGGAGGACGGCTCGACGAAGCTGCCGCGGGACCCCGCGCCGTAGCGCGATTGGTAGAGCGGGTCCAGCATCGTCGCCGACGGCACCTCGTTGATGTCCCCCGCGAGGACGACGGGCCGCCCGGGGGCGGTCGCGGCGCTCAGGGTCTCGGCGATCTGCCGCTGGCGCAGGGCCGCCTTCTTCGCGCCGGGCAGCAGGTGCGCGGTGCAGACCTCGGTGGGGCCACCGAGCGCGGTCCGCGCGCAGAGCACGCCGCGGAGCTCGACGGCGTTGGGGACCTGCGCGGTGAACGTCACGCGGCGCACCGACCAGAGGCTGCTGCGCGAGACCAGGGCGTTGCCGCTGGCGGCGCCGCCGCAGCGGCCGTGCTTCGCCGGGAACGTCTGCTGGAACACGGTGTGGACGGTGACGCCGAGCTGGGCCAGGCGCGCCCGCAGGGCGTCGGGCACCGGCGAGCACACCTCGTTGAGCGTGAGGACGGCGAGGCGGTCGGAGACGAACTGCTGCGCCATCCACTCCACCCGCTGGGCGGTCGTGCCCCCGCAGCCGCCCGTGCTGCCGTAGCCGCACACGTTGAACGTCCCCACGCGGTGGGTGGTCGTGGCGGCGCTCGCCGGGGCGAGGGGTGAGGCGACGAGGCCGGTGACCAGGCCGAGCGTCGCGACGAGCCTGCGGACGGATGGGAGCACGACGACCTCCGGGGGTTGTGGTTCGGGACAGTCTGCTGGCGCCACGGGTCCCGTGGGGGCTCGCGCGCAGCCGGATCCCGCCGCCCCCGCGACGTGGCCCGCCGCTGGTCACGCGACGCAAGGTTTCCCTTCCGTCCGGCAAGGTTTTCCTTCCGCGCCGCAAGGTTTCCCTTCCGCACCGCAAGGTTTCCCTTCCGCACCGCAAGGAGTTGACCGTGGGCCGGGTCGATGATGCGGGGCCGGTGCGTCCTCGCCGTGCCGGGGTGACAGGCTACGGCGGCAGGGCGGCGCAGCGGCGGCACGGCGATCCGAGCCCGGCGCGGCGATCCGACCTCGGCAGGACGAGCGGTCCTTGCCGCTCACAAGGTCTCCCTTCCCGACGCAAGGTCTCCCTTCCAGGTCGCAAGGGGTCGCTCCCGTCCCGGAAGGGATTCCTTGCGGGGCGCAAGGGATTCCTTCCGCGGCGCATGGATTCCGGGAGTGCACACATCGGACGGCGACTTGCTTCGGAAGTCCAAAGGCGCTTAAGGTCTGCAAGTATGGGACTGACCGAGCGTGAGCGCGAGATCGTCGCGCTGCTGCGCACCGACCCGCTGCTGGACGCCGCCGCGCTCGCCGAGCGCCTCGGCTCCACCCGCGCCGCCGTCTCGGTGCACCTGAGCAACCTCACCCGCAAGGGCGTCCTCCTCGGCCGGGGCTACCTCCTGCGTCCCGAGGCCTCCTCCGTCCTCGTCGTCGGCGGCGCCGTCCTCGACGCCAAGGTCCGCACCCGCGTCCCCGCGGTCCTCGGCACGAGCAACCCCGGGACCTCCACCGCCACGGTCGGCGGGGTCGGCCGCAACATCGCCGAGAGCCTCGCCCGGCTCGGCAGCCCGACGATGCTCGTCGCCCCGGTCGGTGACGACCTCCAGGGCCGCACCGTCGTCGCCCGCACGGAGGCGGCCGGGGTCGACTGCCGGCACGTCGTCACCTCGCCGTTCCCGACCGGCTCCTACACGGCCGTCCTCGGCGACGACGGCGACCTCCTCGTCGCCGTCGCCGACATGCGCGCCACCGACGAGCTGACCGTCGCCGACCTCGCCGTCGTGCCCGGCCTGCTCGGCGGGGTCGACCGCCTCGTCCTCGACTGCAACCTCCACGCCGACGTTCTGCGCTGGGTCCTGACGACGGCCGCGAGCGCCGGCGTCCCGGCCGTCGTCGAGACCGTCAGCGTCGCCAAGGCCGCGGACGCCGCCCCGGCCCTCGACGGTTCGGTCCCGGTCCACACCGTCACCCCCAACGTCGACGAGCTCGCCGCGATGCTCAGCCGCCCCGTCGACCCCGACCCGGCCTCCGTCGCGGCCGCTGCGGCCGAGCTGCACCACCGCGGCGTCGAGCACGTCTGGGTCCGGCGCGGGATGCACGGCAGCCTCCTCTCGGTCGCCCGCCCCGGCCGGCCGGCTCGTGTGGTCCTCGTCGCCGCGCCCCCGACCACCGTCGAGGACGTCACCGGCGCCGGGGACGCGATGACCGCCGGCTACGTCCACGCGCTCCTCGGCGGCGCCGACGTCGTCGAGGCCGCGCGCTTCGGCCAGGTCGTCGCCGCCCTCACCTGTGCCTCCCCGGACACCGTCCGGGCCGACCTCACCCCGGCGCTCGTCGCCGCCCACCTGACCCCCGACGCACCGCCCACCGAGGAGCTCTCCACATGACCACCACCCCGCACCCGATGCTCTCGCTCGCCCCCGAGGTCCGCGAGGCCCTCGCCGCCGGCCGCCCGGTCGTCGCGCTCGAGTCGACGATCATCAGCCACGGGATGCCCTACCCGGCCAACGTCGCGATGGCCCGCGAGGTCGAGCAGATCGTCCGCGACGGGGGAGCGGTCCCGGCGACCATCGCCGTCATCGCCGGCCGCCCGACCGTCGGCCTCTCCGACGACGAGCTCGAGATGTTCGGGGCCGACGGCGGCATCCGCAAGGTGAGCGTCCGCGACATCCCGCACGTCCTCGCCACGGGCGTGCACGGCGCCACGACGGTCGCCAGCACGATGCGCATCGCGGCGCTCGCGGGCATCCGCACCTTCGTCACCGGCGGCCTCGGTGGCGTCCACCAGGGCGCCGAGACCTCGATGGACGTCTCCGCCGACCTCACCGAGCTCTCGCGCACCGAGGTCGCCGTCATCTCCGCCGGCGTGAAGTCGATCCTCGACATCGGCCGCACCCTCGAGGTCCTCGAGACCCTCGGCGTGCCCGTCGTCGGCTTCGGCACCGACGAGTTCCCCTCCTTCTTCTCGCGCTCCAGCGGCCTGCCCGTCCCGATGCGGGTGGACACCCCCGAGCAGGTCGCCGAGCTGATGCACGCCTCCTTCGGGCTGGGCCTCGGCGTCGGGATCTCCATCGCCAACCCGGTGCCGGCGGAGCACGAGATGTCCCACGAGGACATCGACGACGTCATCGCCCGGGCCCTCGCCGAGTGCGCCGAGCAGGGCGTGACCGGCAAGGACATCACGCCCTTCCTCCTCGGCCGGCTCGTCGAGCTCTCCGACGGCCGCTCCCTCGAGACCAACCTCGCGCTGGTGCGTCACAACGCCCGCGTCGGCACCGCGATCGCCGTCGCGTACGCCGCGACCGCCTGAGGGCGGGCCCCGACGACCGCGCGCGACGTCCTGCGCGGACTCGCCCTCGCACCCCTTCTGACCTGCGGGCCCGCTGGCTAGGGTGACGCCCGTGAGGGTGCGGGTGCTGGGGAGCACGGCCGTCGACGCCGGTGACGGGCCGGTGGTCCTCGCCGCGCGCCGGCCGCGCAGCATCCTCGCCGCCCTCGCGCTCTCACCCGGTGCGACGACGAGCGCCGACCGGCTGGTCGACCTCGTGTGGGGGGAGCGGGCTCCGGCGGGGGCGCTCGGGACCCTCCACTCGTACATCAGCGGCCTGCGGCGCGTCCTCGAGCCCGACCTGGCCCCGCGCGCCCGGCCGACGGTGCTCGTGACGAGCGATGCCGGGTACCGGCTCGCGCTCGACCCCGACCGGGTCGACGCCGTGGTCTTCGCCCGCGAGGTGCGCGCGCGGCACGCGGCGCTCGCGCCGCTGTGGTCGCAGCTGACCACCGGCCCGGACGACGGCTGGCCGACGCGCGACGAGGTGGGTGAGCACGTCGAGGCCCTCGAAGCGGCCCTGCGGACGTGGACGGGCACGGCGTACGCCGACCTCGGCGACCACCCCGACGTGCTGGCGGACCGGGGCGCCCTCGACGAGCTGCGCGCGACGGCGGAGGAGGGCACCGCGCTCGGGCTGCTGGCGCTCGGGGAGCACGCCGCGGTGCTCGCGGCCGCCGAGCAGGCCGTGTCCCGTCACCCGCTGCGCGAGCGCAGCCACTGCCTCCGCGCGCTCGCGCTCGTCCGCACCGGTCGGCAGGCGGAGGGGCTGGAGGCGCTGCGCGGGTACCGGCGGCGGCTCGCCGAGGACCTCGGCCTCGACCCCGGGACGGAGGTGCAGGCCCTGGAGGCGGCGGTGCTGCGCCAGGACCCGGCGCTCGGCCGGTGGCTCGCACCCGGTGCCGGGCCGGCGCCCGACCGGCCGGCCGCCCGGGAGCGGGCGGCCACCGACGCTGCCGGGCCGTATCCGGCCGCCGCCCTCGCCGGCTGGCCGCTCGTGGGGCGCGAGCGCGAGCGGGCGGCCCTCGTCGACCTCCTTTCCGCGGCGGCCGGAGGGCGCCCCGGGCACCTCCTCGTGGTCGGCGACCCGGGGACCGGCAAGACGCGCCTGGTCGACGACGTCGTCGACCAGGCCCACGACCGGGGGGTGGTGTCGGCCGTCGGCCGCTGCTCGCAGGACGACGGGGCGCCGCCCTTCTGGCCCTGGTTCGCCCTCCTCGAGGGCCTGGGCATCGACCCGCCCGAGGACCTGGTCGACACCGGTGGCGACGACGGCGACGGCGCCGCCCGGGCCTTCGCCGTCCAGGACGCCCTGGCGCAGGCGGTGCGGCGGCGGTCGCGCGACGACCCGGTGCTCCTCGTGGTCGAGGACCTGCACTGGGCCGACACGCGCACCCTCCGTGCCCTGGCGCACCTCGTCACCTCGCTGCGCCCGGGGGACCACGTCGCCCTCGTCCTGACCCGCCGCAGCCGGCCCGCACCCGTGGGGGCGCTCGCCGACCTCGGCGCGGCCCTGGCCCGGCACGGCGGCCGGACGCTGGAGCCGGTCGGCCTCGCCCCGGCGCAGGCCCGCGAGCTCGTCGCGGCGGTGTCCGGGGCCGACCGGGCGCCGTCCGCCGTGGAGGTCGACGACTGGTGCGCCCGGACCGGCGGCAACCCGTTCTTCCTCGTCGAGCTCGCGCGGCTCGCCGCCGCCCCCGGCGGCTGGCGGGGGGAGGTCCCGGAGTCGGTGCAGGTGGTCGTCGCGCGCCGCCTGGCGGACCTGCCCGAGGACACGCGCGAGGTCCTGCTGGTGTCCGCGGCGCTCGGGCGGGCGCACTCCCCGCTCCTGCTCGCGCACGTCGGCGGGTGGGACCCGGCCCGGGTCGCCGAGCTCCTCGAGCCCGCGGAGGAGGCCGGGATCGTGCACCACCGGGACGACGGGTCCCTGGCGTTCGAGCACGCCCTCACCCGGGACGCCGTCCTCGCCACCGCGACCACGGCGGCGGTGGCGCGCACCCACGCGCGCATCGCCCACGCGCTCGCGAGCGTGGCGGACGCCTCGGTGCCTGCGGTCCAGCGCGACTTCGACCTCGCCCACCACTGGCTCGCCGCGGGGCCCGTCCACGCACCGCGCGCGTGGCGTGCCGCCGAGGGTGCGGCCCAGCGCGCACGTCGCCTGTTCGCCAACGTCGAGGCCACCGACCTCTACCGCTCGGCGCTCGACGCCCACGCCCTCGACCCCGCCGGCACGCGGGAGGAGCGCTACGACCTGCTGCTCGCCTACTCCGAGGCGGCGGCCCACTCGGGGCGGTGGCGGCGGGTCGTCGAGGCCGTCGTCGAGGCGGTGGCCCTGGCCCGTGCGGCCGAGGACCCGGAGCGCGTGGCCCGGGCGGCCTCGGAGCTCACCCGCTACTCGGTGTGGACGCCGCAGGAGATGGGCGAGGTGGACGAGGACCTCCTCGACGACCTGCGCGCGGCGCTCGCGGCCTCGGGGGCGCAGGACTCGCCGGCCCGCTGCGTCCTCATGCTGGCGCTCGCCGTGCAGCTGTACTACCGCTGGGGGAGCGAGCCGGAGGTGGACGCCCTCGTCGACGAGGGGACCGCGATGGCGCGGCGTCTCGGCGACCGGCCACTGCTCGCGTGGGCCGCGCACGCCGGCTGGATCGCGCTCTGGCGACCCACCGAGCTCGCCCGTCGCACCCGGCTGGCGGACGAGGAGCTCGCCGCCGCCGCGGGTGGCGAGGACGCCGCGGCCGAGGCGCTCGCCCACCTGACCCGGGCCGGCATCGCGATCGAGCACGGCGACCTCGACGGATGGGTGGCAGGGTCGGAGGCCGCGGACCGGATCGCCCGTCGCCGGCGGCTCGCCTACGTCGAGTACGTCCTGCACTTCGTCCGCTTCTCGCTCGCGACGCTGCGGGACGAGGACGCCGCGGCGGACGCACACGCCGCGGCCATGCGCTCGATGCAGGACGGTCTCGCGACGCCGGCGCTCGAGCAGAACGAGTTCGGGATCCTCTACAGCACCGCCACGTGGCGGCCGGGGGTGGCCGACCAGCTCGTCGACCCGCTCTACGCCGAGTTCGTCGCCGAGCCGTTCGACCTCGGGCGGTGGGCGATGCTCCACCTCCTGGCCCTCGTCGACCGCGAGGACGCGCTCCGCAGCGAGCTCGAGCGGGTCCCGATGCCGCCGTTCCGCAACCGCTGGTGGCACACCGCCGAGGCCGCTGCCCACGTGCTGGTCGCGGCGCGACTGCGGGACCCCCGCCTGGCGCGTGAGGCCGTCGACGCGCTGCGCCCGTCCGAGGGCACGATGGCCCTGACCGGGATCTCGCTCGTCAACGGGCCGGTCGACGGCTACCTCGCCCTGGGGCTCGCGGTGCTGGGCGAGACGGAGGAGGCGGCGCGGCTCGCGGACCGGGCCGAGCTCATGGCCGACCGCTGGGGGATGAGCGCGTACACGCGGATGCTGGCCGGGGAACGGGCCCGGCTCGGGTTCTGACCCCGAGCGGACCCGTTCGCGCCGGACCAGGTCAGCCCTCGGCGTACCGGAACGCCGTCGCCTCGCGCCGTTCGAACCGGCGGCGCACGACGAGGTGCAGCACCCGGTACGCGGGCCCGGCCATCGCGAACATCCGGTCCCTGCCCTCCTGCGGGAGCCGGTGCAGCGCCCAGCCGACGATGAAGCCGATGTCGCCGGCCTTGTACGACCGGCCGATGGCCTTCTCGACGCCGTCGAACTCCGCCGGCGTCATGACCCGCTGCACGAGCGGCAGGACGACGGTCTCCTCGTGCCGGAGGTGCGCGTCGAGCACCTCGCGCAGGCCCGCGACCCGGATCTCGACCGCGTGACGGTGGGCGTCGCACGGGTGGTCGGCCATCGCCCGGAAGGCGTCGGCGCACGCGGAGATGAGCGGGTCGATGCCCTCGTGCTCCTCGCTCATCGCGCGGACCTCGGCCGCGTCCGCCGGCGTGCCGCGCTCTGCGACCGCGCCGGCGAGGACCGGCCAGTACAGCTCGTCCTCGGCGGTGTGGTGGTGGTGCAGGGTCGAGGCGAACCGACCCCAGCGCGCGACGAGCGCCTCCCAGACGGCGGTCTCGCCGACGGGGGTCCGGTGGGCGGCCGACGCGAAGGCGGCGAGGTCCCGCCGGAAGGCGTGGTGCATCACGTACATGCCGGTGTGGTCCAGCGGACCGTCGGCGACGTGGGTCTGGCCGGGCAGGTCCAGCTGGCCCCGGGTGGTCGTCGTGGTGGTGGACATCGCTCTCTCCTCGTGGTCGGGGGTCGGGCCCCGCTGTCGTGGTGGTGCGACCACCGTCGACGGCTGCGCTTGGGTGCGGCTTGGGCGGTGGGTCCGCGACACCGCAAGGGCCGCCCAAGCGGGGCCGACGAGGGTCGACCCGACACCCCGTCGACCACCAGAAGGAGCCCTCGTGCCCACCACCTCCAGCCGCCCGGTCCCCTCCGGGCGCCGCGTCCTCGTCATCGGCGCCACCGGCCTCGTGGGCCGGGAGGTCGTCCGGGCGCTGCGCGAGCGCGGCGCCACCCCCGCAGTCCTCGTCCGTGACCCCGCCCGCCTGGGCTCCCGCGAGGGCGTCGAGGTCGTCGTGGGCGACCTGCGCGACGCCGCGTCGGTGCGCCGGGCCGTCGCCGGCGCCGACGTCGTCTTCCACGTCTCGCCGCACGAGCCCGACGAGGTCGCGCTGACGACCACGGTCGTCGAGGCGTGCGAGGTCGCGGGGACGCGGCTGGTCTTCGCCGGGGTCCACGCCGTCGGTCGCACCGTCCTGCACGGGTGGCTGCTGCGCCGCCTGTACGGCGTGCTGCTGCCCCGCTACCGCGGCAAGCTCGCGCTCGCGCGCCGGGTCGAGCGCTCGGCGACCGACCCCGTCGTCCTCGTCCCGTCCAACTTCATGCAGAACGACGAGGTCCTCCTCGACGTGCTGCGCGCCGGCGAGCACGTCCACCCGGCCCACCCGAAGGGCCTCAACCGGGTCGACCTGCGCGACCTCGGTGAGGTGGCTGCGCGCATCCTCCTCGACCCCGAGTTCCCGTCCGGCACCCACGCGGTCGTCGGTCCGCGCTCGCTCACGGGTCCGGAGTGCGCCCGGATCTGGTCCGAGGCGCTCGGCCACCCGGTCGCCTACCGCGGGGACGACGACGAGGCCCTCGACCGGTCCCTGCGCGCGCACCTGACCGGCCACCGGCTCGAGGACTGGCGCTCGTCGATGCGGGTCATCCGCCGGATGGCCGTCGTCGCCACGCCGGCGCAGCTCGCCGACACCGAGCGGCTGCTCGGCCGGCGCCCGACCGACCTGCGCGAGATGGCCGCGCGCGTCGTGGCGGAGCACGCCGTGGGCGTCGGCTGACGCACGTGCTCGAGGCCGACGTCCCGGGGCGTCCGGGGAGCGGGTCGGTCCCGGCCGACCCGCTCCGCCCCGGCTAGGCTCGGCAGGAAACGTGTCCCCTTCTCCCCGGGAGTTCCTGTGGCCAGCATCGAGGCAGTAGGCGCGCGCGAGATCCTCGACTCGCGCGGCAACCCCACCGTCGAGGTCGAGGTCGCCCTCGACGACGGCACCGTCGCCCGCGCGGCGGTCCCCAGCGGCGCGTCGACCGGCGCCTTCGAGGCCGTCGAGCGCCGTGACGGCGACAAGGGTCGCTACGGCGGCAAGGGCGTCGAGAAGGCCGTCGACGCGGTCATCGACGAGCTCGGCCCGAAGCTCCTCGGCTTCGAGGCGAGCGAGCAGCGACTCGTCGACGCCGAGATGCTCGCCATCGACGGCAGCGCGAACAAGGAGAAGGTCGGCGCCAACGCCATCCTCGGCGTCTCGCTCGCCGTGGCCCGGGCCGCCGCCGACTCGGCCGACCTGCCGCTCTTCCGCTACGTCGGCGGCCCGAACGCGCACGTCCTGCCGGTGCCGATGATGAACATCCTCAACGGCGGCAGCCACGCGGACTCCAACGTCGACATCCAGGAGTTCATGATCGCGCCGATCGGCGCCGAGTCCTTCCGCGAGGCACTGCGCTGGGGCGCGGAGGTCTACCACGCGCTCAAGTCGGTGCTCAAGGAGAAGGGCCTCGCGACCGGTCTCGGCGACGAGGGTGGCTTCGCGCCGAACCTCGAGTCGAACCGCGCTGCGCTCGACCTCATCCTCGAGGCGATCGAGAAGGCCGGCTACACCCCGGGCGAGCAGATCGCGCTGGCGCTCGACGTCGCCGCGTCCGAGTTCTACGACGACGGCTCCTACACCTTCGAGGGCGGCTCGAAGAGCGCTGACGAGATGGTCGACTACTACGCCGACCTCGTCGCCTCCTACCCGCTCGTGTCCATCGAGGACCCGCTCAACGAGGACGACTGGGAGGGCTGGAAGGCGATGACCGACCGCCTCGGCACCCAGGTGCAGATCGTCGGCGACGACCTCTTCGTCACCAACCCCGAGCGCCTCGCCCGCGGCATCGAGACCGGCACCGCCAACGCGCTCCTGGTCAAGGTCAACCAGATCGGCTCGCTGACCGAGACCCTCGACGCCGTCGACCTCGCCCACCGCAACGGCTACCGCTGCATGATGAGCCACCGCTCCGGCGAGACCGAGGACGTGACGATCGCCGACCTCGCGGTCGCGACGAACTGCGGCCAGATCAAGACCGGCGCCCCGGCCCGGTCCGAGCGCGTCGCGAAGTACAACCAGCTCCTGCGCATCGAGGAGGAGCTCGACGACGCCGCGGTCTACGCCGGCGCGGGCGCCTTCCCGCGCTTCGCCGCCCGCCAGGGCTGAGCCGAGCCGGAGGAACCAGGCCGATGGCCACCAGCCGCAGCACCGGACCCGCGTCGCGCCCGCCGCGACGCGGGTCCGCGGCGCGCCCGGCGGCGAAGGCCGGCTCCGCCCGGTCCTCGACGCGTTCGTCCACCCGGTCGGCGTCCGCCTCACCGCGGCCCTCGACCACCGGCACGACGACGGCGAAGGTGGTGCGGCGCACCCCGACCGGCTGGCGCGGCCAGGTCGGCGGGGCGATGTCGAACCGCATGGTGCGGCGCACGGCGGTGCTCGCGAGCATCGCCATCTTCCTCGTCGTGCTGCTGACCTCCTCGGTCGCCGCGTGGCTGCACCAGCAGGGGCAGATCGCCGCGCTGCGCGACAAGGTCAGCAGCCAGGAGGCCGACGTCGCGTCGCTGCGCGAGGAGCGCCAGCGGTGGGAGGACCCGGCCTACGTCGAGCAGCAGGCCCGGCAGCGGCTGAAGTTCGTCCGCCCCGGTGAGCGCGCCTACACCGTCCTCGACCCCGAGGCGACGAAGGACACCGACCCCGCGACCACGGGTCCCGGTGCGGGAGAGGCCACCCCGGCTCTGCCCTGGTACGACGGCGTGTGGCAGTCCGTCCGCACCGCCGACGCCCCCGGGGCCCGGCGATGACCGCGAGCCCCGACCTGCCGCCCGTCGCGCAGGAGGACCTCGACGCCGTCTCCCGCCAGCTCGGCCGCACGGCCCGTGGGGTCGCCGCCGTCGGCCACCGCTGCCCGTGCGGCGAGCCCGACGTCGTGCGCACCGAGCCGCGCCTGCCCGACGGCACGCCGTTCCCGACCTCGTTCTACGCCACCTGCCCCCGGCTCACCGGCGCGATCTCCACGCTCGAGAGCCAGGGCGTCATGCGCGAGATGACCGAGCGCCTCGGCACCGACGTCGACCTGCGCGCCGGCTACGAGGCCGCGCACGCCGACTACCTCGCGCGCCGCGCCGAGCTCGGTGACGTGCCGGAGGTGGCCGGCATCTCCGCCGGCGGGATGCCGACGCGCGTCAAGTGCCTCCACGTCCTCGTCGCCCACTCGCTGTCCGCCGGCCCGGGTGTCAACCCGCTCGGCGACGAGGCCCTCGACCTGCTCGACCCCTGGTGGGAGCGCGGCTCCTGCGCCGCGGACGCCGCGGGGGAGCGCGCGTGACCCGTCGGGTCGCCGCCGTCGACTGCGGCACCAACTCGATCCGCCTGCTCGTCGCCGATGTCGGTGACGACGGGCTCCTGACCGACGTCGTCCGCCGGATGGAGGTCGTGCGGCTCGGTCAGGGCATCGACCGCACCGGTGTCATCGCGCCGGAGGCCATGGAGCGCACGCTCGCCGCGGCGGCCGGCTACGCCGCGACCTGCCGCGAGCTCGGGGCGGAGCGCGTGCGGTTCGTCGCCACCTCCGCCTCGCGCGACGCCCGCAACGCCGACGAGTTCGTCGCCGGGGTGCGCGACGCCTTCGGCGACCTCGACTTCGCGCCCGAGGTCGTCGCCGGAGAAATGGAGGCGCGACTGTCCTTCACCGGGGCCACCGGCGACCTGCGCCGGCTCGGCATCCCCGGGCCCTACCTCGTCGTCGACCTCGGCGGCGGCTCCACCGAGCTGGTCCGCGGTACCGACGACGTCGAGGCCGGGCGGTCGGTCGACATCGGCTGCGTCCGGATGACCGAGCGCCACCTGGCCGGCGACCCGCCGACCCGCGAGCAGACCGACGCCGCGCGCCGCGACGTCCGGGCCGCCCTCGACGCCGCCGAGGAGGCCGTCGACCTGCACGGCCTCGCCGCGGTCGTCGGCCTCGCGGGCTCCATCACGACCGTCACCGCCCACGCCCTCGGGCTCGGCCACTACGACCGCGACGCCATCCACCTCGCCGAGGTCCCGCTCGCCGGCCACCGCGTCTCGTGCGCGGCCCTCCTCGCGATGCCGCGGGCCGAGCGGGCCGCGCTGCCGTACATGCACCCCGGCCGGGTCGACGTCATCGGCGCCGGCGCACTCGTCTGGGACGAGGTGCTCGCCCGGCTCGCCGACCGGTCGCCGGGCGTGCGGGTGGTCACGAGCGAGCACGACATCCTCGACGGCATCGCCCTGTCGGTCGCGGACGGCTGACGCGAGCCGTCCGCTGTGGCAGGCTCCCGGCCCATGGGTGCCGAGGCGGACGAGCGGACGGGACCGCCGACGCACCTGCTCCTCGTGCGGCTCATGGCGGGGCTGTCCGGGCTGCTCGCCCTGGCGCTCGTGGTGCTCGGGTTCGTCGTCCCGACCTCGCAGCTGCCCGTCGTGCTCGCGGGGGCGGTCGTCGGGCTCGTCGGGGTCGTCGGCTGCGTCATCCTCGCGGCGTCGCTGCGGCGCGACACCGCGCCGGCCGCGCTGCGGGGGAGCGCGGTGGGCGTGCTGATGCTGCTGGCCGCCGCGGTCCTCCTCGCGCCGGCCGTCGTCTGGCTCGTCGCGGGCGGCCCGGAGGCGTTCACGACCCTCGGGCTGAGCACGGTCGCGCTGCCCGCCGGGGTGGCCGTCGCGGCCGTCCTCGCCGGCCCGGCCCTCGGGCGCGACGCCTGAGGCCTGCGCCGGCCGATCGGGCCGGCGCGCTACGGTGTGCCCGCCCCCGTAGCCCAACCGGCAGAGGCAGGCGCCTTAAAAGCGCCCCAGGTGCGGGTTCGACTCCCGTCGGGGGCGCGCAGCGCCCCCGCAGGGAGTCGGGAGGAGCCCGAACGGAGTGAGGGCGACGGTTCCCGTCGGGGGCGCGCAGCGCCCCTGATCTCTTCCCCCGAATGTGTGTGAAGAACGTCGGCGGGGCGATTGTCATGTGCCAGGACATCGCTGACACAAGTGTCATCGTGGGCCTGACAGTAGGGACTTTCGGGGGCGGCCGGGAGG
>NZ_BOPU01000008.1:0-141688 GCF_017312765.1 Phycicoccus sp. DTK01 | reverse complement strand
GTTAAGCACGCCGCCAGCGTTCGTCCTGAGCCAGGATCAAACTCTCCGTTGATGAATACACATCCACCAAGCCCCGCAAGGGCACCCAGTGGACAACTCATACACACGAGATCGTGTGAAACCCGGCTGAGCACGAACAACCAGCAAAAGCTGTTTGTTCGTCATCAACCAAAGGAAAAACTCGGCACCACTTTCACTCCCCACCCGAACGGGCAAGGAAGAAAAGCGATGCGACGAGGTAAAAATTGGCATCGATTCTTGACACGCTGTTGAGTTCTCAAGGTCCGGACGCGCACCCACGAGCACCTCATCGAGGTGATCGCCGGGGCTGTTCCGTGGGAGTTGCTGTCTGCGGCGCTCTCGCTCCGCGGCAACCACTCCAAGTTACCCTCTCCGTTCCGTCCCGGTCAAACTCGCTCCGTGCGGGGCTCGCTGTCCGGTGGGGCCGGCCACGCGCTCTCCGTGCACCGTGGTGCTCGGGTCCTGCGTGGGGGGTGTCAGCTCGGTGGTCCGGCCTACTTGGTGCGGGGCTGGACGGCCCTGCCGCTTGGTGTCCGGTTCGCCCTCTCGGGCTGACGTCGAGAACAGTAGATGACTCCTCGCGCAGAACACAAATCCGCTGCCCCGCCGCACGCCGCCTTTGCCCAGAACGCGACGAACCCCGCTGCAGCACAGCGGGGTTCGTCGTCAGATCGTCAGCTCAGGCGCTTGGCGACGCCTCGACGAGCCCCGCCGCGAGGTTCTTGCGCCCCCGCCGCAGCACGACGACGCCGCCCGCGAGCACGTCGTCGGCGCCCAGCACGGCGTCCGGGTCGGAGACCTTGGCCCCGTTGACCGAGGCCCCGCCCTCCCCCAGCGTCCGCCGCGCGGCGTTGCGGGAGTCGGCGAGGCCGACCGCGACGAGCGCGTCGACGAGGGGCATCCCGACGGTCACGGCACCCGAGGGCAGCTCGGCCGCGGCGTCGCGCAGGGTCGGGCCGTCGAGCGCCCGCAGGTCACCCTTCCCGAAGAGCGCCTCGGCCGCGGCCCGCGCGGCGTCGGTCGCGGCCTGCCCGTGCACCAGCGTGGTGACGTCCTCGGCGAGCGCCCGCTGGGCCGCCCGCTTCCACGGCTCCGCCTGCACCTGGCGCTTGAGGTCCTCGATCTCCTCGCTCCCCCGGTCGGTGAAGACCTTGAGGAGGGTGACGACCGAGGCGTCCTCGACGTTGAGCCAGTACTGGTAGAAGGCGTAGGGGCTGGTCATCGACGGGTCGAGCCAGATGGCGTTGCCCGCGCTCTTGCCGAACTTCTCGCCCGAGGAGTCCGTGAGCAGCGGGGTCGTCAGCAGGTGGACCGAGGCTCCCTCGACGCGGTGGATGAGGTCGGAGCCGGCGGTGAGGTTGCCCCACTGGTCGTTGCCGCCGGTCTGCAGCGTGCAGCCGTAGTCGCGGTAGAGCTGGAGGTAGTCCAGCCCCTGGAGCAGCTGGTAGCTGAACTCCGTGTACGAGATGCCCTCGTCGCTGTTGAGGCGCGCCGCGATGGCGTCCTTCTTGACCATCTGGTTGACCCGGAAGTGCTTGCCGACGTCCCGGAGGAAGTCCAGCGCCGACATCGGCGCCGTCCAGTCGAGGTTGTTGACGAACACCGCCGGGTTGGCCTCGTCGCCCCCGAGGAACGGCTCGACCTGGCGGCGGATGTTCGCCACCCACTCGGCCGTCTGCTCCTTGGTCTTGAGCACCCGCTCGGCGGAGGGCCGCGGGTCGCCGATCAGCCCGGTCGACCCGCCCACGAGGCAGATGACACGGTGCCCCGCCCGCTGGAGATGGCGCAGCAGCACGAGCTGGACGAGGTTGCCGAAGTGCAGCGACGGCGCCGTCGGGTCGAACCCGCAGTACGCCGTGATCGGCCCGTCGGCGAGTGCGGTGCGCAGCGCGGACTC
The DNA here is from genome assembly GCF_017312765.1 of Phycicoccus sp. DTK01. Taxonomy (NCBI): domain Bacteria; kingdom Bacillati; phylum Actinomycetota; class Actinomycetes; order Micrococcales; family Intrasporangiaceae; genus Phycicoccus; species Phycicoccus sp. DTK01. The sequence goes on along the minus strand of NZ_BOPU01000008.1, from coordinate 139,770 downwards.
GTCGGTGGACTGCGCCACCAGCCCCCGCCACTGCAGCTCGTCGAGGATGTCGGTCACGGTGCGCGCTCCTGGGGTCGTCGGGTGCCGGCGGTGCGCCGGCCCGGCCAAGCCTGCCACGCGGGGCACCGACGCCGCCCCGGGGTCCGGCGGTGCGCCATGCTTGCGGCTCGTGACCGCCCCCACCCCCTCGCCCCGCCCCGACCTCACGGACTTCGTCGCCGGCCTGCCCAAGGCCGAGCTGCACGTGCACCACGTCGGCTCCGCCTCGCCGCGCATCGTCGCCGAGCTCGCGGCCCGCCATCCCTCCAGCCCGGTCCCGACCGATCCCGAGGAGCTGGCGCGGTTCTTCACGTTCACGGACTTCGCGCACTTCGTCGACCTCTACCTCGCGACCGTCGACCTCGTCCGCACCGACGACGACGTCCGGATGCTCACCTACGAGGTCGCGCGCGAGCTGGCCGGCCAGAACGTGCGCTACGCCGAGCTGACGATGACCCCGTACACCTCGGTCGTGCGCGGCATCCCCATCGAGGCCTACACCGCCGCGATCGAGGACGCCCGGGTGGCCGCCGAGCGCGACCTGGGTGTCGTCCTGCGATGGGTCTACGACATCCCCGGCGAGTCGGGGCTGCCCGCCGCCGACGCGACGCTCTCGCACGCCCTCGACCACGGTCCCGGCGCGCTCGTCGGCTTCGGCCTCGGAGGGCCCGAGATCGGCGTCCCCCGGCCGCAGTTCGAGCCCCACTTCGCCGCGGCGCGGGCGGCGGGCCTGCACTCGGTGCCCCACTCGGGCGAGTCGACCGGTCCGCAGTCGGTGTGGGACGCCCTCCTCCTGCTCGGTGCCGAGCGCATCGGCCACGGCACGTCGTCCGTGCAGGACCCCGCGCTGCTCGCCCACCTGGCCGAGCACCGCATCCCGCTCGAGGTCTGCCCCACGAGCAACGTCGCGACCCGGGTCGTGGAGCGCCTCGAGGAGCACCCGGTTCGCGCCATGGTCGAGGCCGGCGTCGTGGTGACGGTCAACAGCGACGACCCGCCGATGTTCGGGACGACCCTGAACCGCGAGTACGAGGTCGCCGCGGCGCTGCTCGACCTCGACGCCGCCGGGGTCGCCGACCTCGCGCTGGCGGCGGTCGACGCCTCCTTCGCGCCGGACGCGGTGCGCACGGCCCTCCGCGACGAGATCCGCGCCTACGCGGCGTCAGCCCCGGCCTGACGCCGGGCGGCGGCGGGCGACGGCCGCCCGGTAGGGGCTGACCGTCGGCTCGCCCGCGAGCCAGAACCGCCAGGGGAACGCCGCCCCGTCGCCGCCGGCGCCGCTCACGCCCACTCGCGGCCCGGTCGCGACAACGGCCGGGTCCGGGGGGTCGGCCAGCACGAGCCGGCCGTCCGTGGCGGGGTCGAGGAGGTCGAGCCCGTTCTGCTCGCGTCCGAGCGCGAGCGTGCGCGTGAGCCGCGCGGGTCCGCGGGCGAGGTCGCGCGCCCGCACGCCGGGGCGCCGCTCGGCGGCGGTCGCGTGGCCGTCCACGACCTCCCCGGCCCGCAGCAGGACCGCCGACGCGCTGCCCTCGGGGCCGGTGACGACGTTGGCGCAGAAGTGCATCCCGTAGGTGAAGTACACGTAGAGCAGCCCGGCCCGGCCGAACATCACCTCGGTGCGCGGGGTGCGGCCTCGGAAGGCGTGCGACCCCGGGTCCGCCGACCCGGCGTAGGCCTCGACCTCGGTGATCCGCAGCGTCACCCCCGCGTGGGCCAGGTGCGCGCCGAGGAGGCGCGGGGCGACGTCGAGGACGTCGCTCCGCAGCACCTCGGCCACGCCGGGCACGGGGTCAGCGGGCCCGCGGCAGGTCCCGCGACCAGTCACGGGCAGCCGCGACGAGCGCCTCGACACGCTCGAGCTGCTCGGCCACCCGGGCCGGTGCGGTCCCGCCCAGCGCGGACCGCGAGGCCATCGACCCCTCGACGCTCAGCACGTCGCGGACCCCGGGCGTCAGGTGGGGCGAGACGGCCGCGAGGTCGTCGTCGTCGAGGTCCCACAGCTCGATGCCACGCTCCTCGCACGCGCGCACCGACTCGCCCGCGACCTCGTGCGCCACGCGGAACGGGACGCCCTGGCGCACGAGCCACTCGGCGACGTCGGTGGCCAGCGAGAAGCCCTGCGGCGCGAGCGAGGCCATCCGCTCCGTGTGGAAGGTCAGGGTGGCGACCATGCCGGAGAACGCCGGCAGGAGGACCTCGAGGGTGTCGACGGCGTCGAACACCGGCTCCTTGTCCTCCTGGAGGTCGCGGTTGTAGGCCAGCGGAAGCGCCTTGAGGGTCGTCAGCAGCCCGGCGAGGTCGCCGACGAGCCGGCCGGCCTTGCCGCGGGCCAGCTCGGCGACGTCGGGGTTCTTCTTCTGCGGCATGATGCTCGACCCGGTCGAGTACGCGTCGTCGAGCGTGACGAAGGAGAACTCCTTGGTCGCCCAGAGGATGACCTCCTCCGCGAGCCTCGAGACGTCGACGGCGGTCATCGCGCAGACGAACGAGAACTCGGCGACGAAGTCGCGCGAGGCGGTGCCGTCGATGGAGTTCTCGACCGCGCCGGCGAAGCCCAGGTCGCTCGCGACGGCCTCGGGGTCCAGGCCGAGCGAGGACCCGGCGAGCGCGCCGGAACCGTACGGGGACAGCGAGGTCCGCGCGTCCCAGTCACGCAGGCGGTCGACGTCGCGCAGCAGCGGCCAGGCGTGCGCGAGCAGGTGGTGCGAGAGCAGCACGGGCTGCGCGTGCTGGAGGTGGGTGCGCCCCGGCATCGGCACCCCGAGGTGGGTGCGGGCCTGCCCGACGAGGGCCTCGACGACGTCGAGCACGAGCCCGGCGACGACGCGGGCGTGCTCGCGCAGGTACATCCGGAAGAGCGTGGCCACCTGGTCGTTGCGCGAGCGGCCGGCCCGGATGCGGCCCCCGACGTCGGCCCCGGCGCGCTCGATGAGCCCGCGCTCGAGGGCGGTGTGCACGTCCTCGTCGGACTCGGCGGGGACGAACGCGCCCGACTCGACGTCGGCGCGCAGCCGCTCGAGGCCGTCGAGCATCGCGTCGAGCGTGGCGTCGTCGAGCAGACCCGCGGCGTGGAGGACGCGGGCGTGCGCCCGGGAGCCGGCCAGGTCGTGCGGCGCGAGCCGCCAGTCGAAGTGCGTCGACTTCGAGAGCGCGGCGAGGGCGTCGGCCGGCCCGCCGGAGAACCGTCCGCCCCAGAGGCTCACGGAGGCGGCGGGGTCGGCGTCGGGCGGGGTCACGGGGTGTCCTTCCGGGTGTACGACAGGAGCCGGTCGACCACCTCGCGGCTGCGGGCGGGGCCGGACGTGATGACCATGATGGTGTCGTCGCCGGCGATCGTGCCGAGCACCCCCTCGACCGAGGTGTGGTCGATGGCCGACGCGAGGAAGTTCGCAGCGCCCGGCGGGGTCCGCAGGACGACGAGGTTGGCCGAGTGCTCGGCGGCCACGAGCAGCTCCTGGCACCGGGATGCGAGGCGCGTGGTGCGCTCGTCCTCGTCCGGTGCCGGGCGCACGGTCCGGTCGCCGCCCTCCCCCGGCACGGCGTAGACGAGTGACTTGCCGACCCGGACGCGCTCCGCGCCGACGTCGACGAGGTCGCGCGACAGGGTCGCCTGCGTCACCTCGATGCCGTCGGCCGCGAGCAGGTCGAGCAGCTCGGTCTGGCTGCGGACCGGGGTCGACTGGAGGATCTCGGTGATCCGCTGCTGGCGCGCGGCGCGCGAGGTCGAGACGGTCACGCGCTCGCCCCGGCCTGCTCGACCAGCCAGGACAGCAGCGCCTTCTGGGCGTGCAGCCGGTTCTCGGCCTCCTGCCAGACGACCGAGCGCGGCCCGTCGATGACCTCGGCGCTCACCTCGTAGCCGCGGTACGCGGGCAGGCAGTGCAGGAAGACCGCGCCCCCGGCCGCGTGCGCCATCAGCGCGTCGTCGACGGCGTACGTCGTGAACGGGCTGCCCTCGCCCTTGCGGTCGTCGGCTTGAGCCTCCTGGCCCATCGAGACCCAGGTGTCGGTCGCCACCGCGTCGGCGCCGGTGACCGCCTCGACCGGGTCGTCGGTGACGTGGACCGAGCCGCCGGTGGTGGCGGCCAGCTCGCGGGCGCGCTCGACGACGTCGGCGGCCGGCGGGTGGCTCGCGGGGGTGCCGATGCGCACGTGCAGGCCAGCGGTGACGCCGCCCAGCAGGTAGGAGTGCGCCATGTTGTTGGCGCCGTCGCCGACGTAGGCCAGGGTGCGGCCCGGCAGGTCGCCGAGCGCCTCGCGCAGGGTCAGCAGGTCGGCGAGGACCTGGCAGGGGTGGAAGTCGTCGGTCAGCGCGTTGACCACCGGCACACCGGCGTACGCCGCCATCTCGGCGAGGTCGGACTGCGCGAAGGTGCGCCACACCACGGCCGCGGACTGCGGCCCGAGGATGCGCGCCACGTCGGCGACCGACTCGCGCACCCCGACACCGGCCAGGCGCCCGTCGACGACCATCGGGAAGCCGCCGAGGCCCGACACGGCGCCGACGAACGACACCTGCGTGCGCAGCGTCGGCTTGTCGAAGAGGATCGAGACGGTGCGCGGTCCCTCGAGCCGGCGGTCCGAGAACGGCTCGGCCTTGAGCGCGAGGGCGCGGTCGAGCACGGCGGCCTGCTCGGCGGGCGAGAGGTCGTCGTCGCGCAGGAAGTGGCGCAGGGTCATCGGGTCTCCTCCGTGGCGAGGTCGAGCAGCCCGGGCAGGGCGTCGACGAACAGGTCGAGCTGGCCGGCGGTGACGACCAGCGGCGGGGCGAGGCGGATGGCGTCGGGCGCCACCGGGTTGAGGATGAGACCGGCCTCGCGGCCGTGCGTGGCGACGGCCGGCGCCCAGTCGCCGGCGAGCGTGACGGCGCGCAGCAGGCCCGCGCCGCGCACGCCGGTGACCCGCGGGTCGGCGAGGGCCGCGATGCGCTGCTCGAGGTGCTCGCCCATCGCCCGCGCGTGGTCGACGAGGCCCTCGGACTCGATCGTGTCGAGGACCGCGAGCCCGGCCGCGCACGACAGGGGGTTGCCGCCGAAGGTCGAGCCGTGCTGGCCGGCGGTGAGCATCCCGGACACCTCGGGCCCGAAGGTGACGAGCGCACCGATCGGCACGCCGCCGCCGAGGCCCTTGGCGAGGGTCATCGCGTCGGGCACGACCCCGGCCTGCTGCCAGGCGAACCAGGAGCCGGTGCGGCCGACGCCGGTCTGGATCTCGTCGAGGACGAGCAGCGCGCCGGCCTCGGTCGTGACCCGGCGGGCCGCGCGGAGGAACTCCGGCGAGGCCGGCACGACGCCGCCCTCGCCCTTGATCGGCTCGAGGACGACGGCGGAGGTGTGCTCGTCGACGGCGGCCTCGAGCGCCGCGACGTCGCCCCACGGCACGTGGACGACGCCGGGGATGAGCGGCTCGAAGGGCTCGCGGTAGGCGGGCTTGTGGGTGAGCGCCAGCGCACCCGTCGTGCGGCCGTGGAAGGCGCCCTCGGCGGCGACGATGCCCGTGCGCCCGGTGCGCCGCGCGAGCTTGACCGCGGCCTCGATGGCCTCGGTCCCGCTGTTGCAGAAGAAGACCGCCGACCCCGCGGGTGCGTCGGCCACCTGGAGGATCCGCTCGGCGAGCTCGACCTGCGGGACCGAGGTGTAGAAGTTCGAGACGTGGACCAGCTGGCCGGCCTGCTTCGAGACGGCGGCGACGAGCGCCGGGTGGTTGTGCCCGAGCGCGTTGACGGCGAGGCCGCCGACGAGGTCGAGGTAGCGACGGCCGTCGACGTCCCAGACCCACGCTCCGTCACCGTGCTCGAGGACGAGCTGGGGACGGCCGAAGACCTGGACGAGGGCGGACTCGTAGCGGCCGAGGAGCTCCTCGGTGTGCGGGGCGGGCTGTGCCTCAGGCATCCTCGCCCTCCTCCCGGTCCGGCAGGACCATCGTGCCGATGCCCTCGGAGGTGAACACCTCGAGGAGGATGCTGTGCGGCTGGCGGCCGTCGACGACGTGCGCCTGCGGGACGCCGTTCTCGACCGCGCGGATGCACGCCTCGAGCTTCGGGATCATCCCGGCGTCGACGCGGGTGAGCAGCTCGCGCGCGGCGCCCGCCCGCAGCTGCGACAGCAGCGAGCCGCGGTCCGGCCAGTCGGCGTAGACGCCCTCGACGTCGGTGAGGACGACGAGCTTGCGCGCGCCGAGCGCGACCGCGAGCGCGGCAGCAGCGGTGTCGGCGTTGACGTTGAGCACCTGGCCGTCGACCTCGAGGTCCGGGGCGATCGTCGAGACGACGGGGATGCGCCCGGCGTCGAGCAGGTCGAGCACCGCGCCCGGGTCGACCTCGACGACGTCGCCGACGAGGCCGATGTCCTGCTCCTCGCCGTCGATGGTCACGCCGCGACGCCGGGCACCGAAGAGACCGGCGTCCTCGCCGGAGAGCCCGACCGCGACCGGCCCGTGCTGGTTGAGCAGGCCGACGAGCTCGCGCCCGACCTGCCCGGTCAGCACCATCCGGACGACGTCCATCACCTCAGGGGTGGTGACGCGCAGGCCGCCGCGGAACTCGGACTCGAGGCCGAGCCGGTCGAGCATCCCCTTGATCTGGGGGCCGCCGCCGTGGACGACGACGGGTCGCAGCCCGGCGTAGCGCAGGAACACGATGTCCTGCGCGAACGCCGCCTTGAGCGCGTCGTCGGTCATCGCGTTGCCGCCGTACTTGACGACGACGAGCGCGCCGCGGAAGCGCTCGAGCCAGGGCAGCGCCTCGACGAGGGTGGTCGCCTTGGACTGCGCGACGCGCAGGGCCGCGGCGTCGATCGCGCCGCGGAGCGACTGCTGCTCGGGTGGGGTCATCGGTCCGCTCCGATCAGGTGGAGTAGGCGGAGTTCTCGTGGACGTAGTCGTGCGTGAGGTCGTTGGTCCAGACGGTGGCCGTGGCGTCGCCCGCGTGCAGGTCGACGACGACGCGCACCTCGCGGGCCGTGAGGTCGACCAGCGAACGGTCCTCTCCCACACCGCCGGAGCGGCACACCTGCACGCCGTTCATCGCGACGTCGAGCGTCGCCGGGTCGAACGCGGCGGCGGTCGTGCCGACGGCCGCGAGCACCCGGCCCCAGTTCGGGTCGTTGCCGAAGACCGCGCACTTGAAGAGGTTGTTGCGCGCCACCGCCCGAGCGACCTCCAGCGCGTCGTCCTCGGTGGCGGCCGAGCGCACCTCGACGGCGATGTCGTGGTGGGCGCCCTCGGCGTCGGCGACGAGCTGCCGGGCGAGGTCGGCGCACACCGCGGTGACGGCCTCGGTGAGGGCGGCGGGCTCGGCCTCGACACCGGAGGCCCCCGACGCCAGGAGGACGACGGTGTCGTTGGTCGACATGCACCCGTCGGAGTCGACCCGGTCGAACGTCTCGCGGGTGGAGGCGCGCAGCACGCCGTCGAGGGCGGCCGGGTCGACGACGGCGTCGGTCGTCACGACGACGAGCATCGTCGCGAGGGCGGGCGCGAGCATCCCCGCGCCCTTGGCCATCCCGCCGACCGCCCAGCCGTCGGGGTGCACCTCGGCGGCGGTCTTCGCGACGGTGTCGGTGGTCATGATGGCCTCGGCCGCGGCCGCTCCCCCGTCGTCGGCGAGGCCGGCCGCGGCGGCATCCACGCCGGGCAGCAGGAGGTCCATCGGCAGCCGCTCGCCGATGAGGCCGGTCGAGCAGACGACGACGTCGCCGGGGGCGACCCCGAGGGCGGCGCCGACGTGCTCGGCGGTGCGGTGGGTGTCCTGGAAGCCGGGCGCCCCCGTGCAGGCGTTGGCGCCGCCGCTGTTGAGGACGACGGCGTCGGCCCGGCCGTCGGCGACAACCACGCGCGACCAGGTGACGGGTGCTGCCTCGACCCGGTTGCTCGTGAAGACGGCGGCGACGTGGTGGTCGGGGCCGTCGTTGACGACGAGCGCGAGGTCCGGGCGGCCGGAGGCCTTGAGCCCGGCCGTGACCCCGCTGGCGCGGAAGCCCTTCGGCGTGGTGACGGACATCAGCTTAGACCTCCCGAGAGCGAGCTGGGCGTGACGACGAAGCCGGCCTTGCGCCACGCGGCCGACGCGTCGGCCGTGCGCTCGGACGGGACGAGGACCCAGTCGGTGTCGAACGTCGAGATGCCGAGCACGCTGATCTGCGCGTCGACGAGCGGGGCGAGGATGTCGGCGAAGACACCGACCGCGGAGAAGTCGAGCGGGCCGGCGACCTCGACCGCGCGGAACGGGCCCTCGGTGCGCGCGCCCGCCGGCACCGAGGCGCTGGCGCAGACGACGGATGTCTCGTCGGCCGTGCGGGTCAGGGACGCGAGGGGGCCGGTGCTCCAGTCGAACGCGGGGTCCTCCCCGCTGGGCAGCCGGACCACCGAGACGTCCTCGGGGTGCTCCATGAGGTGCAGGGGCATCGCGCTCACGGGGCCACCCCCGCAACCGGCAGGCCGGTGGTCTCGGGGAGGCCGAGTGCGAGGTTGAGGCACTGGACGGCCGCGCCGGCCGTGCCCTTGGTGAGGTTGTCGACCGCCGCGACGACGACGACCCGTCCGACCCGCTCGTCGAGGACGACCTGGAGGTGCACGCAGTTGCTGCCGAGGACGCTCCCCGTGCTGGGCCAGCGCCCCTCCGGGAGGAGGTGCACGAAGGGCTCGTCGGCGTAGGCGGCCTCCCACGCCGCGCGGACGGTCGCCGCGCTCGTGCCGGGCGTGACCCGGGCCGTGGCGGTCGCGAGGATGCCGCGCGGCATCGGGGCCAGGGTGGGGGTGAACGAGACCGTCACCTCGCCCGCGCCGCAGGCGCTGAGGTTCTGCTCGATCTCCGGGGTGTGCCGGTGCCCGCCGCCGACGCCGTAGGGCGACATCGCGCCCATCACCTCGGCGCCGAGCAGGTGCGGCTTGAGGGCCTTGCCGGCGCCCGAGGTGCCCGAGGCCGCGACGACGGTGATGTCTCCCGGCTCGACGACGCCGGCGACGAGGCCGGGTGCGAGGGCCAGCGACACCGCGGTCGGGTAGCAGCCGGGGACGGAGATCCGCGTGGCGCCGGTGAGGGCGTCGCGCTGCGGACCGTCCGCGGTCGGCAGCTCGGGCATCCCGTAGGGCCACGAGCCGGCGTGCGGGGTGCCGTAGAAGGCGGTCCAGGCCGCGGCGTCGCGCAGCCGGAAGTCGGCGCCGCAGTCGACGACGACGACGTCGTCCGGCAGCTCGGCGGCGAGGGCCGCGGAGTGGCCGTGCGGCAGGGCGAGGACGACCGCGTCGTGCCCGGTGAGGACCTCGACCGTCGTCTGCTCGAGCACCCGGTCGGCCAGCGGCGTGAGGTGGGGGTGGATGCCCCCGAGGGTCTGGCCCGCGTTGCCGGCGGCGGTGACCGCCCCGACCTCGAGCCCGGGGTGCGCGAGGAGGAGCCGGAGGACCTCTCCCCCGGCGTACCCGCTCGCTCCGGCGACGGCGACACGCTGCGTCATGTGCATGACCATACAGGACTCGGTACATCCATGCACACGCGGTCCGGGCGCCGACCCCGCACGTGCGGGGTTATGGCTGGCCGATCAGCCCTCCGACCACGAAAAGCCTGCACGTGCGGGGTTGTCGCTGTCCGCACCCCCGCCCCACCACGGAAAGCTCGCACGTGCGGGGTCATCGCTGTCCGCACCCCCGCCCGACCACGGAAAGCCCGCACGTGCAGGGTTGTCGACGGCTGCGGCCCGGGGAGGCGTGCAGGATTCGACACATTCGTCGGGTCGTGCACGCGCCTGGGGAGCGTGACCCGGGACCCGGGACGCGGTGGGTCAGGCCAGGGGGTCGTCCGGACGCAGGACGAGGTCGAGCATCCGCTCCCCCGGGTCCAACCCGCGCTCGGCCATCGCCCGCAGCGACGCCGGGGTGTCGACGCCGGCGCGGACGAACCGGCCGGAGAACGCGTCGAGCTCGCCCGACGCGAGGGCCAGCACGAGCGCGGTGACCTCCTCGGGGGAGGTCCACTCGGTGCGCCCGGCGTGCGCCTCCATCGACTCGGTCATGTCGGTGCGGACGACACCCGGCATGAGGTCGAAGGCCCGGATGCCGCGATCCCACCCCGCGAGGTGCGTCGACCCGGTGATGCGCGCCAGCGCCGTCTTGCTCACGTTGTAGGCGCTCGCCTCCGCGCCGGCCCGCCGGCCGGCCCCGGAGTTGAGGTTGACGACCCGACCGCTGCCCGCGGCGAGCAGGTGCGGGGCAACGGCCCACGTCACGAGGTAGGCGCCGAGGACGTTGACCTCGACGGTGCGCCACCACTCGTCGGGGTCGGAGGCGAAGAGGTCGACCTCGGTGTCGATGACCCCCGCGTTGTTGACGAGGAGGTCGATGCGACCCTGCCGCTCGACGACGTCGGCGACCCACTCCTGCACCGCGGCCCGGTCGGTGACCGGCGCGACGGCGGACGAGCCGCGCTCGACGACCCAGCCGGCGTCCTCGAGCGCGTCGGCGACGGCCCGGCCGATGCCCCGCGAGGCACCGGTGACGACGGCGACGAGGTGCCCGCCGCGGCCGGCCTCCTCCTCGGTGTCCGGCTCCGGGGTCACGTCGCCGTCGTCGTCGACCGGCTCGTCGAGGACGTCGGTCACGCCCGCTGCACCGCCCCGTGGACGCGCGCCGCCTCGGCCACCGCCGCGTCACGCAGGGCGGAGACCTCGTCGGTCGTCATCGTGCGCTCGGGGCTGCGGAAGGTCAGCCGGTAGGCCAGCGAGCGCCGGCCCTCCCCGACCTGGTCGCCCTCGTACACGTCGAAGAGCCGCACCTCCTCGAGGAGGTCGCCGCCCCCGGCGACGAGCGCCTCGTGGACCTGCGCGGCGGGCACCGACGCGTCGACGACGAGCGCGACATCGCTCTGCGCCATCGGGTACGTCGCGAGCGTCGAGGCCGTGACCGGCCGGTCGGCCGCGACCGTGAGGGCATCGAGGTCCAGCTCGCCGCCGACCGTGCGGGCGGGCAGCCCGAGGGCCGCGACGACCTTGGGGTGGAGCTCGCCGACGTGGCCGATCACCGTGCCGTCGGCCAGCGAGACCCGTGCGCACCGGCCGGGGTGCCAAGGCATCACGGCGTCGGAGGTCACGACGACCTCGACGGCCAGCGCCTCGGCGAGCGCCTGCACGAGCTCGAGGACGTCGACGACCTCGGCCCGGCGCCCGGCGCCCCACCAGCCGGCGCGGTCGCGGTCGCCCGCGAGGAGCACCGCGACGTGGCGCGGCTGCGGGGGCACGGCGTCGCGGATGGCCGCGAGCGTCGCGTCGGACGGGTGGACGCCGACGTCCTCGGTCGGCGCCGCCTGCCGCGGGCCGGTGAGGGCCGTGACGAGCCCGAGCTCGAAGAGCGCGACGTCCTTGGCGCCCCGGGAGACGTTGCGGCGCAGCGCGTCGACCATCGTCGACACGAGCGAGGTGCGCATCCACGGCTGCTCGTCCGAGAGCGGGTTGGCGATGCGCACGGTGCGCGCCGACTCGGCGGCGACGTCGAGGCCGAGCGCGACCCAGCGGTCCTCGCCGACGAACGGCGCTCCCCACACCTCGGAGAGGCCCTGCGCCGCGAGCAGGTCGGCGACGGTGCGCCGCACCCGCTGCGCGTGCGTGAGCCCGGAGCCGCCGGGCGGGGTCGGCAGGACCGACGGGATGCGGTCGTACCCGTGGATGCGGGCGACCTCCTCGACGAGGTCCTCGGCGGTCGTCAGGTCGGGGCGCCACGTCGGTGGGAGGACCGTGAGCAGGTCGCCGTCGGCCGCGACGGTGCAGCCGATCTGCTCGAGGACGCCCACGACGGTCGCGGCGTCGTACTCCACGCCGACGATGCGCGACGGGAAGCCCACCGACATCGGGATGGCCGCCGGCGGCTCGACCGACCCGGCGTCGGTGGCCTCGTCGCCGGCCGTGCCGCCGCCGTACTCGACGAGCAGCTCGACCGCGAGCTGGAGCGCCGCCGGCGCGAGCTCGGGATCGACGCCGCGCTCGAAGCGGCGCGAGGCCTCCGACGGCAGCCGGTGCCGGCGGGCGCTGCGCGCGATGGTCACCGGGTCGAAGTGCGCCGCCTCGAGGAGGACGTCGGTCGTCGAGCCGGACACCTCGGTGCTCGCACCGCCCATGACGCCGGCGAGCCCGATCGGCGTCTCGCCGCCGTCGGTGATGAGCAGGTCCTCCGGGTCGAGGGCCCGGTCGACGTCGTCGAGCGTCGTCAGCCGCTCCCCCGGCCGGGCGCGGCGCACGACGATCTTCTCGCCGAGGGTCGCCAGGTCGTAGGCGTGCAGCGGCTGGCCGAGCCCGAGCATCACGTAGTTCGTCACGTCGACGGCGAGCGAGATGGGGCGCATGCCGGCCTCGGTGAGCCGGGTGCGCATCCACCCCGGCGTCGGCGCCGCGACGTCGAGGCCGCGGACGACCCGCGCCCCGAACCGGTCGCAGCCCGCACGGCCGCGGATGGGCGCGTCATCGGCGAGCTCGACGGGGTAGCCGCTCGGGCTCGCCGGCGGGACGCGCCGCGCGAGGTCGGCGACGGGGTCCGAGAACGCCGCGCCGGTGGCGTGGCCGTACTCGCGGGCCACGCCGCGCACCGAGAAGCAGTACCCGCGGTCGGGCGTCACGTTGACCTCGACGGTCTCGCGGTCCAGCCCGAGCAAGGCGATGGCGTCCGCACCGGGCACGCAGCGCTCGAGCATCGCGGGGTCGTCGGCGTAGCGACGGGTCAGGACGATGATGCCGTCGTGGTCCTCGCCGAGCCCGAGCTCGCGCTCGGAGCAGATCATCCCGGCCGAGACGTGGCCGTAGGTCTTGCGCGCCGAGACCTCGAGCGGACCCTGCGGGGTCGGCAGCACGCCGCCCGGGAGGATGACGACGACGAGGTCGCCCGCCTCGAAGTTGTGCGCGCCGCAGACGATGCCCTGGGGCTCGCCGGTGCCGTTGGCCGACCCGACGTCGACCGAGCACCAGTTGATCGTCTTGCCGTTCTTCTGCGGCTCCTTCTCCAGCGTCAGCACCCGCCCGACGACGAGGGGGCCGGTGACCCCGCCACCGTGCAGCCCCTCCTCCTCGAGCCCGACGGCGACGAGGGAGGCCGCGATGTCGAGACCCGTGGCCTCCTGCGGCACCGCGACGTACTCGCGCAGCCAGTCGACCGGAACCCGCATCAGATCTCCATCCCGAACTGCGCGTCGAAGCGCACGTCACCCTCGATCATGTCGCGCATGTCGCTGACCCCCGTGCGGAACATCAGCGCGCGGTCGATACCCATCCCGAACGCGAACCCGGTGTAGCGGTCCGGGTCGACCCCGCAGGCCAGCAGCACGTTGCGGTTGACCATCCCGCAGCCGCCCCACTCGATCCAGCCGGTGCCCTTGCACGTGCGGCAGTCGGGGTCCTCGCCGCGGCAGACGAAGCAGCGCAGGTCCATCTCGGCGCTGGGCTCGGTGAACGGGAAGAAGGAGGGGCGCAGGCGCGTGGTGATGTCCGGGCCGAACAGCTCGGCGGCCAGCCGGTCGAGGGTGCCCTTGAGGTGGGCCATCGTGATGCCCTCGTCGACGGCGAGGCCCTCGACCTGGTGGAAGGCCGGCATGTGCGTGGCGTCGAGCTCGTCGGTGCGGAAGACCCGGCCGATGGCCGCGACGTAGACCGGCACCCCGCGCTCGAGCAGGGTGCGCGCCTGCACCGGCGAGGTGTGGGTGCGCAGGATGAGCCCGTCCCGGGGCGGGTCGACGTAGAACGTGTCCTGCATCTGGCGCGCCGGGTGGTCGGCGTCGAAGTTGAGGGCGTCGAAGTTGAACCACTCCGCCTCGATCTCCGGCCCCTCGACGACCTCCCAGCCCAGCCCGACGAAGAGGTCGGCGATGCGCTGCGACATCAGCTCGATGGGGTGGCGGCGGCCGAGCGGGCGGCGGCCGGCGGGCAGCGTGACGTCGAGCGCCTCCTCGACGAGGATGCGCTCGTCGCGCTCGGCCTCGAGCTCGGCCTGCCGGGCGGTGAAGGCCTGCCCGACGCGGCCGCGCGCCTGGCCGACGCGCTTGCCGGCCTCGGCCTTGGCGCTCGGCGGCAGGGCGCCGATCTCGCGGTTGGCGAGGGCGAGCGGGCTCTTGTCGCCCTGGTGGGCGCCGCGGACCGCCTTGAGCTCCTCGAGGCTCGTCGCGCCGGCGGCGGCCGCGAGCGCGGCCTCGACGGCGGCGTCGATCGTGGTGGGGTCGAGGGCGGCGACCTCGACGGGGTCGTAGCTGGTGTTGGGTCCGGACATCTGTCTGCTTCCACGTCGGTCGGGGTCGGCGGCACCGAGTCTAGGGAGCGGCGCGCCGGTGGCTGGACGGGGTCGTGCCCCCGGGCGCGGGAGCCGGTCGCAGGGACCGGCTGCGGGGTGCGGCGCTCAGGACGCGCGCGACACCGGGCCCGAGGGCCCGATCAACCGCTGCACATCGGAGCGGTGGTCACGCGCCCACCCTAGCCGCAGGGGCGCTCAGTGCGCCGAGCGCTCCGCCGCGGGCTCGGGCACGGGCGCGGCGCCCGAGGGGCGCGCGGGCCAGGCCGAGACGACCACGACGACGAGCAGCCCCACCGCCGCGACGGCGAGGAAGGCGTTCGGGGCGCCGTAGTGGTCGGCCGCGAAGCCGGCGAGCGGGGCGCCGACGGCGCCGCCACCGGTCAGGGCCGAGCCGTGCCAGCCCATCGCCTCGCCGCGCACCCGCACCGGGACCGCCCGGACCGCCTCGTCGACGGTCGCGGTGATGGTCGGCGCGCACAGCAGGCCGGCGACGAGGGCGAGGACGCCGAGCTGCAGCGGCGTCTGCGCGAAGGCCATCGGGGCCGTGACGACGACGAGCGTGAGCAGCAGCCACCGCGAGGGCACCTCGCGCGACAGCGCCCCGTAGACGAGGCCGCCGACGAGCGACCCCAGGCCCCAGAGCACGATGACGAGCCCGAGCGCCGAGACCTCGCCGAGCTCCCGGACGGCGGCGACGAAGCCGAGGTCGGAGCCGGAGAGGACGACGGCGGTCGCGAGGACGCTGAGCAGCACCGGCAGGAACGGCCCGAAGAGCCAGGTCCGGCGGCGCACGCCGGTGTCGTGGGTCTCGCGCTCGGCCTCGCCGCGCAGGGGCGGGTCGACGAACCACAGGACCGCCCCGGCGAGCACGCCGAGCACCTGGACCCAGAAGAGCACCCACGTGCTGCCGTACTGCGTGACCGCCCACACCCCGACGGCGGGAGCGGTCATGAAGACGAGCTCGAGGGCGGCGGAGTCCAGCGAGATGGCCGTGCGCCGGTCCTGCTCGGGCACGACGGCGATGACCGCCTGCCGGATGATCGAGGTGACCGGGACGAGGAAGAGCCCCCCGATCGTCGCCAGGACGAGCAGGACCCAGTAGCCGACGAAGGGCGCCGCCAGCCAGCACGCGCCGGAGACGAGGACCGAGGGGCCGACGAGCGCCCGCAGACCGCGACGGTCGAGCAGCTTCCCGCGCCAAGGGCTGCCGAGGGCGATGGCGACGGTCACCAGACCACCGACGAGCCCGGCCTGCGTGTAGCTGCGACCGAGGGTCGTGACGACGTGGACGGTCAGCAGGACCGGGGTCGCGAACAGGGCCAGGCGCGAGAAGACGCCGAGGAGCAGGGTGCGCCGCAGCGACGGTCTGGAGAGGACGCGCCGGTAGGGCGCCAGGGTCACCGTCGTCACCCGCACACTCTGTCACCGCCGCGGCCCGCTCGCCATCCGGGGAACTGCCCGGACCGGCCCCGAGATGCCCTGTCGCTCACGGCCGTCGCAGCAGGTCGGCGGGGTGATGATGGCGATGGAGGATCCGACCTCGAGAGGAACCCGATGACGAACGACCCGTACGAGAACCCCGACCAGCTCGGCACGCCCACCGGCTCGACCATGTCGAACGGCGCGCCCACCGAGAGCGACGAGCACAGCCTCAGCCTGTCCCCCAACGGGCCGCTGATGCTGCACGACGTGCACCTGCTCGACACGCTCGCGCACTTCAACCGCGAGAACATCCCCGAGCGCAAGCCGCACGCCAAGGGCTCCGGCGCGTTCGGCACCTTCACCGTCACCCACGACATCACGAAGTACACGAAGGCGGCGGTCTTCCGCCCGGGGGCGACCTCTCGCACGCTCGCCCGGTTCTCGACCGTCGCGGGTGAGCTCGGCTCCCCCGACACCTGGCGCGACGTGCGCGGGTTCTCGGTGCGCTTCTACACCGAGGAGGGCAACTGGGACCTCGTCGGCAACAACACCCCGGTCTTCTTCCTGCGCGACCCGATGAAGTTCCCCCACTTCATCCGCAGCCAGAAGCGCCTGGCCGACTCCGGCCTGCGCGACGGCACGATGCAGTGGGACTTCTGGACCAACTCCCCCGAGTCGGCCCACCAGGTCACCTACCTCATGGGCGACCGCGGGCTGCCCCGCTCGTGGCGGTTCATGAACGGCTACGGCTCGCACACCTACCTCATGAGCAACGAGGCCGGCGAGAAGCACTGGGTGAAGTTCCACTTCCACACCCAGCAGGGGGTCGAGAACCTCACGAACGACGAGGCCGAGCGGATCTCCGGGGCGGACTCCGACTACCACCGCCGCGACCTGTTCGAGGCGATCGACCGCGGCGACAACCCCCGGTGGACGATGTTCATCCAGGCCATGCCGTACGCGGACGCGAAGGACTACCGCTACAACCCGTTCGACCTGACGAAGGTCTGGCCGCACTCGGACTACCCGCTCATCGAGGTGGGCACCTTCGAGCTGAGCGAGAACCCGGTCAACCACTTCGCGCAGATCGAGCAGGCCGCGTTCGCGCCGAGCAACATCGTCCCGGGCATCGGCTTCTCGCCCGACAAGATGCTCCTCGCGCGGGTCTTCTCGTACGCCGACGCGCACCGGGCCCGGGTGGGCACCAACGCCCACCAGCTCCCGGTCAACCGGCCCCTGCCGGAGGTCGAGGAGAAGGCCAACCACCTCGTCTTCGACGGCGCGATGAACTACGAGGTCAAGGGCGGCCCGACGTACATCCCGAACAGCATGGGGCGCGGGCACTCCACGTTCCAGGGGCCGGTCGCCGAGGGCTGGGAGGCCGACGGCGAGATGGTCCGGCAGGCGTACGTCCTCCACGCCGAGGACGACGACTGGACCCAGGCCGGGATGCTCGTGCGCGACGTCTTCGACGACGACCAGCGCAACCGCTTCGTCGACACCGTCGCCGGCGCGCTCGGCGGCGTCCGGGAGGACGTGCTCGAGCGGGCGTTCGTCTACTGGAAGAACGTCGACGCCGAGACCGGCAAGCGCATCGAGGAGAAGGTGCGCGCCGGCGAGGGCGACCCGATCCCGGGCGCCCCGGACGAGGACAAGGCGGTCGTCGAGCGACCGCTGCACGAGAGCGCGGCCCGCTGACCCGCTAGCCGACGTCGGGGAACGTGGCCCGGAGGCGTGCACCGCCTCCGGGCGCGTCCTCGACGACGACCTCACCACCGTGGGCCTCGACGAGCCCGCGCACGAGGTAGAGCCCGAGGCCGGTGCCGTGCTTGGCGCCCGCCTGCCAGAACCGGGAGAACACGAGCTCGCGGTGCTGCGGCGCGATGCCGTCACCGTCGTCGCTCACCGTGACGTCGACCGCGGCCGGCCCGTCCCAGTGCGAGCGCTCGGCGGAGAGCCGCACGGTCCCCTTGCCGTGGCGCAGCGCGTTGTCGACGAGGTTGGTCATCACCTGCTCGAGGCGGTCCGGGTCGGCCCACACCACGTCGAGCCCCTCCTCGACGTCGATCTGGAGCTGCTCGCGGTCCATCCCGGCGGCCACCCGACGCTCGACCTGGCCCTCGAAGCGGGTGCGCAGGTCGAGGGGCTGCGGGTGGACGGTGAGCCGGCCGGTGCCGATCCGCGAGGTGTCGAGCAGCTCGGTGATCAGGCGCGTCACGCGGTCGGCGTCGGCCTCGATCGTCTCGAGCATGAGGCGCTTCTGGTCGTCGGTGAACCGGTCCCAGTTGCGCAGCAGCGTGCTCGAGAAGCCCTTGACCCCGGTCAGCGGCGAGCGCAGCTCGTGGGCGACGGAGGTGAGGAGCGCGGCGGACTCCTTCTCGGCGCGGCGCCGGCCTTCGGCGTCGCGGATGCCGATGACGACCGAGCGGACCGGGCCGCAGCGCCACTCGCGGACGTACTTCGCCGTGACGAGGAGCTCGCGGCCGCTCGGCAGCACGAGGAGCCGCTCGCGGTGCCCGGTGCGGGTCTCGAGGCCCTCCCAGGGCGAGGACAGCTCCCACCAGGAGTCGCCCCCGAGGTCCTGCAGGGGCAGCGCCTCGAGGACGTCGCGGCCGATGACGTCGGCGGCGCGCAGGCCGGTGATGCGCTCGGCCCGGCTGTTCATGAAGCGCACGATCCGCTTCGGGCCGACGGCGGCGACGAGCCCGTCGGGGATGAACTCCAGCCCGTTGGCGGCCAGGTCGTCGGGGACCATGAACCGCTCCGTCATGGGTCGCACGCTACCTCCCGGACCCGCCGGACCGCAGCACACCCGCCGAGGCGTAGAGGCAGATCGTCGCCGCCATCGCGAGGTTGAGCGACTCGGCCCGACCGTGGATGGGGACGCTGACGACCTCGTCGCAGAGGGTGCGGGTCTCCTCCGGCAGCCCCCACGCCTCGTTGCCCATGACCCAGCAGTGCGGGCCGGTGAGGTCGGCGTCGGGCAGCGCGGTGCGGCCCGTGCCGTCGGCCGCGAGGGTCCGCACGCCCCGCTCCCGCAGGGCCGCGAGGGTCCCCTCCACCTCGAGCCCGGTGACGACGGGGAGGTGGAAGAGGGAGCCGGCCGTGGAGCGGACGACCTTCGGCGAGAGGACGTCGACCGAGGAGTCGCTGACGAGGACGGCGTCGGCGCCCGCCGCGTCGGCGCCGCGGATCACCGTGCCGGCGTTGCCCGGGTCGCGGACGTTGGTCAGGAGGACGAGCAGGCGGGGGCCGGCGTCGAGGACCGCGCCGAGGGTGAGCGGCTCGTCGTCGACGACCGCGAGCACGCCCTGCGGCGCCTCGGACTCGGCCATGCCGGCGAGGACCTCGGCGCTCACCTCGTGCAGCCACAGCTGCGCGGCCCGGGCCGGCCCGACGATGTCGTCGGCGTACCGCGCCGCGGCCTCGGGGGTGAGGTAGACGTCGCGGACCCGGCCGGCGGCGTACCGGACGGCCTCGCGCACGCCCTGCGGTCCCTCGACGCAGAAGCGGCCGGTGCGCTGTCGCACCGACCGCTTCTGCAACGAGCGGACCGCCTTGACCCGGTCGGACCGGGGGTTGGTCAGCACTCGGGGGTCGCTCAGGCGGAGGCCTTGGCGGGCTCGCGGGCCGGCTGGTTGGCCTTCGAGAGCTCGACGAGCGCGGCGAACGCGGCCTCGTCGTTGACCGCGAGCTCGGCGAGCATGCGGCGGTCGACCTCGACCTCGGCGGCCTTGAGGCCCTGGATGAAGCGGTTGTAGGTCATGCCGTTGGCGCGGGCCGCGGCGTTGATCCGCTGGATCCAGAGGCGACGGAAGTCACCCTTGCGGGCCCGGCGGTCGCGGTAGGCGTAGCCGAGGCTGTGCTGGACCTGCTCCTTGGCCTTGCGGTACAGGCGCGAGCGCTGCCCGCGGTAGCCGCTGGCCCGCTCGAGGACGACCCGGCGCTTCTTCTGGGCGTTGACCGCCCGCTTCACGCGTGCCACGTGAGTTCTCCTTGCTCTGCTTCGTCAGTAGGTGGGGGTGGGTCGGCTCACTTGCCGAGGAGCTTCTTGATCTTCGGGGTGTCGGCCGGCGAGACGAGGACGTCCTTGGAGAGGCGACGGGCCTTCTGCGGCGTCTTCTCGTGGAACTTGTGCACGTGGCCGGCCTGCTCGCGCATGACCTTGCCCGAGCCGGTGATCCGGAAGCGCTTCTTCGTGCCGCTGTGGGTCTTGTTCTTCGGCATGGTGCCGATCTCTCCTTGCGTCGGTGGTGCGTCGGGGGTGTGTCTGTCGGGGGGCGGGCGTCAGCCCGCGGTGGTGCTCTCGTCGGCCGTCGCGGCCGGCTCGGCCGCGCTGTCCTCGGAGACGCTCGCCTCGTCGCTCGTCGTGGTCTCGTCGAGCGGCTCGTCGGCGGCGGCGTGACCGGCCTTGGCCTCGTCGCGCTTCTTGCGCTGCTCGGCCATCGCCTGCGCCTTCTTCTTCGTCGGCGCGAGGACCATGACCATGTTGCGGCCGTCCTGCTTCGGCTGGGACTCGACGATGCCGAGCTCCGCGACGTCCTGCGCGAGGCGCTGGAGGAGGCGGAAGCCGAGCTCGGGGCGCGACTGCTCGCGACCGCGGAACATGATCGTCACCTTGACCTTGTCGCCGCCCCCGAGGAACCGGACGACGTGGCCCTTCTTGGTGCCGTAGTCGTGCGGGTCGATCTTCGGGCGGAGCTTGATCTCCTTGATGACCGTGTTGACCTGGTTCTTGCGTGCCTCACGGGCCTTCATGGCGGCTTCGTACTTGTACTTGCCGAAGTCCATGAGCTTGGCGACCGGGGGCTTGGCCATCGGCGCGACCTCGACGAGGTCGAGGTCCGCCTCCGCCGCGAGACGGAGCGCGTCCTCGACGCGGACGATGCCGACCTGCTCGCCGTTGGGGCCGACCAACCGCACCTCGGGAACCCGGATGCGGTCGTTGATGCGTGGCTCGCTGATGTGCTTCTCCTTCGTCACGTCCTGCGAATCGGTGCCCGCCGGCACGAGAAAGGCTCCTCGCGCCGGGTGCGAGGAGCCTGTCGTTTCCGACCGGCCCACCACGGGATGCCGCGGCACACCCTCTGCGGGTGCGCACGACGTCTCGTCGCGGACCGGGAACCCGGCGACCCTGGGGTCGACGCGGGTGGAAGCGGGGCTTCTCTTGCACACCGCCCCGTGACGAGGCGGTCGGTCAGCGGTCAAGGCTACCAGCAGCGGCCCTCGGGCCGAAATCGCTCAGACGATGCGGAAGGCGAGGCCGTCGACGCGGGCCCGCAGCTCGCCGTCGGTGGCGAGCCGCTCCCCCACCCGGGTGGCGACCGCCCGCACCTCGTCCGCGTCCAGCCCGGCCCGCAGGTGGAGCACGATGCCGAGCACGCCGGCGCCGTGCGGGGCGCCCTCCTCGACCTCGTGGCCGGCGACGGCGGGCTCGTCGGCGAGGGCGGTGGCGACCGCCCGGGCGACGAAGGGGTCCGTGTGGGCCGGCTCCCACGCCCGCTCCTGCGCCAGCGCCCAGAGCATCGAGGGCCGCAGCACCCTCGTCGCCGGCCCGGCGACGTCGACGACGAGGACGTCGCAGCCCTCGGAGACCGCCGCCTGGGCGGCGCGCGCCGGTGTGACCGGCACGGGTCGGGCGGCGGCGTCCCACGCGGCGAGCGAGTCGGCGCCGGTGAAGACGGGCAGGGCGCGCGAGCCGTCGGGGGCGACGAGGGTGACCGCGGCCATGTCGACGCCCTTCTCGACGGCGAGCGGGCCGGTGGCGTCGACCTCCGTCGGCTCGGCGACGACCGGCACGAGGAGGCGGCCGCCCTCGAGCGCGCGCATGAGCGCGAGGTCGTCGCCCGGGGCCGCGAGGAGCGCCCGCAGCGCCGGGTCCGCCTCCCCGGTGTCGGACTCGAAGCCGGACGGGCTCAGCTCGCGCCGCTGCCACGGGGTGCCCGCGGAGTCGCTCGCGGCGCCGGGGGTCTCGGGATGGTCGTCAGGCACGTCCGCCACGGTACCGAGCGGCCTCAGGCGACGGGCTCGCGGGCGGGAGGCGCCACCCGTGCGGCCGCGCGGGCGGCCCGGCGTCCCCGGGCGGCACCGGAGGTGACGAGGCTCCCGAGCAGCGCGACGAGGACGCCCGCCGCCGCGACGACGAGGAAGCCCGCGCCCCAGCCGGCGTGGTCGATGACGAACCCGGTCAGGGGCGCACCGAGCGCGGTGCCGGCGGTCATCGAGGAGCCGTGCCAGCCCATCGCCTCGCCGCGGGCCGACGCCGGGACGGCCCGGCTCACCTGGTCGATCGTCGCGGTGATGGTCGGGGCGCAGAACAGGCCGGAGACGAGCGCGAGGACCCCGAGGGTCCAGGGGCCGCCGGCGAGCGCCAGCGGTGCGGTGGTGACGGCGAGGCCGCCGAGCAGCCAGAAGGCGCTGACCGAGCGGTGCATCCCGCCGTAGACGAGGCCGCCGACGAGCGAGCCGAGGGCCCAGACCGCGAGGACCGGGCCGATGGCGCCCGGCGCGCCGAGGTCGCGCAGCGCGGCGACGACGCCGAGGTCGGTGCCGGAGAGGACGACGGTGCTCGTCGCGGCCCCGAGGCAGACGACGAGGAAGCCCGGGCGCAGCCAGGCCGAGCGAGGGACGGCGGCGCGCGCCGGCTCGTCGGGGTCGACGTCCTCGCGCAGGACCGGGTTCGCGACCCAGAGCAGGATTCCGGCGAGGACGCCGGCGCCCTGGACCGCGAGCAGGACGAGGTCGGTGCGCCAGGCGGCTGCTGCCCAGACGCCCAGCGCCGGCCCCACCATGAACGAGAGCTCGACCGCGACCGCGTCGAGCGAGATGGCGGTGCGCCGGTCCTCCTCGGGGACGGCCGCGATGACCGCCTGCCGGATGATGCTGAAGGACGGGACGACGAACAGCCCGGCGAGGGTCGCGAGCCCGAGCAGCCACCAGTAGCCGAGGAACGGCGCCACCGACCAGCACGCCGCCGTGACGAGCACCGACGGCGCGACGACGCGGCGCAGCCCCCGACGGTCGAGCAGGCGCCCGCGCCACGGCCCGGAGACGGCGATCGCGAGGGTCGCCGCCGCGGCGACGACACCCGCCTCGCCGTAGGAGCGACCCAGCGCCGAGACGACGTGGAGCGTGATGACGACCCCGCCGGCGAAGATCGGCATCCGCACGAGCACCCCGAGGAGGAGGGCACGGCGCAGGGCGGGCACCGCGAGGACGCGGCGGTAGCGGGTGGTCACCCGCCGATGGTCGCACCCACCACCGACGCCGGCGAAAACGGCGCCCGCACCCCTCAGGGGCGGCCGGCGACCTCGAGGGCCTCGGGGAGGGTGAACGCGCCGCGGTAGAGCGCCGACCCCACGATGGCGCCCTCGACGCCGTCGGCGACGAGCCCTCGGACCGCGGCGATGTCCTCGAGGGTCGAGATGCCGCCCGACGCGACGACGGGCCGGTCGGTGCGGGCGCAGACCTCGCGCAGCAGTCCGACGTTCGGGCCCTTCATCATCCCGTCCTTGGCGACGTCGGTCACGACGTAGCGGGCGCAGCCCTCGCGGTCGAGCCGCTCGAGGGTCTCCCACAGGTCGCCCCCCTCGCTCGTCCAGCCGCGGGCGGCCAGCGTGGCGCCCCGGACGTCGAGGCCGATGGCGACGCGGTCGCCGTGCTCGGCGATGGCGCGGGCCGTCCACGCGGGGTCCTCGAGGGCGGCGGTGCCGATGTTGACGCGCCGGCAGCCCGTGGCGAGGGCCCGGGTCAGCGAGTCCTCGTCGCGGATGCCCCCGCTCATCTCGACGTGGATGTCGAGGCGGCCGACGATCTCGGCGAGCAGGTCGGCGTTCGAGCCGCGCCCGAAGGCGGCGTCGAGGTCGACGAGGTGCAGCCACTCGCTGCCCTGCTCCTGCCAGCGCAGGGCGGCCTCGACGGGGTCACCGAACTCGCCGCCGCTGCCGGCCACGCCCTGGACCAGCTGGACGGCGCGGCCCTCGACCACGTCGACGGCGGGCAGGAGCTCGAGGCGGGGCTGGTCGCTCATGGGTCCAGTCTGCCGGTCGCCCCCCGGCCGCCACCGACCGGTCCACCCGACCTCACACCCACCCTCGGACCTCACGCGTATCGGGTGACCCGATACCGCTGCGCTTCACCCGACAACGGTTCCCGGGTACAGCGCGGTCGTATCGGGTGACCCGATACGCGCGTGACGTGGGGGATCGGCGCGGGGACCTGGTGTCCCGCTGACGGCGCGGTCAGAGCGAGCGGACCCAGTTGGCGAGGAGGGTGAGCCCCGCCTCGCCGGACTTCTCGGGGTGGAACTGCGTCGCCGCGAGCGGACCGTTCTCGACCGCGGCGACGAACCGCTCGCCGTGCGTGGCCCACGTGACCTTCGGGGCGACGGCCGCGAAGGTGTCGTCCGGGGGCGCGAGCTCCCAGTCGTGGACCGCGTAGGAGTGGACGAAGTAGAAGCGCTCGGACTCCACCCCGGCGAACAGGGAGCTCCCGGAGGGGACCTCGACCTCGGACCAGCCCATGTGCGGCACCACC
Organism: Phycicoccus sp. DTK01; assembly: GCF_017312765.1. Classification (NCBI taxonomy): domain Bacteria; kingdom Bacillati; phylum Actinomycetota; class Actinomycetes; order Micrococcales; family Intrasporangiaceae; genus Phycicoccus; species Phycicoccus sp. DTK01. The sequence goes on along the minus strand of NZ_BOPU01000008.1, from coordinate 115,521 downwards.
GGCGCGTGCAGCCGGGTGACGGTGCCGGGCCACTCCCCCACCCCGGGCACCGGGGCGCCGCTCGGCTCGGCCGAGCCGTCGAAGAGCACCTGCATCCCGACGCACACCCCGAGGACCGGGCGGCCCCCGGCGAGGCGCCGGCCGATGATGAGCGGGCCGCGGGCGGCGGCCAGCCCCGCCATGCAGGCGTGGAAGTTGCCGACGCCGGGCACGAAGAGGCCGTCGGCGGCCAGCGCCGCCTCCGGGTCGCCGGTCAGCGTGACGCGGGCGCCCACGTGCTCGAGCGCGCGCACGGCCGAGCGGACGTTGCCGCTGCCGTAGTCGAGCACGACGACGTCGGGGCTCATCGGACCTCCCGCTCCCGGCCGACGGAGGGCTCGCCGCGGGCGGCCTCCCACTCGGCGCGGTGCTGTGCCTCGTCGGCGACGAGGCGGTCGAAGGCGAGGACGCCGCGGGCGCCGGGCTCGACGTCGGCAGCGCCGACCGGGTGGCCGCGCACGAGCAGCTCCTCGCCGGGCAGCCCGAGCAGGCGCAGCACCGTGACGAGGACGTCGAGCGGCTCGCCGTCCCCGGCGCGCAGCACGCCGGCCACGTCCTGGACGCGGGCGCTGCCGCCGGCGGCCCCGACCAGCTCACCGAGGGCGAGCCGTGGCAGGGACGGCGTCTCGACCACCCCGGTCCGGGGCTGCCAGACGAGCCAGTGCTGGGCGCGCCGGACGCCCCCGGGCTGGAGAGTGACCACCGCGTGACCGCCCAGGGCGAACATCCCGATGGCCGGGCACGCCGAGCGGGGCACCGGCCGGGCGGCCAGCACCTCGAGGGCGACGTCGAAGGGGGCGGCGCTGCGGGCCGCGTCCTCGGCGACCGTCACCGCCGTCCAGCGCCCGTACGGCACGACCGTCGCCGCGACGAGCCCACGGCGCAGCCACCGGCCGACCGCGGCGGGTGGCCGGCGCACCAGGAGCAGCCCGTGCCCCGCGCTCGGGCGCGCGTCGGCGGCCACGGCGTTAGAGCGCACCCTTCGCGCTCGGGACGCCCTCGACCCGCGGGTCGCGGGCGACGGCGGCGCGCAGGGCGCGCGCGAGCGCCTTGAACTGGGCCTCGACGACGTGGTGCGGGTCGCGGCCCGCGAGGACGCGGACGTGGAGGGCGACCTGGGCGTGGAAGGCGAAGGACTCGAGCACGTGCCGGGTCAGCGAGCCGACGTAGTGGCCGCCGATGACGACGTGCTCCTGGCCGGCCGGCTCGCCCTCGTGGACGCAGTAGGGACGGCCGGCGACGTCGACGACGGCGAGGACGAGCGCCTCGTCGAGCGGGACGGTGGCGTCGCCGAAGCGCGAGATGCCGGACTTGTCGCCGAGCGCCTCGCGGACGGCCTGCCCGAGGACGATCGCGACGTCCTCGACGGTGTGGTGGGCGTCGACGTGGGTGTCGCCGTCGGCGCGCACCGTGAGGTCGATCAGCGAGTGCTTGGCGAGCGAGAGGAGCATGTGGTCGTAGAAGGGGACGCCGGTGCTCACCTCGCCGCGGCCGGTGCCGTCGAGGTCGACGGTCACCTCGACGGTGCTCTCGGACGTGGCCCGGCGCACCGTGGCGGTGCGGTGGGTCTCGGCGGTGCTCACGGGGCTGCTCCAGCGTGGGTGGGGACGAGGGCGGTCAGGGCGTCGAGGAAGGCGGTGGTCTCCTCGGGCGTCCCGGCGGTGACACGAAGATAGTGCGGGATGCCGACGTCCCGGACGAGGACACCCCGCTCCAGCAGCGCCTGCCACGTCGCGTGGCTGTCGCGCAGGCCGCCGAACAGGACGAAGTTGGCGTCGCTGGCCACCGGGTCGAGCCCGAGCGCGGCGAGCGCGGTGACGATGCGGTCGCGCTGGTCCTTGACGACGCCGACGGTCTCGAGCATGAGGTCGGCGTGGGCGAGCGCGGCGCGGGCGACGGCCTGCGTCGGTGAGGACAGGTGGTACGGCATCCGGACCAGCCGGAGGGCGTCGACGAGGACCGGGTCGGCCGCGAGGTAGCCCAGGCGGCCCCCGGCGAGGGCGAACGCCTTGCTCATCGTCCGCGTGACGACGAGCCGCGGGCGCCCCTCGAGGAGGGTGAGGGCCGACGGCGTGCCGGGCCGCGCGAACTCGGCGTAGGCCTCGTCGACGACGACGAGGCCGTCGGTGGCGTCGTGCACCGCCTCGACCGTCGCGAGGTCCAGAGCCGTGCCGGTCGGGTTGTTCGGCGAGCAGAGGAAGACGACGTCCGGGCGGTGCTCACGCACCTGGGCGACCGCGGACGCGGCGTCGAGGTCGAAGGCCCCGGCACCCGCGACGCCCCGCATCCCGTCGACCCACGTCGTGCCGGTCGTCGTCGTGATGATCGGGTGCATCGAGTAGGCCGGGGTGAACCCGAGCGCCACCCGGCCCGGGCCGCCGAAGGCCTGGAGCAGGTGCAGGAGCACCTCGTTCGAGCCGTTGCCGGCCCAGACCTGCTCGGCCGTGAGGGCGGTGCCGCCGCGGGAAAGGTAAGAGGCGAGGTCGGTGCGCAGCGCGGTGAACTCGCGGTCCGGGTAGCGGTTGAGCCCGGTGGCCACCTCGGCCACCGCGCGCGTCATCGCCTCGGCGACGACCGCCGGCACCGGGTAGGAGTTCTCGTTGGTGTTGAGGGCCACCGGCACCTCGAGCTGGGGTGCCCCGTAGGCCGTCCGGCCCCGCAGGTCCGGCCGGAGCATCGCCTCGATCGTCGTGCGGGGGTCCATGCCGTGGAGTCTAGGAGGGCTGCCGGGAGGGGCTGCGCGGCGGACCACCCTGCGGCCCGCCGCGCCGCCCCGTCCCGGCCAGTCCCGGTCAGAAGTCGTCGTCGAACGTCACCGAGCCGCCGACCCCGACCTGGTAGGCCGAGACGCGACGCTCGAAGAAGTTCGAGAGCTCCTGGACGTCCTGCAGCTCCATGAACGCCAGCGGGTTCGGGGAGCCGTACAGGGGCGTGATGCCGAGCCGCTCCAGCCGCCGGTCCGCGACGTGCTCGAGGTAGGAGCGCATGTCGGCGGTCGACAGCCCTGCCACCCCTCCCCCGAGCAGGTCCTGCGCGAACTGCGCCTCGGCGTCGACGGCCTCGGCGAGCATCCGGCGCACGTCGTCGGCGAAGGCGTCGTCGACGAGGTCCGGCTCCTCGGCACGGGCGGTGTCGAAGACGTCGAAGGCGAACGCCATGTGCATCGACTCGTCGCGGAAGACCCAGTTCGTGCCGGAGGCGAGGCCGTTGAGCAGGCCGCGCGAGCGCAGGAAGTACACGTACGCGAAGGCGCCGTAGAAGAACAGCCCCTCGATGCACGCCGCGAAGCACACGAGGTTGAGCAGGAACGCCCGCCGGTCCTCACGGGTCTCGAGGGTCCGCAGGTCGGCCAGGGAGTCGATCCACCGGAAGCAGAAGTCGGCCTTGGCCTTGATCGACGGGATGTTCTCGACGGCCGCGAACGCCTCGAACCGCTCGCGCTCGTCGGGGACGTAGGTGTCGAGCAGCGTCAGGTAGAACTGCACGTGCACCGCCTCCTCGAAGAGCTGGCGCGAGAGGTAGAGGCGCGCCTCGGGGGCGTTGACGTGCTCGTAGAGGTTGAGCACGAGGTTGTTCGCGACGATCGTGTCGCCGGTCGCGAAGAACGCGACGAGGCGCTTGACGAGGTGCTGCTCGGCCGCGCTGAGCCTCCGGAGGTCCGCGAGGTCGGAGTGCAGGTCGACCTCCTCGACCGTCCACGTGTTCTTGATGGCGTCGCGGAACCGGTCGTAGAAGTGCGGGTAGCGCATCGGCCGCAGCGTGAGGCTCATGCCGGGGTCGAGCAGCCGCGCGTCCTGGCCGGAGGTCGAGGCGGTGGTGGGCGTGGTGGCGGGGGTGGTCACTGGCAGGCCTCGCAGCTCTCGGGGTTCTCGAGCGAGCAGGCGAGGGCCTCCTCGTCGGTCGGGGTGGTCGTCGTGGGCAGCGGTGCGGCGGAACGGGTCTCGGACACGGTCGCCTGCTGGATGCGCGTCGCCGGCCGGGAGCGCAGGTAGTACGTCGTCTTGAGGCCGGACTTCCACGCGTGGAGGTACATCGACGACAGCTTCCCGATCGTCGGGCTGGCCATGAAGAGGTTGAGCGACTGGCTCTGGTCGACGTACGGCTGGCGGGCGGCGGCCATCGCGATGAGCGCCCGCTGCGGCAGCTCCCACGCCGTGCGGTAGAGCGTGCGGACGTCCTCGGGCAGGTCGGTCAGGCCCTGCACCGACCCCTCGGCGCGCTTGACGGCGTCCCGCGTGGCCGCGGTCCACAGGCCGCGGGCCTTGAGCTCGCGCACGAGGTGGCCGTTGACCTGGAGGAACTCGCCCGACAGGGTCTCGCGCTTGAAGAGGTTCGAGACCTGCGGCTCGATGCACTCGCCGCATCCCGCGATCGAGGCGATCGTCGCGGTCGGGGCGATGGCGACGACGAGGCTGTTGCGCAGCCCGTGCTCGGCCACGTTCTCGCGCAACCGGTCCCAGCGCTCGGGCTGCGTCGGCGTGACGTCGAAGTGGTCCGGGTGCAGGACCCCGCGGGCCGCCCGGGTGCGCCGGAACGCCGGGTGCGGGCCGTGCGCCGCGGCGAGCTCGCTGGAGCGCTCGAGCGCCGTGAGCAGGACCTCCTCCGCGACCCGCGTCGAGAGGGCGAGGGCCTCCTCGGAGTCGAAGGGGAGCCGCAGCGCGAAGAGGACGTCCTGCAGGCCCATGTAGCCCAGGCCGACCGGGCGCCAGCGCGGGTTGGACGCCGCCGCCTGCTCGCTCGGGTAGTAGTTGACGTCGACGACGCGGTCGAGGAAGGTCACGGCCGTCCGGACGGTCGCGCGCAGCTTGGCCCAGTCGACGTCGGTGCGGTCGGCCGTCAGGTGCCGCGAGAGGTTGACCGAGCCGAGGTTGCAGACGGCGGTCTCCTCGTCGCTGCTCACCTCGAGGATCTCGGTGCAGAGGTTCGAGAGGTGCACGACCTGGCCGGGCTCGGCGGTCTGGTTGCACGCGCGGTTCGCGGCGTCCTTGAACGTCATCCAGCCGTTGCCGGTCTGGGCGAGCGTGCGCATCATCCGTCCCCACAGCTCGCGCGCGGGCACCTGGCGCACGATTCGGCCCTCGCGCTCGGCGGCGCGGTAGGCCTCGTCGAACTCCTCGCCCCAGAGGTCGGTCAGCCCGGGCACCTCGCTCGGGTCGACGAGGCTCCACGGCTCGTCGGCCTCGACCCGGCGCAGGAACTCGTCGGGCAGCCAGTTGGCGAGGTTGAGGTTGTGGGTGCGGCGGGCGTCCTCGCCGGTGTTGTCGCGCAGCTCCAGGAACTCCTCGACGTCGGGGTGCCACGGCTCGAGGTAGACGCACGCGGCGCCCTTGCGCCGGCCGCCCTGGTTGACGGCGGCGACGCTCGCGTCGAGGGTGCGCAGCCACGGGACGATGCCGTTGCTCGTGCCGTTCGTGCCGCGGATCAGCGCGCCGCGCCCGCGGACCCGCGAGAAGGCGATGCCGATGCCGCCGGCGAACTTCGACAGGCGCGCCACCTGCTGGTAGCGCTCGTAGATGGAGTCCAGCTCGTCGCGCGGGCTGTCGACGAGGTAGCAGGAGCTCATCTGCGTGTGGCGGGTGCCGGAGTTGAACAGGGTCGGGCTGCTCGGCAGGTAGTCCAGGCGCGCCATCAGCCGGTAGAGCTCGAGCGCCTCACGGGTGCTCGTCGCGAGCCCGCAGGCGACGCGCAGGAGGAAGTACTGCGGCGTCTCGAGGACCAGCCGGGTCGTCGGGTGGCGCAGCAGGTAGCGGTCGCAGACGGTCCGCAGCCCGAAGTACTCGAAGAGCCGGTCGTTGGCCGGGTCGACGGCGCGGTCGAGCTTGACGGCGTTGGCCGCGACGAACTCCGCCGTCGCGTCGCCGATGAGGCCCTCGGCGTGCCCGAGCGCGACCGACTGGCTGAAGGACGCGACCCCGTGGCCGCGCACCTCCTTGTCGACGTAGCCGGCGAGCAGCCGTGCTGCCAGGCGGCTGTACTCCGGCTCCTCGCCGATGAGCTCGGCGGCGGTCTGGATCGAGAGCCGGTCCAGCTCGGCGGTCGTCGCGCCGTCGTAGAGGCCGCTGATGGTGCGGGTCGCGACGCGCAACGGGTCGACCTCGTCGAGGCCGTCGCTGACGCGCTCGACCGCGCGGACGATCTTCGTCACGTCGACGGGCTCGGTGTCCCCGTCGCGCTTGCGCACGCGCATCGCGGTGCGGTGGGTCCCCGGTGCCGGCTGGTCGGGGGTCGTGGTCGCCGGGGCGGGGCCCTGGGCGGTGGTGGTCATGCTCTCTCCTCGCGAGCTCGATGAGCCTGCCGCGAGCCGCGCGAGGGGTGACGAGGAGCGTCGGGAGCGCCGGGTGGGCGGCGTCGCGCACCGTCCCCCGGACAACCCACCTGCCCTCCGTCGGCCGTCCCACGCGGCCGCGAAAGGTGCCGCCCCCGGGTGGGGACGGCGCGACTGGCAGGTCTTCGGACTCGTGGGCCCGGCTCGCGCCGCCTACTGCCCGTCGCTTCCCAGGCCTCTCGGCCCAGTGCTCTGACGGGGGTCGTTCCCACTCACCGCTGCGGGGCAGTCCCGGACTCTCACCGGGTTCCCTCTTGCCCCTCTCCCCACCCGGAGGTGGATCGAGGACCAGCTGCGAGACACACCATATGTGGGGTCACCGACAACACGTCGCACCCACATGTCGTGGCGTGTCGCCGTCGTCCGGGGCGCTTCTCCTCACCACGCCGGCTCGGGCCGTTCCCCTCCTCCCGGCGACCTGCGCAGGTCCCGGTGCGGTCGCACACGCAGCCGCGCAGAACGCGCGGAGAAGCGGACGGATGCCCGCTCCACGACGGAAAGCCCGCACGTGCGGGGACATCGCGCTCGCCGAACCGGCGCGACCACGGAAAGCCCGCACGTGCGGGGTATCCGTGGGCTCTGGTCCGGTCCGCCGGCTCTGGTCCGGTCCGCCGGCTCTGGCTCGGTTCGTGGGGTGGCGGCCAGATGTCGCCGCCATCCGGCGAACCGGACCAGAGGCGGGCGTCAGGCGCCGGGCTCGACCTCGGGGACGCGGGCCAGGACGGCCTCGCCGTGGCCGGGGAGGTCCTCGGCGCGGGCGAGCGAGACGACGTGCGCCCCGACCTCGCGCAGGGCGTCCTGCGAGTACTCGACGACGTGGATGCCGCGCAGGAAGGACTGCACCGACAGGCCGCTGCTGTGCGCCGCGCACCCGCCGGTCGGCAGGACGTGGTTGGACCCGGCGCAGTAGTCGCCGAGGCTGACCGGCGACCACGCGCCGACGAACACGGCGCCGGCGCTCGTGACCCGGGCGGCGACCGCGGCGGCGTCGGCCGTGATGACCTCGAGGTGCTCGGCGGCGTAGGCGTTGACGACGTCCAGCCCCACCTCGACGTCGTCGACGAGGACGATCGCCGACTGGCGGCCGGCGAGCGCCGTGGCCACGCGCTCGGTGTGCTTCGTCGCCGCGACCCGACGCTCGAGCGCCTCCTCGACGGCCTCGGCGAGCTCCGGGCTGTCGGTGACGAGCACGGCCGCGGCCAGCGGGTCGTGCTCGGCCTGCGAGACGAGGTCGGACGCGACGTGGTCGGCGTCCGCGGTGGCGTCGGCGAGGACGGCGATCTCGGTCGGGCCGGCCTCGGCGTCGATGCCGATGAGCCCCTTGAGCAGCCGCTTCGCCGCGGCGACGTAGATGTTGCCGGGGCCGGTGACGAGCGAGACCGGGTCGCAGACGTCGTCGCCGTCCTCGACCCCGTACGCGAACGCGGCCACGGCCTGCGCGCCGCCCATCGCCCACACCTCGTCGACGCCGAGCAGGTGGCAGGCCGCGAGGATGGTCGGGTGCGGCCACCCGCCGTGGTCGCGCTGCGGCGGGCTGGCGACCGCGAGCCCCGGCACGCCGGCGAGCTGGGCGGGCACGACGTTCATCACGACGCTGCTCGGGTACACCGCGAGACCGCCGGGGACGTAGAGGCCGACCCGGTCGACCGGCACCCAGCGCTCGGTGACGGTGCCGCCGTCGGCGACCTGCGTGGTCGTGTCGCGGCGGCGCTGGTCGGCGTGGACGAGGCGGGCGCGGCGGATGGACTCGTCGAGCGCGGCGCGCACGACCGGGTCCAGGGTCTCGACGGCTCGCGCGATGACGTCGGCGGGGACGCGCAGCGCCGGCGGGCGGACGCCGTCGAAGCGCTCGGCGGCCTCGTAGAGCGCGGCGGCGCCGCGGTCACGGACGTCCTCGACGATGGGGCGGACCGCCGCGAGGGCGGCCTCGACGTCGAACTCGGCGCGCGGCAGCGCGGCCCGCAGCTCGCGCAGGCCGGGGCGGCGTCCGCGCAGGTCGAGGCGGGGGACAACGGTCGTCGTGCGGTCGGGCATGGCGTCCAGTCTAGGTTCGGTGCGCGAGCGCCCCGCGCCGACGTTCGACAGCCGGCGTCCGTCCGGCTCAGCCGGTCTCGGCCTCGTCGTCGTCCCGACCCGCCGCGCGGCGCGGGGGACGCAGCGCCTGCTCCAGCACCTGGAGCAGCGAGCGCTCGGTGCCGGGCTCCGGCTGCGACGCCATCAGGTCCGTCACCCGGCTCGCGATCGTCGCGAGCTTGACGTTGCCCCGCTGCGAGTAGCGCGAGAGCAGCCCGAAGGCGGCGTCGGCGTCGAGCCCGTAGGCGAACATCACCGCGCCCTTGACCTGCTCGATGGCCGCGCGGTCGGCCGTGGCGGCGGCCACCGCCTCGGCCGACACCTGGCGGCTGGCCCGCGACACGTCGAAGGCGATGCCCCGCAGGGCGGTCGGCTCCCCCGCGGCGTCGCGGATGACGTCACCGACGAAGGCGATGACCCGCTCGCGCTCCTCGTCGTCGCGCAGCCGGTACTGCCCGGCGAACGGTCCGGGCTCGCGGACGGCCTGCTCGAGGACCTCCGCGACCACCGGCCGATCGGAGGGGTGCATCCGCTCGAAGACGAGGACCGACGGGTCCCGACCGGTGTCGCGGACGCCGATGAGGACGTACATCTCCGGTGACCACGTCCAGCGCGCGGACGCGATGTCGAACGTCGCCTCCGCGAAGACCGCGCCGCCCTGACCTGCAGGGACACCAGGAGTCGATGCCACGCCGGAAGCATGCCACGGGCCCGCGACACCCCGCACCGCGGTGTCGAAGGATGGGGGTCAGGCGTCGTAGAACTCGGCCTCGAAGGCCGCCCGCGCCCGGCGCGCCACCCGCCGGTAGCGCTCGGCGAGGTCCTGCGCGGTCCCCGAGTCCATCCCGAGGATGCGGGCCACGCCGTCGGCGTCGCGGTCGTAGGTGGGCACGGAGTCGACCCCCTTGCCCCGGAAGAGGACCCCGGCGTTGCGCATCGCGGACGCCAGCCGCCACGCGCCGGCCAGCGCCGACGCGTGCTCGGCGTCGACGAGCCCCAGCTCCGCCGCCGCCTCGAGGGCCGCGAGGGTGGACGGCGTCCGCAGCCCGGGGTGCGCGTGCGCGTGGCGCAGCTGGACGAGCTGGACGACCCACTCGACGTCCGACAGGCCGCCGTGGCCGAGCTTGAAGTGCGTCTTGCGGTCGGCGCCGCGCGGCAGCCGCTCGGACTCCATCCGGGCCTTGAGCGTGCGGATCTCGCGCACCTGCCCGGCGTCCAGACCGCCCTCGGGCCACCGGATGGGGGCGACGAGGTCGACGAAGCGCTGCGCGAGGTCGGGGTCGCCCGCGACGGGGGTGGCGCGCAGCAGCGCCTGGGCCTCCCAGACGAGCGACCAGCGGGCGTAGTACTCGCGGTACGAGGCGAGCGAGCGCACGAGCGGGCCCTGCTTGCCCTCGGGCCGCAGGCCGGCGTCGACGTCGAGGACCGGGTCGGGCCCGGGGCGTCCGAGCAGCGCGACGAGCCGGCGCACGACCTCCATCGCCTGGGCCTGCGCCGCGACCTCGTCGGCACCCGGCAGCGGGTCGTGGACGAAGAGGACGTCGGCGTCGGAGCCGTAGCCCTGCTCGCGTCCGCCGAGCCGGCCCATCCCGACGACGAGCAGCCGGGTCAGCGGCTCGCCCTCCCCCACGACCTCGCGCAGGCACACCTCGAGGGTCAGCTCGAGCAGCGCCGAGGTGAGGTCGGTCATCGCGGCGCCGAGGTCGAGCGGCCCGAGCGTGCCCGCGAGGTCGGCGACGGCGATGCGGAACAGCTCGGAGCGCCGGATGACGCGGGCGGCGAGGACCGCCGACTCGGCGTCGTCCTTGCGCCCGGCCGCCGACCGCATCCGCCGCAGCACGTCGTCGCGCGATCGCGGCGTGAGGCCGCTGGAGTCGCCGAGGAACTGCACGCACTCGGGCGCCTGCTCGAGCAGCGACGCCGCGTACCGGCTGCGGGCGAGGGTGTGCGCGAGGCGTTCCGCCGCGGACCCCTCGTCGCGCAGGAGCCGCAGGTACCAGTGGGTCGAGCCCAGCTCCTCGCTGATCCGGCGGAACGCGAGCAGCCCCGCGTCGGGGTCGGCCTCGTCGGCGAACCAGCCGAGCATGACCGGCAGGAGCTGCCGCTGGATGGCCGAGCGGCGGCTCACCCCGCCGGTCAGGGCCTCGAGGTGGCGCAGCGCGTTCGCCGGGTCGCGGAAGCCCAGCGCGGAGAAGCGCTCCCGGGCCGCCTCGGGGGTCAGGCGCACGTCCTGGTCGGACAGGCGCGCCACGGCCGAGAGCAGCGGCCGGTAGAAGATGCGCTCGTGGAGCCGGCGCACCTCGCGCCGCCGGGCCCGCCACTGCTCCATGACCGTCTCGCCCGGGGCGCTCCGGTGCCCCATCGACCGCCCGAGGCGGCGTAGGTCGTCCTCGCCGGTCGGCATGAGGTGCGTGCGGCGCAGCCGGTACAGCTGGATGCGGTGCTCGAGCGCGCGCAGGTAGCGGTAGGCGTTCTCGAGGACGGCGGCGTCCTCGCGGCCCACGTAGCCGCCGGCCGACAGCGCCGCGAGCCCCTCGAGGGTGGTCGCCGTCCGCAGCGACTCGTCGGCGCGGCCGTGGACGAGCTGGAGCAGCTGGACGGAGAACTCGACGTCGCGCAGGCCGCCGGCGCCGAGCTTGATCTGGCGGTCGGCCTCGGCCTTGGGGATGTGCTCCTCGACGCGGCGGCGCATGGCCTGGACGTCGTCGACGAAGTGCTCGCGGGTCGAGGCCTGCCAGACCATCGGCTGCACCGCGTCGCAGTAGGCGGCCCCGACCTCGACGTCGCCGGCGACCGGGCGCGCCTTGAGCAGCGCCTGGAACTCCCACGTCTTGGCCCAGCGCTCGTAGTAGGCGAGGTGGCTCGCGACGGTGCGAACGAGCGGGCCGTTCTTGCCCTCGGGCCGCAGCGCCGGGTCGACCTGCCAGAGCGACCCCGCGCCGGTCGAGGCCGAGCACAGCCGCATGAGCCGGGTCGCGAGGTCGGTGGCCACCGCCACGGCCTCCTCCTCCGGCACGCCGTCCGCGGGCTCCGCCGCGAAGATGACGTCGACGTCGGAGATGTAGTTCAGCTCGCGCCCACCGGTCTTGCCCATCGCGACCACCGCGAGACGGGTGCGCGCGGCGTCCGGTCCGACCTCCTGCCGGGCCAGGTGCAGGGCGGCCTCGAGGGCGGCGGCCGCGAGGTCGGCGAGCGCCTCCGCGGTGGACGGGAGCACCTCGAGCGGGTCGTCGGCGGTGAGGTCGAGGGCGGCGATGCCGATGAGCTGCTCGCGGTAGCCGATGCGCAGCGCGTCGGCGCCGGTCAGCTCCCCCGGCTCGGCCACCTGCCCGACGAGCCGGCGGACCCGCTCCGCCGCCGGCACGGGGGCGGCCTGCGTCGCCGCGGTCCACTGCTCCGGATGGGCGACGAGGTGGTCGGCCAGCGCGGTCGAGGCGCCGAGGACGGCGAGCAGGCGGTGCCGGGCGACGGGGTCGGACCCGACGACCCGCACCACCTCGGCCCGGCGCGCGCGGTCGACGGCGACGGCCTCCATGAACCGGACCAGCCCGAGCAGCGCCGCGTCGGGGTCGGCCGTGCGGGCCAGCGACTGGCTGAGCCCGCCGGTCTCGATCCGCGCGGGGTCCCCGGCGAGCTCGGCGACGGCGGGGTCGTCGAGCAGGGCGTTGGCGCGCCGGGGGTCGGCGAAGCCGAGGCGGGCGATCCCCGCCGGGACGGACTCGGGCGCTCGGGAGCTCACGGTCCGACGCTCAGAGCGCGGGCAGGTAGCGCTCGAGCTCGAAGGCGGTCACCTGGTTGCGGTAGTCGGCCCACTCGGCCCGCTTGTTGCGCAGGAAGAAGTCGAAGGTGTGCTCGCCGAGGGTCTCGGCCACGAGCTCGCTCGACTCCATCACCTCGATCGCCTCGGACAGGCTCGCCGGCAGCGGCTGGATGCCCATCGCGCGGCGCTCGGAGTCGGTGAGGCTCCACACGTCGTCCTCGGTCTCGGGCGGGAGGTCGTAGCCCTCCTCGATGCCCTTGAGCCCGGCGGCGAGCAGCACCGCGAAGGTGAGGTAGGGGTTGCACGCCGTGTCGATGCTGCGCACCTCGACGCGGGTGCTCTGCCCCTTGTCCGGCTTGTACATCGGGACCCGGACGAGCGCGGAGCGGTTGTTGTGGCCCCACGTGAGGTGCGCCGGCGCCTCGCCGCCGCCCCAGAGGCGCTTGTAGCTGTTGACCCACTGGTTGGTGACGGCCGCGGTCTCGGCGCCGTGGTGCAGCAGGCCGGCGATGAACTGCCGCCCGACCTTCGAGAGCTGGTAGGGCGCGCCGGGCTCGTGGAAGGCGTTGGTGTCGCCCTCGAAGAGCGACATGTGCGTGTGCATCCCCGAGCCGGGGTGCTCGGCGAACGGCTTCGGCATGAACGAGGCGTAGATGCCCTGCTCGAGCGCGACCTCCTTGACGACCGTCCGGAAGGTCATGATGTTGTCGGCCGTCGTCAGCGCGTCGGCGTAGCGCAGGTCGATCTCGTTCTGGCCCGGGGCGGCCTCGTGGTGGCTGAACTCGACCGAGATGCCCATCTCCTCGAGCATCGTGATCGCCGCCCGGCGGAAGTCGGCGCTCGAGCCGTGCGGCGTGTGGTCGAAGTACCCCGAGGTGTCGATCGGCGCGGGGCTCTGCCCCGGCACCCAGCCCTGCTTGAGGAGGAAGAACTCGATCTCGGGGTGGGTGTAGAAGGTGAAGCCCATGTCGGCGGCCTTCGCGAGGGCCCGCTGGAGCACGTGCCGCGGGTCGGCCATGCTCGGCGTGCCGTCGGGCAGCGTGATGTCGCAGAACATCCGGGCGGTGCCGTTGCTCTCGCCGCGCCAGGGCAGCACCTGGAACGTGGACGGGTCCGGCTTGGCGAGCATGTCCGACTCGTAGACGCGGGCGAAGCCCTCGATGACCGAGCCGTCGAACCCGATGCCCTCGGCGAAGGCCCCTTCGAGCTCGGCCGGGGCGACGGCCACCGACTTGAGGGTGCCGAGGACGTCGGTGAACCAGAGCCGGACGAACCGGATGTCGCGCTCTTCGATGGTGCGGAGGACGAACTCCTGCTGACGGTCCATGCGCAGCATCCTGCCGCATCCGTGCGTCACGGGGGCGACGGGACGCCGAAGGGGGCCCGGGCGTCTCGCCCGGGCCCCCTCCGTGTGTGAGCGGGATGCTCGTCAGGTCACTTGAAGGCAACCTTGACCATGAGCGTCCGACCACCGTTCTTCGACTTCTTGACGGTCATCGTCGTGCCCGAGCCCGCGACCTTGGTCGAGTTCCAGGGGTTGATCGAGGACCAGTACTTCGTCGGGTTGCTGTCGTCGAAGGTCGCGATGCCCTTCGAGGACGGCACCGTCGAGGCGGACCCGTTCTTGTGGAACGTCACGCGGTCGGTGCGCTCGAGGCCGAAGGTGGCGTCGAACGGCTGGCGACGGTTGCCGAGGAGCGAGCCGTCGGCGAAGGCCACCGGGTTCGGACGCGCGTCGACCGGGAGGACCTGGCCACCGCCCGGGTGGGCGCTGGTGTTGTTGTCGCCGTACTCACCGTTGGCGAACCAGACGAGCATGCCGTTCTGGTACGGGAAGCGCTCGACCCAGTCGGGACGCGTGTTGCTCCAGCCGAAGTTGTACGGACCCGTCTTGAGGGTCTTGTCGTACCCGCTGTAGGTGCGGTTCTCGGCGAAGTAGGTGTCCTGCACCTGGCGCTCGGTCGTGCCGTTGATGATCTCGAAGCCGCCCTTGGCGGTCCACGCGCCGGCGCCGGACTCGACGTCGTCGGTGGTCGTCATCGTGCCGACCTTGGTGGTGATGTCGTCGACGAAGGCCTCGGAGGCGACACCGCCGTCGGTGGACATCCGGAAGCGGAACTGGACCTTCTTGCCGGCCCAGTCGGAGAGGTCCCAGCTGGCCTTGGTCCAGGCGAGGGCGCTGTCGGTGTCACCGTCGAGCGAGCCGTCGATGCCGTCGCCGACCGGGGTCCAGGTGGCGCCGCCGTCGGCGGAGACCTCACCGTAGAGGTAGTCGTAGTCGACCTCGATGTTGCCCGAGACGAACGCCTCGACCGAGCCGGAGGTCGCCCCCGTGAGGTCGACGTCCTTGGTCAGCGTGGAGGACAGGTCGTTGCCGAGCCCGCTCCACCACTCGCCCTTGCCGGAGTGCGGCGTGTTCTTCTCGGTGACGACCGTGCGCTTGGGCAGCGGCACGATGATCGCCTGCGCCTCGCTGTTGGTCACCTTGTCGGCGGAGCCGAGCTTGACCGTGGTGTCCTGGCCGTAGGGCACGACCACCGGGTCGAGCCAGCCGAGCTGGAGCTTCTCCCACGGGCCCATGTAGCCGGGCGTGGTGCCGATGGAGTCCTTGCCGTGGTTCAGCCACGAGCCGCCGGACATGAGGGTCCAGAAGCCGGTGCCGTTGTCGCCACCCGCGGTGTCGTAGAGGTCCGGCAGACCGAGGTCGTGGCCGAACTCGTGGGTGAAGACGCCGAGGCCGCCGTTCTCGGGCTCGGTCGTGTAGTCACCGATCCACATGCCGGAGTCACCGAGCGGCACACCGCCGAGCTTGTTGCCCGCGGGGCCGGTCTTGCCCTGGTCGGTGGAGTAGGCGTACCAGCGGTGGGACCAGATGGCGTCCTCGCCCTGCGCGCCGCCACCGGCCTCCTCGCCCTCACCGGCGTGGATGGCCTGGAAGTGGTCGATGTAGCCGTCGGGCTCGTTGAAGTTGCCGTCGCCGTCGTAGTCGTAGCGGTCGACCTTGTCGAACTGGGCGAGGTACTTCTTGATCTGCTTGTCGGTCTTGCCCTGGGCCTTCTGGTCGTCGTACCAGGCCTGGGCGGTGTCCTTGACGAACGGCCAGTAGGTGGTCGCGTCCGAGTACTTGTTCGAGCCGTAGCGCGCCTCGTTGTAGGGCACCTTGACCCAGTCGGAGACGTCGCCCTTGGCGAGGAAGCGGCCGTTGGACTGCTTGAGGTAGAAGTCCTTGAAGGACTCGCCGTTGCCGAACATCATGTCGAGGTAGTGCTGGCGGTTGAAGTCCGCGAGCCAGTACGTCGAGTTGTCGTTCTTGCGGTCCGGCTTCGGGATCTGGTTGTGCACGGGGCCGGCGGTGCCGCCGGTCGCCGCGTTGACCTTGTCACCGAAGTCGACGAGGACGGTGAAGATGTCCTCCTCGCGGTCGACCGGGTAGTTGACGTACTTGGTCTTGCCCGCCGTCCTGCCCTTGCGGTTGGCGTCGCCCTTCTTGCTCTTGACCTCGATCACGCGGTTGCCGTTGATCGTGGTCGTCTTCGCCGTGCCGTTGACGAGCTGCTTGACGGCGTCCTCGCGCAGCTCGGCCTGCGCCTCGGCGAGGGGGTTGGGCAGGTTGTCGAGCTTCTTCGCAGTGCCCTTCTCCGGGGTGTCCGGACCGGCGGGGACCGCCTGTGCCGTGGTCGGGGCCAGCGTCAGCGCGAGGGCTGCCACCGCCACACCCGACACCACGTTCACGTGTCGTCTCTTCACGAGATCTCCTCCATGGGTGGATGCCCCGCGTCCTGTCAGCGCAAGGCACCGTGGACGTAACCACAGGATCGGCGGCAGATCGAGGGTTGACCGGTGGGTTTTTCGGCCAACGGTCGTCCGGACGGGACCGAAAGTCACCGTCGGGGGTATCGTCGAGATGGTCGAATTCGTTCGCCCGCACCGGAATTGCGCAAAAAGTCTGCACTTCACCGTGCAAAGGTAAATTCTTTACCAAGGCGCTCGACACGTGTCGGCCTACGATCGGGCCCATGAGCGAGCAGGCCGCGGGCTCCCCCGCACCCGAGTCCACCGCCCCCTACGGCACCGGAGCCCAGGCCGCGCCGCAGCGTCGCGTCCGGGTCCCGCACCTGCTCGCGATGAAGGAGCGCGGCGAGCGCTGGGCGATGCTCACCGCCTACGACATGTACACCGCCGAGATCTTCGACGAGGCCGGCATCCCCGTCCTGCTCGTCGGCGACTCGGCCGGCAACAACGTCTACGGCTTCGAGACGACCGTGCCGGTCACCGTCGACCACCTCGTCCCGCTCGTGCGCGCCGTCACGAGCGCCGCCCGCCGCGCGATGGTCGTCGCCGACCTGCCCTTCGGCAGCTACCAGGCGAGCCCGCAGCAGGCCCTGGCGACGGCGACCCGCTTCATGAAGGAGGGGATGGCCCACGCCGTCAAGCTCGAGGGCGGCGCCGCGATGGTGCCCGAGGTCGAGCTGCTCGTCCGCGCCGGGATCCCGGTCATGGGGCACATCGGCTTCACCCCGCAGAGCGAGCACGTGCTCGGCGGCTACAAGGTGCAGGGGCGCGGGGCGGGGGCCGAGAAGCTCCTCGCCGACGCCCTCGCCCTCGAGGCGGCCGGTTGCTTCGCCGTCGTCATGGAGATGGTCCCGGCGCCGGCCGCGGCCGAGGTCACGAAGGCCCTGCGCATCCCGACCATCGGCATCGGCGCCGGGCCGGAGTGCGACGCGCAGGTCCTCGTCTGGCAGGACATGGCCGGGCTGCGCGGCGGGCGGGCGCCCCGCTTCGTCAAGAAGTACGCCGACCTGCGCGGCGAGCTGCTCGGCGCCGCGCGTGCCTACGCCGACGACGTCGCCGGCGGCACCTTCCCCGCCGCCGAGCACTCCTTCGAGTCGTGACCGGGAACCCGGCCACCGGCAACGAGCGTCCCAGCGCCATGTGGAGCACGACCCCGCCCCCGCCCCGCCCGGGGCCGCCGACCCGCTGGTCGGCCCACCAGCACGGCCCGGAGGCCGCCCTCGCCTACCGCCAGCGCTTCCTCGACCTCGCGGCGTCCGGCCGCGACCTGCACGGCGAGGCCCGGTTCGTCACCGAGCTCGCGCCGCCGCCCTCCCGGGTCCTCGACGCCGGGTGCGGCTACGGACGGGTCGCGAGCGAGCTGACCCGGCTCGGCCACTACACCGTCGGGGTCGACGCCGACCCCGACCTCGTGGCCCTCGCCGAGGAGGACCACCGGACCCGGTTCGTCGTCGCCGACCTCGCGACGCTCGACCTGCGGACGGAGCAGGAGTTCCACGTCGTCGTCATGGCGGGCAACGTCGTGCCCTTCCTCGCGGACGGCACGCTCCCGGCGGTGCTCGAACGGCTGACCGCGCACCTGGCGCCCGGCGGGCACCTCGTCGCGGGCTTCTCGCTCGCGGGGTCGCTGCCCGACGGCGCCGCGGCGGTCGCGCCCGCCGACTACGACCGGTGGGCCCGCGCGGCCGGGCTCTCGTTCATCGGACGCTTCGCCGGGTGGGACCGCAGCCGGTTCACCCCCGACAGCGACTACTCGCTGTCGGTGCACCGCCGCCTCGGCGGCTGAGCCCTCCGCTCAGGACGAGGTGCTCCCGCGCTCGTCCCACTCCTTGTCCTCGGCGTCCCAGCGCTCGGAGTTCTCGCGCGCCTTCTGCAGGGCCCCCTCGGCCGCCTCGCGCGAGTCGTACGGGCCGAGGACGTTCGCGTCCTGGCTGCGGTCCGCGTCGGTCTCGACCTGGCCGGTGTCGACGTTGTACCAGTAGGACATCTCGGGTTCTCCTTCGCCGGGGCGCTCTGCCTAGACTCCAACCTATGCCCCTGACCCACGCCAGCGTGGCGCCCGGTGCGGTGTCCCCGCGTCGCGACGTGCCGGCCGACATCCCCCGGCCCGAGTACGTCGACCGCCCTGCACCCCAGCCGTACACCGGGCCGGAGGTCAAGGACGCCGAGACGATCGAGCGGATGCGCGTCGCGGGCCGCATCGCCGCGGACGCCATGGCCGCGGCCGCCGCCGTCATCGCCCCCGGCGTGACGACCGACGAGATCGACCGGGTCGGGCACGAGTACCTCCTCGACCACGGCGCCTACCCCTCGACCCTGGGCTACCGAGGCTTCCCGAAGTCGCTGTGCACCTCGGTCAACGAGGTCGTCTGCCACGGCATCCCGGACGACCGCCGGCTCGAGGACGGCGACATCGTCAACATCGACATCACCGCGTTCGTCGGCGGCGTCCACGGCGACACCGACGCCACCTACCTCGTCGGCGAGGTCGACGAGGAGTCACGCCTGCTCGTCGAGCGCACCCACGAGGCGATGATGCGGGGCATCCGCGCCGCCTGCCCGGGGCGCGAGATCAACGTGATCGGCCGGGTCATCGAGTCCTACGCGAAGCGCTTCGGCTACGGCGTGGTCCGCGACTTCACCGGGCACGGCATCGGCACCGCGTTCCACAGCGGGCTCATCGTCCCCCACTACGACGCCGCGCCCTCCTACGACACCGTCATCGAGCCCGGCATGACCTTCACGGTCGAGCCCATGCTCAACCTCGGCACCCACGAGTGGGAGATGTGGGACGACGGGTGGACGGTCGTCACGAAGGACCGCCGACGTTCGGCACAGTTCGAGCACACCGTCCTGGTCACCGAGGACGGTCCCGAGATCCTCACCCTGGGAGACGCAGCATGAGCACCGGACACCCCCTCGGCATCGACGTCGGCGGCAGCGGCATCAAGGGGGCGCCCGTCGACCTCGCGGAGGGCACCTTCGCCCAGAAGCGGCTGCGCATCGACACCCCGGCGGTCTCGACCCCCGAGGCCGTCTGCGACGTCATCGCCCAGGTCGTCGACCACTTCGACGAGGTGCGCAGCGACTCCCCCATCGGCGTGACGATCCCCGGCGTCGTCCAGCACGGCGTCGTCAAGACCGCGGCGAACATCGACAAGTCGTGGATCGGCTGCGAGATCGAGAAGCTGCTCGAGGACCGCCTCCAGCACGACGTCGTCGTCGTCAACGACGCGGACGCCGCCGGCGTGGGCGAGCTCAACTACGGCGCGGCCAAGGGGCACGACGGCCTCGTCGTCCTCACGACCCTCGGCACCGGCATCGGCACGGCGATCTTCAACGAAGGCGTGCTGGTGCCGAACTCGGAGCTCGGGCACCTCGAGATCGACGGGCACGACGCCGAGACGCGGGCGGCCAGCTCGGCCAAGACGCGCGAGGACCTCAGCTACCCCGAGTGGGCCGAGCGTCTCCAGCGCTACTACCGCGTCCTCGAGGACCTCATCTGGCCGGACCTCATCGTCGTCGGCGGCGGCGTCTCCAAGGACTCCGACGAGTTCCTGCCGCTCCTCGACATCCGCACCCCGATCGTCCCGGCGGTGCTGCGCAACAAGGCCGGCATCATCGGCGCCGCCGTGCTCGCCACCGCGAGCCAGCAGCGGCACGGCCGCCACACCGGCTGACGCCGTGGGCGGCGCGACCTGGCTCCTCGTCGTCGCGTCGGTCGCGGTCGCGGCGACCGCCGGGGTGTTCGTCGCCTTCTCGACGTTCGTCATGCGCGCCCTCGGCGACCTGCCGCCGGCGGACGCCGTCCGGGCGATGCAGGCGGTGAACCGGCGCGCCCCGTCGCCGGCGTTCATGGCGCTGCTCGTCGGCTCGACGCTGCTCGCGGTCGCGGGGGCGGTCGGGGCGGTGGTCACGGGAGGCCGCGTCGTCCCGGCCGTCGCCGCTGCGCTCCTGGCCGTGGTGGCGTTCGCCGTGACCGGTGTCGTCAACGTGCCGCTCAACGACCGGCTGGCCGCGACGGACCCGTCGGACGGGGCCCGGGCGTGGCCCGCCTACGCCGGCCCGTGGACCCGCGCCAACCACGCGCGGGCCGGGCTCGGGCTGCTGTCGGCGCTGCTGCTCGCCGTGGCCGCCGTCCCGGCCTGAGGCGGGGCTACTCGCCCTCGCGGAACTCGGTCGGGCCGGCGCCGGCGAGGTCGTGGATGCGGGTGTCGGGGCTGCCGAGCTGCTCGGCCTGCCCGAGGTAGAGGGCGCGGCCGCGGGCCTGGAGCAGCCCGTCGTGGACGGGCACCGCGTGGGGCGCCGCGTGCCGGCGCAGGAACGCGGTCATCTCGCGGCTGCGCGCCCACGGCGCCTGGAGCGGGAAGGCGAGGACGTCGACCGGGCCGGGGTCGGCGTCGAGCGCGTCGCCGGGGTGGAAGAACGAGGGCTCGCCGCCCGCGTCGAGACGTACGCCGACGTTGGGGATGCGCGGGATCTCGTCGTGGATGAGGGCGTGCACCTCGCCGACGGGCGTGACGGTCACCTCGCCGACCCGCGTCGGGCCGTCGTGCCCCTGTGCCTCGATGCCGGCCTGCACGAGGACCTCGAGGCTGCCGGGGTCGGCGACGACGAGCGCGCCGGGGTTGGCCGCGAGGAGGGCGGGGACGCGGCCGAGGTCGAGGTGGTCCGGGTGCTGGTGGGTGACGAGCACCGCGTCGAGGTCGCGGACGCCGGTGAGGTCGTCGGCGAAGGTCCCGGGGTCGATGAGCAGACGGGTGCCCGCGCACTCGACGAGGAGGCAGGCGTGACCGAGGTGGGTGATCCGCATGGACCCCACGCTAGGCCGCCTCAGCCCAGCGCGGGCTCCGCGTCGTCGTCCCGTCGGGAGCCGTTCGCCACGGCGGGGTCGGCGACCTCCGCGCTGTCGTGGCGCGGGACGCGGGCGTCGACGACGTCGGCCGCCGCGACGAGGTCGTCGGGCAGCACGGTGAGCTCGGGCGGGCAGCTGGTGAGCGCCTTGGCGCCCTCGCCGGCGACGAAGAGCGGCAGCGAGCGCCCGAGGCGCACGAGCGAGGGCATCCGGGCGTCGAAGGCGGTGCGCCGCACCCCGGCGAGGACGACGGCGTCGGCGCGCAGGAAGCGCGCGGCCTCGCCGATCGCGGTCATCGGGGAGTTGGCGCCGAGGCTCACGACGCGCCACCAGCGGGCGTGCAGCATCGCGCCGAACAGCTCGAGCGGCAGGTCGTGCAGCTCGCGCGGCGGGCAGGCCAGGACGACGGTGCGCGCCTGCGGGCCCGAGACCGGCAGCCGCAGCTCGCCGAGGACGCCGCGGAACGCGCTGGAGACGAAGTGCTCGTGGACGACCCCGAGGCGTCCGGCCTCCCAGTCGTCGCCGACCTCCTTGAGCACCGGCATGATGACGCCTGTCACCGTGTCGTCGACCCCCGAGACGAGCAGCGCGTCGAGGAGCACGTCGCGGACCGCCCCGCCGTCGAGCTCGCGGGTGGCGGCCATGACGCGCTCACGCGCGAGACCGAGGTCGATCGCCGGGTCACCGGGCACCGGAACGCCTGCTTTCTGTCGGGAACCCGAAGAGCCTAACCTTCGACAAGCGCCGATCCTGCATCGCGGGTCGGGGAAAACGCGCTGGTCACAAAGCCGCGGGGGACGAGCCGGGCTGTAGGCCGGGTTCTGTGCCGTGCGCCGTCGCCGGCCGCACGGTGACGGTCATCCATCTCGGGTGGCCGTTGCCGACCACCTCCAGCGCCCTACCCGGATGCTCGGGCGGGCCGCCCTCGAACGCATCCTGTCTGGGCTTGCTCCGGATGGGGTTTACCGAGCCGACCTGGTCACCCAGGCCGCTGGTGGTCTCTTACACCACCGTTTCACCCTTGCCCTGCTCGCTCGCGCGACCGGGGCGGTCTGTTCTCTGTGGCACTGTCCCGCGGGTCACCCCGGGTGGCTGTTGGCCACCATCCTGCCCTTCGGAGCCCGGACCTTCCTCGGCGGTGGGTCTCCCCACCGACGCGACCGTCCGCCCGGCTCGTCCGCGGTGGAGTCTAGCGGTCGTGGACGAAGGTGACGCGCCCCGCCGCGACGTCGGCCGCCTCGAGCCGCACCGGCACGGTCGACCCGAGGGCCGCGCGGTCACCGGTGACCTTCGCGAGGACGGGGAGGTCGACGAGCTGCACCTCCATCCCCTTCTCGAGGTGGTCGACGACGACGGCGTCGAACCGCTCGCCGACCCGGCCGGCGAGCACGGCGGCCTCGGTGGCGTCGGCGCAGGCGCGCTCGGCCGCCCGCGCGGTGCGGTCGGAGGCGGTCATCAGGCCCGGGACCTCCGGCAGGGCCGCCCGGATCTCCGGCGGCACCTCGGCGCCGCGGCAGAGGGCCTCGCACACGACGAGCCCGAAGCGGTCGACGAGCCGGCGCAGCGGCGCCGTGACGTGCGCGTACGGCGCGGCGACGGCGGCGTGCTCGCGCTCGGCCGGGGGCTCGCCGTCGAACGCGGTGTAGGACGCCCCGCGGAAGAGCGAGGTCGCCTCGTGGATGAGCGCGAGGTGGTGCGGGTCGCTGCGGTCCAGGCCGCGCACGAGGTCGCCGTAGGGCATCCCCTGCGGCCACTCGACCCGCAGCGCGCGGGCGGCGCGGCGGAAGCGGGCCACCGCGTCCTCGGTCGGCGCCGGCATGGTCCGCAGGACGCCCACGCCACCCTCGAGCATCATCGAGGCGGCGGCCATGCCGGTCAGGAGGCTCAGCTGGGCGTTCCACTCCTCGGAGGCGACCGGCGGCCGGAACTCGAGCGTGAAGCCGCCGTCGGGTCGCTCGCTCACCTGCTGCTCGGGCATCGGGAGGCTGGCGCCCCCGCGCGCCTGCTCCTGGGCGATGCGCCGCTCCCCCACCTCCCGCAGGAGGACGAGCACCTCGTCGGCGGTGCCGGCGTCGACGTCGGCCTGCACGCCGGCGTAGTCGAGGCGGGCGCGGCTGCGGACCATCGCCCGGTGCACCTCGGCGCCCGTCAGCACGCCCTCGCCGTCGAGCCGCAGGTCCCAGACGAACGCCGGGCGGGTCTCGCCGGGCAGCAGGCTGGCGGCCGCCTCGGACAGCACCGGCGGGTGCAGCGGCACACGCTCGTCGGGGCAGTAGACGGTCTGGCCCCGCTCGCGCGTCACCCGGTCCAGGGCGCCGCCGGGGCGGACGAAGAGCGGGACGTCGGCGATGGCGTAGCGCACCCGGTGCCCCGCGCCGTCGCGCTCGATGTGCAGCGCCTGGTCGAGGTCCATCGAGCCGGGCGGGTCGAGCGTCACGTAGGGCACGTCGGTCTCGTCGGGGCGCGCGACGCGGGGCTGCTCGGCCGCCACGCGCTCGGCCTCGGCGAGGGCGTCGGCGGGGTACGGGGCGTCGAGGCCGAGCTCGGCGCGGACGGCGGCGAACCGGTCCCGGAGGGCCTGCTCGACGGTGCGCGGGGTGTCGGCGTCGGTCGGCCGCAGCGCGACCCTGGGATGCGGCATGGCAGCCAACCTAACCTCCGTAGGCTGTGCCGGTGCTCATCCTGCTCCCGCCGTCGGAGTCGAAGTGGAACCGTCCCCGCGGTGGCCCGGCCGACCCCGGCACATGGTCCTTCCCCGACCTCGCCCCGGCCCGCGCCGCCGTCGCCCGCGACCTCGCCGCGGTGAGCGCCTCGCCCGACGCGGCGGCGGCGCTCGGCGTCTCGGAGGGCCTGCTCGACGAGGTCGCCCGCAACCTGGCGCTCGACCGGCTGCCCGCGACCCCGGCCGCGCAGGTCTACACGGGCGTGCTCTACGACGCCCTCGACCTCGCCTCGCTCGACACCGCGGCGCGCCGGCGGGCCAACCGCTGGCTCGTCGTCGTCTCGGCGCTGCACGGCGCCGTCCGCCCGACCGACCGGATCACCGCCTACCGCCTCTCGATGGGCGTGACGCTGCCCGAGGTCGGTGCGCTGGCGTCGCACTGGCGGCCGGCGCTCGACGGGCCGCTGACCGAGGCCGCCGGACGCGGCGCGGTCGTCGACTGCCGCTCGGCCGCGTACGCCGCCGCGTGGCGTCCCGGCCCCGGGGTCGCCGAGCGCTGGGTGCAGGTGCGCGTCCCGGGGGCCAGCCACATGGCCAAGCACACCCGCGGGCTCGTCGCGCGCCACCTGTGCCTCGAGGGCGTCGCGGCCCGCTCCGTGCCGGCGGTCGCCGAGGTCGTGGCGCGGGCCTTCGACACCGAGCTGCACGAGCCGGCCCGGCGCGGGGCGCCCTGGGTGCTCGACGTGGTCGCGCCGTGACCGGCGCAGAGGCGCTCGACCTCGCCGGCCGCCTCGGCCCGGTCGTCGTCTTCCTCCTCGCGATCACCGTCACCGCCGAGCTCGCCGAGCGGGCCGGCGTCTTCGACGTCGCCGGTCACGCCGTGGCGCGGATGGGCGGGGGCCGACGCTGGGTGCTCTGGGTCCTCTTCTCGGTCTTCGCCGTCGGCGCGACGATCGTCCTCTCGCTCGACACGACGGCCGTGCTGCTGACCCCGGTCGGGCTCGCCATCGCCGCACAGGTCGGCCTCGACCCGCGGCTGCTCGCCGTGACGACCCTCTGGATCGCCAACACCGGGTCGCTCCTCCTGCCCGTCTCGAACCTCACCAACCTCCTGGCGCTGCACACCCTCGGCCGGGCCGGGCTGGGGCACACCGACTTCGTCAAGGCGTCGTGGGCACCGGCGATCGTCGCCGTGGTCGTGACGCTCCTCCTCGTCGCGCTGCTGCACCGGCGCAGCCTGCGCGGCTCCTACGACGTCGCTCCCCCGGCGGAGCCGCACGACGTCGTGCTCCTGCGCGTCGCCGCGGTCGTCTGCGTCGTACTCGGGCCGCTGTTCGCCCTCGGGGCCCCGCCGTGGCTCGTGTCGCTCGTCGCCGCCGCGGTGCTGCTCGCCACGACCTGGTGGCGCGGACGGTCCCTCCTGCGGGGCCTGCCGGTGCCGTGGCTGATGGCCGCCGGCTTCGTCGCCATCTCGGTCGTCGTCGAGGTCCTCCAGCAGCGGGGCCTCTCCGACCTCGTGACGGGGGCGCTCCCGGCGGGGACCGGGGCCGGGGCGCTGCTCGCCCTCGCCGGCGCCGGGGCCGGGCTGTCGAACGTCGTCAACAACCTGCCGGCCTACCTCGCGCTGGAGCCGGCCGCGGCCGGGTCGGTCGAGCGGCTCGTCGCCCTGCTCGTCGGGACGAACGCCGGCCCGCTCGTCACGCCGTGGGCCTCGCTCGCCACCCTGCTGTGGATCCAGCGCTGCCGGGCGCGCGACGTGGTCATCCCGTGGCGGTGGCTCGTGCCCGCCGGGCTGGCCTGCGCGGTGCTCGTCGTCGTCAGCGCGACCCTGTCGCTCACCCTCGTCTGAGCCGACCGCCCACCGGTCCGACCTTCGACAGCCGGAAGCCGGAGGGTGCCGTCGCCCGTTGGGTGGGTAGGAAGGAAGCCCCGGGCGACGTGTCGCCCCCGACGGACGGAGGACGATGAGCGTCGTCGACGACATCGGCAGGCAGGCGCAGCGCCGCCTCGGCAACGCCCTGCGGGCCCGCGTGGCCGGTGACGACGCGTCGGAGCGCGCGGCCGTCATCTGGGGGCGTGTCGGGGAGCGCCGCTTCACCCCGGACGACCCGGTGTGGCGGGTTCACGCGGACGCCGCGATGTTCCCCGGCGGCGTGGGGGCCCTGCTCCTGCAGTCCCTGCACCCGTCGGCGATGGCCGGCGTCGCGGGGCACAGCGGCTACCGCAGCGACCCGTGGGGGCGCCTGCAGCGCACGTCCCACTTCCTCGCGACGACGACCTTCGGGACGGTCGAGGACGCCGACGAGGCCATCGCCCGGGTCCGGTCCATCCACGAGCGCGTGCGCGGCAAGGACGAGGACGGCGTGCCCTACCGTGCCTCCGACCCGGACCTGCTGTCGTGGGTGCACGTCGCCGAGGCGTGGAGCTTCCTCACGGCCTACCAGCGCTACGCGTCGACGCCGCTCGACCCCGACGAGGCCGACGCCTACGTCGAGCAGTCGGCCGTCGTCGCACGCCTGCTGGGCGCCGACGCCGTGCCGACCGACGTCGCGGGGCTGCACGCCGCGCTCGAGGCGTACCGGCCGGTCCTGCGCGCCACGGACGCCGCGCGCGACGCCGCCCGGTTCCTGCTCCTCGACCCCCCGCTGCCCTGGACGCAGCGCGCCGGCTACGGGCTGCTGGCCTCGGGCGGGGTCGCCATCCTGCCGGACTGGGCGCGGCGCGAGCTGCGGCTGCCGGTGCACGGGCCGGTGCGCGGGGCCGCCGGCGTGCTCGGCCTCGTCGGCACCAAGGCGGTGCGGTGGGCGATGGCCGGCGTCGCCGAGGAGCGACAGGTGGAGGGGCTCAGCCCGTCGTCGTGACGAGCGCCTCGATGCGCTCGAGGGTGGCCGCCATGTTCTTGCGGGTCATCCCCTCCATCCGGCGGACGAACGGCTTGCTCATCGCCGCCTCCTCGGAGATGTCCCAGGACTCGGTGACGAGGGTGCCGCCCTCGACCGGCTCGAGGTCGTAGCGCCAGATCCGGCCGCCGACGACCTTGCCGACGGGACCGGAGGCGGTCGTCTGCCACGCGATGCGCCGGTTCTCCTCGAGCTCGATGATGGTGTTGAGGGTCGAGTACGCGAGGCCGATCTTCATGTCCATCCCGAAGCGGTCGCCGAGGGCGAGCCGCCGGCCGCCGCTGCGGGCACCCTGCACCGAGCCGCCGCCGTCGATGCGCGCGTGGCCCGACGGGTCGTCGAGCAGCGCGAAGATCGGCTCGGGGTCGGACGGGATGAGTCGCTGCACGGAGACGACGTCGCGGGAGGTCATGCGCGCGACGCTAACAGCCTGTGGGTCACCGGCGGTGGGTGGCCTCCGCGGCGGCCAGGGCCCGGTCGAGGTCCTCGACGAGGTCGTCCGGGTCCTCCAGCCCGAGGGAGACGCGGACGGTGCCGTCGGTGATCCCGACGGCCGCACGGTCCTCGTGCGAGAGGCGGCGGTGGGTCGTCGTCGCCGGGTGCGTCGTCAGGGACTTGGCGTCGCCGAGGTTGTTGCTGATGTCGACCAGCCGCAGCGCGTCGAGCAGCGCGAACGCCGCGTCCTTGCCCCCCTCGACCTCGAAGGTCACGACGGTGCCGGCGCCGCCCTCGAGCTGGCGCAGGGCGAGCTCGTGCTGGGGGTGGCTCGGCAGGTGCGGGTAGACGACCCGGACGAGGCCGCGCCCCTCCTCCCGCCACTGCTCGAGGGTCTCGGCGACGCGCAGCGCCGTGGCCGCCATCGCGCGGACCCGCAGGTCGAGGGTCTCGAGGCCCTTGGTCATCACCCAGGCGTTGAACGGCGACATCGACGGGCCGGTGTGCCGCATGAGGTTCTTGACCGGGCCCTCGATGAACTCCCTCGGCCCGAGGATCGCCCCGCCGAGCGCGCGGCCCTGGCCGTCGATGTGCTTGGTGGCCGAGTACACGACGACGTCGGCGCCGTGGGCCAGCGGGTGGCTGAACACCGGTGTGCCGAAGACGTTGTCGACGACGACGGTGGCCCCGGCGGCGTGGGCCAGCTCGGAGACGGCGGCGACGTCGACGAGCTCCTGCATGGGGTTGCTGGGGGTCTCGAAGAAGACGGCGGTGGTGGGGACGGCGAGCGCCTCGCGCCACTGGTCGAGGTCGGTGCCGTCGACGAAGACGGTCTCGACCCCCCAGCGCGGGAGGATCTCGTCGACGATGACGAAGCAGGACCCGAAGAGCGCGCGCGAGGCGACGACGCGGTCACCGGCCCCGCAGAGGGCGGCCATCGCCGTGAAGACGGCCGACATCCCCGAGGCGGTGGCGAAGCAGGCCTCGGCGCCCTCGAGGAGGCGCATCCGCTCCTCGAAGGTCGAGACGGTGGGGTTGCCGTACCGGCTGTAGATG
This sequence comes from Phycicoccus sp. DTK01, assembly GCF_017312765.1. Classification (NCBI taxonomy): domain Bacteria; kingdom Bacillati; phylum Actinomycetota; class Actinomycetes; order Micrococcales; family Intrasporangiaceae; genus Phycicoccus; species Phycicoccus sp. DTK01. The sequence goes on along the minus strand of NZ_BOPU01000008.1, from coordinate 87,624 downwards.
TAGTGCTCGACCTCGTCCTTGAAGGCCGCCTCGGCCTGCGCCGCGGACTCGTAGACGAAGCCGGAGGTGAGGTACAGCGCCTCCGCGGTCTCGTCGAAGCCGCTGCGCTGCAGGCCGCCCCGGACCGCGAGGGTCCGCGGGCGCAGCGTCGGCTCGGGGTGGGGGTCGGTGTGCGGGTCGGGAGCCGTCACTGCTGGCTCCACGGCAGGCCGTCGACCTTCCAGCCCGAGACGTGGCGGTGGCCGGCGTGGTCGACCGGGCCCTCGAAGCCCTCGAGGACGTTGTAGGCGGGGCCGAGGCCGGCGGCGGTGGCGGCGTTCGCCGCGGCGACCGAGCGGACGCCCGAGCGGCAGAGGAAGTAGACGGGGCGACCGGGCGTGACACCGGCGGCGCGCAGGTCGTCCACGAAGGAGTCGTTGACGGCGCCGCCGGGGAAGCGGCTCCACTCGACGAAGACGACGTCCTTGCCGGCGCCGGCGAGGTCCGGGACACCGACGAACGACCACTCGGCGCTCGTGCGGACGTCGACGAGCACGGCGTCGTCGGGGCCGGTCACGGCGGCGTAGGCCTCCGGCGGGGTCACGTCTCCTGCGTACGTCATGCCCACGAGGGTAGGACGGTCGCTGCCGGGCCCGCACGACGTCTCAGCCCCGCCGGGTCGAGGTGAAACCCGACCACGACAGGGTCGACCATCACCTCGACTCGCCGATCCCCTGCCGATTCGAGGTGAAACCCGACCACCCCAGCGTCGAACATCACCTCGACTCGCCGATCCCCCGCCGATTCGAGGTGAAACCCGACCACCCCAGCGTCGACCATCACCTCCACCCGCCGACTCCGCTGCCGATTCGAGGTGAAACCCGACCACCCCAGCGTCGACCATCACCTCCACCCGCCGCCTCCCCCGGCAGCACGGGGGTCCGGCGGCCGCTGCCGGTTGCTCCACCCCTCGAAGCAACCGGGACGAGCGGTCCGACCGCTCATCATGACTGCGTCAGGGGGTGACGCGAACAACAGCGGGTCGCGCTCCTCTGCGTCCTCGGGACGGCGCGGCAGGGACCCGGGCGTCGGACGGCGCCGAGAACCCGCTTGATCGCCCGACCGTCCGGCGGGGAGGCTGACGGGCATGGCCCCTGCGACGCCGTTCAGCGAGAAGCCCACCCTCTGCGGCGAGCTCGTGACGCTCCGGCCGGTCACGGGGGATGACGCCGCTCTCCTCGACGCCGTCGTCCGCGACGACCCGGAGGTCGCCGAGCTCACCGGCTCCGTCCACCGCACCGGCGACTCGCCGCCGCCGATCGACCCCGCCCGGCTCCGCGCGATCTACGAGTCCTGGGCCGTCGCCGACGACCGGCTCGTGCTCGCCGTCGTCGACCACGCCACGGACGCCGTCGTCGGCGAGGTCGTCCTCGACGACTGGGACCCCGCCAACCGCTCGTGCGGCTTCCGGACCTTCGTCGGTCGCGCCGGACGCGGGCGCGGCCTCGGCACCGAGGCCACGCGGCTCGTCGTCGAGCACGGCCTGCGCACGATGGGCCTGCACCGCATCACGCTCGAGGTGTACGCCTTCAACCCGCGCGCCCGCCACGTCTACGAGAAGGTCGGCTTCGTCCACGAGGGGACCGGCCGCGACGCCCTGCGCTTCGACGACGGGTGGGTCGACGTGCACCTCATGGCGATCCTCGGCGACTGAGGCGCCGTCCGCCCGGGCGGGGGCTCACCGCAGCGGCAGCTCGAACCGCCGCAGGACGGGGTGCGGCGGGAAGAGCGACCACGACACCTCGTCGGTCGCCACCCATCCCCGCCGCTCGTAGAACCGGATGGCGCGCCGGTTCTCCTCGAACACCCGCAGCCACGCCACCGCGTGCCCGTCGCGGGAGATCGCCGCGACGACCTCGTCGTGCAGCCGGGCCGCGAGCCCGCTCCCCCACGTCGGGCGCGCCGTCCCGAGGTGGAACAGCTCCGCCCCGCGCACCGCCGCGAACCCGACGAGCTCGCCGTCCTCGACCGCCGCGAACGACCGGATGCCCGGGTCCGCCAGCTCGTGCACCCAGCGCGAGCGCACCTCGGCCGCCGGGAAGGGGTGGGTCTCCTGCGGGAAGATGTGACCGAGCGCGGCGACCGCCCCCGCCTCCTGGAGCGGCAGCAGGGCGTCGAGGTCGTCCGGGGTCAGCGGTCGGGTCAGCGGCATCGGCGCGACCGTACCCGCCCGCACCGGTCGAGGCGGTGCGAGGGTGGTCGGGTGCCCACGCTGACCGTCCCCCACGCCGAGGGTCTGACCGCGTTCCGTGCGTCCGTCGTCGCCGTCGCCGACGCCGTCCGCGACCTCCCGGAGCCCGCGCTCTTCGAGCCCTCGCGCTGCGCGGGATGGACCCGGTTCGACGTCGTGGCCCACGTGCTCGCCGGATGGGAGGAGCTGCTCGGCGGTTTCGCCCGGCGGACGGCGGGCCCCGCCACCGTCGATGCCGCGAGCTACTGGGCGGCCTACGCCGAGGCCGGCTCGGGCGACGACCCCGTGCTCGTGCTCATGGACCAGCGGCGATGGACCGACGCCCACCGCCGACCGTCGGCAGCCGTCGCCCGGCTCCTCGACGTCGCCGACCGCGTGCTCGCGGCCTCGGACGCCCTGCCCGACGGGCACCACGGCTTCCAGGGCCACGTGATGACCAGCGGCGACCTGCTCGCGTCCTGGGCCGTCGAGGACGTCGTCCACCTCGTCGACCTCGACCTCGGCGCCACCCCACCCCCGGCCGCCCTCGACCTGGCCCGCCGCACGGCCGAGGCGCTCCCGCGCGACGCCGTGCCCTGGGACCCCGACGCGCTGGGCTGAGGCCCCGGCCGGCACGTCATCGGCCGCACCGGCCGGAGACTCCTCAGGTGCGGTTGGTGAAGGCCACCGAGACGTCGCCGCCGGTCCAGACCTCGACCCCGGTGAGCGACCCCGGCGCCGCCGCGAGCCGGTCGTGGCGCTCGGCCGGCATCCCGAGGACGTGCCCCAGGGCCGCCTGCACGACGGCGGCCGGGCAGACGACGACCGTCGTGCCGCCACGGGAGACGACCCGCTCCCAGGCCGTCGGAGCACCGGCGGCCGAGGCCCAGGCCGCGTCGACGACCGCGTCGACGCCGAGCGCGTCACCGACCTCCGCGGCCGTCTCGGTCGAGGCCTCGGTGCCCGCCTCGAGCAGGCACCGGGGCGCGCCGCCCAGCAGGCGCTCGACGGACCGCGCGGCCTGCTGCGCCGCGCTCCCCTCCGCCTCGGTCACGAGCACGACCCGCACCGGCGTGCCGTCGCGACGCGGGACCGGCGCGCACGCCGCGCCGCCCGACGCCTCGTCGTCACCACCGGCAGCGTCGGCCTCACCCGACGACGCCCCACCCTCGTGGTCGCGATGGACGGTGAGGCCGTCCATGCCGTCGTTCGAGAGGGCGTCGGCGTCCTTGTTCTCGGCGCGCGGGATCCACTCGTAGCGCACCGCGCCGCCCGCGGCCCTGATGGCCTCGACGACGTCGCGGGCCTCGAGCGCCAGCCGGCGCATGTCCTCGTGCTTGATCTTCCAGCGCCCGGCCATCTGCTCGACGACGAGCTTGGAGTCCATCCGCACGAGCACGACCGCCCCGGGGTCGATCGCGTGCGCCGCGGTGAGACCCGCGATGAGGCCGCGGTACTCGGCGACGTTGTTCGACGCCTTGCCCAGCGGCTCCGCACGCTCGGCGAGCAGCGCGCCGGTCTCGGTGTCGCGCACCAGCGCCCCGTACCCGGCGACGCCCGGGTTGCCGCGCGACCCGCCGTCGGCCTCGACGGTGAGCCGGCGGCTCACAGGCCGGACTCGGGCGTGCGCACGAGGATCCGGTTGCACTCCTCGCAGCGCAGCACCTCGTCCTCGTCGGCCGAGCGCAGGCGCTGGATCTCGACGGGGTTGAGCTCGAGCCGGCAGCCGCCGCAACGGCGCTGGTGCAGCGCTGCCGCGCCGGTCCCGCCGGAGCTCTTGCGGATCTTCTCGTAGAGCGCGACGAGGTCCTCCCCGACCTCGGCGGCGACGGTGTCGCGCGGGGCGGCCACGTGGCCGGCCTCGTCGTCGAGGCGCGCGGTCTCACGGTCGCGGGCGGTCTCGAGCGCGGTGATGCGGGCGGTCAGCTCACCCATCCCGCGCTCGAGCTCGGCGACGTCGTGCTCGGCGGCCTCGGCGCGCTCCATCACCTCGAGCTCGACCTCCTCGAGCTCGCCCTGACGACGCGCGAGCGAGACGATCTCGTGCTGCAGCGCCTGGAGGTCCTTGGCCGTGCCGGTGCCCGAGTCGAGCCGGGCCTGGTCGCGCGCCGCACGGTCGCGGACCAGCTGGACGTCGGCCTCGGCCTTGGCGACCTCGCGCTGGACGTCGCCGAGCTCGGTGCGCGAGCGGACGAGCTGGTCCTCGAGGAGGCGTGCCTTGCCGGCGAGGTCCTCGAGCTCCGCGAGCTGCGGCAGGGTCCGGCGGGCGTGCGCCAGCTGGTCCAGCCGCGTGTCGATGGCCTGGAGGTCGAGCAGCCGCTGCTGACGGGACGAGTCGGCTCTCACGGGGTACCTCCAAGGTCGGCACCGACGAGGAAGGTCCACGGGTCGGTGCGCACTGTGCTGATGTGGGTCTCCACCCTAGTCACGTCGTCGCCGAGGGCCGCACCCAGCGCCTGCTGCGCACGGGCCAGCCACAGCCACTCGCTCGCCCAGTGCCCGGCGTCGACGAGGTACGGGGTGCCGCCGCGCGCCTCCTCGCGGGCCTCGAGCGCCGGGTGGTGGCGCAGGTCGGCCGTCACGTACACGTCGGCGCCGCTGGCCCGGACCTCGTCGAACAGGTCGTCCCCCGCCCCGCCGAGCAGCGCCACGCGGCGCACCGGGGCGTCCGGCGGACCGGAGACCCGGACCCCGCCGGCGGTCGGCGGCAGGTGCCGCGCCAGCCCCTCGACGAACGCGCGCAGCGGCAGCGCCGACGGCAGGTCGCCGACGCGGCCGAGCGCCTGGCCCTCGACGACGGCCAGCGGCTCGGTCGCGGCCAGCCCGCACGCGTCGGCGAGCGCCGCGCAGACGCCCTCGTCGGCGACGTCGGCGTTCGTGTGGGCGACGTACAGCGCGACGTCACCGACGACGAGGCCGGTCACCGTCGCGCCCTTGGCCGAGGTCGTCGCGACGGAGTGGACGCCCCGCAGGAGCAGCGGGTGGTGGGTGAGCAGCAGGTCGGCCCCGAGCGAGCGGGCCTCCTCGACGACCTCGAGCGTCGGGTCGACCGCGAGGAGGACGCGGCGAACGGGCTGTTCGGGGTCGCCGGTCACGAGACCGACCCGGTCCCACGACTGCGCGGTGGCCGGCGGGTAGAGGCGCTCGAGCACCTCGAGCACCTCGCGGAGGGTCAGGGCGTCGTCGCTCATGTGGGCCCGGCCGGGATCGAACCGACGACCGACGCGGTGTAAACGCGGCGCTCTACCAGCTGAGCTACAGGCCCCGGGCGGTGGCCCGCCGTGCGCGGCGCCACCGACCGCCGACATCATGGCAGGTCCGGGTGCGGACCGGTCGGTCCACCCGGGCTCAGACCGCCAGCGCGGCGACGGCGGAGGGGATGGCCGAGAAGTCGCGCGGCTCCCCCGGGCCGTTGACGAGCGTCCACGCGACCCGGCCGTCGCGGCCGACGAGGAAGGTGCCCCGCAGCGAGGCCCCGTTGGCCTCGTTGAGCACGCCGTAGGCGCGGGCGACCTCGCCGTGCGGCCAGGCGTCCGACAGCAGCGGGAAGAAGTAGCCCTGGATGTCGGCCCACGCGCGGTTGCTGAACACGGCGTCGCACGAGACGCAGAGCACCTGGAGGTCGTCGGTGACGTACCGCTCGAGGTGGTCGCGGATCTCGTCGAGCTCCCCGGTGCAGATGCCCGAGAACGCCCACGGGTAGAAGACGACCACCACGTTCTTCTCCGCCGTGAGCTCCGAGAGGGTCACGTCGGCGCCGTTCTGGTCGCGCAGCGTGAAGTCCGGGGCGACGTCGCCGACGGCGAGGGGGCTCGGAGCGGGGGTCATGCGTCCATCCTGCCAGTTGGGGAGTGGTCGCGGCCGACCGGTGACGAGTACCCCCCACGGTGTGCAACCCCGGTCAGCGGCGGCCGTTGCCCTTCGGGGCCACGAGCTTGTGCGCCCGCCACTCCCCCGACGCGTTGTAGGTCCCCGCGAGGTGCAGGCCGGCGGTCACCGCGGCCTCGTCGATCTCGGTCGGGTCGACCTCACCCCCCTCGCGCGGCGTGAGGAGCACGACGAACCCGCCCTCCTCGAGGACGCCGACCATGTCGACGAGCGCGTCGCCGAGGTCACCGTCCTCCTCGCGGAACCACAGGAGCACGGCGTCGGCGGCGCCGGTGTACTCGTCGTCCTCGAGCTCACCGCCACAGGCCTCCTCGACGGCGACGCGCAGCGCCTCGTCGACGTCGGCGTCCCAGCCGAACTCCTGGACGACCTGCTCGGGGGCGAAGCCGAGTCGCTCGACGGCTCCGGGGGCGCTGGACCCGGGGTCGACCGGGGGCGGCGTCGGGGTGTTCACGGTGTCAACCTCTCACGTTCGGGGATCGTTCTGGGGAAAGTCCACCAACGGCGCGTGGCCGGGTGCAAGGGGGTGGCCGGCGAGTCGCCGCGCCTCGCGGGCGCGGCGACCGACGAGCTCGAGCAGCTCCTCGGCGTCCGCCTGCGCGAGGTGCGGGACGTCCGGGCCGACCGGGCCGGGCGTGGAGACGAGGCGGGCGCTGGCGAGGCCGAGTCGCTGCTGGAGCGGACCCTGGGCCAGGCCGAGGGACTGGATGCGCGCGTGCGGCACGACGACGGTGCGCCGGGTGAACCGCCCGGTGCGCAGGTAGACGGCGTGCTCGGCGAGGGCGTAGCCGGTCCGCCGCCAGCTCCATGGGTCGAGCCAGCGCGCGACGCGCGGAGGTCCGACCCATCCGTGCTCCCCGCCGGCGCCGTGCAGGGCCTCGAGCAGGACGGGGTCCTCGGGGTGGGCGCCGAGCGCGGCGAGGACGGCGAGCGCCTCGTCGGCGGTGCCGACGGGCAGCATCACGGTCTCGTCGTCGTCGTTGTCGCCGCCGTGGACGCCGGCGACGTTGACGCGCACGCGCCACCATCCCCACGGCCGCCACCAGAGGGGCTGGAGCACCTCGACCGCCTGGACGCGGTGCACCGGCACGGTCGAGACGCGCAGGTCCGTCAGGCCGTGCCGGACGCGCAGGGCCGTGCCGGTGCGGGCGATGGAGAAGTTGCCGTGGACGAGGAGCTCCTTGACCCGGCTGACGCCGAGGCCGAAGACGACGGGCAGCAGGGCCGGCGCCCCGGCCAGGACGGCGAGGCCGGCCTCGGCGACCCCCACCGTGACGGCGGCGCCGAGCAGGATGACCCCGAGGACGATGGTCGAGCCGTGGAGGATCGTCGCGACGAACAGGCGCCCGTTGGGCACGACGACGAGCGGGGGCGGCTCGACCGCCGGGGCCCGGGGCGCGGCACCGGCCGGGACCCCGGGGTCGTGCTCGGCGGCAGGAGGCATCCCCGGCCGGGCGGCCTCGTCGGAGCGGCCGGCCAGCTCGAGCAGGTGCGCGCGCACCTCCTCCGCGCGGTCGGCGCCGAGGAAGGCGAGGGTCAGGTGCGAGTCGGAGCCGCCGGCGGACTGGACGACGACCTGGCTCAGCCCGACGAGGCGCGCGAGCAGCGGGCGCGTCGTCTCCACGGCCTGGACCCGCTCGAGCCGCACCTGTCGGTGCTGGCGGAAGAGGACACCGGTGCGCAGCTCGACCTGCCCCGCGGCCACGCGGAAGCGCGAGAACCGCCAGCTGACCCAGCCGACGGCCGCGACGGCGGCGATGACGACGACGAGCGCGCCGAGGGCGAGGAGCGGGTGGCTCGTCCACGCGAGCTCGTAGTCGGCGCCTGGGTCGGGCTCGGCGGTGGGGTCGAGCGAGGAGAGCACGGAGTCGACGAGGCGGCTGACGGCGTAGCCGAGCACGGCGATGAGCACGACGCCGCCGCGCAGCAGCGGCGAGAGCGGGTGCAGCCGCTGCCAGCCGTCCACGTCCTCGGAGTCCTGCACGGTCCCGACCTCGTCGGGCGCTCCCCCCGGTGTGGTCACAGACCCGCCCGCTGGGTCTCGCCGCGCGCCGCGAGCCGCGCCCGCAGGGCCTCGGCCTCCTCGGTGGGCAGCCCCGGCAACGAGCCGCCGCTCTCGGGGGAGGCGGTGTGGATCTCGCACGAGGCGATGCCGAACGCCCGGGCCAGCGGCCCGGACTGGATGTCGACGTACTGCAGCCGTCCATAGGGGACGCTGACGAGGCTGCGGAACAGGCGTCCCTTGCGGATGACGAGCTCCTCGTCGAGCTCGACCCACGAGATGGCGCTCACCTGGCGCGAGATCAGCCAGGCCGCCCAGGCGCCGAGCAGGACGAGCCCGAGGGTGCCGAGCCACACCCACGGCGTGACGAGCAGCGCGACGACGACGGTCGCGAGCAGCGGCACCGCGAGGACGACCGCGAGGGTGATGAGCCGCACCGTCGCGAGCTGCGGGGCGACCGTGCGCCAGGGCAGGTCGCCGCCGCGCAGGGTGACGGGCCCGGAGGGCGCACCGGGGTCGGCGGTCACGGCGGGAGGCGGGGTCTCGGGCACGCGCCCAGTCTGCCCCAGCGCCCCGACGGCGGTGGGGTGCCCGGGCCGTCAGGGCGCGGAGAGGACGTCGGTGACGACCCGGTGGTCGTTGGTGCCGATGCCGTCGACATCGACCCGCAGGCCGACCTCCGGCGGGGTCGTGGTCTCCGTCGCGCTCACCCGCCCGACGCCAGGACGCGGCCGGCAGGTCGGCACCCGCCGTTCCGCTCCGCGCAACACCGGCGGCCCGGTGTGCTCGAATGGGGCCGTGGGACGGGTGACGACACGGGTGCCGCGGACGCGGATGGACCTCGGCCGCGCGGTCGTCGACCGGCGCCCCGACACCGTGGCCGTCGAGGAGCCCCTCGAGGTCCGGGTCGACGGCAGCTCCGTGACGACGACGATGCGCACCCCCGGCGACGACTTCGACCTCGCCCTCGGTCACCTGCTCACCGAGGGGATGGTCGCGTCGGCCCACGACGTCGCGACGATGATGCACTGCACCGACGTCGGGCCCGACGGCTCGCCGACCTTCAACGTCGTCGAGGCGGCCCTCTCCCCCGGCGTCTCCCTCCTGCGCCCGGCCCGCGAGCGCACGGAGTCGATGACGAGCGCCTGCGGCGTGTGCGGCTCGGCGTCCCTCGACGCCGTGCGCACCGCGAGCCGCTTCGACGTCGCCGCCGACGCGGTGCGGGTCGAGGCCTCCGTCCTCGCCGGCCTGCCCGACGCGCTGCGCACCCACCAGGCGACCTTCGAGCGCACCGGCGGCGTGCACGCGGCGGGCGTCGCGGACGCCGACGGCACGCTGCTCGCCGTCCGCGAGGACGTCGGCCGGCACAACGCCGTCGACAAGGTGATCGGCGGGCTGGCCCGCGAGCGCGAGCTGCCGCTGTCCGGCACCGTCCTCGTCGTCAGCGCCCGGGCGAGCTTCGAGATCGTCCAGAAGGCGGCGGTCGCGGGCATCCCCGTCGTCGTCGCGGTGGGCGCGGCCACCTCACTGGCCGTCGAGCTCGCGGTCGACGCGGGCATCACGCTCGCCGCCTTCGCCCGCGAGGGGCGCATCTCGCTGTACTCCCGCCCGGACCGGGTGCCCGACCCCGCGGCGTGACCTGCGGCTCGACGTACCGTCCAGTAGCACGGACCCGGATTGTGACGCGGGCCGCTCGTGGGTGAAGGATGGGTGGTCCGGCCCCCGACCGGGGCACGGACCGCGACCGCTGAAAGGACGTGCGCGTGGCCCTCCACGAAGACGTCGGCCCCATCCTCAACGGCATCCCGACGCACCTGCCGGACATCGACCCGAGCGAGACCGACGAGTGGCTCGCCAGCCTCGACGCCGTCATCGACGGCCCGGGACGGATGCGCGCCCGCTACCTCATGCTCCGCCTGCTCGAGCGGGCCCGGTCGATGCAGGTCGGCGTCCCGTCGCTGACGACGACCGACTACGTCAACACGATCGGCCCGGAGCAGGAGCCGTGGTTCCCCGGCGACGAGGACACCGAGCGCCGTTTCCGCGCCCTCCTGCGCTGGAACGCCGCGATGGTCGTGCACCGCGCGCAGAAGCCGGGCATCGGCGTCGGCGGCCACATCTCGACGTACGCGTCGGCCGCGACGCTCTACGAGGTGGGCATGAACCACTTCTTCCGCGGCAAGGACCACCCGGGCGGCGGCGACCACGTCTTCTTCCAGGGCCACGCCTCCCCCGGCATGTACGCCCGCGCCTTCCTCGAGGGCCGGATCAGCGCCGACCGCCTCGACGGGTTCCGCCAGGAGCACAGCCACGTCGTCGACGGCTCGCCGCTCGCGCTGCCCAGCTACCCGCACCCGCGCCTCATGTCGGACTTCTGGGAGTTCCCGACGGTGTCGATGGGCCTCGGCCCGATGAACGCCATCTACCAGGCGCAGTTCGACAAGTACCTGCACAACCGCGGCATCAAGGACACGAGCCAGCAGCACACGTGGGCCTTCCTCGGCGACGGCGAGATGGACGAGCCCGAGTCGCGGGGCGCCCTGCAGATCGCGGCGCAGGAGGAGCTCGACAACCTCACGTTCGTCGTCAACTGCAACCTCCAGCGGCTCGACGGCCCGGTGCGCGGCAACGGCAAGATCGTCCAGGAGCTCGAGGCGTTCTTCCGCGGCGCCGGCTGGAACGTCATCAAGGTCGTGTGGGGCCGCGGCTGGGACCCGCTGCTCGCCGCCGACGGCGACGGCGCCCTCGTCCACCTCATGAACTCGACGTCGGACGGCGACTACCAGACCTTCCGCGCCAACGACGGCAAGTACGTCCGCGACCACTTCTTCGCGCGCGACCCGCGCACCCGCAAGATGGTCGCCGACTGGTCCGACGAGGACATCTGGTGGAAGCTCAAGCGCGGCGGCCACGACTACCGCAAGGTGTACGCCGCCTACAAGGCCGCGGTCGAGCACACCGGCCAGCCGACCGTCATCCTCGCGAAGACGATCAAGGGCTACGGCCTCGGCACCTCGTTCGCCGGCCGCAACGCGACGCACCAGATGAAGAAGTTCACGCTCGACGACCTCAAGAAGCTGCGTGACTCGCTGAACATCCCGGTCAGCGACGAGCAGCTCGAGAAGGACCCGTACAACGCGCCGTACTTCCACCCGGGCGCCGACGACGAGGTCATCCAGTACGCGATGGAGCGCCGCGCCAAGCTCGGTGGCGGTGTGCCGGAGCGGCGTTCGACGCACGTCCCGATCCACCTGCCCGACGACTCCGCCTACGGCCAGGTCAAGAAGGGCTCCGGCAAGCAGCAGGTCGCGACGACGATGGCGTTCGTCCGGCTGCTCAAGGACCTCATGCGCGACAAGGAGTTCGGCAAGCGGATCGTGCCGATCATCCCCGACGAGGCGCGCACCTTCGGGATGGACAGCTTCTTCTCGACGATCAAGATCTACAACCCGCACGGGCAGCGCTACACGCCGGTCGACGCGGAGCTGATGCTCGCCTACCGCGAGGCCAAGGACGGCCAGATCCTCCACCTCGGCATCAACGAGGGCGGCTCGATGGCAGCGTTCACGGCCTCCGGCACGTCGTACGCGACGCACGGCGAGCCGATGATCCCGATCTACGTCTTCTACTCGATGTTCGGCTTCCAGCGCACCGGTGACTCGGTGTGGGCCGCGGCCGACCAGATGACGCGCGGCTTCCTCATCGGGGCCACCGCCGGCCGCACGACGCTGACCGGCGAGGGCCTCCAGCACGCCGACGGCCACAGCCCGCTGCTCGCGGCGACCAACCCCGCCGTCGTGCACTACGACCCGGCGTTCGCGTACGAGATCGCGCACATCGTCCAGGACGGTCTGCACCGGATGTACGGCACGGACGAGTCGCTGACCGACGACCAGCGCAACGTCATCTACTACCTGACGGTCTACAACGAGCCGATGGCGCAGCCGGCCGAGCCCGAGAACCTCGACCGCGAGGGCCTGCTCAAGGGCATGTACCTCTACGCCGAGGGCTCGACCGAGGGCATCGGCGACGACGCCCCCCGCGTGCAGCTGCTCGCGTCGGGTGTCGGGATGCCGTGGGCGCTCGAGGCGCAGGAGCTGCTGCGCAACGACTGGCACGTCGCGGCCGACGTGTGGTCGGTGACGTCGTGGAACGAGCTGCGGCGTGACGGGCTCCGGTGCGACGAGGCGAAGTTCCTGCACCCGGAGCAGGAGGCGCCCACCCCGTGGGTGACCTCGCAGCTGTCCGGGCGCCAGGGCCCGGTCCTCGCGGTGTCCGACTACATGCGGGCCGTCCAGGACCAGATCGCGCAGTGGGTGCCCGGCGACTTCTCGTCGCTCGGCGCCGACGGCTTCGGCTTCTCCGACACCCGCCCCGCGGCGCGGCGCTACTTCCACATCGACGGCCCGTCGATGGCGGTGCGCGCCCTCCAGGTGCTCGCCGAGCGCGGCGAGGTCGAGGCGTCGGTGCCGGCCGAGGCCGCCAAGCGCTACCGGCTGCACGACGTGACCGCCGGCGCGTCCGGCAACGAGGGCGGCGACAGCTGACCGCCCACCCCGTCGAGTGAACAGGACACGCCGCCCGCGCACCGTCGCGGGCGGCGTGTTCTCTACTCTCGACGGGTGAGCACCCCAGGAGCAGCCCGATGATCGTCGCCTTCAGCATCGCCCCCGCGAGCCCGGACGACACCGGCTCCTACGCCGAGGCCGTCGCGGAGGCGGTCGGCATCGTCCGCGCCTCCGGCCTCCCCCACGAGACGAACGCGATGTTCACCAACCTCGAGGGCGAGTGGGACGAGGTGTTCGCCGTCCTCAAGCGGTGCACCGAGGCGATGACCGCGCGCCACCCGCGCGTCTCGCTCGTCGTCAAGGCCGACATCCGGCCCGGGCACACGGGGATGCTCACCTCGAAGGTGCAGCGCATCGACGAGGTGCTCGGCGAGGGCTGAGCCCCACCGCTGGTCCCGCCCGAGCGGACGCCGCTCAGGCCGGGGTGGTGGTCAGCGCGGCGGCCGCCTCGACCCAGCGGGTGGCCTCGGCGAGGCTCGGCGTCGTGCCGAGCGCCCGCCGGGGCTTCGCGGCCACCCGGTAGCGCTCGACGAGGTCCGCCGGGTCGGCGGCCGCGAGCGCCGCGACGTCGGTGACACCGGCGTCGTGCAGCACCGCGGCGTTCGTCCGGTCGACCCCGGGGACGCCGAGCAGCCCGGCGAGCACGGTGAACCGGCCGAGCTCCTCGCGGTCGACGCCGAGCAGGCTGACGAGGCTCGCCGAGGCGGTCGCGCGGGTCGCCAGCCGGGCGAACCCGCTCGTCGTCGTCACGTGCGCCCCGCGCAGCGTCGCCACCTGGGCGTCGGTCAGCCCGTCGATGTCCTCGACCGGACGCTCGACGACCGGCGCGGCCACGACCTCGTCCGGCGGCGGCTTGGGGACCGGGACGACGGTCATCGAGACGGTCGAGAGCGCGGCCGCGTTGACCTGGTCACCGGGGCGCACGAACTGGAAGCCGATGGTCCCGACGGCGGTGACGTCGACGTGCACCTTGGACTCCAGGGTGAACTCGCGCACGGCGAAGTTCGACGTGCCGTTGCCCATCGTCCCGAGGCGCTCGGCGATGCCGTCGAGCGCGTGCTGCAACCCGTCGGCGAGGTCGTCGGACGAGCGCGGCGGGTCCGCGAGCGCGGCGAGCTTCGCCTCGAGGGCGGCGTTCTCGGCGCGGGCCGAGGCCAGCTCGCCGCGGAGGGCGTCGACGATCTTCTCGAGGTTCTCCCCGGACGCGGCGGGGTCGGCGCCCGTGACCGGCGTGAAGACACCGGTGATGCCGTCGACCGTGACGAGGCGGTCGACGCCGATGCGGTCGAGGGCCGGGAGCCGGCCGGGGTCGAGCGTCGTGCGGACCTGGGGTGGGGTCATGGCGACGGGCGTCCTTCCTCGGTCGCCGGGAGCGGGGTCGGGGCGACGCGCTGGGGGGTCAGGGTGAGCCGGACGCGGGTGCCGGCGGCGGAGCGGTAGCCGTAGACGCCGACGGTCACGGGGTTGACCGTCCGGCACAGCAGGCGCGTGCGGGCCGGGCCACCGTCGTCCGACGCGACGCGGACGGCCTCGGTCGAGAGCTCGAGGTCGACCGACGCCTCGTCGAACGCGTACCAGAGCGGCGGGAGGGCGAGGCTGCCCGGCGCGGCGGCCGCGTACTCCGCGGCCCGGGCGCGGGCGTGCTCGTCGAGGAGGTCCTGCGCCTCGACGACGGCGGTGACCGTGCCCGCGAGGAGGGCACCCAGCTCGGTCTGCCGGGTGCCGCTCCCCGCGGTCGGCGAGGGGTCGCCGGTGGCCACGGTCAGAACGTGACGGTCGTGGACTCGGACACGATGCCCTTGCGGACGCTGACGACGACGTCGACCGGGGTGCGGTCGGCGGTCTCGTCGACGAAGGTCCGGGTCAGGAGGATCGTCAGCTGCCCGTCCCCGTCGGTCTGGTCGACGCCACCGACGTACTCCCAGGCGACACCCGCCGAGTCGACAGCGAGCGTCTTGCCCGGGATGGGGTCGCCGTCGGCGTTCTCGTAGGTGATGACGACCTCCATCGTCCTCGACTCCGCCGGCGGCCCGCCCACGTCGGTGATCGGGCCGGCGTCGATGCTGATCGACGGCCCGACGACCGCCTGGCGCGGGCGCGGCACCCCGATGTCGTGGCGCGGCTCGAGGATGGCGTTCATCCGCAGGAGGCCGACCGAGCTCTCGGAGCGGTAGCGCGTGTCGACGTGCGCCTGCGAGGAGTCGTACTGGAAGTTGTTGTAGCCGCCTCCGAAGATCAGGCCGATGCCGGCCTGTCCGTGCGAGTCGGTGTTGCTGTGCACGTAGCTGTCGCTCGACTGCGTCGTCGCGAACTGCGACGCCGAGAAGCGGCCCTGGAGGCGCACCTGCTTCCACTCGTAGAGGACGGGGTCGACGACGTCGATGAGCGGCAGCTTCTGGGTGAAGGTCTGCGCGCCCGTCACGGTGCCGGCGTCGTCGTACTCGACCTCCTGGACCGCGATGACGTCGACGAGCGTCTGCGACAGCGCGGACGTGGTGTCCGCCGCGGTCTTGTTGAGCTCCTGCTGCGTGCTGGCGACGGCCTGCCCGGTGAGCCGGACGAGGTCGCCGAAGGCCATACCGGCGGTGTTGAGCTGACCGCTCACGTCGGTGTCTGCCATGGGACTCTCCTTCTCTCAGATCGTGAGCGCGTAGCTCTGGCTCATCGCGCCGAGCCGGGCGACGAGGGTGACGCGGGCGCCGGCGGCGCCGGCGTTCGGGACGTTGCGGGTGACGGTGACGAGCACCTGGCCCTCCGCGTTCGTGCTGTTGCCGGTGAACGGCGCGGTGGTCGAGAAGCTGGTGCGCAGCCTCCCGGCCTCGATCCGCAGCGGCACACCGGGGTTGACGTCGCCACCGGCCTTGCGCACCGTGACGACGACGTCGACCGAGCGGTTGACGCCCGCGCCGGCGACGGCGGTCTCCTTGACCGGCCCCTGCGAGAAGACGATCTGCGGGCCGATGGCGACCTGGCTGGGCACCGGCAGCTTGCCGGTCGTGCGCGGGCCGAGGATGGCATCCAGCCGCACCTCGCCGGAGGACCAGCTGGCCTCCTGCTCGTGCGAGGTCCGCACGTCCTGGGTGTTCTCGTACCCGTACTCGTAGTTGACCCCGAGGAAGCCCCAGAACAGGCCCGCTCCCCCGATCCCGCCGCCGGACTGCTTGGCGCTGAAGGTCAGCCCGTCGCTCTCGTTGAACGCCCCGCACGAGAGGTCCATCGAGAGGGCGACGCGCTTCCACTCGTGGACGGTCGGCATGAAGAAGTTGAGGACCGAGAGGTCGGTGCTCACGAGCTCGGTGTCGGCGGCGACGGGGAGGCCGTCGTCGTCGAGGTGCTGGATGACGTCCGTGACGACGGTGATGTTCGTGTCGGCGAGCTCGTTGACGGTGTCGATGACGCCCTGGTCGAGCGCGGCCTGCGAGTCGGCGACGCCGATGCCGATGGACTTCAGGACGTCGCCGAAGGTGGGCGCGACGGCCCGGAGCTGGCCGCTGACGTCGGCGGCCGCGACCCCGGCCCCGAGGCCGGCGGGTGCGCCGAGGCCGGCGAGGGCCGCGGCGGGGGCGGGGACGACGGGCGCCGCGGTGCGCGGCGCCGGGGTCACCGGGACGGTGGTCGTGGGTTCGCGCTCGGGCGTGCGGGCCCGGGCGGCCGTCTTCGCCGGACGGCGGCGGGTGGTGCTGGCCATGGTGGCTCTCCTTGCGGTGGGTGGGGTGCGGTCAGCCCGCGGGCCACGTCCTGACGACGAGGGCGTAGGGCTGCGGCCCCTGGGGGATGTTCGCGCCGTGGACGGCGAGCACCCAGGTGCCGCCGGCCAGCCCGTCGACGTCGACGACCTCGACCGTGTTCACGCGGTCGGGGACGCCGGGCCGGTCGGGTCGGCCGGGCTCGTGGTTGCCGTGGACCGGCGGCGACGCAGGGAGGGGTCCGGTGAGCGAGAGGTCGAGGTCGCAGACGAGGCGCTCCCCCGGGAGGTCGTACCAGCACAGGGCGGCCCGGAGCCGGCCCCCGTCGGGGACGCGCACCCTGAAGCCACGCGTCCCGCCGGTCCGCAGCGCCTTGGAGGTGGTGGCGTTCTCGAGGATGCGCACCTCGCTGCCGTCGGCCGGCCGGGGCAGCGACCCGTCGACGTCGACGCGGCCGAAGCCGCACCAGCGCGGGTCCTCCGGGCGGGAGCCGTCGCGGCTGCGGACGGTCGTCGCCCCGACGACGAGCAGCGCCTTGAGCGTCGCCCCCGCCGGTGCGTGGCCGCCCCGCTCCCGGCGCCAGCCTTGGCGCACGAGGGCGACGGCGCCCGCGGCGGCGGCCACGGCGGCGCTCGTCCCGCCGTCGACGACGTAGTGCGGTGCGGGAGAGGCCAGCCCCCAGCCGCGGCCGGTGGCGACGGTCGAGCGGGGTCCGACGAGGTTGGTGCCCGGTGCACAGAGGTCGGGCTTGCGCCGGCCGTCCCGCGTGGGCCCGGCGGCGGACAGCGGAGCCATCCGGTCGGGCTGCCCGCTCGTGGCGTCGGCGCGGTCGCGGGGGTCGGCGAAGCGCCGGCCCTCGGTCTGCAGCCGGTCCCACGTGCCGGGGAACCCGTTCGGCGTCGACCCCTCGGTGGCCCCCACGGCGAGGACGTTCTTGGCGCAGGCCGGCGACTCGACGGACCCGGGGTCCGCGACCCGGTCGCCGCCCCGGTCGGACCCTCCGTTGCCCGCCGCGACGAGGAGCACGGTGTCGGGGTGCTCGTGGAGGAAGAGGTCGGCCTCGTACGCGTCGTTGTCGTAGGCGCCCCCGGCGGGTGTCCCCCAGGCGGCGACGTGGATGCGGGCGCCGCGCCTGCGTCCGTCGTCGAAGAGCTCGCGCAGGTCGGTCGGACGCCCGGCGAGGGCGTGCCGTGACGGGCCGACCTCGGGGTGCCCCGGCGCGACGGCGACGAACTGCTCGATCGCCTCGACGACGACCTCGACCCCGGGGGCGACGCCGCGGTTGCGTCCGCCGCTCTGCGCGCCGTCGCCGGCCACGACGCCCGTGACGAACGTGCCGTGGCCGCTCGCGACGTCGGCGGGGCCGTCGTCCGCGCCGGGGTTGGTGACGTACGGCGTCCACGAGGGGCCGAGGGGCCAGGAGCGCAGGTGGCGCAGCCGCCCGCGCAGGTCGGCGACCGCCGTGCGGGGGTCGCCCGTGTCGAACCCGGTGTCGCACACCGCCACGACCTCGCCGTCACCGTCGAGGTCGTCACGCCATCCGCCGGCCGCGGCCCACCCGAGGTCGGGGGCGAGGCCGGCGGTGGCGGTGCGCGGCAGGCGGGGCCGCTCGACGAGCTTGACGCCGACGAGGGCCCGCACCGGCGCGGGGTCCCCCGGCCACTCGATGCGCACCTTGCTGCGTCCCTGGTCGAGGACCGTCGCCCCCAGCTCGCGCAGCCGGGCCACGACGAGGGGGCGCACGGAGTGCGAGAAGCACACGACGTCGAGCCAGGTCCGCCCGGGCCCGTCGTCCGGCGGGGTGAGTGGCCTGCGGCACAGCGCCTCGTCGTACGGGACGAACCCGCTGACGAACGGCAGGCGGCCGACGGCCTCGGCGGTCCGGTCGCGCCGGACCGTGAGGCAGGCCCCCCGCGGCGGGCACCAGAAGGCGACCTCGGCGCCGGCCCGCCGCAGCGCCGGGACCCAGTGCCCCAGCACGGGTCCGCTGAAGCGGGCCACGACGCGCGGACCGCTCCCGCGCCGCCGGGCGCCGTCGGGGACCTCGACGGGGACGCCGTTGACGTGGACCGCTGGGGGTCGGTGAGGGGTGGCCACGACGGGAGGAGCACCGGACCGGGCTCCGTGATACGAGTTTGGATGTATGCAGAAGTCTGTATATCCTTGCACCATGTCCAAGGTCCTCACCTCCCTCCCCGTCGGCGAGCGCGTCGGCATCGCCTTCTCCGGGGGTCTCGACACCTCCGTCGCGGTCGCGTGGATGCGCGACAAGGGGGCGGTGCCCTGCACCTACACCGCCGACCTCGGCCAGTACGACGAGCCCGAGATCGACACCGTCCCCGACCGCGCCGGCCAGTACGGCGCCGAGGTCGCGCGCCTCGTCGACTGCCGGGCCGCGCTCGTCGAGGAGGGCCTGTCGGCCATCGCCTGCGGCGCGTTCCACATCCGCACCGGCGGGCGCACGTACTTCAACACGACGCCGCTCGGCCGGGCCGTGACCGGCACGCTGCTCGTGCGCGCGATGCAGGCCGACGACGTCGAGATCTGGGGCGACGGGTCGACCTTCAAGGGCAACGACATCGAGCGCTTCTACCGCTACGGGCTGCTCGCCAACCCCAACCTGCGGGTCTACAAGCCGTGGCTCGACGCCGACTTCGTCCACGAGCTCGGCGGGCGGCACGAGATGAGCGCCTGGCTGACCGAGCGCGACCTGCCCTACCGGCAGAGCCAGGAGAAGGCGTACTCGACGGACGCCAACATCTGGGGAGCGACCCACGAGGCGAAGACGCTCGAGCACCTCGAGGAGTCGATGGAGGTCGTCGAGCCGATCATGGGCGTCCGCTTCTGGGACCCCGCCGTCGCCATCGAGAGCGAGGACGTGACCATCGCGTTCGTCGAGGGCCGCCCGGTCGCGATCAACGGCAAGGCGCTCGACCCCGTCGCGCTCGTGCACGAGGCCAACACCATCGGCGGCCGGCACGGCATCGGGATGTCGGACCAGATCGAGAACCGCATCATCGAGGCGAAGTCGCGCGGCATCTACGAGGCCCCCGGCATGGCGCTGCTGCACATCGCCTACGAGCGGCTGCTCAACGCCGTGCACAACGAGGACACGATCGCGAACTACCACAACGAGGGTCGCCGCCTCGGCCGGCTGCTGTACGAGGGCCGCTGGCTCGACCCGCAGAGCCTCATGCTCCGCGAGGCCATCCAGCGCTGGATCGCCTCCGTCGTCACCGGCCAGGTCACCCTGCGGCTGCGGCGCGGCGAGGACTACTCCATCGTCGACACCCGCGGCGAGAACTTCAGCTACCACCCGGACAAGCTGTCGATGGAGCGCGTCGAGAACGCCGCCTTCGGCCCGCAGGACCGGATCGGGCAGCTGACGATGCGCAACCTCGACATCGCCGACAGCCGCGCCAAGCTCGAGCTCTACGCCGAGCAGCCGAACGACCAGGGCCAGCTGCTCGTCGAGAACGGCACCCTGTTCGGCGAGCTGCCCGCCGGCGGCTACGACCGCATCACCGACAACCCGCAGGCCTCGGGCGACGCCGAGCAGGCGCTCGACCACGCGGCGATGGAGTCCGGCACCGACTGACGCCCCACCCGCCTCGACATTTCGGGGTCACCCCGAAATGTCCGCGAGACCCCGGATCCGTTCCGGGGTCTCGCGGACGTTCCGGGGTCTCGGGCCGTCGGTGTCCACCGGCCGCGGCCCGGGACGTCGCCTGCCGCTCCTTGTCCGGGCCGCACAAATAGACTCACCGCGTGCCGCCCACCGCCTCGCAGGACACCCGCACCCGGGTCAGCCGCGCCGCCGGTGACCTCGGGGCGGCCGCGGTCCGGCAGATGGAGACCGACCACGAGTGGTTCCGCGCCCTGAGCGCCGAGAACCGCTCGTGGGTCGGGCTCGTGGCGCAGGCGGGCATCACGAGCTTCATCGACTGGTTCGGCGGCGACCAGGAGCGCGCGCCGGCCACGGCCGACGTCTTCGGCACCGCCCCGCGCGAGCTGACCCGCTCGATCAGCCTCGCACAGACCCTCGACCTCCTCCGGACGAGCATCGGCGTCGTGGAGCGCGAGATCGCCGGCATCGCCGCCCCCGGCGAGGGCGACCTCGCCCGCGAGGCCGTCCTGCGCTACAGCCGCGAGGTCGCCTTCGCCGCGGCCGAGGTCTACGCCGAGGCTGCCGAGGCGCGCGGCGCGTGGGACGCCCGGCTGGAGTCCCTCGTCGTGGACGCCGTGATCCGCGGCGAGGCGGACGAGTCGATGCAGTCGCGGGCCGCGGCGCTCGGCTGGGGCGCGGTGAGCGGCGTCGCGGTCGTCGTCGGCTCGACACCGTCGGGCGCGACCGGACCGGTGCTCGGCGAGCTGCACCGCACGGCCCGCCGCCGCGGGGTGGAGCTGCTCGTGGCCATCCACGGCCCGCGGGTGGTGTGCATCGGCGGCGGCGTCGTCGACCCCGTCGCCCTCGCCGAGACCCTCGACCCGCACCTCGGCGACGGCCCCCTCGTCGTCGGCCCGACGGTCCCCCACCTCTTCGCCGCCGGGCGCTCGGCCCGGGCCGCGATCTCCGGCCACACCGCCGCGCCCGCGTGGCCGGCCGCGCCCCGCCCGGTCCTCGCCGACGACCTCCTCGGCGAACGCGCCCTCCTCGGCGACCTCCCGGCCCGCAACGCCCTCACCGCCCGGATCGTGCGCCCGCTGCTCGAGGCGAGCGGTGGCTCGCTGCTCGAGACCGCGCAGGCGTGGCTCGACGGGGGCCTCGGGGTCGAGGGCACCGCGCGGGCGCTCATCGTCCACCCGAACACCGTGCGCTACCGGCTCCAGGGCATCGCCAAGGCCACCGGCTACGACCTGACCGACGCCCACGACGCCCAGACGGTGCGGCTCGCCCTGGCCTTCCACCGCCTCGGCCCGGCCGCCCGCACCGCCCCGCGTCCCTGAGGCCCCGCTGACAGAGATTGTGGGGATCCCACAAAAGGCGCCCGACAGGTTCGTCCCCGCCCGTCCCGGGCCGCGACCCCGCCGGATAGCAGGCTGGGGCACGTGATCATCATCGTCTGCCCCGGTCAGGGCTCCCAGACCCCGGGCTTCCTCGCCCCGTGGCTCGAGCTGCCCGGTGCCCGCGAGCACCTCACCGCCCTGTCGGATGCCGCCGGTGTCGACCTCGTCGCCCACGGCACGACCTCGGACGAGGACACGATCAAGGACACCGCGGTCGCCCAGCCCCTCCTCGTCGGTGCCGGCCTCCTCGCCGTGCGCGCCCTCGGCGGAACCAGCCGCGTCGGCGCGCTCGCCGGCCACTCCGTCGGCGAGATCACCGCGGCCGCCGCGGCCGGGGTCCTCGCCGAGGACGACGCGATGCGCCTCGTCGCCCTGCGCGGGCGCGAGATGGCGCAGGCCAGCGCCGCGACCCCCACGGGGATGAGCGCGGTCGTCGGCGGGGACCCGACCGAGGTCCTCGCGGCCATCGAGTCGCACGGCCTCACGCCGGCCAACGTCAACGCCGCCGGCCAGGTCGTGGCCGCCGGCGAGCTCGACGCCCTGGCGGCCCTCGCCGCCGAGCCGCCCACGCGCGCCCGGGTCATCCCGCTCAAGGTCGCCGGCGCCTTCCACACCTCGTTCATGCAGCCCGCGGTCGACGCCCTGGCCAGCGCGGCCGGCGACCTGTCCCCCGCCGACGCCGCCGTGCCGCTGGTCTCCAACCGCGACGGCGAGGTCGTCACCGACGGCCACGAGGTCCTCGACCGGATCGTCGCCCAGGTCTCCAACCCGGTCCGCTGGGACCTCTGCTCCGACCGGTTCGCCAAGCTCGGCGTCACCGCGATCATCGAGCTGCCCCCGGCGGGCACGCTCGTCGGGCTCGCCAAGCGCGCCCTCAAGGGGGTCGAGCTGCTCGCGGTCAAGGGACCCGAGGACCTCGACGCCGCTCGCACCCTCATCGAGGAGCACTCCGCATGAGCCCCACCCCCAAGGGCACCGGCCACCTCACCGCCGGCCCGGTCACGCACTCCCGGATCGCCGGCATCGGCGGATACCGGCCGCGCCGGGTCGTCCCGAACAGCGAGCTCGTCGAGCGCATCGACTCCTCCGACGAGTGGATCCGCGAGCGCTCGGGCATCATCGAGCGCCGCTTCGCCGGCGAGGGCGAGTCGGTCATCGACATGTCCGTGTTCGCCGCCACCCCCGCGCTCGAGATGGCCGGCATCACCGGCGCCGACCTCGGTGCGGTCATCGTCGCGACGGTCAGCTGGCCCTACCAGACCCCCGCCGCCGCACCGCTGGTCGCCGAGCGCCTCGGGTCCACGGCTGCGGCGTTCGACATCTCGGCCGCGTGCGCCGGGTACTGCCACGGCATCTCGCTCGCCTCGGACATGGTCCGCACCGGCCAGGCCGAGCACGTGCTCGTCGTCGGCGTCGAGCGCCTCTCCGACTTCACCTCCCTCGACGACCGCGGCACCGCCTTCATCTTCGCGGACGGCGCCGGCGCCGCCGTCGTCAGCCGGTCCGACACCGTCGGCATCGGCCCGACCGTGTGGGGCTCGGACGGCGCGCAGTGGGAGGCCATCTCGCAGACCGAGTCCTGGATCGACGTCCACGAGAAGCAGCTCGGCTGGCCGCACATCGGGATGGCCGGCCAGACCGTCTTCCGCTGGGCGGTCTGGGGCATGGCCCCCGTGGCCCAGCAGGCGCTCGACGCCGCCGGCATCACCGCCGACCAGCTCGACGCGTTCATCCCCCACCAGGCCAACGTCCGCATCATCGACGCGATGGCCAAGAAGCTCGGGCTGCCCGCGGACCTCCCCATCGCCCGCGACATCGCCTACACCGGCAACACCTCCGCGGCCTCCGTGCCGCTGGCGATGGAACGGATGGTCCGCCACGGCGAGATCCCGAGCGGCGGCCTCGCGCTGCAGATCGGGTTCGGCGCGGGCCTGTCCTACGCGGCGCAGGTCGTCGTCATCCCCTGACTCCCGTGGGCCCACGGGTCACCCGGGCCGAAGCACCACCCCACCCACACCGAAGGAGACAGCACATGGCTGACCAGCAGGAGATCCTCAGCGGCCTCGCCGAGATCGTCAACGAGGAGACCGGCCTCGACCCGGCCGAGGTCCAGATGGACAAGTCCTTCACCGACGACCTCGACATCGACTCGCTGTCGATGATGACGATCGTCGTCAACGCCGAGGAGAAGTTCGGCGTCCGCATCCCCGACGACGAGGTCAAGAACCTCACGACGGTCGGCGACGCGGTCACGTTCATCCAGTCCAACCAGGGCTGACCCACCGGGCGCGGCCTCCCCGACCGGGAGGCCGCGCCGGTCCCCACCCGCACCCACAAGGAGCTGCAGCACCCATGAGCGAGCGTCGCGTCGTCGTCACCGGACTCGGTGCCACCACGCCCCTCGGCGGCACGATCGCCGAGACGTGGGAGGGCATCCTCGCCGGACGGTCCGGGGCCAAGCCCCTGCCCCAGGAGATGCTCGACCGGTACGAGATGCCGGTCCACTTCGCGTGCACCATCGCGCAGGACCCGCTCGAGGTCCTCACGAAGGTGCAGGTCCGCCGGATGGACCCGAGCGCGCAGTACGCCGTGATCGCCTCGCAGGCCGCCATGGAGGACGCCGGCTCGCCGGAGGTCGACCCGGAGCGCCTCGGCGTCGCGATCGGCACCGGCATCGGGGGCGTGTGGACGCTGCTCGACCAGTGGGACAACCTGCGCGAGAAGGGCGTCCGCCGCGTCTTCCCGCTCGCCGTGCCGATGCTCATGCCCAACACCTCCTCCGGCAACGTGTCGCTGCTGCTCGGCGCGCGCGCCGGTGCCCACACGACCGTCTCGGCCTGCGCGTCGGGTGCGGAGTCGATGGGCACCGCCTACGACATGATCCGCGACGGCCGCGCCGACGTCGTCGTCGCCGGCGGCACGGAGGCCGCGACGCACCCCATCTGCTTCGCGGGCTTCGCCCAGATGCAGGCCCTCTCGACCCGCAACGACGACCCCGCCGGCGCCTCGCGCCCCTACGACACCGGCCGCGACGGCTTCGTCATGGGCGAGGGCGCGGCCGTCATGGTCCTCGAGGAGTACGAGCACGCGAAGGCCCGCGGCGCGCGCATCTACGCCGAGTTCGCCTCGATCGGGATGTCCGCCGACGCCCACCACATCACCGCCCCCGAGCCCGAGGGCGCCGGCGCCTCCCGCGCGATGCGGGCCGCCGTCGAGCGGGCCGGGCTGACCGACAGCGACATCGTGCACATCAACGCGCACGCGACCTCGACCCCGGTCGGCGACGTGGCCGAGGCCAACGCCATCCGCCGCGCCTTCGGGTCCGCGGCCGACGCGATGCCGGTCAGCGCGACGAAGTCGATGACCGGGCACCTGCTCGGCGCGGCCGGCGCGCTCGAGGGCCTGCTCACGGTCCTCGCGGTGCACCACCGCACGGCGCCGGCGGCCATCAACGTCGAGAACCTCGACCCGCAGATCGACCTCGACGTCATCCGCGGCGAGCACCGCACCCTGCCCGACGGCGACATCGCGGCGCTCAACAACTCCTTCGGGTTCGGCGGCCACAACGTCGCGCTCGTCGTCAAGAGCATCTGAGCCACAGCCGAAACGCCCCCGGACCGACCAGGTCCGGGGGCGTTCGCCGCGCTCGGGGGTGCCGGCTACACCGCAGTACGTGTCGTTCCAGCGACACTTACTGCGGTGTAGCACGGGATGAGCGTCAGCCGACCTTGTGCAGCCAGCGGACCGGCGCGCCCTCGCCGGCGTAGCGGAACGGCTCGAGCTCCTCGTCCCACTCGAGCCCGAGCAGCTCCTCGATCATCTCCTGCATCGCCTCGGGGCTGCCCTGGGCGAGGACGACGACCTCGCGCAGCCGGTCCTCGTTGACGACCGCGTCGCCGTTGGCCGAGGTCCACGTGTGGTGGATGCCGAGGCGGGGGGTGTGCGACCAGCGCGAGCCGTCGGAGCCGGGGCTCGGCTCCTCGGTCACCTCGTAGCGCAGGTGCTCCCAGCCGCGCAGCGCCGACGCGATGCGGGCGCCGCTGCCGGCCTCGCCGGCCCAGCTGAGCTCGCCACGGACCATCCCGGGAGCGGCCGGCTGGGCGGTCCAGTCCACGCTGACGCGGACGCCGAGGACTCCCTCGATCGCCCAGATCACGTGCGGGCACAGCGCCTTGGGCGTGGAGTGGACGTAGACCACTCCACGCGTGGTGGCGCGCTGCATCGCTGACATCCCGGTCTCCTTGTCGTGCGGTGGACGTCTTCCCCAACGTCGCCGCCCGAGCCGTGGGCCGGTTCGTGCCGTGTCGTGCGTCTGCGGGCACGCCACGCGTGCCGGTTGTCTGCGGCCAGTCTGCCCCACGCGACGCACCCGCACCAGAGATCACACGGATTCGTGGTGCGGGTGCGCCGGGCGCGGTGGCCCGTCAGACCGTCGTCGCGCCCGAGGTCGTCGTGCTGCTCGTACCGTTGGCGTCGCTCGGGTCGCTCGAGCCGGTGCCCTGCCCGCCGCCGGTGCCCTGCCCGCCGCCGGGCATCCCGCCCGGGCCGCCGTGCTCCTCGGTGCCGGTGACGGCGAACTGCGCCGAGACCAGCACGTCGACACGGCCGGCGTCGGACGTGACGGTCACCTCGTAGCTGCCGTCGGACAGGGCGCGGACGCCGCTGACCGTCCCGCCGTCGACGGCCCCCTGCGCCGCCGCGACCGCCTTGCTCGCGGCCTCGGCCGTCAGCGTGCCGCCCTCATCCATCATGCCTCCGCGGCCTCCGTCGGGCATGCCGCGGCCGCCGGCCTGACCTCCGTCGGGCAGGGTTCCGCTCGACGAGCCCCCGCCGTTCGCGTCGGCGCCGGTGCCGGGCGAGGCCGACGCGGACGCCGACGGCGCGGCGGTGCTCGTCGTCGTGTCGGCCGCCCCGGCGAGCGAGGCGCCGGTGAGGCCGAGCGCGACGGCGGCGGCGATACCGACCCCGCCGATCGCGAGGGTCCTGGTCTGTCGGTCCATGGGGTGCTCCTTCATCGTGGGGACCATCTGTTCCCACGGTCACGGGCCGGGCTGTGCCGCACCTGTCGCCGCAACGTCCCTGCCCTGTGTCCTCACGGCCGCCCACCGCCGACGGGGCGACGGCGTGCCGCCGCTAGGCTCGGCGCACCCGTGGCCGACGCGTCACGGCCAGGGGCGTTAGCTCAGTCGGTCAGAGCAGCGGACTCATAATCCGTCGGTCGTCGGTTCAAGCCCGACACGCCCCACCACGCTGCGCGGATGCACCGGCCACGCTGCCCTGACGCCCTCGCGGCGCCCCCGCTGGCGCGAGAGGTGGGGCGATCACCCCACCTCCGACGCCACGTGTGCCACCACCACTGCCACCGCGGGCATCGGCGTCAGCCGGACGGCGGCGGGTGGCCGGTCAGGGGTCCGAGGCTCGTGAGGGAGGAGACGGCGGGCTCGAGCCGAGCCACGAGGTGGCTCTCGCGCAGGACGTCCTCGGCGGGAGCGATGACCGCGAGGTCGGTGAACGCGGTGTCGCTGAGGACGTGCTCGAGCACACCGGCGCACGACGCCGACGCGAGCACCGCCTCGTCACGTGCCTCGGCCGGGGTCGCGCCGGCGACGACGGCGAGCAGGTGACGACGGAGCGGCTGGACGACCTCACGTCGGGGGCGGCAGCGCGGTGACCTCCACCGGCGCACCCCGCGCGGCACGGCCAGCGCTGCCCCGCGCCGGACGACATCGGTCCCCAGCCGGTCCCACAAGTCCGGGCCGATGGCGTCGAGCGCCTGCACGACCGGTACCGGTCCGGGGCCGGACACCGCCATCGCGGCGCCCCACGACGCGACGAGACCGTCGTCCCCGGCGCCGGCCGTGGGTCCCGGTCGGACCGCGGCACCCCCGGGGCCGTCGACCCATTCGGCCGCACCGCTCGCCACGACGTCGCAGAGCGCGGCGGCGCGGGCCGCGGTGACGACGGCGTGGTGGCGCGGACGCAGCCACTGCTCGTCCTGGCCGAGCAGCCAGACCACGAGCGCGGCCGGCAGGTCATCCACGGCCCCACCCTCCCGGACCCGGTCGCCGAGAGGCGGCCGCGTGTCGTCGCCGCCTACGATCTCGCCTCCGCCCTGGACTCGCGCCGGTTGCGCAGGGCCACCTCCACCGCGGCCCCGACGACCAGCAGCTCGGCGACGACCGCCGCCGCGACCCACCACCCCCGGTGCTCGTGCGTCGCCTCGATGACCTTCAGTGAGCTGAGCAGCAGGCCGACCTGGATGAGCCCCAGTGACAGCCACCGGCGGCGTCGTCGCTCCACCGCGTCGTGCACGTCCGACGTCATCGCTCCACCCCCGTCGCTCCCCGGCCGCGGTCCCCGGGGCCCTTCCGCCCGGCGAGTCTGGTGCCGGCCCCCGCACGCGTCAACCCGGCCCGGTCGGGGTAGCACCGGGATGACGCATCCGCGCCGTACCCGAGCGAGAGGAACCGACGTGTCCAGAGTCGTCGTCGTCACCGGAGCCAGTGGGGGGATCGGGCGGGCCACCGTCCGCGAGTTCGCCAGACGGGGCGACACGCTCGCCCTGGTCGCCCGCGGTGAGCGCGGGCTGGAGGCCGCAGCCGAGGAGGTCCGCGGGCTCGGGGCGCGAGCGCTCGTCGTGCCGACCGACGTCGCGGACGCCGACGCCGTCGAGGCCGCCGTCGAGCGCATCGAGAGCGAGCTCGGCCCGGTCGACGTGTGGGTCAACGTCGCGTTCACCTCGGTCTTCGCCCGCGTCGACGACATCCGACCCGAGGAGTTCCGGCGGGTCACCGAGGTCAGCTATCTCGGCTACGTCTACGCGACGATGAGCATCCTGCGCCGGATGAAGGAGCGCGACCGCGGCACGATCGTCCACGTGGGGTCGGCCCTGGCCTACCGCGGCATCCCCCTCCAGAGCGCGTACTGCGGCGCGAAGCACGCCATCCAGGGGTTCCACGAGGCCGTCCGCGCCGAGCTGCTGCACGAACGCAGCGCCGTCCGGGTGACGATGGTGCAGATGCCGGCGGTCAACACGCCGCAGTTCTCCTGGGTGCTCTCGCGCCTCCCCCAGCAGGCCCAGCCCGTGCCCCCGATCTACCAGCCGGAGGTGGCCGCCCGGGCGGTCGTGTTCGCGGCCGACCACCCCCGGCGCCGCGAGTACTGGGTCGGCGCGAGCACCGTCGGCACGCTGGCGGCCAACGCGGTCGTCCCGGGACTGCTCGACCGCTACCTCGGCCGGACCGGCTTCGGCTCGCAGCAGACCGGTGAGCGCAAGCCCGACGACCAGCCGAGCAACCTCTGGGAGCCCGCCGACGGCCCGGACGGCCGCGACTTCGGCGCCCACGGCGCGTTCGACGACCGCGCCCACGCGCACAGCCCCCAGCAGTGGGTCGCGCAGCACTACCCGCTGCTCACCGGCGCCGCCGCCGCCCTCGTGGCCACCGGTGCCGCGGTCGCCCGGAGGCGTCGGTGAGCGGCGGCTCCGCGCTCCTGCGGCTCGCGGGCGTCGCGGGGACCGCCTGGGGCGGGGTGCTCCTCGCACGGGGTGACGACGTGTGGCGCCGGCTCGAGGGCCGCTCGCCCGACTCCGTCGAGGAGCTCGCCATCCGGGCACTCGGCGGCCGCCACCTCGTCCAGGGCGGCGTCCAGCTCCTCGCCCCCCGCGCCAGTCGCCGCGTCGCGGTCGGGGTCGACGTGGTCCACGCCGCGACGATGTTCGCCCTGGCCCTCGCGTCACCGTCCCGGCGCACCGTCGCCACGACCACCGGGGCCGTCGCCCTCGTCGGCGCCGCCCTCGGGGTGGCTGCCGGTCCCCGCTGACGCCCGCACCGTCCGCCGCCGGCCTCGTGCGACTGCGGAATCGCCGTGGGTGCCCGAGGCCCCGGCAGCGGCACTCGCGTGGCACTCTTCCCCCGGGGTTCGTCCACGTCATGGTCCCGGAGACCGCCCGGTCACGAGCCCACGCACCGACCACCGTCACTCGACCCCTGGGGACCTCCGTGATCCTGCTCGTCATCGCCGTGCTGCTCGTCGTCGCCGTGGTGCTCGCCTCGCGGGGCCGCCGCGCGGGTGGGGCCTCGCGGCTCCCGCAGGTGCTCGCCGGTGTCGTCGTGCTCGGCGTCGTCGTCTGGGTCGTCGTCATCGCGGTGCAGGCGAACGGCGCCTGACCCGAGCGTCCACCGGCACCGACGGACCGCGTGCCAGCATGACGCCATGAGCGACGACCTGCGCCGCGCCCGGTGGGAGCGGGCGACGGAGTGGCCGCTGACCGTGGCCGCCCTCTTCTTCCTCGTGGCGTACGCGTGGCCGATCCTCGACCCGACGCTCTCCGGGGGATGGCTGTCGGCCCTCGAGGTCCTGTCGTGGACGGCGTGGGCGGCCTTCCTCGTGGACTACCTCGTGCGCCTCCGGCTGGCCTCGCACCGGGTCGAGTTCGTCCGGCACAACCTCATCGACCTCGCGGTGGTCGTGCTGCCGCTGCTCCGGCCGCTGCGGCTCCTGCGGCTCGTCACCCTGCTCGCCGTCCTCAACCGCAAGGCCGGCGGGTCGCTGCGCGGCCGGGTGTCGGTCTACGTCGCGGGCGCGGCGCTCATGGTCATCCTCGTCGCGAGCCTCGCGGAGCTCCAGGCCGAGCGCGGCGCACCGGGCGCCCTCATCCGGACCTTCGGCGACGCGCTCTGGTGGGCCGCGACCACCGTGACGACGGTCGGGTACGGCGACCTCTACCCCGTGACGACGCAGGGTCGGTGGGTCGCGGTCGGCCTCATGCTCGCCGGAATCGCGCTCATCGGTGTCGTGACGGCGACCTTCGCCAGCTGGCTCATCGAGCAGGTGGCCGAGATCGAGGAGACCTCGCGGTCCGCGACCGCCTCGGACGTCGAGGCGCTGTCGACGCAGATCGCCCGCCTCCAGCGGACGGTCGACGAGCTGCGGGCCGGCTCCACCGGCGGTGACGCGGGTCAGCCGTCCGCGCCGGCGCCGCAGGCGGTCACCCGCCAGAGCACCATGGCACCGCCCGCGTCGACCCGCTCGAACCCCGGCGATCCCTCGACCTCGAGCCCGGCGTAGCCCTGGCGGCGACGGTCGTCCGTCCAGAAGCGCGAGCCTCCCGTCAGCACGTGGGTGACCCCGAGCCGACGGACGGCGGCGCAGACCTCGGGCCGCCGGGCGGCCTCGTCGAGCGAGCTGCCGACGAGGACGCGGTCGGGGTCCCAGGCACCGGTGAGGTGCGGGAAGAGCGCACGACGGTCGCCGAGCGGCCCGGTGAGGGCTGCGCCGTCGAACGGGTTGCCCGCGACGACGGCGTCCGGCCCGACCTCGCGCGGAAGCCGTCCGAGGAGGGCCGCGGCCGCGGGGTCGAGCATCGGCTCGGACCGGTACCACCGCGCGACGACGGACGCCGTGTCGGCCCACGACAGACCGCTCGTCGCGACCGCCACCGCGGCGAGCAGCGCTCCGCCCACGACCGCCGGAGACACCCCGCGGCGCTGGGCCGCCAGGCGCGCCGCGACCGCCTCGACGGCGAGCGCGGCCAGGGGCACGGCGCCCACCGCCGCGAGCGCGGCGAGGCGGAAGGCGTCGTCGTACCAGGGTCCGCTCGCCAGCCGCGCGACGACGGAGTCGCTGCCGGCGACGAGCGCGAAGAGCCCGCCACCGACGACGTGCACCGCCAGGAGCCAGCGCAGGTGGGCCCGCTGCCAGGCCACGACGCACCCGACGAGGGTCAGGCCGGCGAGCAGAAGGGGCACGGGGAGCCGCTGCGGCGAGAGGAGCGCCCACTCCCCCAACGCCTGCGGAACCGTCTCGCGGGCCGGCCAGGACGTGCGCCGCGTGGCGGCGAACAGCGGTGACCACGCGACGAGCCAGACGGTGGCGGCGGCCGCGACGAGCGCGAGGACCCGTCCGCGTCCGCCCGCCGGCCACCGGGTCACGAGGGCGACGACGACCCCGAGGACGAGCCACGTGACCGCGGTGTTGGGATGGGCGAGCACGAGCCCCGCCGCGGCGACCGGCAGCAGCACGACCGACGTGGGGGCGCCGACGGCGACGTCGCGCCCCGCCCCCAGGACCACGACGAGCAGGGCGAGCGCCGCGGGCAGCAGGGCCGTCCCCAGCGCGTTGGGCCAGAGGGTGCCGTAGGAGGAGAGGACGACCGGTGACGCGGTGACGCCGGCGGCGAGCGCCCCGGCGGCCGCGACGGCGACCGGACGGGGCCCGAGGGCGACGCGGGCGAGGGCGACGCACCCGAGCGGATGGACGACGGCGACCACGACGAGCGCGACGGCGGTGGAGGAGACGACGACCGTCGAGCCGGTGACGCCGGCCACGAGCGCGACGAGGTCGTGCCAGGCCGCGGGGTAGAAGGCATGCGTCAGCCCCGGCGCGTTGAGCGTGCCGAGGTCGAGCGAGGACCCGTCGCCGGTGGTCAGCACCCGCCAGGACGCGGACAGGTGGAAGACCGCGTCGAACGTCTGCGGCCAGCGGGAGGGCTCGCCGACCCCGCGCACGTACCCGGCCACGAGCGCCGCACCCCCGGCCACCACGCCGACGACGGCCGCGACCCGGACGGACGCAGGCTCCGCGGCGTCCACCACCCCATCCGGCCGGACCGTCCGCACGAGGTGTCCTACGCCGGCCGCGGCGGCCACGACGACGAGCGCCCCGACCCCGGCGGCCACCGGCCCCCACGGCACCTCGACGACGGACGCGGCGACCGCCGTCACCGCGAGCGTGCCCACGGACAGCACCGGCGCCAGGCCCACGCCGAGCACGCCCCGGACCCCCACGACCCGGCCCACCAGCAGCCCGGGCAGGAGCAGCGCCAGGAGCGCGGTGCCGACGGCCGGGGCGGTGCCCCACCACGTCACAGGACCGCCCGGAGGTGCTCGACCGCCGCGACGACCGGGCCGTCGTGCACGACGCGGCCGGCGTCGAGGACGACACCGCGGTCGCAGAGCCGCTCGACGAGCGGCAGGTCGTGGCTGACGACCACGAGCGTGCGCCCCTCGGCCGAGAGCTGCCCGATCCGCGCGATGCACTTGTCCCGGAACGCCTCGTCCCCGACGGCGAGGACCTCGTCGACGAGGAAGACGTCGGGGTCGGTGTGCACGGCCACGCTGAAGGCGAGGCGGAGGAACATCCCGGAGGAGTAGAAGCGCACCTGGGTGTCGAGGAACGGACCGACGTCGGCGAACTCGACGATGTCGTCGAAGCGGGCGCGGATGGCGCCCGGGTCCATCCCGAGGATCGCGGCGTTGAGGTGCACGTTCTCGCGGCCGGTGAGGTCGGGATGGAAGCCGGCCCCCACCTCGAGCAGCCCGGCGAGCCTGCCGCGCACCCTCACCCGTCCGCTGTCGGGGGACATGACCCCGGCGACGAGCTTGAGGAGCGTCGACTTCCCCGACCCGTTGCGGCCGAGCAGCGCCACCGACTCGCCCTCCCGGATGTCCAGGTCCAGCGTCTCGAGGGCCCGGAAGTCCTCGTGCCGCGGCCGGCCCTGGACCGCCCAGACCAGCCCTTCCTTGAGGGAGTGCGTGTGCCGCAGCCGGAAGTGCTTCGAGGCACCCTCGACCGAGACCGCGACCTGGTGCGCCACCTCAGAGCTCCTGCGCGAAGCGCCCGGAGAGGCGGCGGAAGACGAGCTGCCCGACCGCGAGCAGCACGAGCGACGTGGCGAGCGCGACGACCGTGCGGCCGACGAGCCCGTCGGGCAGCGCACCCGGCGCGGTCGCGGCGGGCCACGTCGCGCGGTGCACGAGATCGACCGCGACGGTCAGCGGGCTGTGCTGGTAGAGAGCGAAGCCCCACGACCCCGGCCCGAGGAGGCTCTCGACGAGGTGCGTCGGGTAGAGCACCGGCGAGGTCCACACGATGACGGCCAGCACGAGGTCGACGACGTTCTCGACGTCGCGGAAGAGGACGTCGACCGCGGACAGCACGAGCCCGAGACCCGTCGACAGGAGCGCGACGAGCACCACGCAGGCGAGCAGCGCCAGGACGCCCACGCCGTCGGGTCGCCACCCGGACACGAGCGCGCCGACGACGAGGACGAGCACCTGCGGCAGCAGGTGGACGCCCGCGACGCACACGCTGGCGACGGGGAACAGCTCGCGCGGGAGGAAGACCTTGCGCACCAGCTCGCCGTTCGTGACGACCGAGCGGGTGGCGTTGCCCACCGCCTCCGAGAAGGCCGTGACGACGACGAGCCCCCCGAAGAGGTAGACGGCGTAGTCGGCGATCGTGTTCTGCCGCAGCACGAGACCGAGGCCGACGAAGTAGACGCCGAAGGTGACCGCGGGCTTGACGTACGACCAGCCCAGCCCGAGCACGGAGGCCCGGTAGCGGACGCGCAGCTCCTTGCGGACGAGGAGCGAGAGCAGGTACCGCCGCCGCGCCACCTCCGCCAGCCCACCGCCGACGCCCTGGACGACGAGCTCGCTCACCGCCGGTCCATCCCGAGCGTGCGGCGCCAGGCGTCCTCGCCGGTCAGCTCCGGCAGCGCGCCGCGGTAGCGGGAGGCGAGCTCCGGCCAGCGCTGGAGCAGCTCGCGGTGCACGGCCACGGCCTCGGCGGTCGCGCGGGCCGCCTCCCCCCGCGAGCGGCGCAGCCACGCGAGCCCCGAGCCGTCCGCCGTCGCGACGAGGGCTGAGTCCATCCGCGCGAGGGACCACCACTTGGCGTCCGCGGCGGCGAGCTCGTGCTCGGGGGCCTCGACCGCCCGGGGCGGCACCGGGCGGGCCTGGTGCACCAGCCCGGCGCCACCGGCCAGCACCGTCCCCAGCCGGCCGGCCGGCGCGGTGGTGGCCGGCTCGCGACGGCGTCGCTGGCGCGGGGTCACCGGCTCGAAGTCGTGGGCGTCGGGACGGACGCGGGCGTCGTCGTGGCCGGCCCGCAGGCGGCGCACCTCGGCCAGAGTGGAGCCCAGCTCGGGGTGCAGCGCCTCGGGTCCGCGCAGCACGTCGCGCAGAGCCCGGGTGCGCAGCGCGGCCGCGCCGTACTGCATCGCGAGGACGTGCTTGACCGACACGAGCAGGCTCTCGCGGACCAGCCGCCCGCCGCGGTCGTAGCGCGAGTGCAGCAGCGCGGCGACGATGCGGTTGCGCGCGTGGAAGTACGCCTGCCAGTCGGTGCTGTCGTCCTTGTCCGTCCACGGCACGTGCCAGACCGCGGCGCCGGGCAGCGAGACCGTCGGGTGGCCCGCCGCGCCGGCCCGCAGCCCGAACTCGGCGTCGTCCCACTTGATGAAGAACGGCAGCGACAGCCCGACGTCGCGCAGCACGGTGACCGGGACGAGGCACATCCACCAGCCGGTGTAGTCGGCGTGGAGGCGGCGGTGCAGCCAGGGGGTGCCGCGCAGAGTCCGGCGCGCCAGGTCGTGGTCGTGCACCGACGGCCCGGCCGGCGCCCACCGGAACTGCCACGGGCGCACGACCTCGGCGACGGCGTGCAGCACCGAGCGCTCGTGCATCGAGAACATGTGGCCGCCGACGACGGTCGGGCGGCGGCAGTGCCGGGCGAAGGCGACGGCCCGCGCGATGCCCTCGGGCTCGCACACGACGTCGTCGTCGAGGAGCAGCACGTGCTCGGAGCGTCCGGCGTCGAGCGTCTCGAGCATCGCGCGCGAGAAGCCGCCCGAGCCACCGAGGTTCGGCTGACGGATGACGCGCAGCCGGTCGCCGAGGAGACGCTGCGCCTCCTCGAAACCGGGGTCCGCCTCGACCGTGCGGGTGCCCTGGTCGACGACGAGCACCTCGTCGAGGACGTCGGCGAGCTCGTCGGCGGCGCCGAGCTGGGCGAGCAGCGCGGCGCACGAGGAGGGTCGGTCGAACGTCGTGATGCCGACCGTCGTGCCGCCCGCGGGCCGCGGCCCGTCGTCGTCGACCGGCGCGGCCCAGTCGGCCTGCTCGAGGACGAGGTCCTCGTCGCCGGCCACGAGGTCGAACCAGTACCAGCCGCCGTCGGCGAAGGTGTCCAGCGGCAGGCGGAGCTCGTGCGTCACGTCGCCCTCGAGCCGGCAGGAGGTCACCCGCGCACTCGCGCCGCGGGCCGAGGACCGGTAGACCATGAGCACCCCGCGGCCGCTCGTCCGGACCCGCAGGACGACCTCGCGCACACCGGTCCACCGACGCCAGTACGAGGCCGGGAAGGCGTTGAGGTAGGTGCCGAACGACGTCCCCCCGCCGGCGGGGACCCGGTAGGACCGTCGGCCCAGCACCTGGTCGGGATGCTGGTCGGACGGCAGGGACGGGGGCGGCGGCTCGTCCGCGGCCACCGGCTCCTGGACGTGGCGCCCGTCGACGTAGAGGGGCAGCACGTCGAGGTCGCCGTCCAGCGGGAGGACGACCCGCGCGACGACGTCGAGCGCGCTCACCGGGCCCCCACCGCGGAGCGCGAGACGAGGGCGTCGAGCTCGTTGTCGACGAAGGTGAGGGCCGAGGCGATCGCCATGTGCATGTCGAGGTACTTGTAGGTGCCGAGGCGCCCGCCGAAGTGCACGCCGACGGCGCGCTCGGTCGCGGCCAGCTCGCGGTAGGCGGCGAGCCGCTCCCGGTCGGCGGAGGCCGCGACCGGGTAGTACGGCTCGTCGTCGGGCCCGGCGAACCGCGAGTGCTCGCGCACGACGACGGTCCGGTCGCTCGGGTAGTGGGTGCGCTCGGGGTGGAAGTGGCGGAACTCGAGCACCCGCGTCCACGGGACCGACTCGTCGGCCTCGTTGAGGACGGCCGTGCCCTGGTGGTCGCCGACCGGGAGGACCTCCTGCTCGAAGTCCAGTGTGCGCCAGCCCAGCCGACCGTGCGCGTGGTCGAACCAGCGGTCGACGGGCGCGGTGACGACGACGGGCACCTGCCCCACGAGCCGGTCGCGGTGCAGCGCGTGACCGCGCTCGAGGACGTCGGTCTCGAGACGCACCTCGATGCGCGGGTGGTCGAGCATCCGGGTGAGCCAGGCGGCGTAGCCGTCGACCGGCAGGCCCTCCCAGGTGTCGTTGAAGTACCGGTTGTCGTAGGTGAAGCGGACCGGGAGGCGGCTGATGACCTCGGCGGGCAGCTGCGTCGGGTCGGTCTGCCACTGCTTGGCCGTGTACCCGCGGACGAAGGCCTCGTAGAGCGGCCGGCCGATGAGCGAGACCGCCTTCTCCTCGAGGTTGCGCGGCTCGCCGGTCAGCTCGGCGGCCTGCTCCGCGACGAGGGCTCGGGCCGCCTCCGGCCCGTGGGCGCTGCGGAAGAACTGGTTGAGCGTGCCGAGGTTGATCGGCATCGGGTAGACCTCGCCGCGGTGGACGGTCCAGACGCGGTGGACGTAGTCGGTGAAGGCCGTGAACCGGTTGACGTACTCCCAGACCCGTGCGTTGCTCGTGTGGAAGAGGTGGGCGCCGTACCGGTGCACCTCGATGCCCGTCTCCGGCTCGGTCTCGCTCCAGGCGTTGCCGCCGACGTGGTCCCGGCGCTCCACGACGAGCACGTCCAGGCCACGACGGGCCGCCTGCTCGGCGACGGTCAGCCCGTAGAGCCCCGACCCGACGACGACGAGGTCCGCGCGCGTCACGCCTGCTCCTCCGTCGTGCGCGCGGACGGCGGGACGGCCCGGCCCACGGTCGGCGGGCGGTTCCGGTCCGTCGCCACGGGCAGGGTGAGCTCCGGGCTCGCCGTCGCCGTCGCGGCGGTGGTCGTGAAGGTGTGTCGGTAGGCCCGGCGGCGCAGCGTGGTCGGGACGAGCCGGTAGCCACCCCTGACCACGGTGTTGCGCACCATCTGCCCGGGGGTGGTGAAGCCCTCGTCGTGCAGCCGGCGCTGGAGCCGCAGCTCCGAGCGCAGCTGTCCTAGACCGCCCTTGCGCTCGTAGGCGCCCGCTCCCACGCGGTAGCGCACGAGGGGCTCGGCGAGGTTGGCGACGCGTGCGCCGTGGGCGATCATCCGGGCGAAGACCCAGTAGTCCTCCATGAGCGGGAGCTCGCGGTAGCCGCCGGCCGCGAGGACCGCGCTGCGGCGGTAGACGACGGTCGGGTGGTTGAACGGGTTGCGCCAGCGCGCGACCTCGGCGATCTCGCGGGGCGTGGTGGGCGGGACGCGCAGCACACCGCCCTCGCCGGCCCGCACGTCCGTCTCCTCCACCTCGAGCACCGCGGCACCGACGAGGTCGGCCCCCGCCTCGATGACCGGCAGCTGGACGAGGAAGCGGTGGGGCAGCGAGATGTCGTCGGCGTCCATCCGGGCGACCACGTCGTGGCGGCAGGCCGCCAGCCCGCACTGGAGGGCCTGCGCCAGACCGACGTTGTGCGACAGGCGGAGCCGACGCACGGGCACCGGCGACCCGGACTCGAGCCGCTCCAGGGTGGAGGCGAGGTCGGGCCCGACGTGGCCGTCCTGCACGACGACGACCTCGTCGGGTCGACGCAGCTGTTCGTGCACGGTGCTGCGGAACGCCGTGACCAGGTGGTCGGGACGGTCCCCGCGGTAGACGGGGAGGAGCAGGGAGAAGGGTTCGCTCACGTCGTGGACGCTAGGGACGGCAGGGGTCCGGACGGTGAACCCGCCACGACCGGGAGGTGATCGCTGACCGGCCGTCCGCCCACGGACGCCACGGACCGACACGTCCCGCTCCCCCGCCGTTCACCTGCGGGTCGCGCCGGCGCCGCGACGCGGTCCTAGCGTCGGGGACGTGGCACCACTCGAACCCCGCGTCGTGGCCGTCGTCGTCACCTACCGGCGCCCGGAGCTGCTGTCCGTGGGCCTGGCCGCGCTCGCCGGCCAGGACCGCCGCCCGGACCACCTCGTCGTCGTCGACAACGCCGACGACCCGGCGACCCGCGAGGTCGTCGAGCGCTGCGACCTCCCGACCACCTACCTGCCGTCCTCGACGAACCTCGGCGGGGCGGGCGGCTTCGCCTACGGGGTGCTCACGGCCCGCGCCCTCGGTGCCGACCTGGTCTGGCTGGCCGACGACGACGGCCGCCCGGCGACGCCGTCGACCCTCGCCACCCTGCTGGCCGCGGCCGACGCCGAGGGACTGGAGGTCGCCGCCCCGCTGGTCCTCGACGTCGACGCCCCGGAGCGCCTCGCCTTCGGGCTGCGCCGGGGGACGCGGCGTGCGTCGCTGCGCTCCGACCTGCCCACCACGGGCGTGGTCCGCGGGGTGGCCAACCCCGTCAACGGGATGCTCCTGTCGACCCGGGCCCTCGACGCGATCGGCGTGCCGGACCCCCGCCTCGTCGTGCGCGGCGACGAGGTCGAGATGCACCGCCGCCTCGTGCGCAGCGGCCTGCCCTTCGCGACCGTCCTCGACGCGACCTGGCTGCACCCGTCCGGCACCCGCGACGTCGTGCCGCTGCTCGGCGGGTCGGTGCCGGTCTACGTCCCCGCCGACCCGGAGCGGGCCAGGGTGGCCTACCGCAACCTCGGCTGGCTGACGAGCCAGCCCGGGATGCGCTGGCGCCGCTGGCCGGACGAGGCGCGCTACGCCTGGTACCACCTCGTCGTGCAGCGCGACCCCGACGGCTGGCGCGTCTGGCGCGAGCGCTCGGCCGCCGGGCGCCGAGAGCAGTTCGCCCCGTCACGCTGACGGCGGGGAAGCTCGGGGGTGACGCGGATGTATCCCCGTCACGACCGATGTTCCGCGTCATCACCGTGACGACGGGGAAGCTCGGACCCCCCGTCGAGCGCACGGGACCCCGTCCCTCGACCTGGCCGACGACGACGCAACGAGCGGCTAGCCTCCCCGATGTGAGAGCTCGAGGGGTGCTGGTGACCAGCATCGTCGTCGCCGCACTGTCCGGGTGCGGCACCGCCGCCGACCGGACGGAGGTGGCTGACGCGTCGGCCGCCGTCCGGTCGTCGCCCACCTCCTCCAGCTCGGAGACCTCCACCGGGCGACCAGGACTGACCGCGCCCCGGGCAGGCTGGAGCATCGGGCTGCCTGCCGGCTGGGTGGCCGTCAACCGGGACGAACTGCGTGCGCTGGACGACGCGTCGGTGGCGCAGCTGGCGACGACGATGAACGTCGACCCCGGCTTTCTCGAGCGTTTCACGGAGCTCGGGCCGTTCGAGGCCTACGCGGCGGACCCGGAGAACCGGCGGGAGCTGCGGGTGGTGTTCGGCCCTCAGCGCCTGCTGCCTGGACGCGAGACGGTCGAGGCCCTGATCGAACCCTTCGACGGAAGCGTGGACTCCTCGACCAGCGTGCGAACGCCGGCAGGAAACCTCGCCGTGACGTTCTTCCAGGGCGGCGACACGGTGAATGGTTCGTTCGGCGCCCTGATCATGGGGAGCGGCGCCGACGCGTCGTCGACCATCGTCCTCTACCTGTTCGCGGAAAGTCCCGCGGCGCTCAAGACGCTGCTCGACGAGGTCGCACCCCGCCTGCGTCTCACCGCCTGAGGAAGCGCCTCGGCCACGCGCTCGGCACCGGCCCGGGACCGTCAGCTGTCGAAGCCGATGCCGACGGCGTCCATCGCCCGCAGCCAGAGGTTGCGACGCCCGGTGCGGTCCTCCGCGGCGAGGCTCGCCCGGGTCAGCCGCACCCCGAGGCCGCGCACCGGCTCCGGCGGGAACGGCAGCGGCTTGCGGCGCACCATCCCGAGCCGGGTGACCTCGGTGTCGCGACCGTGGACGAGGTCGAGCGCCACCCGCGCGCCGAAGCGCGTCGAGGCGACGCC
Source organism: Phycicoccus sp. DTK01 (assembly GCF_017312765.1). Taxonomy (NCBI): domain Bacteria; kingdom Bacillati; phylum Actinomycetota; class Actinomycetes; order Micrococcales; family Intrasporangiaceae; genus Phycicoccus; species Phycicoccus sp. DTK01. The sequence goes on along the minus strand of NZ_BOPU01000008.1, from coordinate 47,612 downwards.
CAGGCCGGTGTACCCGACGGCATAGGCGAGCCGGCCCCCCATCGCCGTCCCGAAGACCGGGGTGAAGCGCGACGTCGTGTCGATGACGCCCGCCCACCGGTGCGTGAACCGGACGCCCTCGAGCTGCGGGAAGATCCCGAGGAAGTGGCGGGCGAGCAGGTCGTGCGACCCCGACTGCTCCAGCCGCGGGTCGATGCGCCCCGGGAAGTGGTAGTTGGCGTCGTAGCCGCCGAAGAGCACGCGGTCGTCGAGCGTGCGCCGGTAGTAGTGGAACTGGTTGCCGGCATCGGTCAGCCCCTCGCGCCCCTCCCAGCCGACCGACGCGAGCTGCGCCGGGGACAGCGGCTCGGTCATGAGCACGTGGTCGTAGACGGGCAGCGTGTACAGCGCGAGCCGCTTGAGCACGCCCCTGAACGCGCCAGTGCCGAGCACGACCCGGCGCCCGTGGACGCTCCCCCACTCGGTCCCGACGCGCACGCCGTCGCCGTCCTCGTCGAGGCCGGTGACCGCGGTGTCCTCGTGCAGGCGCACCCCGAGCCGCTCGGCGGCCTCGGCCAGGCCCCACACCAGCCTCGCCGGGTCGACGAGGCCGACGGTGGGGTCGTGCATCCCGGCGAGGTAGCGCGGCGAGTCCACCCGGGCCCGCGCCTCCTGCGCCGTCAGCAGCTCGGTCGGCACCCCGTGCGCCCGGTGCAACGCGTGCGCCTCGCGGACGGTCTCGACCTGGCGCTCGTCGAGGGCGAGGGTCAGCTCGCCGGGGACGTGCAGGTCGCAGTCGATGCCGTACCGCTCGACGGTGGCGGCGAGCGCGGCGAAGTTCTCGGCCCCGAGCCGCTCGAGGGTGGGCACCTCGTCCGGCCAGCAGGCCACCCCCTGACCGAGCCCGTGGGTCAGCGACGGCGAGACGAACCCGCCGTTGCGTCCGGAGGCCGCGACCCCGAGGCGCCCGCGCTCGAGCAGCACGACGTCGCACGACGGGTCGTCCTCCTTGGCCTGGACCGCCGCCCACAGCCCGGTGAACCCGCCGCCGACGACGACGAGGTCGGCGCGGTGGCCGTGCCCGGTGAGCGGCGCGCGGGCCGGCGGCCGCAGCGCCGGGCGGTCGGTCCAGAACACGTCCGGGACGGCGTCGGCGAGGGAGGCGTGCGCGGCACCCGGGGAGACGGCCATGCCCCGCATCATGCCCGAGCGGCACCGTCGGCGGCGAGGGGTCGTCCACGGGATCCGTCACCGCGGGACGAGGACACCTCCGGATCGGGACGGTCACACGCACCCCTGGCTTCTCGATCCGTCGCGTGGCAGCATCCGGGGATGCCCCAGCGCCTCCTCGCCGACGACGTGACCCGGCTGCCGCTCGCCCACGAGGCCCTGCCGGCCGAGGAGGTCGTCGACGGCGACCCGACGGCCGCCGTGCAGACGCTCGGCGCCGTCGGCGGGGTCGAGGTCGGGGTCTGGGAGATGTCCGCCGGCACCGCCCGTGACACCGAGGTGGACGAGGTGTTCGTCGTCCTGTCCGGTTCGGGCACAGTCGAGTTCGAGGACGGGGAGCGCATCCGCCTGACCCCGGGAACGGCCGTCCGGCTGCACGCCGGCGAGCGCACGGTGTGGAGCATCGAGGAACCGCTCCGGAAGGTGTGGGTCGCCTGAGGGCTCCGGCGGGCGCTGGAGGTGCGGGGAGGTCTCGGAACGGTCACAATGCGCCCCATCCGCCCCATCGGACGACCCCGGCTTGCCACGGACCGCACCGGCATCAGTAGGTTCCCTGTGCATGAGCGAAGCCCTGGTCGTCCTCAAGGACGTCAACAAGCACTTCGGTGACCTCCACGTGCTCAAGGACATCACCCTCGAGGTCGGCCGCGGCGAGGTCGTCATCCTCATCGGACCGTCCGGGTCCGGGAAGTCCACCCTCTGCCGGACGATCAACCGCCTCGAGACCTTCGAGTCCGGCTCGATCACCATCGACGGCAAGGCCCTGCCCGAGGAGGGCAAGGAGCTCGCCGCGCTGCGGGCCGACGTCGGGATGGTCTTCCAGTCCTTCAACCTCTTCGCCCACAAGACGATCCTCGAGAACGTCACGCTCGGGCCGATCAAGGTCCGTGGGATGAAGAAGGCCGACGCCGAGAAGCGCGCCACCGAGCTGCTCGAGCGCGTCGGTGTCGCGCACCAGGCGCAGAAGTACCCCGCGCAGCTGTCGGGCGGCCAGCAGCAGCGCGTGGCGATCGCCCGCTCCCTCGCGATGGACCCCAAGGTCATGCTCTTCGACGAGCCGACCTCCGCGCTCGACCCCGAGATGATCACCGAGGTCCTCGACGTCATGGTCGAGCTCGCGAAGAGCGGCATGACGATGATCGTCGTCACCCACGAGATGGGCTTCGCCCGCAAGGCCGCCAACCGCGTCGTGTTCCTCTCCGACGGGCAGATCGTCGAGGAGAACACGCCGGAGGAGTTCTTCACCAACCCCCGCAGCGAGCGCGCCAAGGACTTCCTCGGGAAGATCCTGACCCACTGACCGGGGCGGCCGACCGGGCCACCCGACGACCACGAGTCGACCAACACCAGGAGGAACACCGACATGAAGAGCACCCGGATCGGACTCGTCGCCGCGGCGGCGGTCCTCGCGCTCACGGCGAGCGCCTGTGGCTCCGACGACGGCGGGGAGGGCTCCGGCGGCGACGGCATCAAGATCGGCATCAAGTTCGACCAGCCCGGTCTCGGCCTGAAGAAGGGCAGCGACTACGCCGGCATGGACGTCGACGTCGCGAAGTACGTGGCCAAGCAGCTCGGCCACGAGGAGGGCGACATCCAGTGGGTGCAGGCCCCGAGCGCCCAGCGCGAGAACCTGCTGAGCACCGGCCAGGTCGACATGATCGTCGCGACCTACTCGATCACCGACGAGCGCAAGGAGAAGGTCGGGTTCGCCGGGCCGTACTTCGTCGCCGGCCAGGACCTCCTCGTGCGCGCCGACGACTCCTCCATCACCGGCCCCGACAGCCTCGACGGCAAGAAGCTGTGCTCGGTCACCGGCTCGACCTCGGCGCAGAAGGTCAAGGACGAGGTCGCGGGCGTCAACCTCCGCGAGTTCGGCACCTACTCCGAGTGCGTCACCGCCCTCGTCTCCGGCGGCGTCGACGCGCTGACCACCGACGACACGATCCTCGCCGGCTACGCCGCGCAGGACCAGTACAAGGGCAAGCTCAAGGTCGTCGGCCAGCCGTTCTCGCAGGAGAACTACGGCATCGGCCTCAAGAAGGGCGACACCGCCACCTGCCAGAAGGTCACCGACGCCATCAACAAGATGATCACCGACGGCGACTGGCAGAAGATCGTCGACGCGAACCTGGGCCCGGCGGGCTACAAGCCGCCGGCGGGCAACCCGCCCACCCCGGACGCCTGCTCCTGACCGCAGCCCGTCCGGACCCGCGCACCGCCCGCCCCTCGGGGCGGGCGGTGCCGGGCCCGAGGGCCACCGCCCCGGCCGAAAGGTGAGGTGATGGGCGACATCATCGGCAACTACGACATCCTCGGCGCCTTCTGGGTGACGATCCAGCTCTCGGTGCTCTCCGCGCTGGGCTCGCTCGTCATCGGCACCGTGCTCGCGGTCTTCCGCGTCTCCCCCGTCCGCGTCCTGCGGGCCCTCGGGGCGTTCTACGTCAACGTCCTGCGCAACACGCCGCTGACGCTCCTCATGGTCTTCAGCATCCTCGGGATGAGCATCATCCTCGGGCTGCAGCTGAGCCAGGACCAGGCCCGCGACTCCTACTGGTGGGCGGTCATCATGCTGTCGGTCTACCACGCGGCCTTCGTCTGCGAGGCGATCCGCAGCGGCGTCAACACCATCCCCGCCGGGCAGGCCGAGGCCGCCCGCTCCATCGGGCTGACCTTCGGCCAGTCGATGCGCGAGGTGCTGCTGCCGCAGGCGTTCCGTGGCGCCATCGCGCCGCTCGGCTCGACCCTCATCGCGCTCATCAAGAACACGACGGTCGCCGCGGTCATCCTCGGCACCGCCGAGGCCGCCGGCCTGCTCGCGCAGATCACCGAGAACGAGGGCGCGAGCCTGCCGACGTTCTTCCTCTTCGCGCTCGGCTTCGTCATCCTCACGCTGCCGATCGGCCTCGCGGTCACCTCCCTCTCCCGACGTCTGGCGGTCAAGCGATGAGCAGCGACAGCGTCCTCTTCGACGCCCCCGGCCCGCGGGCCCGACTGCGGCACAGCGTCCTCACGGTCATCGGGGTCCTCCTCGTGGTCGCCGCCGGGTGGATCGTGTACCGCAAGATGTCGGAGGCCGGCCAGCTCGACCCGGCGCTGTGGACCCCCTTCGTCACGGACCCCGCCGTGTGGACCGAGTACCTGCTCCCCGGCTTCTGGGAGACCCTCAAGGCCGCGGCCGCGTCGGTCGTCCTCGCGGGCGTGTACGGCCTGGTCTTCGGGATGGGCCGCCTCTCGCACGTGCGCGCGGTGCGCTGGGTGAGCGGTGTCGTCGTGGAGTTCTTCCGCTCGGTGCCGGTCCTCCTCATGATGGTCTTCCTCTTCTTCGGCTACTTCGCGACCGCGACGTGGCTGCCCAACCAGTACGCCCCGATGGCCGCCGTCGTCGTCGGCCTGACGCTCTACAACGGCTCGGTCATCGCCGAGCTCGTGCGCTCGGGCGTGCACTCGCTGCCCGCCGGGCAAGCCGAGGCCGGCCTCTCGATCGGCCTCTCCCCCAGCCAGACCCTGCGCAGCATCCAGCTGCCGCAGGCGCTGCGCGCGATGCTGCCCGCGCTCGTCGGGCAGCTCGTCGTCGTCCTCAAGGACACCGCGCTCGGCACCGTCGTGCTCTACCCGGAGCTCCTCACCGCCGCGAAGACGCTGGGGTCCGCGTACGCCAACACGCTGCAGGCGTACATCGTCGCGGCGGCGGTGTTCGTGCTGGTCAACTACGCGCTGACCGTCCTCGCGGGCCGCGTGGAACGCTGGCTCGGCCGGCGCGGACGCTCGGCCGGTAAGCCCCGCTCGGCGGCGGTGCCCTCGGACACGGTGCCGACCGCGGAGGCCACGAGCAGCAGCGCCCGCTGACGTCTCGGTGCCGCCCCGCGATGGGGCGGCACCGAGGTCTCAGGGCACGACGGGTGGACGGGTGTTCCAGCTCGTCTCGTCGGCCCAGTTCGTGTGGTCGTCGAACCAGTTCGGGCCGCCGTCCGAGGCCAGCCACACCTCGTTGCCGTACGAGCGCCAGTAGCGCGTGGGGGTGTCGTAGGCCGACCACGACGTGCCCTCGCCGTTGTTGCCGAGGTGGGGGCAGAACGTCGCCGACTGGTCCCACGCCGTCGACCCGTCCGGCACCTCGATGACCATCCGCATCTCGCCCGTGTGGCGGATCAGGCGGTCCGGGTAGTTCGTCGACCGGAACGAGAAGCACCGGGGGTCCGCGAGCCCGGACTCGACCTTCCACGTCGAGTCGTACGTCCCGACCGGGTCGCTCATCGAGATCGGGTCGACGTAGAGACGGAAGGCCCAGTGGCGGAGGTAGGAGGTGCTGTCTCCCACCGTCGCCCGGGAGAAGGACCACCGGCCGGTCTTCGGGTAGCCGGCGCGGCCTGCCGCGTAGTGCCGCAGGACGTCGGTCGGGCCGAGCGCGGAGGTGTAGTAGGACGCGAACGCGAGGGTGCCGGCGAGGGCAGTGGTCGACGTCTCGCCGGGCCAGCGGGTCGCGGCGGCGCCGTGGCCGCTGTTGCCGATCCGCCAGTACTGCGCGAGACCGGAGCTCGTGGTGACGGTGGTGTCGGAGGCGACGAGGACGCCGTCGACGTAGAGCCGCAGCCCCGGCTGCGCGTCGGTCGGGGTCGCCTGGGTGACGACGACGTGGTGCCAGACGTCGTCGGTGTAGGTCCGCGGGCTCGTCACGGTCCTGACCGTCGTGCCGCCCGCCAGCACGCCCGCCACGAGACGGCCCGTCGAGGTGAGGTAGACGCGTCGGTCCACCGCGGTCCCGCTGTCGCCCGTCGCCGACGACGCGAAGGCCAGCAGGTCACCGGCCCCGCTCGTCCCGCGGAACCACACCTCCTCGCTCCAGCGGATGGCCGCGGCCAGGGTCGACGAGGGTCCGGCGACCATGCCGGTCGACCCGTCGAGGGTGACGGCGCGCGCCTTGTCGCGGGCGCAGGGACCCGTGGCCTGGTACGTCACGCCCTTCGCCGAGTACGTGCCGTCGCGGGGCGAGCCGACGGAGCCGGAGGTGTCCGCGGCCTTCGTGCCCGACGAGTCGGCGAAGGGGTAGGTGACGAGCGCGGCCGGGCCGGCCTGACCGGACGTCGCGGCGAGCTGGCAGGTGAAGCTCGGGTTCGCGCTCACGCTCGCGGTGTGCGGGACGGCCGAGGTGAAGGCCCCCGAGGCCGGCGGCACCGCCACCCACGCGAGCGCGGTGAGAACCGCGGCGACAGCCGTCGCCACGGTGCTGACGGCCCGGCGACGCCCGGCCCAGCGCGCCCTCATCCGGTCACCGGACGCACGACGTGCGCCCCGGGGGTCCGAGCAGGCCGTGGAGGCCGGGTCCGACGGTGCTCGGCGACGAGCGTCCACACGACGGGGAGCAGGCAGAGCCCCCAGAGGAGGAGCCATGCCGTCCGGGACAGGTCGGGGTGCACGTGGAGCCGCAGCCGGTCGCCGGCGGCGGCGACGTGGACGGCGAGCTCGCCCCGCTCGCCGTAGGAGAGGTGGCTCGGCCCGGACACCGCGTGCCCCAGCTGCTCGGTGACGGCGACGGGCAGCATCCCGGTCGAGACGAAGGAGACCCGTGACCCGTCGGGCGAGCTGCTGACCGCGACCTCGGTGACCCCCACGAAGGGACGCAGGCCCAGGACGGTCACCGCGTAGAGCAACGACCAGGCGACGAGCCGCACGGGCCCGCGGACCTCGGGTCGCAGCCAGAGCCCCGTGAGGAAGGCCACGAGCGCCCCGCCCAGGCCGAGCAGCGGGACCGCGCGGACGGCGTAGCCCCAGCCGGGCAGGAGGGCGACGGCGCGCCCGACGAGCCGTTCGTCCGTGACCGGGTGGGGGTCGTCGCTGCCGTTGATGTCCCCCCGGGTCACGAGGGTCGGCCCCGCCGGGGACGGCTCGGTCGCGACCACCCGGTGGACGACGGTGGGGCCGGACCCGTCGAGCGGCGAGTAGGCCACGACCTCCCCCCGCTGCACCGACGCCGTGCTCGCCGGACGGGTGACCACGAGCGTCCCCACGGGGGCGGCGGTGCCCATCGACGGCGAGGAGACGACGAACAGGCGCACCCCGGCCAGGAGGGGCACGGCGACGACGACGAGCGCGAGCGCCGCGGCTGCGCCCGTCACCAACCCGGCGGCACGGCGGTGGCTCGTCAGGACCCGGCGGTGAAGAGCCACGTCAGGCCCTGCGTGGCGGTGAGGCCCTGGTAGGTGTTGCCGGTCCCGGCGGGCAGGGTCACGGTGAAGGTGAAGGTGCGCGAGTCTCCGGCCGCGACCGCCCCGAGGGAGAGCGGCCCGGACGTGCCACCGGTGCGGTAGGCAGTCCGGAAGTCGTCCAGGTTGGTGGGCCGCAGGACGTTGGTCGTCACACCGCCCACGGTCTGGTCGATGGAGAGCACGAGGGTCTTGCACAGGTCGGTGGCGCTCCCGGTGACGGCGCCGGACTGGCTGCACGCCCCCGGCTCGAGGGTGAAGCTCGTGGCGGCGTGGGTCCCGGTGTTGGACAGCGTGACCGAGCTCGTCGAGCTCTCGCCCGGGACGAGCGTCGTCACGCCGCCGTAGGAGTTGATCGTGGAGCACGTCGCGGAGTTCGTCGCGACGGAGCCGCCGTCGGTGCTCGTGCACGTGGTGGTCGTGCCGCCGACGGACTGGGTCTCGGTCATCTGGAGCGTGCCGGCCCCGGCGGTCGACACGCTGTCGGTGATCTGGGCGGTGAAGGCCGAGAGCGCGTCGGTCGTCGAGAGCGAGAGGATGCTCGCCGCGACGAGGCCGGCCGCGGCGGGCAGGACGAGGGGGTGCAGGGCGCGACGCCGCCGGTGTCGGGGCTCGGGCTCGGGAGCGCTGTGGGACATGGGGGCCTTCCGTCGGTGCCTGGTGGCTCGGTGACACCGGAGGCCGGTGTCGGGGTGGTCGGTCGACCGCGCGCGGCAGGACCCGACACCTCGTCACCGACGAGCACGGCGGCGCACCCCGCGACGTCGCGGGAGCACCGCCCCCGGGATCCATCCCTCGGACGGTCACCACCGGCAGGCGCCGGTGGACGTCAGCACTCCCATCGGCCGTGCCGTCGGTGGCCCCAGAAAGATCCGCTCAAGAGGCCCTCAAGGCTCACGAATCCTCGTCGTCGCGCTCAGCCGGAGGTGCGACCCGTCCCCGGTAGGGGCAGCGTGAAGGTGAAGCAGGCACCGCCCTGAGCGCGCGTGCGACCGGTCAGGTCGCCGCCGTGGAGTCGGGCGATGTCGCGGGCGATCGCCAGCCCGAGGCCCGACCCGTTGTGAGCGCGGGTGTCGCTGGCGTCGGCCTGGACGAAGGGCTCGAAGATCCGCTCCTCCATGCCCGCCGGGATGCCCGGACCCTCGTCCTGCACCTCGACCCGCACCCACCGCGTGTCGTGCGAGACCCGCACCGTGACCGGCGCCCCGGCCGGGGAGAACTTCGCCGCGTTGACGAGCAGGTTGGTGACGACCTGCACGACGCGGTCGGGGTCGACGTGCACCGGGGTCGGCTCGGCGCCGCCGTGCACGACCACGTCGGTGGCCCCCCGCGCGGCCGAGGAGTCGGCGACCGCCGACTGGACGAGGTCCTCGACGACCTCGTCGCGGTGGCGCAGCACGATCCGCCCGGTCCGCAGCCGCTCGGTGTCGAGGATGTCCCCGACGAGCCGCACGAGCCGGTCCGCGCTCGCGGTCGCGACGTCGACGAGCCGGGACGCCGGCGCCGGCAGCTCACCGACCGCGCCGCCCCCGAGGAGCCCGAGCGCCCCGCGCAGCGACGTGAGCGGGGTGCGCAGCTCGTGGCTGGCCATCGCCATGAACTGGTCCTTCATCCGCTCGACCGCCCGGGCGGCCTCGACGTCGCGCAGGATGACGACCGCGCCGCGGCCGGTCTGCATCGGTGAGACCATCCACTCGGCCGCGAAGGAGGTGCCGTCGGGTCGGACGTGGCGGGCGCGCGTGGGCAGCCGCGGGTCGGACATCGCCTCGTCCGGGGCGCTCGGGCGGTTCAGCACGTCGGTGTCGAGGCTGCCGAGCACGTCCTCCCGCGCCAGCCCCAGCAGGTCCGCGCCGGCCCGGTTGACGAAGGTGACGACGCCGTGGTCGTCGACGCCGAAGATGCCCTCCTCGACCGAGTCGAGCACCGTCGAGAGGCGGTCGCTGAGGTCGCGCAGGTCGGCCGCCCGGGCCGCGAGCTCGGCCTCGGCGTGGTGCCTCTCGACACTCCGCCCGAGCTGGACGCCGACCTGCGCCATCACGTCGAGCAGGCCGGGCTCGACCTCGGTCTCCTCGCGCGAGAACACCTGCACCACACCGACGGTCCGGTCCCTGACCGTGATCGGCAGCGCCATCGCCGTGCGCAGCCCGAGGGCGCGGACGGCCTGCGCAGAGGCCGAGCCGTCCGACGCGTCGACCGCGTCCCAGGCGGGACCGCCGCGCCGCATCGCCTCGGCGACGACCGGGAGGGAGGCGACGCCGGCCGCCTCGACCTCGCGCCGCAGGCCCTCGGTGCACAGCCCGTCGACGGCGAGCCACAGGTGCGTCGGGTCCGCACCGCAGGGGCGTCCGTCCGACCGGCCGTCGCCGGACGGCGCGCCGTCCGGGGCGAGGCAGGCATGCGCGAGGTCCCACCCGCCGAGGTCGAGCAGCGCCCGGAGGGTCTGGTGCACGGCCGACTCCACGTCCGGCGCGGCGTTCGCCGCGGACGCGACGGTGCCGAGCAGCTCGAGGACCTGGCGCTGCGCGCGCAGCGCCTCGGCCGCGGCGCGCCGGTCCGTCAGGTCCTGGGCGACCTCGGCGTAGCCCTGCAGCCCGCCCCGGGCGTCGCGCAGCGCGGTGACGGTCGAGCTCATCCAGCCGAGCGAGCCGTCCCGTCGCACCCGCCAGCCCTCGTCGCGCGAGACCCCCTCGGCGCGGGCCCGGCGCAGGATCTCCTCGGACGCCGTGTCACCCTCCCCCGGGTGCAGGACGGCCACGTGCCGGCCCACCACCTCGGCCGCCTCGTAGCCGAACACCTGCGTGGCGCCCGCGTTCCAGCTCGTGACGACGCCGTCCTCGTCGAGGTGGACGATCGCGTGGTCCCTGACCTGCTCGACGAGCATCCGGAACCGCTGCTGCTGCGACGAGAGCGCCTCCTGCAGTGCGCGCCCGTCGGTGATGTCCCGGAAGCTCCAGACCCGCCCGACGACCTCCCCGTCGACGGACTGGGGCCGCGAGTAGCGCTGGAAGACACGGCCGTCCTCGAAGAGGATCTCGTCGAAGCTGGTCTCCTCGGTCGCGGAGTAGAGGTACTCGATGCGCGCCATGAACGCCACCGGGTCGGCGACCTGGGCCACGACCGCCTCGAGGACCGCCTTGTCGTCGCCGGCCGCGAGCAGCGCCGACGGCACCCGCCACATCGTCGCCCACTTCTCGTTCCACCCCGCGAGCCGGCCGTGCCGGTCGACGACGAGGATGCCGTCGACCGTCGACTCGAGCGTCGCGCTGAGCAGGGCCGCCGACTCCAGGGAGCGGGCGCGGTCCTCGAGCATCCGCTGGGCCCGCAGGGTCATCAGCTCGAGCCACTCCAGCGTGTCGTCGGTCTCGGGCGAGGGCATCGCCACGAGCCGCACCGACTCGCCGCGCGACCCGGTCCGGGTCACGTCCTCCGGCACGGCCGCCCCTGCGTCGAACGCCGCCGCCGTCACCGAGACGAGCAGGCCGTCGGAGAAGGACACCTCACAGCGCTCGGCCGCGCACAGCTCCATCGCGGTGTGCACGAGCGGCTCGAGGGCCTCCCCCAACGTGCTCCCGGCGCTGGTGAGGTCGACGAGCCGGCCGTGCGCCGCCACCTTCAGCTCGGAGCGTCGCAGCGAGGTCACGTCGACGAAGACGCCGTCGAACACGGGGCCGTGCACCGGGTCGTCGACGACGGTCGCCTCGTCGAGCACCCAGACGAGCCGGCCGTCGTGGCGCACGAAGCGGTACTCCGAGACGAGGACCCCGAGCTCGAGCCCCGACTCCTCCCGCAGCAGCGCCGCGTCGCGGTCCGCCGGGTGCAGGCGCGACTCCCAGAAGTCGACGTCGGCGAGCAGCTCGTCGCGGTCGAGCCCGAACATCTCGCGGACGCCACCGCCTACCGACACGAACCGCCCCCGGGCGCCCGGGACCGACCGGTAGGTCATGACCCGCCGGGCGGGGACGCGGTCGACCGCCGGCGCGCGGACCGCCGTCTCCGTTGGCATCGAGGCCCTCCTTGGCGCCGGACGACCACCTCGCCGGTCAGGCGGCAGCGTAGGACGCGGCCCCGCCTCCTGATGCCTCGCGCACGCAGACACTGGCCGAACGGCTGTCCCCCAGAGTTTCCGCAGACACGGCCTTGACCGGTCCTTCACACTGCCGCCATGAACATCTCGGAGGGAACGGACTCCCCCTGGCACGTGCTGGTCGTCGACGACGACGAGCTGGTCCTCGAGGTCGCGGCCCTGAGCCTGCGCGCCGTCGGAGGGTTCACCGTCGAGACGGCCGTCGACGGGGCCCACGCCGTCGAGGCCTGCCGCCACCGGCTGCCCGACCTGGTGCTGCTCGACATGATGATGCCGGGGATGGACGGCGCCGAGACGGCGCGGGCCATCAACGGCCTGCCCGGCGCCTCCACGCTCCCCGTCGTCGTGCTCACGGCCAAGGGCGAGGCCGTGCGGGACGGCATCGACGGCACCTCCGTCCTCGCGGTCCTCGAGAAGCCCTTCGACCCGATGACGCTGCCCGACCGCCTCCGCGAGGTGCTGGTCCGCGCATGAGCACCGCACCCTCGACCACCTCGCCGGACGAGCTCGGGCACCCACCGCAGGCGTGGGCGGCCCGGGGCCGTCGACGCCTGACCCGCTCGCTCGGCGTCGCCCTCGTGACGTCCGTCCTCGCCCTCGTCGCCGTCCTCGCCCTGCTGGGGGCCGTCGACACCGGCTCGGGCGGACGGGCCGCGCTCGCCCTCGTCGCCGTCGTCGCCTCCGCCTCCGGGGCCGTGGTCGCGCTCCTGGCCTGCCGGTCGCTGCTGCGCGACGTCGACCGCGAGGCGGGACGACTCCGCTCCGCCGCCGGCGCCGCCCGCGCCGCCGCCGTCGAGATGGAGGCCGCGCAGTCGCTCTCGCACGTCGGCTCGTGGTCCTGGGACCCGACGTCCGATGACGTCACCGTCAGCCCGGAGTTCCGACGGATCCTCGGGATCCGTTCCACCACAGGCCATCTCACGACGCAACAAGTCCTGAAGGCGGTGCACCCGGACGACCGCGACCGCCTCGCCGTACCCGAGCTGCGCCGCAGCACGGATACCGGTGAACCCGTCGACTTCACCTGCCGGGTCTCCGCGCCGCGCGGCGACCTCCTCGAGGTGCGGGTGCGAGCGCGCGTCGACGCGCCGGGCGGCATCCTGCGCGGCACGCTCCAGGACGTGACCGAGGAGCGGCACGCCGAGCTGCTGCGGGCCCAGTTCCTCTCGGTCGTCAGCCACGAGATGCGGACGCCGCTGACCTCCATCCGCGGCGCGCTCGGGCTCATCACCGGTGGCGCCGCCGGTCCGGCGAGCCCGGCGGTCCACCGGATGGCCAGCGTCGCCCTCAGCGGCACCGAGCGCCTCGTCCGCACCGTCAACGGCGTCCTCGACCTCGAGCGCGCCCGCACCGGTTCGGACGGGCTCACCCTCGACCTCGTCCCCGTCGACCTCGACGAGGTGGTCCGGGCCGCCGTCGACGAGGTCGAGCCCCAGGCCGACAGCCGCAACGTCCGGATCCGGGTGACCTCGGCCGGACCCACGCACCTCATGGCGGACGCCGACCGGCTCGTCCAGGCTCTCGTCAACGTCCTCGGCAGCGCCGTCCGGCACAGCCCGGTCGACGGCTCGGTACGCGTGTCCGCGGAGGTCCGCGACACGACGGCCGTCATCGCCGTCACCGACCTCGGGCCGCTCGTGTCCACCGCCGCGCTGGCGACCCTCTTCGACCGCTCGACGGGTGCCTCGGGCCCGGCGTCGGGCCGCGGCGGCGACGGGGCCAACCTCGGCCTGAGCATCAGCCGGGCGATCGTCGAGGCCCACGCCGGCCGGGTCACGGCCACCTCGCGCCCGGACGCCGGGACGACCCTCACGCTCGAGCTGCCGCTGCCCGTGACGGCCTCCGACGCCGCGCCGGCGTCGACGGCCGGCGTCGTCGTCGTCGACACCGACGGCGCCGCCGCCGACCGGGTCGCGGGTCTGCTCGCTGCCGCTCCCGCGGACGTCGTCAGCCGCTCCGGCCCGGCGACGGTGGCCGCCGCTGCGGCCGCGCGCCGCCCCACCGCCGTCGTGGCCGGCGACCGCGTCCCGGGCGAGCCCCGCTGGGACCTCGTCGAGCGGCTGCAGGCCGACCGCCAGCTGGCCGACGTGCCCGTCGTGCTCGTCGCCGGCCCGGACGGCGTCCGCGCGGGGGAAGGTCCCGCCCCGTCGACCGAGCCCGAGGGGACCTCGGTGGCCGAGCTGCTCGCCGGGTCGCGCCGGGCGCTCGTCCTCGCCGACACCGCCGACCGCGCCGAGGAGCTGCGCCAGCGCTACACCGACCGAGGCCTCCTGTGCCGCACCGTGACCCGGGCGGCGAAGGTTTCCGCGGTCGTCGACCACCACGACTTCCACCTCGTCGTCGTCGACGCACCGCTCGCCGCGCACGACCGCAGCGGGCTGCTCCGCTCCTGCCTCGCGGCCCCCCGTCTGGCCGGCGTCCCCGTCCTCGTCGTCCTGCCCACCGCCGAGGACACCGCGGCAGAGGTCCTCGGGGCCTCCGACGCCGACGCCGCGGCGGCCGTCGCCCACACCATCGACACCCTGCGCGAGGTCCGTGCACGCCGGGCCGTCGTCCCGGCCTGAGGAGCAGCCATGATGCCCGGTCACACCCTCCCGGCGACCCGCCGCGACCGCCACGGGCGCCCGCTCACCGCGGGCGCGGTGGCGGCCCTGCTCGAGGAGGACACCTCCCCCGACTGGTGCTCGCTCCTCGACGTGGAACGGAGCTCGCGACGGGCTGCCGCCTACGGCCTGCGCGGCGTGACCTGCGTGCCCGAGCGGGTGGCGGCGGTCCGGTCCTTCCTGCCGGACGCCCAGCGCGTCACCGCCCACCTGGAGTCCACGGAGCCGCTGCGCGACTGGTGCTCCTTCCAGCTGCTCCTCGCGCAGGCCGAGGACGCCGTCGCCGACGGGGCCGACCAGGTCCGGGTGACCGCCGCCCTCGACGACCTCGACCGCCGGCACCTGCGGACCGTCGTGTCCCGGCTCGAGACGCTGCGCGACCTGACCCGCGCCGCCACCGCGGACCTGCGGCTCCACCTCGTCGGGCTCACGCAGGAGCGGGTCGACGACGTGGTCGCCGTCGCCGCCCACGTCGGGCTCGACTCCCTCGAGGTGGGAGGGACGCGGCCGGACACCCGGGTGCTCGCCCGCCTCGCCGGCACGCTCCCCGACACCCTCGAGCTCAAGCTCACCACCCCGATGGCCGACCTCGACCGGCTCCTGCTGACCTACGCCGCCGGCGTGGACACCTTCGGCGCCGACCCCGCGACCGTCATGGCCGCGGCCCGGGCCCGCGAGGAGCGCGGCACCCTCGCCGTGCCGGACGCCCCCGCGGCGGACGAGGGCGCCGCGGCCGGCTGACGGTCACGGTCCGGCGGGTCCTGGTGGTCCGGCAGGGCCGGCGGACGTGCGCACCCCGCGCGTCGGCGACAATGGGTGCGCACCGTCCACGCACCGCCGAGGAGTCACCGTGACCGAAGGAACCGTCCGCTGGTTCGACGCCGACCGGGGCTTCGGCTTCATCGCCCTGGGCGAGGACGCCGAGGACCTGTACGTCCACGCGTCCGACGTCGTCGGGGGTGACGGGACGCGGGTGCTGCGGGAGGGCCAGGTCGTCGAGCTCGAGGTCGGGGAGGGCGACCGCGGCCCGATCGCCCGCCGCGTCCGCGTCGTCGCCGAGCGCGACGAGTCGACGCTCGGCGTGCTCGGCACGGTCGCCTGGTACGAGCCCACCAAGGGCTACGGCTTCGTCACGCCGGACGACGGTGACGCCGAGGTCTTCCTCCACGCCTCCGCCGTCGTCGGCGGTGGCGTCGTGTCCGAGGGGCAGCGCGTGGCCTTCCTCGTCGTCGACGGGCCGAAGGGTCCGCAGGCCGACCACCTCCTCCCCCTCGCCGCGCAGGCCGCCGGGTCCGGCCCGGCGTCGGACGGGGCCGACGGCACGGTGTCCTGGTACGACTGGGACAAGGGGTTCGGGTTCATCACGCCGGAGGACGGTGGGCCGGACGCGTTCGTCCACGTCCGTGAGCTGGCCGACGGCCTCCAGGAGCTCGAGGAGGGCGACCGCGTCACCTACGACGTCGTCATGGGCGAGAAGGGGCCGCAGGCCCGCGACGTGCGCCTCGCCGGCCGCCCGGCCCGCCGGAGCGCGCCCGCACCGTCCGCCCGTGGGCGCTCCGACCGCGGAGGGTCCGACCGCGGACGGTCCGACCGCCGGGAGTCCTCGGCCCCGCCTGCACGGGGCGGCACGGGCGTCGTCGCCCGGTACGACGACGAGCGCGGCTTCGGCTTCATCGCCCCGGACGCCGGCGGGCCGGACCTCTTCGTCCACGTGTCCGTCATCCGCGGCGCGGAGGCGCTCTACCAAGGCGACCGGGTGCGTTTCCAGGTGCGACAGAGCGACCGCGGACCGCAGGCCGACCGCGTCGAGCTCCTCTGAGCCGCAGGCCCGCTCGGCGGTCGCCGTCGAGTCGGGACCCGCTCAGCCCCGGCGCCGACCGAGGAGGGCTCCCCCGGCCGCGCCGAGCAGCACCAGGGCGAGGCCGGTCAGAGCGAGGCCGACCCCGCGCCGTGGCGTGACGACGGTGAACCCCGGCGAGAGGACATCCACGGGGCCCGCGTACGCGAACCAGCCGAACTCCACCGGCTCGGCCCACAGGACCGCCGCGGAGAGGAGGCAGGCGAGCGCGACGAGCACCGCACCGACCACCACCCGGGTTCGCACCGGCCCACCGTAGTGCGCCCTGCCGCTCGGTGAGCCGCTCTGCACCGGTCAGGGAGTCGTGTCGATGACGGCTCCGGCGCCCCGCCCCCCGGCCCCGACGAGCGCGAGGAGCAGAGCCTCTGGATCGTCGCCCGCGAGCGCACCGGTCCCGGAGCGCACCCCCTCGGCGAGCAGGTCGGGCGCGGCCTCGAGCGCGTCGGCCGACAGGAGCACGAGTCGTTCGCCGACGACCGGGAAGCGGCTGTCCCAGGGTCGGCCGTCCGCCGGCGCCGTCGAGCAGCCACCGGGGGTGACGACGATCGCCGGCGGCGCAGCCCGCACCGCGACGACGAGCTCGCCGTCGTGCGTGCACGCGGCCGCCGCGTAGCACCCCCCGGCGACGCCGCCGCCGCTCTCCGTCCGGTCGCTGACGACGACCTGCGTCAGGCGGGTGCGGGGCCGGATCTCGGCCACGCCGCCCGGGTACTCGACCGTCGTGACCGTCCAGCCGCAGGCCGCGTGCCGGTGCACGAGGGCCGGTCCGACCACGTGGCTCAGCACGCGTCCGCGTCCTCGACGACGACGCCGCAGCCGCGCAGCACGCGGCGGGTCGGCCCGTGGTCCCCGACGACCGAGAAGGTGACGTTGCGTCCGGCGCAGCTGCGGCGCGCCCAGAGGATGGTCGCGACGGTCTCGGAGCTGGGCCGCTCCACCCCCGAGAGGTCGACCCGCACCGGCCGGCCCGTCCGCAGGCCCCGGGCGAGCGCCTCGCGCACCCTCCGCAGGTCCCCACCGGCCACCGCCCCGTCGAGGTGGACGGTCAGCGTCTCGGCGCTCGTCGTGGTCATCCCGCGAGGCTCCCAGCGCGGGATGACGACGGGGCGGCCCGCTTCTTTGCAGTCGTGTGACGACTGAGGGCGGACCGCCCTCACGAGGCGGTCCGGGCGCCGCGTGCTGGCAGACTGCCGGGATGTCCGTGAGGCTCCTGGTGCTCGACGACGACGACGGCATCCGCACGTCGCTGTCGATGGCGCTCGAGGACGAGGGCTACGCCGTCGTCGCGCACGCCAGCGCCGAGGACGCCCTCCAGGAGCCGTCGCTCGCCGAGGTCGACGTCTTCCTCGTCGACCTCATGCTCGGCGGGATGGACGGCTTCGGCTTCGTCCGCGAGATCCGCCGGCGCTCGGACGTGCCGATCATCGTCATCAGCGCCAAGGCCGACACGCACGACATCGTCGCGGCCCTCGAGGCCGGCGCCGACGACTACGTGACCAAGCCCTTCGAGATCAAGGAGGTCGGGGCGCGGCTGCGGGCCCTGCGGCGACGGCCCCCGATGGCGGCGCCGGCACCCGCCTCCCCGTCCGGTGGTGTCGTGGTCCTCGACGCCGCCCACGGACCGCTCGTCCTCGACACCCTCGCGGGCCGCGTCCGCCGCGGTGACGACGAGGTCCACGTGACGGTGACGGAGTACCACCTGCTGCGCGAGCTCGCCGACTCCGCCGGGCGCGTCCTCAGCCGGCAGGTCCTGCTCGACCGGGTCTGGGACCGCGGCTACTTCGGGGACGAGCGCATCGTCGACGTCCACGTCCGGCGCCTGCGCACGAAGATCGAGGCCGACCCGTCGGAGCCGACGCTGCTCGTCACGGTGCGCGGGCTCGGCTACCGGCTGGACCCCGGGTGAGGCCGGCGCTGCCCGTCCTCGGCATCCGCGCCACCTCCGCGGCGTCCTTCGCCGTGCTCGCCCTCACTGTGTCCGCGCTGCTCGCCGCCGGCACCTACCTGACGGCCCGGCACTACCTCGTCGGCCAGCGGGAGGCGACGGCCGCCCGCCAGGCCTTCGTCGACGCCTCGCTCGTGCGCGAGGGCCTGCTGACCGCGGGGGCCTCGGTGAGCGACGTCCTCGACGAGACCTCGCCGCCCCCGGGGGCCGTCGTCGTCGTCAACCGCGGCGGGCAGTGGTTCACCTCCTCGCTCGAGACCGGCGCCGACGACGTGCCGGACCGCGTGCGCGGGCTCGTCGCCGACGGCACGGCCGCCCGCGCGTGGACGGTGGTGCGTGGGGAGCCCGCGGTCGTGGTCGGCGTCCCCGTCCCGGCCGTCGGCGTGCAGTTCTACGAGCTCTCCCCCACGACCGAGCTCGAGTCGACCCTGCGCACGCTCGCGGTCGTCCTCGGCTCCTTCGCCCTCGTGACGGCGGCGGCCGGGGCGCTGCTCGGTGGCGCCGCGTCCCGCCGCGTGGTGGCGCCGCTGCGCGACGTGGCGTCCGCCGCGGCCGCCATCGCCGCCGGTCGGATGACGACGCGGCTGCCCCGCACCTCGGACCCGGACCTCGCCGTCATCGTCGGGTCGTTCAACACGATGGTCGAGGCGCTCGACGAGCGCATGCAGCGCGACGCCCGGTTCGCCGCCGACGTGGCCCACGAGCTGCGCTCCCCGGTCACGACGCTGATGACGAGCATCGACGTCCTCGACGCCGCGCCCGAGGGGGACACCGAGCGTCGGCGGGCCGCCACACAGCTCGTCCGGCGTGAGGTGCGTCGCCTCCACCGCTCGCTCGAGCACCTGCTCGAGCTGGGACGCCTCGACGCAGGGGTGCTCGAGCGGGAGCCGGAGCCGGTCGACCTCGAGGAGCTGGTGCGCCACACCCTCGCGGAGACGTCGCGCCCCGACGTCCCGGTCGACACCGACGCAGGCCTCGGCCCGGTCCTCGGCAGCAAGGCCCAGCTCCACCGCGCCGTCGTCAACCTCCTCGACAACGCCGACCTGCACGGCGGCGGCGCCGAGCGGCTGGAGCTGCGCCGCGAGGACTCCCTCGTTCTCGTGCGCGTCGTCGACCGGGGGCCCGGTGTACCGCCGTCGGAGCGCGAGCGGGTGTTCGAGCGCTTCGCACGGGTCGGGTCGCGGGGGTCGGCACCCGGTTCGGGGCTGGGGCTCAGCCTCGTCGCGGAGATCGCCCGGGCGCACGAGGGCTGGGTCCGCTGCGAGGAGACACCGGGCGGCGGCGCCACCTTCGTGCTCGGCCTCCCGCTCGCGCCGTCGTCGGGGGCCGGAGCATGACGGGCCGGCGCCGCGCGGCGCTCCTCCTCACCGCTGCCGTCCTGCTGGCCGGCTGCGGCGCCCCACGCAGCTCGCCGGCGACCACGCTCGAGAGCGTGCCCTACGACCTGCTCGCGCCCTCGCAGGCGCCCGAGCCGTCGCCGACCGAGGCGGACCGCGGCGGAGGGCGCGCGTTCCTCGTGCGGGGAGACGCCCTCGTGCCGACCTCGCCGGTGTCGCCGGGCTCGTCCACCGCGGACACCGTGCGGCGCACGCTGGCCCGCCTGACCGCGGGTCCGACCGAGGACGACCGGGCGGCCGGCCGCTCCTCCGCCCTGGGACCCGACGTGCCCGTCTCCCTCGTGGCCCTGTCCGGGCGCAGGGCGGTCGTCGACATCGGCACCAAGGACCTGCCCCCGGGGGCCGGTCGGCTCACCCTGGCGGTCGGCCAGCTCGTGCTGACGGTGACCTCGGTGCCCGGCGTGGACGAGGTGACACTGACCTCCGACGGCGCCTCGGTCCCCGCGCCCCTTCCCGGTGGAGCCCTGACCGACCGCCCCCTCACCGCCGACGACTACCGCTCACTGACGGCTGCCTCGGCGTCCTGACCTCGCGGGCGGCGCGCCGGAGGCCGCGAGGTGGACGAACCACGTCGCGGCCTCCGGCCCTCTCCGCCCCGGACCACCCTCTGACCCGGAAGCGGTGGCGGCGCTCAGCCCGCCCGGGTGGCCGGCGCGTCCTCGATCCACTCCGGCAGCCGGGGTGCGCCCGCCTGGTAGCGCCGCGAGAGCTCGGTGACGTTCGGGTGCAGCCCGATCCCCCGGATCTCGCGGGCGATGGACTCGACCACCTGCCCCGGCGCGCGTCCCTTGGCGCGCGACTCCCCCTTGAGCTGGGCGGCGGCGAGGGCGTGCGAGGTGCGCTCGTCGATGGTGTCGCTGGTCTCGAGGACGATGGAACCGGTGGTCATGTGAACTCCCTGTCTCGCTCGGACCCGCTCCGTGTGGGCGGGTCGGTCTGACTCCTCCACAGTGGCAAGGAGATGCTGCGAGCGACCGGACGGCTTCTTTGCGGTTGCGTGACGAATGCGCTCGGACGGTTCCGCAGTCCTTCCGACGCCCGGTGGCGGGGGTATCACGGTCGTGTCGCCGTCCTACCGCCCGCGTCCCGAGGAGCCCCGTGCCCACCTGGCTGACCGCCGTCTCCCTCACCTCACTCGCCCTGGCGCTGGCCTGCGGCGTGTGGATCGCCGTCGATGTCGTCCGCCGGCCGCCCCGCATGGGTGTGATGGCCGTGGTCTGGCCGGTGACTGCGCTGTTCGGCAGCGTCGCCGCGCTCTGGTTCTATCGTCGCCACGGGCGTGCCGGGGTCGACGACGACCCGACGATGGCGGTCTCCGTCGGCAAGGGGGCGCTGCACTGCGGCGCCGGCTGCACCCTGGGCGACGTGGTCGCGGAGACGACCGCGTTCCTCCTGCCCTCCGTGCTCGTCCCGTTCGGGTACCCCGGTCTCCTCCCCGACCGGATGTTCGCCGTGTGGGGGCTCGACTTCGTCGCGGCCTTCGCCATCGGGATCGCGTTCCAGTACTTCGCGATCGTGCCGATGCGCGACCTCTCCCCCGGCCGTGGGCTGCTCGCCGCGCTCAAGGCCGACGCGCTCTCGCTCACCGCGTGGCAGGTGGGCATGTACGGGATGATGGCGCTGCTCGTGTTCGGGGTCTTCCAGCCGCTGCTCGGCGTGCGGCCGGAGGCGTCCTCGCCGGTCTTCTGGTGCGCGATGCAGCTGGCGATGCTCGCCGGCTTCGCCACGGCGTACCCGATGAACTGGCGGCTGGTCCGCCGGGGCGTCAAGGAGCGCATGTGACGCAGCCCGCGCCGACGCCGATGAGTCCGGTGGCCCGCACCGGTCTGCACACCGACCCACCCCGGCCGACCATCCGACGGGAGACCCCGTGAAGCTGCTCCTCACCTCCGGAGGCGTCACGAACCCGAGCATCCGCAATGCGCTGGTCGGCCTGCTGGACAGGCCGATCGACGAGTGCACGGCCCTGGCCGTCCCCACGGCGCAGTGGGGTCACCCGATGTGCGGTCCCGCCTCAGTGCGGGGGTTCGTCGCGGGCGACCGCCAAGGCGTGGGTCTCACCGCGCTGGGCTGGGCCTCGGTGGGCGTCCTCGAGCTGACCGCGCTGCCGAGCATCGGGGAGGACCGCTGGGTGCCGTGGGTGCGGGACGCGGACGTCCTGCTCGTCGACGGCGGTGACGCGACGTATCTGGCCCACTGGATGCGCACGTCCGGGCTCGCCGACCTGCTGCCCTCGCTGACGGACACGGTCTGGGTCGGTGTGAGCGCCGGCAGCATGGTGCTGACCCCGCGCATCGGGTCCGAGTTCGTGGCGTGGGCGGAGGCACCGGACGACCGGACGCTGGGGCTCGTCGACTTCTCGCTTTTCCCGCACCTCGACGTCTTCCCGACGAACACGATGGCCGACGCCGAGCAGTGGGCCACCGCGATCGACGGCCCTGCCTACGTCATCGACGACCAGACGGCCATCACGGTCGTGGGCGACGTCGTCGACGTCGTCTCCGAGGGCACCTGGATGAGGCTGCCGTAGCAGTCCCGATTCGTGGGCGCAGGGCACGAACTGCGGCGTCAGAGATCCGTTGGTGGCCGGTGATCCAACCCGCTGCTTACCGCCCAGATTGACGTTGGCCTGGGTCCAATGGGTCGCAGCACGGCCGGACGTCGGCCGCTCGGCTACACCGGCCGTTCGCTGACCGTAATCCGGGACCGAGACGTTCGACGGTGCCCGGTCTGCGGGTGACGCCTCCGTCGACGTTCTCACCGAGATCGCCCAAGAGACGCGGGAAGAGGCGTGTCGCGGAAATCTTGCTGCCGGAGGCTTTCACGGGCCCCTGCGACGACGTCTAACAGCCAGAGCGGGCACAAACAGGAAGGAGCCCACAGTGAGCACTCACTCCGAGAGCGACACGACGTCCAAGCCGGGTCACGGCGACGACCACCCCTTCAAGGTGACCTTCCGGTCCCTGGCGGGGCACAGCGACAAGGTGACGGTCAAGCCGTCAAACACCATCGGCGAGGTCACCGACAAGGAGGTCAAGCAGTTCATCAACCAGGGCTGGCTGACCGCCGGCGACTACTCGCTGAGCCTGCCCCGCGTCTCCGACAACGAGCTCGACCCATCGGCCAACTTCGGCGACCTCGGAATCGTCGAGGGCGACGTCCTCATCCTGATCAACCGCAAGCCCCAGGTCGACGGCGCCGGCGCCACCGTCACCAAGTAGCGGGCGGTGGCTCTCCACCCGGCTGTCCTGGCCGACCTCCTCGACGCGGAGGTCGGCCGGGCCCGCATGAAGCTCGGCGACCTGACCGGCGACCTCCACCGGGAAGGGTCGAACGTTGTCATGACCCTGACGCGAGACGACGGTTCATGGAACCTGCTGCTGGACGGCTCCCGCTACGACTCCGAGCCGTTCGACGCGACCCTCGTCGACGACGACGGCGAGATCCTGGCGTTAGAGCAGTGGATCCCTGGCTTTTGCCACGGCGTCCATCCCAGCCTCGGCGTTCCGTTCGTGTGCGTCAGCGGCACCCGCGGCTACTACGCCCACGAGAGCCACTTCACCGAACGCTGGGACTCCCACCGCTTCAGCATGCGGCTCGACTCCCTGATCGAATCCCTTCTCCGGAAGGCAGGCATCAATGCGTAATCACCACAGCTCTCCAACACCTTCAACGACGCCACCGACCGAGGGAGCACCACTCGTGCTGACCTCAAGGGTCCTCCAGGACGCCCGCACCTTCTTCGAGAACCGCGGAACCCTCGGCCTCGAAGGCACCGCAATGATCAACAAGGGCAAGGGTCTCGAGCTGGTCATCCCACGGCAGAACGCGCGCCGCGACGCCTTCGGAAGCGTCAACGTCGAAGTTCCCCGGGCAGGTCAGATGGACCTCGCTCTCGCACTGGGCCCTGACGAGTTGTACGTGGCGCGCATCCACAGCCACCCCGGTAACGCGTTCCACTCCCCGGCGGACGACGCCAACCCCGTCATCACCTTTGAGGGCGGCATCTCGATCGTCGTTCCGTACTTCGGCCTAGGCCTGCGTCGCGGCCTGGACGCCTGCGCCGTCTACCGCTTCTGCGACGGGTCCTGGGACGAGCTGATGGCTGGACCGGATCGCGACCGATGGATCGTCGCTGAGGAGTCGTCGTGAACTCCTGGTCCGAGGACCCGCGGCTGCGGCTCCTCGGAAGCCAGACCGCCGGCGGCGTGCAGGAGCCGGCTATCCAGGTTCTGCAACGACTCAATGAGACCGAAGTCTCCGTGACTGTGTCAGCAGAAGCCAATGACGCTGCGCGCGTCGCTGTCGCGGCGTTCGTGACGATGATTGCCCGTCTGGTGCCGCGCGTTGTTGTCTACGACCCGTCTGGCGACGGTCGCTTACCGAATAACTGGTGGCAGGCGGCTTCGTGGGCTGACCTGCTCCACAGGCTGACGCCGGTGCGCCCAGTCACCGAACTGCCCCCCACCCGACGCATCTCGGTGGGTTTCGGCGTCGTCGAGCCTGGCTGCGATGTCTACGTCGGCGGCGGTGATTGGAACGTCGTTCTCGCCGACCGCCCCGTCTCTATGGAGATCGGCGCCAACCACGGCCTCGGACTTCATGCCGCAGGGTGCTTGGCGGTCAGCCAGGTCCTCATCAAGGTCCTCGCCGACCTGGGCTTCCCGGGCGTAGAGGTGACTGGGACGGTCGAAACCAACCTGATCGACCACCGTCTGCGCCTGGTCAACGACCAGGACCTCGCGGTCACTGACCCAGCGGCCGGGTTCGAGGTTGGGCGAACCGGGTTCCTGGGGGTCGGATCGGTGGGTACCAGCGCCATGGCCCTGCTTGCAACGGCGTGCTCGCCGGTGCTGAACGGGTCGCTGCCGGCAGCCGCGTGGTCCGCAGCACTGGAGGTGACTGCGGTCGACAACGATGCATTCGACCCTGACCGTAACCCGTACCGTTACCCGGCCCTGCTGGGAGGCGAGACCGGCAAGAAGGCCACAGAGATGGTCAAGCGTCTACAGCAGCTTGGGCTGACCGCCGAGGCTCACGACACGGACGTCGCCATCTGGAACACCAGCAAGAAGGAGCCCGGCTGGCACGGCGTCGTGATCTCGAGCGTCGACACTCTTAGTGGGCGGCTCGACGTCGCCGACGTGCTCAGCAAGGCGACCTTGTCTGCGGGGGTGTTGGGCACCGAACTTCACGTTCAGTGGGAGCGGTTTGCCGACAGGTTCAGCTGCCCGTTCTGCGACTTCGTCCGCGCTGAACCGCCGCTCACCCAAGCCGGCGTGTATTCCCAGGTCACCGGCATCCCGATCCCGCGAGTGCTCGCTCTGCTCCAGGACGGAGCCGTCTTGGAGCCCTCCGATGTCGACATGGCGATTGCTGCTGGCCGCGTTCCCGCGCCGCGACGTGATGCTCTGGTCAGCGCCCCGCTAAGCGATTTGATCCGTCAGGCGTACGCCGAGGCCGAGATGCGTTCCCACGCCGACGCCAGTGCCGATGTGGCGAACGGTGACCGCGAGGTCATCGCGGTGGCGTCGCCACAGGTGTCCTGGTTCGCCGGTGCCCTGATCGCCGCCGAGCTGGTGAAGCACATGCTCGGCCTACCCACCGTTGACCGGCGGGTCGACCTTGACGTCGCCGGCCTGCCAGCCGGGATTGTGCGCCGGCCGCCCGCCGACGCAACCGGCACGTGCATCTGTCATTCCGGCGTACGCCGACGCTGGTACCGGACGATGTATGGCGACAGCGCTGCGACGGAAGGCGGATGTTCCTGATTCCTCAGCGGATCGAGCCGAAACTCACCCGTCCCATCCGGTGCATCGCCGATACTTGAAGAATGACCGACGCGCTGGCCGACGACCCGGATGACCCGGATGACCCGGGTGAGGGTCCGCGCGTCTGCACCCCATCCGACGTCGGCGCACAGTACCTGCAGCACCACGAGTGGCTGCGCAAGGTTGCGAACCGATTCTTCGACGGCAGGCGGCCCGACATGGCCGATGAGGCGATCGGCCTCGTGTTTGCCCACCTTCTAGAGCTAGTCGAGGAGCAGAAGCTCACCGACCGGGGCGAGGGGTGGCGCGGCTACCTCCGCAGGGCGGTCCTGAATCGGTGCGTCGATCTGGTGCGCAGCGAGAAGAAGACCCAGGAGCGGTTCCCTCCCGGCGACCCCGAACAACCCCGCGTTATCGACCACGACCCGCTCGGGGAGCACGTCGCGGCTGAGGACGTCGCGAGAGGACGGCAGGAGAGACTGAACGCCGCTGTCGAGAAGCTGACCGAGCGGCAGGTCACGATCCTCCGGTACGTCTTGAACGGCACGACGAACAAGCAGATCGGCGAGGAACTCGGCATCACTGGTCAGGGAGTCGGCGACCAGCTCAAGACCATCATCAAGAAGTGCCATGAGGAGGTGACGAGGGATGACTAAACCAGACCACGAGAAGACGTCCTCCGCGACCGACCCGTTCGTCGAAGCACTGCTCGACACAGTGGCCGGGCACCCAACGTCGGACGACCTCACCGACGACGAACGTGACTTGATCGCCGCCATCGCACAATGGGCACCTGGGCTTCCAGAAGCACTTGCCGAACTCGACGCCGATACGAATGAGACGGGGGCGGCACCCGTGCGAGTCGACGACCCGATTGCTCAGATGCTTGGCCTCGTGGAAGACCCAGGAGTTGTCATCAACGGCCGCCAGGTCGCTGCCTTGCGAAAGTCAGCTGGCCTCACTGTCGGCGACCTCGCACAGCGCCTGAAGCAACGGGGCTGGGACGTCACTGCGAACACTGTCTTCTCGTGGGAACGCGACAAGCTCAATGCACCACCAGCAACCATCAACGCAGTTGCCGAGGTCCTCAATGTCGACACTGATTCGATCTTGACGACCAATCCACAGCGCGCCCAGACCCTGGATGTCCTCTTCGATGACGAAATGATTGCAGCCTTCTTCGACCAATGGTCCCGGGAGAGGAAGGTCCCCGTCGAACGACTCGCTGAGCATTCCAAGCGACTACTTGCCACCGCTGGCAAACGCAACGCCACGTCTGCGACGCCTCAGACCCTCTTGGCGATCCTTCAGCACTTCAAGAACCTGCCCGATTTCGAGCATCCGGCGTGAGCACCCGCCGCGACCACGCACGTCGCCTCGTCGACGCTATCGAGCCGGCGCAACGTGCCGCCATTGCCAAGCACCCCATCACCGGCATCGAGAGCTTGGGCTACACCGTGGTTGCCGAGCCGGCTCTTACATCCGGGCGAGGCGCCGGCGGCTTATGCGACGGGCTGTCCTTCGCCAAGCACAACACCGTCATGTACTCACCGACCCCAGGATCGAGAAAGGAGAACTTCACCCTCCTTCACGAGGTAGGGCACATTCTGGTCGAACGCGACGACGACGCCCTCAACTGGCTTGCCGACCGTGACGACCCGGACTCCGAGGTCGAGCGCCTCTGCGAGGAAGTCGCCGCCAATCTGGTTATTCCTGAGAGCCTGCTTGATGACGTTGTCGGCACCGGCCCCATCACGGGCGAAGACCTGAAGGCGCTTGTTGCCCGGTCGGCCGCCAGTGGCCCGGCATGCGCAATCGCGCTGTCGAATCGCCTGTCTTCAGGAGCGGTGGTAATAATCGACCGCGCCACGGGCCGGGTCGTCCACTCGGCGCTCCGTGGCGACAACCTCACGGTCTACCCGTGGAGCAACACCAACGTTCCAAGGAACCATCCATTGCTGGCGTTGCAGTCAGGTGACACGGCGACCAGGAAGACGTTCTGGACCGACGAGTGGGAACGCCGCCAAGAGTATTACGTGAGCGCAATCGCGACCGAGAAGCGCCTCTATGCAGTCTTCAGCACCTCCGACCTCTGGGGCGTTGAAGTATTCCACGGAGGTCCCCTCCCTCCCGCGAAGTCGGAGGCACCTCGCCTCGGACTCCGCTGCCATTGCGGGTACGTTGGTCGGGCCTTCGGGTGGCCTTGTGCGACATGCAAGCGCCAGTATTGCCCAAGGTGCGGCGAGTGCGACTGCCCACGACGTGACCGAGCCCAAGGCATATGTACCAAGTGCTTCCTGCAAGCGCCCGACCTGGAGAACGGCGTGTGCGGTGAATGCAGGTAGCGCAATCCCCAGGTGGATCGTTTTGCATTGGATTTATCCGACGCCCGCTCCGCCGTGCCTTGGCTGTGGAGTAGTGGTGCGTCCTTCCGCCGCTTGTCGAGTCTGCGCCCGGCGCCCGGCTCATGCCGTGGCGTCGAACCAGGCCTGAGTGATCCGTCCCTCCTCGAACTTCCAGGAGCCATCGGCTACGCCAGCTCGCAGGACCCTGATGACGTCCTCGACAGGATCCGTGGGGCTGATATCGAGCGCGATCATCTCGTATTGGCTGGCTCTCTCGGCATAGATGCTGAGCCGCTTAAACGGCTCGATGGCTCTTTTCAGGTCTCCCTGCACCGGCCCAGGTCGGAAGCTGATCAAACGAATCGTGACGTGATGGGAGGGCTGCAGCATCTCAGTGAACACAGGATGAGTACTCGCGCCTGGGCTGCCCGCGCGGACCACGTCACCCCCAGCGAGATCCCAGACAAACCACGGTGGATTGTCGATGACGTAGGTGTCCTCCCCAGACCGATAGGCCAGACGCGTTCCGACCCACCGGGGGCCACCCCTCCTGCACCTCGAGCTCGAAGACGACGCGAGCGTCAGGACCCTCGGCCTCATTTGCCTCACCCATCCGCGCAGTACCTAGGGAGACTTGTCTTGTTCAGAGCTAGACCTGGAGTGGGTGGCTCCACTGAAGCAATCCGCCCAGTCCAGGGCGTAGTGCTACGTCGCATCCAGACCCGAAAGTATCCCTAGGACAAAGTAGCCCGATTCTGACGCCCCGCTGCCAGAGGCTTCCAGGGTTGTAAGGTGCCGATAAATCACGATAACGTCACCAAATCGTGCGGACTGGTATGCGGGCGGTAGGTTCGCCTCCCCGGGAATGGCCGCTTGGAACTCGGGCTCAGCTAGAGATGTCATAACTCGACGACCAAGCGCTAGTGCAAGGTTCGGAGGAAGGTGCTGCAAGGACCGCCTCGCAGAGGGCGACAGGATCACCGTTTCGGCACCTGCGCCATCTAGATCATTTGCGGACATGCTGCTGGCGGAATCCGGAGGGTGGTCGAATGTTTCAGATTCAGTAACTTCGCTCTCCCCGGCTCGTACCGACTCTCTAACCCTGCGCGCAAGAGTGGTCTCGATTCCCGTTAATCCAACCTTAGTCTGCCCTTCGGATCTGTCTACAATCTTCGATGAGTAAACGAATAGGAATCCAGCGGTGATCAGGGCTATAGTAACATTCGCGTCCCTTTCGGTGAAATAGCCATATACTCCTACCCCCAAGAGGGTCGTGCCGACGATCGCAAGCAACCAAGACGTATCGCCCGTTGAAGGGCGTGGGAGCCCTGCGCTTTTCATCCATCGCTCCGGTCGCGATCGTCGCGCTCTCGGTCACGCGCAAGCTCTTCACGCTCCAGCGCGAGCTCGATCGAACGAAGGGCCAAATTCAGGTCAAACGTCATGCCGTCCGCTGCATCACGCTCTGCCTCAGCGAGTAGTGATTCCAGATCTCTACTCATCGGTTTCGCCGTCCTTCACCACGGCCATCACCAAAACGCCTTGCCCTGCATGACCGGACGCGTCGGGCGTCTCGAAGCGGGTGGGCTTCAGAAACACGCGATAGCCATCCGTCATCAGAACGCGGTAACGGTGGCTATCCGACTCAAGCTCCGGCAAGTCTTCGAAGCGGACGGCGACCAGCAGCGCCTGCAAGTGCCTCAGACGATCCAATCCAGCATGGCTGGCGAACCGCAGCAACCCCTCACGGGCCGTCTGGGTTACCTCAACGCGTTGCGAGGGCTCATCCATTGGCTTCCAATCGTCCAGCGGGCCACGGGACACCGGGCTCTTCCGTGCGCGCCGGTTGGCTGGCAGAGTAGAGGCTGCGTGCGGATATGGCCACACAGTAGCCAACTCAAGTCGATTGGACTGTCGCAAGGGGGCTGAGTGACTCAGGGGCGATGGATACTTTTCACTGTTGTGGCGTTTATCTTCCTCGCGGTCGTGCTCATCATTCGAGGTCGGAGTCGCAGCAAGAGTCGGGAAGCAGGAAGACAGCAGCGAGCAGTCCGCGAGTACGAACAGTTGCTCAGGACCCGACCGGATCTGCTACTTGAAGGTTCCCCCAACCCTGCCGTCGCACTTTCGCACATTTGGCGCCTCTACCCGGGAGGAGCGTTCTTGGGGTTGCGGACTCCGCATTTCGGGTGGTGCACGGTTGATCCCGAACACGCAGTTCTGGTCATAGGCCCGCCCCGGTCTGGGAAGACGCAGAGCATTATCATCCCATCCGTCTTGAATGCATGGGGTGCGGTTGTGGCGACCTCCACCAAGGCCGACGTTCTTGCAGCAACAGTCCAGGCGAGGGCGACCCGCGGCAGAGTTTGGGTGTACGACCCATCTCTGCAATTTCCAAATGCGGCCCCCGGTGTCAACGTGCTGCAATGGTCGCCCGTGCGCGCCGGGCGAGCCTGGGACGTCACGCTGCAGACCGCGTTCGCGATGGTCGATGCCTCTTTCAGCGCTGGCAGACCGCCAGACCCCCACTGGGGTGAGCGAGCGGGGACACTGCTTGCCGCCCTGCTGCACGCAGCCGCTTTGGAGCAACTCCCTCTTGGGGCAGTGCGGCGCTGGGTCTTGACAGGTGACTTGGATTCGGCGCTCGCGATCCTGGAAGGTCACACCGACCGCATGGCGATGGATGTGCTTCGGGGCCTTCTGCGGACATCCGAGCGAGAGTTGTCCGGGATCATCTCCACGGCGGCCAACGTCCTCAGTGCCTACAACTCCTCCAGCGTGCTCGAAAGCACACAGTGTCCCAACTTTGACCCACACCAGTTCGTACGTTCTTCAGACACCCTTTATGTTCTTTCACCCTCACATATGCAGGAGCGGCTCGCTCCACTAGTCGTAGGGCTGCTCGAGGAGATTCGTGATGCTAGCTTCATGCGTGAACGTAGCCAACCGCGGCAGTTTCACAATGTGATGTGGGCCCTGGATGAAGTCACCAAGATCGCGCCCCTAAGGAGCTTGCCGGACATCGTTTCCGAAGCGGGTAGTCAGGGGCTACACGTCATTGCGTGCCTTCAGGATCTGTCGCAGGCACGCGCGCGATGGGGTGAGGCCGCGCGCGGGTTCCTAACATTGTTTTCTATAAAGGTGATATTTCCTGGTATTGGCGATTTGGAAACTCTCACGAATTTGAGCCAGATCATGGGCGTCAAACGTAGTTCGTACCCCTCCGAAACGACTAGCCGCGACGCGGCCGGAAACGTCACCATCTCAAGATCGCAGAGCTGGGTGCCGGAGCCCGTCATGGACGTAGGTGCCATCGCTTCCCTACAGCAAGGGACGGCGTTAGTGGCTATGGGAGCGACGTTCTGGTTCGTCCGGCTAACGCCACTGCACAGTTCGAAGGCTTGGTGGCGAGTGGCGAGCGGCGGCAAGGACACCTAACCGAGTGGCGGCATGTTTGGGCGTTCAGGCGCTGACGTGAAGGGTGGAGCAGACGGCTTGGCTGCGATGCTGACCCTCAAGAAGGATCCCGGCCGTGCACCGGATTAATCAGCGCCCTCTCGGGGCCCGCGCCGCCTCAGCGCCGGAACCACCAGCTCCGGAATGGCCCTGAGCAGGAACCGGTCGAAGTGAGGAACGGTGAAGGCCGCGTATCCGTGCTCGGGGGTGTAGAGCAAACCCATGTTGATGAGTTCGGCCCGGGTGGGGCCCAGGTTCTGTGAGGTGCGACCCATGAGGTCGGCGACGTCCGAGGCCTTCTGCGGGGCCGCGCCGAGCTGGGCCATCGCGCGCAGGTACGCCCGCTGCAGTTCGGTGGCTCGGTCTAGTCGCACTCGGAAGAAGGACTCATCCAGTTTGGCCTCGTAGCCCGGCACAGTCAGCATGAGTTCGTCGCGAGTGATGGCGGGGCCCGCGGCGACGGTCCAGACGGCGTAGCCGAGTTCTTGAAGGAAGTAGGGATAACCGCCGGTGATGGTCACTGCCTCGTCTAGGGCGTCCTCGGTGAACGTCACCCCCTCGTCGGCAGCGGGTCGGGAGAGCGCCGTCCTCGCGTCCTCGGCTGACAGGTTGCCGATGGCCGGGAACTTGAACAATCGTTCGGCGTAAGACTTGGCGTCGCCGGCGAGCTCGGCAATCTGAGGAAGCCCGGCGCCCACCATGGTTATGGGCAACTTTCGCTGCACCATCTTGTGCAGGGCCTCGATGACTGCCTCGAGCTGCGGCTTGCTTAGGAACTGGACCTCATCAAGGAGCAGAACGACCCCACGGCGGCGCTCGGCGGCCGCCTCGCCGATGGCCAAGAGTACGTCGGTGAGGTCGAGGGCCAAGTTGGCGTGGTCGGCGAACCCTTCCGCCGCCTCGACGTCCAGCCCAGCTGACCAGTTCCCCGCGGCGTCGACACTGACGGTGAAGGATTTCAGCACGGCGGCAGCGTGCTTGAAGCGGTCCGTCCACCGGGCCTTGGGGGAGAGTTCGAAGAGTGCCGTGCGCAACCGCGTCGCCAGGTCGCGACGGAACTCCGACTCGTCGTTCTTGCTCACCTCCAGCTCGAGGACCACCCACTCCCTGGCCAGCGCCTTGCTACGAAACTGGCCCAGCAAGACGGTCTTCCCGACCCCTCGGAGTCCTGTAATGATCATGGACTGCTCGGTGCGGCCGGACTCGATGCGGGCCAGCAGGAGGTCGAACGAGCTGAGCTGGTCGTCGCGGCCCACGACCGCCTGGGGCTCGGCCCCGGCGTTCGGGGTGTAAGGGTTCGTCAGCGCCTGCACCATCGGAACGTTACTCCTTTTAGGACGCTTTACCTGTCTCAAATAAAACCTTCTAAACAGGTAACGCGTCCAGTCGCAGCGGCCGAGCCAAGCCGGAACCTACACCGCTTCTCGGCAACGGCGATCCCTTCGACCTGACCCACTCCGCCGCGAGAAGTCGGCAACCTGGTCGCATACCCATGCCTGAGGCCTAAGCCCCTTCGGTCCTGAGCCGGCCCGGACCTAGGCTCGGCACACAGTGCGGGCAAGTGAAGGGCGTGCAGATGCAGGACGACGAGCTCTCATCCCGCTATCCGAGGTGCTACCACCTAGCTCACGGGCCGGATGCTTGGCCGAGCATCAAGGAGCACGGGCTGCTCAGCGTCGCTGCCCTCCTGGAGCGCTGGGAGGTTCCATTGGATCAACGCCCCCGCCTACTGCGTGAGCGCCGCTCGGTGACCGTCCCCTTGTCGCACCCCGTATACGGCGTCGTGTACCTACGCGACCAACACCCCATGAACGTCAAGATGCTCGAGCGCGCTCTGACCGACATGACCGTCCCGGACTGGCTCGAGCAGCTCAACCGGCATGTCTTCTTCACGCCGACGCCGAAGCGCTTGAAAGATCTGCACGCGGCCTACGCCGACCAACCACGGCTTGTGCTGACACTCGATACCCGGTCCCTGCTGACAGAGCACAGGTATCAAACTCGACTGGCCGCGATTAACACTGGCGCGGTGCGACACGTCAATCACACCCGCGGTAGCAACACTCTGCAGCGAGTTTCGGTATTCGACGCGAAGCGCGAGGTCGCCGAGATCGCTGTGATCAACGCTGTCCCCGATATCGCTCAACACACGAGACGCGTCGAGGTCTGGTACCCCGATGGGACTCGGACGACTTTGGCCTAAGCGCACGGCGCCGACACGTCATCAGTGGCGGTCGAGGGCAGAGCCTCGCGGAGAACGCCGCGCCAGCGAGTGACCTCACGTGCGTCTTTCCGCCGCCAGACGGGCGTGTGGTGGCCCGAGCTGCGCGTCGTGGCTGAAAAGCGATGCCATGAGGCGGCGCGTTCGTCGTGGGTCGCCGGTAGTCGTGGGACTTTTCCGCCCTTGCTCGAGTGGTCGGGGTACGTTCTCTTGATCCCCACGGGCGAGGGAGTCTGGCGATGCCGCCAAACGGAGCGAGGATGCTCTGGTCCTCATGCTCCGACCCGGCCCACACCACTGGAGCCTTCCATGCGCAAACTGGCTGTGACTCAGAACATCACCATGGACGGCCGCATCGACATGCTGGGCGACTGGTTCGTCGCCCAAGACCAAGACGATGAGCTGCTGGCCGAGAACGCTCGGCAGCGCGACAGCGCCGACGCCGTCCTGCTCGGGCGGGGCACCTTCGAGTCCATGCGCGGCTACTGGCGAGACCTGGTCGACGACAGCACCGGCGTCAGCGACTACTTGAACCGGGTCGACAAGTACGTCGTGTCGAGCACGCTCACACAGCCCGCCTGGAGGGGCACCACCGTGCTTGGCGACGACTGGCTCGACTCCGTTCGAGAGCTCAAGGCCAACACCGGTGGTGACATCGTCTGCACCGGGTCCGTCAGCCTGACTCATGCCTTGTTCGAGGCCGGGCTGGTGGACGAGATCCGACTCTTCCGGTACCCGGTGGTGCAAGGCGAGGGTCGCTACCTCTTCCCAGACGACCTCTCGATACGCGACGCGCGGGTGGCCGAGGCCGCCGCCTGGCCCAGCGGTACCGGCTACGAACGCTGGACGATGAGCTAACTCTGCGTCACCCTCGGCACGCACAATCCACGGTCGCCCCCCTCGACCGCCGCCGCCAAAACCGCGCCTCGGTGCGTCATTTCGCCGCCACGGGGCGACGACGCCGAGCGCGCGGATCGCTACTTGACCGCGAGCACGTCGATCGGTGAGATCACGGCATCCTCGGCCAGCAGATCTGAGGCGACATCCTGGAGTGCAGCCGGGATCTGGCCGTTCACGTGGGCCTGGCGGGCGTCTTCGCTCTCGAAGGTGTCGAAGATCCCGTACGTCGTGTCGTCGAGTCGAAACGCGTACCAGGTGACGGTGCCGCCCTCCTGAGCTGCCAGCTCTCGGCCCTTCCTCAGGAACTCTCCCAGCTCATCCCCCTTGCCCGGCTTGGCCTTCAACGTCGCCAACAGTCCTCGGTCGACAGCCATGACTGGTCCTCTCATCGGGATACCCCGTAACCGGCAGAGCGATGTCGGATGTGGCATCGCGGCTCGGCGGAACTTCGACCGTACGCCCTCGGTAGCACTCACGTGACCCTCCCGAGCGTGCGCGTTCATGCCACGACCGAGTCGAGCCCCGGACGCTGATCAAACGACGTGTCCTCGCTCGCTGGACCGCAGGCGTCCCCGGACCTGGGGCGTCACCGGGACCGCGTCGCGACGCGCGCCGGAGGCACCACGGCATCGACTACCAGAGCGCTGCCACCACCGAGCCGAGGCGCACCCCTGCGTCCTCCGCAGAATGGGACCTCGCGCCCTGCGTCTCTTCGCCGCCTGCTGACCTGACGGCTGGGCCTGCCTCCACTACTTGTGCTCGTCGCAGGCATGGGGTGATTACCCGCGGGCCCAGCGCGCGAGCTCCTCGATGGCGCCACGCAGAGCGAGGCCCCGGTCGGTCAAGGCGTAAGCCCTGGTGTTGTGGTGCAGCGGCAGTCGGCGCAGCACGCCGGCTGCCTCGAGCTCGCGCAGGCGCGTGGCGAGCATGTTCGTCGGGACTCCGAGGTCACGCCGCAGGTCGCCGTAGCGCTGCGGACCCTCGAGCAACCTCTCCACGATGAGCAGGGCCCATCGGCGTCCGACGACGTCCAGGGCCGCGGCGAGGTCGCTCACTCGGCGGGGTCGGCGAGCGGCTTCATCCAGAACGGTGAGTAGTGGTAGCCGTCGAGGTCGTCGAACTGCCGCTGGTACATGAAGGGATAGTCGTCCGTGTCACCCACCCGACCGCCCGCGGCGACGGCCCGCTCGACCAGGTCGTCGACCGCCTCGCGGCTGAGGAGGTCGAAGGAGACGGTGACCTTCGAGGGCGTGCCCGGGCCGCCGATCAGCTCTTCGACGCCACCGACCTGCGCGTACATCTCACGGCTGCCGAGCATGACGTACTGCTCGGGCGCGATCGCGAAGCACGAGACGTTGTGGTCCGACATCTCGGCATTGAAGGTCCAGCCGAGCGCGGTGTAGAAGGCGGAGGCGCGCGCGACATCCTCCACAGGACACGTGATGAAGAGGCTCATGGCAAGACACTTGCAAAATGCAAGTGCCTTGTCAATGGCACGTCTTGAGCGAGTGGACCGGGCTCTCGTCTGGAGAGCTTCGCGCCACTCGATATCCGCATTCGAACAACCCCGAGGTGCGTCACCTCGCCGCTGTCCGCGCACATGGACAGGGTCCGGCAGTGCTCGTCACCGGGGCCGGCATGACGCGGTGGCCGCGTGTGGTGCCGGCTACCAGTTGCCGACGATCAAGCCGACGACCAACGCCCAGATTCCGTCCTCGACCGCGGCTCGCTTCAGGCCCTTGATGGGCGGGAGGCGGTACGCCAGCGGGGGTTCTTCTCCCCGTGCCTCAGCGGCTGCCACCAAGACGGCGCGGGCAGCGAGGTCCGCCCTGCTCGCTGTAGCGCGACGGTGCGCCCAGGCAGTGTTCCCCAGGGCCCCGAACGACTCGGTGCTCCCGTCGTCCAGGACGAACGTGAGGCCCTCTCGTGGGACGACCTTTGCCTCGACGATCCTGCGAAGCTCGATGCGCCGCACGCGCAGGAACACCAAGGACACGACATCTGAGCCCAGCACCATCCGCCAGCGGAACAACACAACAGGCGAGAGCGAGATGAAGGCGATGTCAGCGCAGGCGAAGAGGAGCCCATCCTTCGTCGGCAGCGGACCACTCATCGCGAGCGACGTCGTACCCACGAGGAAGACCGTCACGAGGAGGACCCAGCTCAGCCTGGCTCGCACGCTTGGACGCCAGACGTTCACGCCGTGTCGCCGGACCTCGCTCACCCGCAGAACAGTAGGACTGACCGCGGCGCCGTCGGTGGCGAACCAGTTCGAATGGAGTCCGACTTCGAGGTGAGGCCCAGCGGCGGGGCTTCGTGACGACAGGCCCACTCCGCCGCCAGTCGCTCGTCGCACATGGCCACCGCCGCCGAGAGGTCACGCGGGCCGTCCTCTGGTTCACGCGGTGCGCGGGGCCTTGGGTGACGAGAGACGCCACCTGGCGAGCCTGCGGGCGCGGTTCACCGGGTCGGGGTCCAGCTCGAGGGCCAGCAGGGTGAAAGTCCCCTCGTAGACGAGCAGCAGGTCCCGGGCCACCTCGGCAGCGTCGCCGACGCCGGTCTCGCGCACCAGCTCCTCGAGCCGACGTGCGACGTGCTCCTTGTGCCGGCGCGCGACGACCCGTCCGGGATGCTCGTCGGGGAGCTGCAGGCTGGCCGATACGTGCGCGCAGCCCCGGCTGGCGCGACGCCCGTCCCAGCCGTCCATCGCGGTGAAGAGCGCGAGCACCCGCTGCACCGGGTCGGTCTCGCCGTCGATGCAGGACTCCCAGTGCCGGCGCCACCGCTCGTCTCGCTCAGCGAGGTAGGCCGCGACCAGGTCGTCCTTGCCGTGGAAATTCTTGTACAGCGAGGCCGTGGCCACGCCGGCGCGGGCGATGACGGCGTCGACACCGGTCGACGCGATGCCGCCGGCGTAGAAGAGCTCGTCCGCGGCCTCGAGGAGACGAGCGCGCGCGGACCGGCGGGGCAGGTGCGACGTACTCATGCGGCTACTCTAGCCGCATGAGTAGAACGATCGTTCTAGCAGCTCGTCTCCGAGGATGTTCGTGACCGGCGCCGCACGGTCAGCCGTGCCGGCGGCCGCGACGGTCGCCGCCGGCGCGGCCCTGGTCGCCGTCTGCTACGGGTTCGCCCGGTTCGCCTACGGTCTCTTCGCTCCCGAGCTGCAGGCGGAGTTCGACCTCAGCGACACGTGGTCCGCGGTCATCGGAGCAGGGGGCTACGTCGGCTACTGCGTCGCGATCCTCGTGAGCACCTGGCTCACCCCGCGGTGGGGTCCTCGCCGCGTGGCGTCGCTGGCCGGGGCGGTCGCGACCGTAGGAATGGCCGGGGTCGCGGTGGCCCCGTCCGCCACGGCGCTCGCCGTCGCGCTGCTGGTCGCCGGCTCCAGCACCGGCATCGCCTCTCCTCCCCTGGCCGCGGCGGTCGAGCAGTGCGTCCGGCGAGCCCGACGGGACCGCGCCCAAACCCTCGTCAACGCCGGCACCGGCTTCGGGGTCCTGCTGTCCGGACCCGTGGTCCTCCTCCTGTCAGCGCAGTGGCGCCTCGCATGGTTGGTGTACGCGGGCGGCGCGGCAGTGGTCACGTGGTGGGTTCGCCGTACCGTGCCCGGCCGCGATCCCCGAGACGGCGCGACGATCCCTGCACGCACCCGTGGCGGGCACGATGTCGCGCTCCTGGTCGCCTCCTTCACGCTGGGCGTGGGCAGCGTGGCGGTCTGGACCTCCGGGCGCAGCATCGTCGAAGCCGGCACGCCGGGTGACGACGCCATCGGTGCCCTCGTGTGGGTCGTCATCGGCGCTGCCGGGATCGCCGGGGCGCTGAGCGGCCCTCTGGTGCAGCGCATCGGCGTCGCGAGGTCATGGGCACTCCTCATGGTGCTGCTCGCGGGCGCGACCGCAGTGATCGGCTCAGCCCCGTCCCACCGGTCGGCCGTCCTCGTCGCCGCGGCCGCCTTCGGCGCCGCCTACATCGCGCTGACTGGCGTCGCGCTCGTGTGGGCCACCCGCCGCTACCCGCGCCGGACCGAGCAAGGCGTCGGCGCCTCGTTCTTCCTCATCGCCCTCGGACAGGCGATCGGGGCGCTCGTCGTCGGCGTAGTCGTCGACCTCCTCGGGCTCGCCGCCGCATTCCACGTGTGCGCGGCGGTCGCCCTGCTCGGCGCCCTCACCCCTGCGCGAGCGGCCATGGTGGGGCGGGCTGCCGTCCGACCTTGACCGGAGTCCATCCCGGCCCGGCCGTCCCGACAGGCATCGCAGGTGCACTGCCGACGAGCGATCCACGTGACGGCACGAGGAGGCCTTCCGCCCGCGGCACACCGCCGCGAAGCTGCCACCTCGGCTGGAAGGCGATTGCCGAGAGCGTCAGGTCACCCACCTGGCTCTCCGACGCTTTGCGCGATCGGGGCATCGAGGTGTCGTCGGCGGATGCGCCGGACTTCGGCGTAGGTCATGACCCGTGGCCCTTGGGCGGCAGGCCGAAGCCCCGTGCGGTGAGGAAGAAGAGCGCCACCAGCCAGGACATGGCCCGCAGCCAGCGTCGGCGGCCGGGGTGGAGCACTCGTCGTCGACCCAGCTGCCCCGGCGGCACGCCACATCGCGGCACTGACCAGCTCGAACCGGCGGTTGTCACGGCGTCGACCCCGGGTCGATGGCGACCACGGAGATGAGCGTGACGCCGAGGTCGCGGATTCGCGCAAGGGTGCCGTGCAGTGCGGCTTGGTCGGTCACGGCGCCGGTGAGGGTTGTGGTGCCGTCCGGGTCGTGGACCAGGACCATCCCGAACATCGCCGCCCAGGGCGGGTCGAGGTGACCGCTGACCCGGAGGACATAGGCGGTTGGCCGACCGCCCGGTGAGAGCGTGGTCATGGGGTGCCCACGAGGGTGACGACGGCCGGAACAGTGGGTCGCCTGTCGCGGTGGATGACGACCTCGGCGACCGCCACGTTGATCAGCCAGGCGGCGCCCAGGCTCAGGTCCTTGGTGAGGGCACCGGGTCCGAAGAGCGCAGGTCCGACGGCCAAGGTGAGGGTCTGCGTTCCGGCGGCGAGGGCGATGGCGTAGCCCCTCGTCATCCAGGCCCGGTGGGTCGGCGTGTCGCCGCGGCGGATCGCCGCGAAACCGAGCGCGATGCAGGCGGTCAGGGCCGAGCCGAAGAGGAGTCGGAAGAGGAACGACAGCTCGCCGGTGCCGGGCTGGCGGGCGTAGAACAACGTCATCCACATCCCCGAGAGCGCGACGAGCAGGCCGAGGACCACGACGGCCTTCCCGGCCGTGCGGTGCCAGTGTGGGTGCCGGCGGCGCAGCGTCGACGAGAACTGGGAGGCCCCCAGCACGGCGTAGGGCACGGCGCTCAGCACGTGGACGACGACGGGCACGGGTGAGGCCGTCATCCGTGGGTTGGCGGGAAGCAGGAGCGGGCCGCCTGCGAGCTCGAGCAGACGGAGGGACCCGGCGACGGCTGGAATCGCCACGAGGGCGAGCAGCGCCATCGGCACCCACCCGATCGGCCGGGCCGGCCGGGCGGGGTTCGTTGCGGCCGGGAGAGTCATCGGGCGCCGGCCGGGTCGAGCGGCGCGTCGACGGTGGTCGCGGGCGGGACGGCCGCGGCGCGCTGCTCGCGCCACAGCGACCATCCCAGCCCGATGAGGGCGATGGCGTTCGGAAGGGCGAACAGACGCTGGTTGGCCACCGGGAGGAAGAGCGGCGCCAGGGTGGCCAGGGCGGCGACCGCGAGCAGGGCTGCGGCCCAGCGGGCCAGGACGCCTGAACGGTACAACGCGACACCGAACACGAGTCCGCCAACGATGTAGCCGAGCCCCTGGACACCGTTGAGCGCCCCGAACAGGCCCAGGTCTGCACTCGAGCCGCGGTTGGTGGCGAGTGCGACCACGCCGTTGACGTATTCGGAGGAGCTCTGGGTGATCGTGGGGATGACGACCAGACCGATCGCCTCGACGCACAGCATGGCCAGGTAGCCCAGGCTGAACAGCAGCCAGCCGAGCAGGCCGAGCACGCCGCTCTGGCGCACCTGTCGCAGGTACATCCCGGCGATGCCGGCCAGCGCGAGGGCGGCCATCGCGATCTTCATGCCCTGGCGCACCTTCCACTGGGTGCTCTGGATGAAGTCCACCGTGATCTCAGGGTGCTTGACCTGCACGGCGATGAACAGGGTGCCTGCCGCCATGGCAGCCAGGCCGGCGGCCCGGGTGAGCGTGGTGGTGGTGATCTCCATGACGTCCTCCGTGGGACCCGTGTCCCGGGCGGTTGCCGGGGCTGGTCCGGAACCTACGAAGGGAACGGGTGACCCGACATCACCCGATGAGGTGATCGACCGGGTGAGATCGTCAGCCGTCGGGTTGCGACAGCAGGCCGCGTTCGCGGGCCCGGGCCACGGCTTCCCGGCGGCTGGAGGCGCCGAGCTTGGTGAAGACGTGCTTGGTGTGGCTTCGCAGCGTGTTGGGAGAGATGAACAGGACTCGGGCGATCTCGGGCCCACTCAGCTCGCTGTCGAGCAGCCGGAGCACCTGCTGCTCGCGCGCACTCAGCGGGTCGGCCGAACGCGCCGCACGGGGCCAGGAGTCGGCTGGCCGGGCGCGGCTGGGGGCACCGCTCGTGAGCACGCGTCGGGCCTGGTGCCCGGCGGTCGTGGCGGGGTCGACCGCCCTGAGCAAGGCCTTGGCGGGGGCGCCTTCGTCGAGGAACAGCCGGATGAAACCCTCGGGCTCGGGAGCTGCCGTGAGCGCTTCGGCGACCGCGGTCAGCGCCGGCTGCTGCCGACCGGCGATGTCGTGCGCGAGTGCGCTCATCAAGGCGATCTCGACCAGGCTGCCGTGCCGCCCGTCCTCCAGGGCGGCCGCGCGAAGCCGCTC
Source organism: Phycicoccus sp. DTK01 (assembly GCF_017312765.1). Lineage (NCBI taxonomy): Bacteria > Bacillati > Actinomycetota > Actinomycetes > Micrococcales > Intrasporangiaceae > Phycicoccus > Phycicoccus sp. DTK01. The sequence goes on along the minus strand of NZ_BOPU01000008.1, from coordinate 6,752 downwards.
GAGCAGGCTGAGCACCTCATCGAGCGCTCCCCCGACGGGATGGGCGCGGTGCTGCGCGAGCGCGAGCCGCACCCACGTGAGGTGGTCGTACTCGCGCAGCGGCTCGGGGGCATCCGTCAGCGAGACCGCCCGCGCGCGCCCAGTCTGCCGCCGCAGGAAGTGCTCCCTGGCGCACGAGCAGCCGCGCCCTCATCGCGGGGATGGGCCGCACGTCCGGGAGGAAGCCGGGGCGGTAGAGCTCTTCGGCCCGGTCGAGGTGGACGAGCGCACCGGGCAGGTTCCCTTCGGCCGCCGCGAGCTGCGCGGCGGACACGAAGTACCTGAAGTGCATCTCGTTCAGCGGTGCCCGGCTGATCAGCCCGTCAGCGACCTGCAGGTGCGTGCGGGCACGGTCGAGCTCGTTGGCCTCCACGTCGAGCTCGGCCAGGGCCACGTGGAGCTCGCCCGTCGCCCGCGACACCGCCTCACCGTGCCCCTCGGCCTGGCGCAGCCCCTGCACGCAGCGCTCCCGGGCCGTCGCCGGTCGCCCCGAAACGCGCCACAGATCAGCGAGGACGACAGCGGCGCTGAGCGCGTCGACGAGGTTGCCGGCCGCGCGCAGGCTCTCGACAGCCTGCCCGAAGGTCTCCAACGCCTGATGGACGTCGCCGCGCGCCCAGTGGGCGAGGCCGAGGAACCCCGCCGCGCCACCCCGGGCAAGGTGGTCTCCCGGTCCGGCGACGTCGAGGGCGCGCCGAGCGTGCGCCGCCGTTCCCTCGACGTCACCGCGGGCCTGTGCCACGGACGCCCGGTAGATGGCGATCGTCGACGGGAGGGTGCGCAGCTCATCCGTCCGGGACCAGGGCTGGACGCCGTCCGCCTCGGCAGCGACGAGAGCGCGCTCCGCGTCGTCGAGCCGACTCTCCACGGCGGCCACGTCGCCGGCGACCATCTCGAGGGCGCCGGCGAAGACGCTCAGCACCGGGCTGCGCCGCACGGTGTCCTCGGGCAGCGCAGCCAGCCAGCCCGCCACCACGGCCTCGCGTCGATGCCGACGGATCATCGGTATCGCCCGCTCCATCAGCCGGGCGGATCGCTCGACGTCGCGCGCAGACAGCGCGTGGCGCACGGCCTCCTCGAGAAGGTCGTGGCGTTCGTACCACGTGCTCGCGCGCTCGTGCAGCACCGGCACCAGCTCGGGCTGCTCACCGACGAGCCGGGCCCGCAGCACGTCGGCGAAGAGCTGGTGGTAGCGGTACCACTCCCGGCGGTCGTCCAACGCCTGCAGGAAGAGGTTGGCACGCTCACAGGTCTGCAGCATCGCGCCGGACTCGTCGCGGTCGAGAACGGCGTCGCACAGTGGGCCGGTGAGTCGGTCGAGCACCGCCGAGCGCAGCAGGAAGTCCCGCACCGCCGGCGGCTGGTGGTCCAGAACCTCCTCGATGAGATAGTCCACGACGAACCGGTGGTCGCCGTCGAAGCCGTCGATGAATGCCGCGACGTCGCTACGCCCCTGCAGGGAAACGGCCGCCAGCTGCAGAGCGGCGATCCACCCCTCGGTGCGGCTCTCGAGGGTGTCCACCTGCGTGGACGTCAGGGGCTTGCTGGTGGCTTCCTCGAAGTACGCCGCGATCTCCACGGGAGTGAAGCGCAGGTCGACGGCGCGGATCTCCACCAGCTCGCCGCGCGCGCGCCATCGTGCCAGTGGGAGGTCCGGATCGGCGCGCGTGGTGAGCACCAGGTGAGCGTGGGGAGGCAGTCGGTCGACCAGGTACGCCATTCCGCGCGCCACCTCGGGCACGTCGGCCAGGTGGTAGTCGTCGAGGACCAGCAACACCTCCGCCGGGGTGTCGGCGAGCGTATTGAGCACGGATGACACCGTCACGTCGGTCGCGACACCGAAGGCCGACAGTTGACCCGGTGCAGCTGCGCCAGGCGGCCCGAGCCCTCTGTGGAGGGCTGCCGCCACCCCTGGCCAGAACAGCGTGGGGTCGGCGTCTGCGGCATCGAGCGACAGCCACGCCACGGTGCGGGGATTCGTCATCCTGGGCAGCCACGAGGCCACCAAGGTGGTCTTGCCGAACCCTGCTGGGGCCGACACGACCGTCAGCCGTCGAGAGGCGCCATCCTCGAGGCGGCTGAGCAGCCGGTCTCGCGACACGAGACCGGCACGGGCGGCGGGGACGTACACCTTGGTCGCGACCATCTGCAGTGTCACGAGCGTTCACCCCAACCCATCCGCCGTGTGGTCGGCTTCCACCGAACACTACGCGGGCTCCGGTGCGGACCCCGGAGCTGTCGAGGTGAACGGCATCCCGCAGAGGCGTGATGGCGACAGCCGGTCCACGGTTGACCGATCCTCGATGTGACGGGGCCGGGCGGCCTACCGCGAAAGGGCCTCTGATCAGCGTTTCCGCTGTTCAGAGGCCCTTTCACGACGCTCCCCCGGTTGGACTCGAACGAACGATTGGTCCTGTTGGACCAACGTGGACTCTCAGGGTCACGAATGCCCTCCGACCTGCACGTTTGCCTGATCGTACGGCTGCGCTAACTGTCCATCGAGGGGTCGAATATGGACAGGAATGGCCCTACGATCCGATGCATGAACGATGCAAAACGGGGGCGTCACCGATTCGGGCAAGTGTCCCGGATGCGGTCGGGGCGCTGGCAGGCGCGCTACAGCGTGCCTACCAATCACCCTTCGGGTCGGGGCGGACAGCTCATCGCCGCGCCCCACACGTTCGAGCCGACCACGTATGGGCGAGAGGCGGCGCGGGACTGGCTTCGCGACGAAGAGCGCCGCCTCATCGCCGAGGGAGCGCAGTGGACCACCTTGGCTGAGCGAGCGGAGGTGGAGAGGCGGAAAGCCGAACGTGAGGCCGTCGTCACCTTCGCGGAGTACTCGGCCACATGGCTGCGGACGCGCCGAACGCGGAACGGCCCCCTTCAGGAGTCCACGCGCCGGTCATACGGTCTCTGGCTCAGGAAGTACCTCTTGCCCTCCCTGGGTCCACTCTCTCTCGACGAGATCACACCGACGGTCGTCCTTCGCTGGTACGAGCAGAGCCTCCCCCACGACAAGCCCAAGACCACTCGGGAGTGCTACGCGTTGGGCTCAGCCATCTTGCGAAGCGCAACCGCAGCCGACGGTGTCCTTCCGGGGGCCATCAACCCCTTCAAGATCGACGGAGCCGGCTCCATTGGCAGCCGGTCAGAGTCCCGGACCGAAGTGATCGACGACGACGACCTGCGCCTCATCCTTACCACCATCCGCCCCGAGTGGCGAGCCATGGTCGCGCTCGCTCTCGGCTGTGGCCTCCGCTTCGGGGAGATCATCGCGCTGCGCCGCTCGGACATCGAGCTGAAGGCCAAAGTCCCGGTCGTCCGAGTGACGCGAGCCATCGGTACCGGGCCCAATGGACGTCGCTACGAGAAGGGCCCCAAGAGCCAAGCGGGCAGGCGAGACCAGCGGATTCCCGTCCCCGTGCTCGAGGTGCTGACGCATCACATGGACACCTGGATCGTCGGGCGAAACGGACTGCTCTTCCCCGCCGATGACGGTGGATGGCTCTCTGAGACCACCTTTCGCAAGGGCAGAGGCGGGTGGGCCGCCGTGCGCGACGCGGTCGGCAGGCCGATCAACTTCCATGACCTGCGCGCAACAGGAGCGACCCGCATGGCTCAGCGGGGAGCGCATGTCGCAGAGGTCAAACTGTTCCTTGGGGACAGTTCGACCCAAGCAGCCGAGCGATACGTCCGAGCCACCCAAAGTCGCATGGACGAACTCACCACCGCCGCGTTCTCCGACATCCACTTCGGCAGCACAACGACTGCGTGAGCGGCCGCCGCTGGTCGATCAGCCAACCCCTGGAGGGGCGTGCACTGCCACAGGTGGAGTTCTGCCCGGGGGTCACTGTCAATCATTATCTGTGAGCTGCACGCGTATCACTCGAGAACCCGGCGCGTGCCCACTCGGCTCGCTCAGCCTGGAGGCCGCCCGGCTCTCACGGTGCGCCACACCCCCAGGATCGCGTCCAAGAGACCTCGAGTCCCCGCGACGACAGCTGACCCCGCGACGGCCCGATCTAGGCCAACTCGACATCCCAGCACCGTGACTGCGCGAACGGGGCCCCACCGTCGCGGTGGGGCCCCGTTCGCACAGGCTGGGTCAGCCGAGAAGGTCCTGCATGGTGGTGATCTCCTGCTGCTGTGCCTCGATGATGGCCTCGGCGAGGGTGCGAACCTCGGCGTCCTTGGTGCTGCTGAGGACATCCTGGGCCATGGTGATAGCGCCTTCATGGTGGGCGATCATCATCGTGAGCCACTGACGGTCGAAGTCGGTGCCGGTGGCGTCCTTGAGCGAGGCCATCTCGGTCTCGCCCATCATGCCGGGCATGCTGTGGTCCATGCCGGCGCCGGCGGGGGCACCCCAGGAGGTGAGCCAGCCCTGCATAGTCTGGATCTCGGGGTCCTGGGCGGCCTTGATGTCGGTGGCGAGGGCGCGCACCTGCTCGGAGGCGTCGGCCTTGGCGTCGAGGGCGAGGTCGGCCATCTCGACGGCCTGCTGGTGGTGAGGGATCATCATCTGCGCGAACATCACGTCGCCGGGCGCGCTCTGGCCCGCCGAACCACCGGCCGTGGCGGACGCGCTCGAGGAAGCCATCCCGGACATGCCCGGCATGGCGGAGTGGTCGGTGTCGGAGCCGCAGGCGGCGAGCAGGGTCGCGGCGGTGAGAGCGACGGCGCCGAGTGCGAGCCGACGGGTGGCACGGGTGGTGGAGGGCACGGGTGTCCTTCGGTGGTGGAGAACAGGAACATTCCCCACCGTCTCGCGGGCGTGCGGTCGTTCCCCGAAGGCTCCATGAAGGTTCGGTGAAGAAGCTCGACCGCAGCCCAGTCAGGTGACGTAGCCGAGCGTGGTCATCATGCCGGTCTCGGCGTGGTAGGCGTTGTGGCAGTGGGCGGCCCACTGGCCGGGGTTGTCGGCGTCGAGGTCCAGCAGCAGTCGCTGCATCGGTCGTAGCAGGACCGTGTCCTTACGGACTCCGCTGCCGCGCACGGAGAAGGTGTGCCCGTGCAGGTGGAAGGGGTGGACCATCATCGACATGTTGCTCACGGCCAGCGAGACCCGCTCGCTCGAGCGGACCTCGAGGGGGTCGGTGTCGGGGAAGCTGCGGCCGTTGATGGTCCAGCGGTAGGGGTTCATCGACCCGGAGAGCGCCAGGTCGTGCGTGCGGTCACTCTCGCGGGCGACGATCGTGGTGCCCGCCAGCGGGCGGAGGCTCTCCAGCGACAGGACGGTGCCGGACGTGGTGGTCGCCGCTGCGGAGGCCGAGGGCGTGCCGCTCGCGGTCCGCACCAGGGCCAGGGCCTGCCCGTCCTTGCCCTCGGGGGTCGCCGTGAGCAGGAAGGCGCCGTCGCCCAGGGTGACGAGCAGGTCGTAGCGCTCGCCCATCGCGATGAGGAGCGCGTCGCCCTCGACCGGCTCCACGGGCCAGCCGTCGCTGTGGGTGACCGTCAGGCGGTGGCCGGCGAGGGAGAGCCGGAAGACGGTGTCCGAGGCGGCGTTGACGACGCGCAGGCGGATGCGGTCACCGGGTCGGGCCCGCAGCACGTCGGGGTCGGCCGGGACGCGACCGTTGACGAGGTAGTGGGGGTAGACGACGTCACCGCCGCCGGACATCCCACCCATCCCACCAGAGCCCATGCCCCCCATGCCGCTCATCGAGCCACCCATCATGCCGCCCATACCGTGCCCTCCGGAGGCGTCGGCCGAACCGGAGCCGGCGGTCAGCCCGGCCAGCACGTCGTCCGGTGTGCGCCCGGTGCCGTCGACCCAGTCGTCCAGGACGAGGACCCACTCGTCGTCGTAGCGGCCGGGCTCGTGCGGGTCCTCGACGACGAGGACGCCGTACAGCCCGCGGTCGAGCTGGACGCCGACGTGGGGGTGGAAGAAGTAGGTACCGGGGTCAGGTGCGGTGAACTCGTACCGGAAGGCCCCACCGGGGCGGATCGCGTCCTGCGTCATCATCGGCACGCCGTCCATGTCGTTGCGCAGCCGGATGCCGTGCCAGTGCACCGAGGTGTCGGCAGGCAGGTCGTTGCGCACGTCGACGCGCAGGACCTGGCCCGCGTCGACCCGCAGTGTCGGCCCGGGCACCGTGTCCCCGAAGGCCCAGGTGTCGACGACGACGCCGCCGAGGTCGACGCTGCTCGGGGCAGCGCGCAGCGAGGTGGTGACCAGCCCGCGCGCGTGACGGGCGGCCTCGGTGGAGGCCACCGCGGCCGAGTGCGGCCCGACAGACCGGGCCCCACCACCGCAGGCGCTCAGCGCGCCCAGGCCCAGCAGGCCCAGCCCACCGGTGAGCAAGCTGCGGCGGGTGGCGCTCATCGGCGCGCCACCGTGTCCTGCGAGGCGGTCTCGTCGACTGCGGCCCGCGCGCCGGGGCGCACCAGCGCCACGACGGCGAGGACCACCAGGACCCACAGTGCGGCGACCACGCCACCCATCACCAGCCACATCCCCCAGCCGGCGCCCACGAACCCGTTCATCATCGGGACCATCTCCTTCGTCTCCTCACCGAGGGTCCGCGCCGAGCCCGACGGTCGTGTCGAGGTGGCGTGAAGGTTCGATGAAGATGCCCGCGGGGGTACCGGCGCCAGGGCGCACGGGCGGTGGCCGCGTGACACGATCAACACCATGCAGAGCGTCCCGACCTCGCCGACCACGCCGGGAGTGCGCGCGCTGGTGGTCGAGGACGAGGTCCACATGG
>NZ_BOPU01000007.1:0-188296 GCF_017312765.1 Phycicoccus sp. DTK01 | reverse complement strand
CCAGCCACCAGCGCTCGAGTGTCAGCGATGTCCTGTCACATCACCTGTCAGGCATGTCCTGGCACACCACAGTCGGCGGGGCGATGTTCTTCACACACGTTGGCGGGGAGGGGTGCGACGCGGTCTCAGCGGGAACTCAGCAACGGGCTCGCACGTCTAGGCTGTACGAACGACGGTGACCCCCACCGCCACGACCAGCACGGAGGAACGATGGCCAACAACCCGGCCTTCAACCGGATGGAGCAGGACGCCCGCAACGGGTACGCCGGCTTCCGGTCCACCCCCGCCCCGCAGCAGGCCGACCCGATGAGCCCCCAGCAGCTGCAGGACATGTACAACGCGCCGTCGGCGATGCGCCCCGGCACCGAGCGCGCCGTGACGATGGACGACGTCGTCATGAAGACGCTGAGCCTCTTCGCCATCGTCCTCGTCACCGGCGCGGTCGGCTGGACGCTCACGGCGAACAACCCGGCCCTCGGCCTCCCGGTCGTCTTCGGCGGGATGATCGCGACGCTCGTCCTCGGCCTCGTCATCGCCTTCAAGAAGACCCTCAGCGTCCCGCTCATCGTCGCGTACGCGGTCTTCGAGGGCCTCTTCGTCGGTGGCGTCAGCCAGGTCTACTCCGGCGCCTTCGACCCGCCCGGCACGCCGGTCTTCGAGGGCATCGTCGCGCAGGCCGTCCTCGCGACCGTCGCGACCTTCGCCGGCATGTTCCTGGCCTACAAGACCGGCCTGATCAAGGTCACCGCCAAGTTCCGCCGCATCGTGACGATGATGATCTTCGGGTACGCGATCTTCGCCCTCGTCAACGTCGTCTACGCCTTCGCGACGAACACGCCGTTCGGCATCGGCGGCACCGGCCCGCTCGGCATCGGCATCTCGCTCTTCGCCGTTGGTCTCGCGGCCGTGACGCTCGCGCTGGACTTCGACTCGATCGAGTACGCCATCCGCACCGGCGCCCCGCAGAAGTACTCGTGGCTCCTCGCGCACGGACTCATCGTCACGCTCGTGTGGCTGTACATCGAGTTCCTCCGCCTGCTCGGTCGGCTCCGCAACTGACCGGACCCAGCACCGACGACGCCGGGGTGGCCCACGCCGCCCCGGCGTCGTCGTCCCCGGACGTCCTCGACGGCCCGGCGCGCACCGAGCTCGAGCGCATCCGGCGTCGATGGGCGCAGCTGCCGCTCGCGACGGCGCAGGAGCAGAGCAGCGCCCTGCGCGCCCTCGCCGAGCACCTCGCGGGCCTGACGGCGCCCGGCGTCCCGGTGCCGGACCTCGGCCCGGCCGCGCTGCCGGACCTGCTGGCCGTGCTCGCGTGGGACGCCGTCGCGGCCGGCGGGCCGGAGGCGGCCGCCGACGTCACCGAGCGGCTGGTCGCCCTCCGCCGCGCCCTCCCCTGACCCGGCCCACGCGCACCCACTCATTGCGCATCCGCCACCTGCGGGAGGCCTCCGAGGAGGTCCCGAGGTGGCGGATGGGCAATCAGTCGGGGTGACGGGCGTCAGGAGAGGCGCTCGACGACGATGGCCATGCCCTGGCCGCCGCCGACGCACATCGTCTCGAGGCCGAACTGGCCGTCGCGGGCCTGCAGCCCGTTGAGGAGCGTCGTCATGATGCGGGTGCCGGTGGAGCCGAAGGGGTGCCCGAGGGCGATGGCCCCGCCGTGGACGTTGAGCTTGTCGAGGTCCATCCCGAGGTCGTCGGCGCTGGGCAGCACCTGGGCGGCGAAGGCCTCGTTGATCTCGTAGAGGTCCATGTCGTCGATGGTCATGCCGGCGCGGGCGAGCGCCTGGCGCGAGGCCTCGACCGGGCCGAGGCCCATGATCTCGGGGGAGAGCGCCGAGACCCCGGTCGAGACGATGCGCGCGAGCGGGGTCAGACCGAGCTCCTTGGCGCGGGTGTCGCTCATGACGACGACACCGGACGCGCCGTCGTTGAGCGGGCAGCAGTTGCCCGCGGTGACGGTGCCGTTCTCGCGGAAGACCGGCTGCAGGCCCTGCACACCCTCTAGCGTCACGCCCGCGCGCGGGCCGTCGTCGGTGGACACGACCGTGCCGTCGGCGAGCGTGACGGGGAGGATCTCGCGGGCGAAGAAGCCGTCGGCGATGGCCTTCTCGGCCCGGTTCTGGCTCGTGACGCCCCACTCGTCCTGGCGCTGCCGCGAGACACCGCGCAGCGTCGCGACGTTCTCGGCCGTCTGGCCCATCGCCAGGTAGACGTCGGGCAGGAGGCCCTGCTCACGCGGGTCGGACCAGGTCGTGTTGGCGGCGGCCGTCTCGGCGGAGCGCTCCATCGCCTCGGCGAAGACCGGGTTGAGCGCGTCGGGGTCGGACTCGCCGGCGCCCCGGAAGGCCGCGTTGGTCGAGACCGACTCGACGCCGCCGACGACGAACGCGTCGCCCTCGCCGGCCCTGACCGCGTGGAAGGCCATCCGCATCGTCTGGGTCGAGCTGGCGCAGAAGCGGTTGACGGTGGCGCCGGGCAGGCCGTCGAGTCCGGCGAGGACGCCGATGACGCGTGCCATGTTGTTGCCGGCCTTGCCGCTGGGGTCGGCGCAGCCCCAGTACAGGTCGTCGAGGGTCGTCGGGTCGAGCCCGGGCAGCTGCTCGAGCAGGCCGCGGACGACCTGCGCCGACAGGTCGTCGGGCCGGACCTCGCGCAGGGAGCCCTTGAAGGCGCGCCCGATCGGGGTGCGGGCGGTGGCGACGATGACGGCCTCGGTCACGGGGTCCTCCTGGCGGTGGTCGACGGGCGGGCCACGGGCCCACCTCGCGAGGTGAGCGAGCGCTCACCACGGGTCGCACCAGATTAGGCCGCGACCCGGGAGGAGGGAACCGGGACGGCACGTGGGGTGGGTCTCGTCGGGCGCGCCCGCGAGGGGTCGTGCATCCGGGCGCGGAGGGACATGATGGCCCCATGGGCACCTCGCGCAGCCGGGCATCCTCCGGGTCTCCGTACGAAGCGACCGTCGGGTTCGCCCGGGCCGTCCGCGTCGGGGACCACGTCGCCGTCTCCGGCACGGCACCGATCGGTGAGAACGGCCAGGTCAGCAAGGACGCCGGCCAGCAGACCCGCCGCTGCTGGGAGATCGCGCTCGGCGCGCTCGCCGAGCTCGGCGGGCGGCCGGAGGACGTCGTCCGCACCCGGCACTACGTGACCGACCTCGACGTCGTCGACGCCGTCTCGGCCGTGCACGGCGAGATCTTCGGCGACATCCGGCCGGCCAGCACGATGGTTCGTGTGGCGGGGCTCATCGACGAGCGCTGGCTCGTCGAGGTCGAGCTCGACGCCATCGTCGGCGACGACTGAGGCGCGCGCCCCGCGGCTCAGCCGGCGGTGCTCGCGCCCTCGTCGGCCCCGGTGACGGCAGGGCCCCCGGCCGGGGGAGCGCCTCCGGGACGGCGGCGCAGGAGCACCGCCCACCGCCCGCGGGGGCCTCGGTCCTGGCCGGCGATCTCGGTCGGCGACACCTCGGTGCCCGCCTCACGCACGGCCTGGCCGGCGGCGACGGCCACCGGGTTGACGCCCTCGCCGCGGCGCGGCTCGGGGGCGCGGTCGCCCGTGTCCTCGCCCCAGACGCGCAGGGCGGCGCAGACGCTCGGCAGCAGCACGGCGGCGGCGCGGGCGTAGCCGGCCGCCGAGGGGTGGAACTGGTCGGCGCTGAACATCTCGCGGGGCCGGGCGCGGAACTCCGGCCCGAGCAGGTCGCCGAGCGAGACGGTGCGGCCGCCGGCCTCGACGACCGCGACGGTCTGGGCGGCGGCGAGGTCGCGCGACCACCGCCGCATGAGGGTGCGCAGCGGCTGCTGGATCGGCTCGATGGTCCCGAGGTCGGGGCAGGTGCCGACGACGACCTCGCAGCCCAGGGCCCGGATGCGCCGGACCGTCTGCTCGAGGTGACGGACGGCGGCGGCGCGCTCGATCCGGTGGGTCACGTCGTTGGCGCCGACCATGACGAGGACGACGTCGGGCCGCATCACGTCCTCGAGGGCGTTGGCCAGCTGGCGCTCGAGGTCGCTGGACTCCGCCCCGACGACGGCCCGGTTGGTCAGCCGGACCGGGCGACCCGTCAGGGCCGCGACGCCGTTGGCGACGATCGCCCCGACGGTCTCGTGGGGCTCGTCGGCGCCCATCCCGGCGGCCGAGGAGTCGCCGAGGACGACGACCTCCCACGGCGTGCCGTGCCCGGCGCCGTAGACGCCGTCGTCGTCGGGCGAGGTGTCGAACGGGCGGCCGATGAGGCGGCGCGCGATGGCCGCCTCGGTCTTGATGACGCCCCAGCCGAGCGCACCGAGGGCGGCTCCGGCCGCGGCGAGGCCGCCCCCGCCGTACGCGGCGGTGGCGGCGATCCTGCGAGCCCTGCGTGCGCGGCCCATCGATCCTCCTGCCGGGGTGGACGTCCACCGTAGCCCCGGCGGCCGACACCCCGGGCCGGATGCCCCCGGCCGCGCCCCTACCGTGGACGGATGGACACCTGGAGCGGCCGGACGGCCGAGGAGACCCGCACGGTCGCACCGGGTGACACCGCCCGGTCGGTGGGGTCCGGCGACCTCCCCGTCCTCGGCACGCCGCGGCTGCTCGCCTGGCTCGAGGCGGCGACGGTGGCGGCGGTGGCCGACGTCCTCGGGCCGGGCGCGACGAGCGTCGGCACCCGGGTCGAGCTCGAGCACAGCGCTCCGAGCGCGGTGGGGGAGCAGGTGACGGTGCGGGCCGAGGTCGTCGGCCACGACGGCCGCCGGCTGCGCTTCGCGGTGCAGGCCCACGACGCCGCGGGGCGCATCCTCGCCGCGGGGACCGTCGAGCGGGTCGTCGTCGACGCGGCGCGGTTCGTCGACCGCCTCGGGCGCGGCTGACCCTCCGCTCGTCGGCGCGCGGGGGTGCCCGCCCGGACCGTGACAGGATGGCGGGCGTGAAGTACGCCGAGCACATCGCAGACCTCGTCGGGGACACCCCCCTCGTCAAGCTCAACTCCGTGACCGAGGGCATCGGGGCGACCGTCCTGGCCAAGGTGGAGTACCTCAACCCGGGCGGGTCGGTGAAGGACCGCATCGCGCTGAAGATGGTCGAGGCCGCCGAGGCCTCCGGCGAGCTCCAGCCGGGCGGCGTCATCGTCGAGCCGACGTCCGGCAACACGGGGGTCGGGCTCGCGCTGGTCGCCCAGCGCAAGGGCTACACCTGCATCTTCGTCTGCCCGGACAAGGTCTCCGAGGACAAGCGCAACGTGCTGCGCGCGTACGGCGCGGAGGTCGTCGTCTGCCCGACCGCGGTCGCGCCGGACCACCCGGACTCGTACTACTCCGTCTCGGACCGGCTCGTCCGCGAGACGCCGAAGGCCTGGAAGCCGGACCAGTACTCCAACCCCAACGGCCCCCTCTCGCACTACGAGAGCACGGGTCCGGAGATCTGGCGCGACACCGACGGCGAGATCACCCACTTCGTGACCGGCGCCGGCACCGGCGGCACGATCAGCGGCGCCGGCCGCTACCTGCGCGAGGTGTCGGCCGACCGCGCGAGCGGCCGTGTCCAGGTCGTCGCCGCCGACCCCGAGGGCTCGGTGTACAGCGGCGGCTCGGGCCGTCCGTACCTCGTCGAGGGCGTCGGCGAGGACTTCTGGCCGAGCGCCTACGACCCCGACCAGGTCGACCGGGTCGAGGCCGTCTCGGACGCCGACTCCTTCGAGATGACCCGCCGCCTGGCCCGCGAGGAGGGCCTGCTCGTCGGCGGCTCCTGCGGGATGGCCGTCGTCGCCGCGCTGCGCGTGGCCCGCGAGCTGCCGGACGACGCGGTCGTCGTCGTCCTCCTGCCGGACTCCGGCCGCGGCTACCTCTCGAAGATCTTCAACGACGACTGGATGGCCTCCTACGGGTTCATGAAGGCCGAGAACCAGCGCACCGTCGGCGACGTGCTGCACGCCAAGGCGGGCGACCTGCCCGCGCTCGTGCACACGCACCCGAACGAGACGCTGCGCGACGCCATCGAGATCCTGCGCGAGTACGGCGTCTCGCAGATGCCGGTCGTCAAGGCCGAGCCACCGGTCGTCTCCGGCGAGGTCGCGGGCGCGGTGTCCGAGCGCGCGCTGCTCGAGGCGCTGTTCACCGGTTCGGCGCACCTCGCAGACCCGGTCGAGAAGCACATGAGCGCGGGCCTGCCGCTCGTCGGGGCCGGCGAGCCGGTCAGCACCGCGCGGCACGAGCTCGAGGGCTCGGACGCGGTGCTCGTCGTCGAGGACGGCAAGCCCGTCGGCGTGCTGACCCGGGCCGACCTGCTCTCCTTCCTCGCCGACTGACGGGCTCCTCCGCCGGTTCGAGGTGGAACCCGACCGTGACGCGGTCGGGTTCCACCTCGACCCGTCACGGGTGAGACTGGGGGCATGGTGGACCGGCCCCGGTACGAGTCACCGGTCGAGCGCGCCATCCGGGAGGCCCAGGAGCGCGGCGAGTTCGACGACCTCCCGGGCGCGGGCAAGCCGCTGCGCCTGGAGCACACCGACGACCCGATGTGGTGGGTGCGGCAGCTCGCCGAGCGGGAGAACCTCGACTTCACAGGTGCGCTGCCGCCCGCCGTCGCCCTCCGCAAGGAGGCCGCGACCTTCCCCGGCTCGCTGCTGGAGCTGCGCACCGAGGAGTCGGTCCGGACCGTGCTCGAGGACTTCAACCGGCGGGTGCGCCGCGACCGGCTGCGCCCGCCGGACCCGCGGATGCCCCCGCTGCTGGCCCCGACGGTCGACGTCGACGACGTCGTCGAGCAGTGGCGGGCGCTGCGAGCATCCTCACAGCCGGCGCAGGTTGACCCGCCGGTAACAACGGGGGAGGCTCGCCCGAGGCGCCGCTGGTGGCGCCGCCGGCGCTGACCCGACGGCCGCCCCGTCGCGGCCCGGTCGCGGCCGGCGCCCGACGAGGAAGGCCCGATGAGCGACTACCCCCACCTGCTCGCCCCGCTCGACCTCGGCCACATGACGCTGCCCAACCGGGTCGTCATGGGGTCGATGCACACCGGGCTCGAGGACCGGGCCGAGGACTTCCCGAAGCTCGCCGCCTACCTCGCGGAGCGGGCCGAGGGCGGCGCGTCGCTCATCGTCACCGGCGGCTTCGCGCCGAACCTCGAGGGGACGCTCTACCCCGGCGCCTCGAAGCTGAGCAGCCGCCGTGAGGTGGCGCGCCACCGCCTCGTGACGGACGCCGTCCACGCGGCCGGCGGGCGCATCGCCCTCCAGCTGCTGCACGCCGGCCGGTACGCGTTCACGCCGTGGTGCGTCGCGCCGTCGGCGGTCAAGAGCCCGATCAGCAAGTTCCGCCCGAGGGCGTTGTCCGACAGGGGAGTCCGCCGACAGGTCCGCGCCTTCGCGCGGTCGGCGCGGCTGGCCCGCGAGGCCGGGTACGACGGCGTCGAGGTGATGGGGTCCGAGGGGTACCTGGTCAACCAGTTCCTCGCGCCGCGCACGAACCGGCGCACCGACCGGTGGGGCGGCAGCCCCGAGAACCGTCGGCGGTTCGCCGTCGAGGTCGTCCGCGCGGTGCGCGAGGCCGCCGGCCCCGACTTCCTCCTCGTCTACCGGATCTCGGTGCTCGACCTCGTCGAGGAGGGTCAGACGTGGGACGAGGTGACGGCCCTGGCCCACGAGGTCGAGGCGGCCGGCGCGAGCATCCTCAACCTCGGCATCGGCTGGCACGAGGCGCGGGTGCCGACCATCGTCACGTCGGTGCCGCGCGCGGCCTTCGCCGACCACGCGGCCCGGCTGCGCGAGCACGTGGGCATCCCGGTCGTCGCGACCAACCGCATCAACACCCCGGAGGTCGCCGAGCGCGTCCTCGCCGGCGGCGCCGACCTCGTCTCGATGGCCCGCCCGTTCCTCGCCGACCCGCAGTTCGTCCGCAAGGCGGCGCAGGGGCGCGCCGACGAGATCAACACGTGCATCGCCTGCAACCAGGCGTGCCTCGACCACACCTTCGTCAAGCAGCGCGCCACCTGTCTGCTCAACCCGCGCGCGGGCCGCGAGACCGAGCTCGTCATCGGCCGGGCCCCGGTGCGCCGCAAGGTCGTCGTCGTCGGTGGCGGCCCGGCGGGGATGGCCGCCGCCGTCACCGCGGCCGAGCGCGGCCACGAGGTCGAGCTGCTCGAGGGGCGCGACCACCTCGGCGGCCAGTTCGACATCGCGATGCGCATCCCCGGCAAGGAGGAGTTCTCCGAGACGATCCGCTACTTCACGCGGCGCCTCGAGGTGCTCGGCGTGACGGTGCGCCTGTCGACGTGGGCCGACGCCGCCGCGCTCGCCGCGGCCGGCGTCGACGACGTCGTGGTGGCGACCGGGGTCACGCCCCGGCTGCCCGACATCCCGGGCATCGACCACCCCTCGGTCGTCACCTACGACCGGCTGGTGCGCGGCGAGCGGGTCGCCGGTCAGCGGGTCGCGGTGATCGGCGCCGGTGGGGTCGGGGTCGACGTGTGCGAGTTCCTGACGACCGACCGCTCGCCCTCGCTGGACGTCGACGCGTGGCGGGCGGAGTGGGGCGTCGGCGACCCCGAGCGCACCCGCGGCGGGGTCGAGCGACCGCGGCCGGAGGCCAGCCCGCGGGAGGTCGTGCTGCTCCAGCGCAAGGCCACGCCCATCGGTCGGGGGCTCGGCAAGACCACCGGCTGGGTGCATCGGGCGTCGTTGCGCGCCAAGGGGGTCGAGCAGGTGACGGGCGTCGTCGAGTACGAGCGCATCGACGACGAGGGGCTGCACGTGCGGCTCGGCGACGACGGCTCGCAGCGTCGCGTCATCCCCTGCGACACGCTCGTCGTCTGCACCGGGCAGGACTCGGTGCGCACGCTGGCCGACGAGCTCGAGGAGCGGGGTGTGCGGGTCCACGTCGTCGGGGGAGCGGACGTCGCCGCCGAGCTCGACGCGAAGCGCGCCATCCGGCAGGGCACGGAGGTCGCCGCCGCCCTCTGACCCGCGTCGCCACCCGCGAACGCGTGTGAACCCGCCGGGGACCCCCGGCGATTTCACACGCGTTCGCGGAGAGCGGGGTCAGCGCAGGCCGACGGAGTCGAACGCGGTCTCGAGACGCTGGAGGAGCGAGCCCATCGAGCCGGCCGCCCGGTGCTGGTGGAACGCTGCGCGCAGGGCGGCCATTGCCGTGCGGGCGGCGAGCCCGGTCGCGAGGTCGTCAGCCGCGTCGGTGCCGGCGCGCTCGTGCGCGGCCTCGACCAGGGCGCTCTCGAGGCGGTGCCCCGCCCCGGCGATGCGCGCCTCGAGCTCGGGCACCCGGGCGGCGAGCTCGCTGCGCATCCGCCAGAGCTCGGGCTCGTCCTCGAACCCGCGCACGTGCTCGGTGAGGACCGCCCGCAACGCCTGCGGCAGCGACTCGTCCGCCGGGCGATCGAGCACCGCCTGCCGCAGCTGCTCGGTGCGCGCGGGGTCGGCGCCGACGAGCGCCGCCTCCTTCGTCGGGAAGTAGTTGAAGAAGGTGCGCGGCGAGACGTCGGCCTCGGCCGCGATCTGCTCGACGGTCACCTCCTGCACGCCGTGGGCGAGCGCGAGGCGGACGGCCGCGGTGTGCAGCCGCTGGCGCGTCGCCTCCTTCTTGCGGTCGCGGAGGGAGGGGGTCGCCTCGGCGGTCGCGGAACCCGGTGCCATGCCTCCAGTATGCCCGGTGTGCACGACGAGTAAATTTGCACACTGTGCAAGAACAGGCATATGCTTGTGTCATGCAAGCAACCGCCGACCCGCTCGTCACCGAGCACCTCTCGGCGATGTTCGGACTCCTCAGCCGGGCCCACGTCGTCGAGGGGCCGGTGACCCGTCCCGAGTACACCCTCCTGGCCCTCACCGCGAAGCGCGGCCCCGGGCGCGCGTGCGCCCTCGCCGACGCCGTCGGCCTCGACCAGTCGACGACGAGCCGACGCGTCAGCGCGCTCGTCGACCGCGGCTTTCTCGAGCGCACCCCGGACCCCGACGACGGCCGGGCCCAGCTCGTCGGCCTCACCGACGCCGGCCGCGAGGTGCTGCTCCAGGAGCGCCGCCGCCGCGAGGAGCTCGTCGCCATCGCCCTCGAGGACTGGGACGAGTCCGACCGCCGCACCCTGGCCGACCTGCTCGGCCGCCTCCAGACCTCCCTCGCGCGCGTCGCGAGGGACCACGACCACCCCGTCCGCAGCGTCGCGGGCCCTGCCCACCCCGCCCCCGAGGCGGCCGACCGCGAGAGGACCACTGCATGACCACCGCGACCACCACGGCTCCCCAGCCGTACAAGCTGAGCCCCGCCTCCCGGCGGGTGTTCGTCGGCCTGATGCTCGGGATGCTCGTCGCCTCCGTGAGCCAGACGATCGTCGGGCCCGCGATGCCGCGCATCGTCTCCGAGCTCGGCGGGATGGACCACTACAGCTGGGTCGCCACCGCTGCCCTCCTCGTCTCGGCGATCACCGTCCCGATCGTCGGCAAGTTCTCCGACCTCTACGGCCGCCGCGGCTTCTACATCGCCGGCCTCGTCGTCTTCATGGTCGGCTCGCTCGTGGCCGGCTTCGCCCAGTCGTTCTGGGTGCTCGTCGCCGCGCGCGCCATCCAGGGCCTCGGCATGGGCACCGTGATGCCGCTGTCGCAGACCATCATCGGCGACATCATCCCGCCGCGTCAGCGCGGCAAGTACCAGGGCCTGATGGGTGCCGTCTTCGGTGTCACCTCGGTCGCCGGCCCGCTCGCCGGCGGGTTCATCACCGACCACTGGGGCTGGCGCTGGCTGTTCTTCGCGGGCATCCCGATCGGTGTCGTCGCGACCGGCTTCATCCTGCGCTTCCTCCACCTGCCGCACGAGCGCCGTGAGGCGAAGGTCGACAGCTGGGGCATCGCCACGCTCGCCGTCGGGCTCACCGCGGTCCTGCTCGCCACCTCCTGGGGCGGCACCTCGTACCCGTGGGGCTCGGCGACCATCATCGGCCTCTACGTGGTCGGCGTCCTCGGGCTCGTGGCCTTCGTGTTCGCCGAGAGCCGCGCCGAGGAGCCGGTCATCCCGCTGCGCCTCTTCCGCTCGCGCGTGTTCACCGCGGCCAACATCGCGAGCTTCGGCCTGGCCATGGTGATGTTCGGCTCGATCATCTACATCCCCGTCTTCGCGCAGGGCGTGCTCGGGGTCGACGCGACGAACTCCGGTCTCATCCTCGCGCCGCTCATGGTCGGCCTCATCGTCATGGGCATCCTCACGGGCCTGGTCATCACGCGGACCGGTGTCTACAAGCCGTTCATGGCCGCCGGGGTCGTCATCATGGGCGCCGGCATCTGGCTGCTCACCCGCCTCACCTTCGAGTCGAGCCAGACGCAGCTGACGCTGGCCATGGTCGTGCTGGGCATCGGGATCGGGATGGCGATGCAGCAGTACACGCTCGTCGTGCAGAACGCCTCCGAGAAGCGCGACCTCGGGGTCGCGACCGCGTCGAGCCAGTTCTTCCGCAACGTCGGGTCGACGGTCGGCATCGCGGTGTTCGGCACCGTGCTGACGAGCGGTCTGGGCGGCGCCATCGCCTCCCACCTCCCGGCCGGGGCCGCGGCCTCGATGCCGGAGGGTGCCGCCAGCGCCGGCTCGGTGCTCGACCCGGCCGCGCTCTCGCAGCTGCCGCCGGCCGTCGCGACCGCCGTGCGCCAGGGGCTCGCGGACCAGCTGCACGAGGTCTTCCTCATCGGTCTCCCGATCGTCGCGCTCGTGCTGCTCGCGACCCTCGCCATCAAGGCTCTCCCGCTGCGCGACAGCAACCACACGGAGACGCCGGCCGAGAGCGCCGAGCACGCCGGCCACGAGCTCCTCGACACGATGTCGCAGTCCAGCGCGGAGGCTCGCACCACCCCGGCCGCCGCGTCGGAGACGAGCGGCACCACCGACGCCCCGGCTCGCAGGGAGCCGGAGCCCGCCGTGCGCTGACCCCGGTCGCCCGCACGGACGAGGCCCCCCGCTGGACAGGGAGCGGGGGGCCTCCTGCGTGCCCGGGCGCGGAAGCATCTCCCGGCCGGACAGCGATGACCCCGCACGTGCGGGGTCATCGCTGTCGGTAAGGGGGCCGGACGACGACGAGGCCCCCTCCCGGGCGGGAGGGGGCCTCGTCGGACGGTCCGGAGGGGGTCAGCCGCGCGGCGGCGCCACGTCCGTCTGGGCCGGGAGGTTGGCGACGCCGACGGGGCAGGTCAGGCCGTTCGGGCCGTGGTTGCAGTAGCCGCCGGGGTTCTTGTGGAGGTACTGCTGGTGGTAGTCCTCGGCGTAGTAGAACGGGCCGGCCTGCTCGGCGGTCGCGATCGTCGTCGTGATGGTCCCGCGCCCGACCTTGGTCAGCTCGCCCTGGAACGCCTCGCGCGTCGCCTCGGCGGCCGCGGCCTGGCCGGGGGTCGTCGTGAAGATGGCCGAGCGGTAGGCGGTGCCGACGTCGTTGTACTGCCGGTTGCCCTGCGTCGGGTCGTGGTTCTCCCAGAACGCCTTGAGCAGCAGCTCGGGGGAGGTGACGGTGGGGTCGTAGGCGACGAGGACGGCCTCGGCGTGCCCGGTCCGGCCGGTGCAGGTCTCCTCGTACGTCGGATTGGGCGTGAAGCCGCCCATGTAGCCGGCCGCCGTCGTCACGACGCCGGGCAGCTTCCAGAAGATGCGCTCGACGCCCCAGAAGCAGCCCATCGCCACGTACAGCACCTCGGTGCCGTCGGGCCACGGACCCTCCAGGGGGGTGCCGAGCACCTCGTGGGTCGTGGGCACCGGGAAGATCCGGTGCTCGCGGCCCGGCAGGGCCTCCTCGCGGGTGGGGAGGGTGGTCTTCGCACTCGAACCGAAAAGCATGTGTGGTCCAACCGCCGGGGATGGCACGGTGTTCCGCGTGATCTCCCTCGTCCCGGTCTCCGGACTCGACACCGACCTCGCCGCCCGCGCCCGCTTCGACGCCTGGGCCCGTGTGCTCGAGGACGTCGCCCGCGACGAGCAGGGCGAGGACCACGACGCCTGGAGCGCCGAGGAGCTGCGCGGGCTGGAGGGCTCGGCGTCCAAGCGTCGCCTCCAGGTGCTCGCCGTCGACGGCGACGAGCCCGTGGGGGCCGCGGGCGTCATCGCCCCGCTGGTCGACAACGAGTCGACCGCGCAGGTGTTCGTCGCCGTGCTGCCGGCGCACCGCCGCCGCGGGGTCGGCGACACGCTGCTGCACTGGGTCGAGGAGCAGGCGCGCGACCAGGGCCGCACCACGCTGCACGCCGAGACCCAGTGGGGCGCCGACACCGACGACGACCCGTTCGCCGGATGGGTCGAGCGGCACGGCTTCGGGTCCGCGCAGACCGTGCTGCGCTCCGACCTCGCGGTGCACCAGGCCGAGGTGCCCGCGCCCTCCGTGGCCGACGGCTACCGCCTCGAGACCCACGTCGACGCGATGCCCGAGGCCGACCTCGCCGACCGCGCGTTCCTCGCCCGCCGGATGTCGACCGATGCCCCGCTCGGCGACCTCGAGCTCGACGAGGAGGAGTGGGACGAGGAGCGCGTCCGCGGCGAGGACGAGCGCACCCGGGCCATGGGCCGCCGGGTCGTGTCGACCTTCGTCCGCGACCTCGGCACCGGCCGGCTCGTCGGCTACACGAGCATCCAGCTGCCCGAGGGGACGCCGCACCTCGCCTTCCAGCACGACACGCTCGTCACCCGCGAGCACCGCGGCCACGGGCTGGGGATGGCGCTCAAGCTGGCCAACCTGCGCGCGCTCGCCGACGCGCTGCCCGAGGTGCGCGTCGTCCGGACGTGGAACGCCGAGGAGAACGCGCACATGCTCGCCGTCAACCAAGCGATGGGCTTCCGCCCGAGCGGCCGGCTGCGCGCCTGGCAGCGCCACCTCGGCCGGGGATGACCGCACCCCGCGGTGCCGACGGACCCCCGGCGGCCCCTACGCTCGGAGGATGACTTCCGAGACCCTCGGCTTCTCCTCCCGCGCCATCCACGCCGGGCAGGAGCCGGACCCGCTGACCGGCGCCGTCGTGCCGCCCATCCACCAGGTGAGCACCTACAAGCAGGACGGCGTCGGCGGCCTGCGCGGCGGCTACGAGTACTCGCGCTCGGCCAACCCGACGCGCGCCGCGCTCGAGGAGTGCGTCGCCGCGCTCGAGGGTGGTGAGCGCGGCTTCGCGTTCGCCAGCGGCCTCGCCGGCGAGGACACCGTGCTGCGCGCGCTGCTCGCGCCGGGCGACCACGTCGTCGTCCCGTCCGACGCGTACGGCGGCACCTACCGGCTGTTCAACAAGGTCGTCCGCGCCTGGGGTGTCGACCACTCCATCGCGAAGGTCGCCGACGTCGAGTCGGTGCGCGCCGCGATGCGCCCGGAGACGCGGATGGTGTGGGTCGAGACGCCGACCAACCCGCTGCTCGGCATCGCCGACATCGAGGCGATCGCGGCGGTCGCCCACGAGGCCGGTGCGCTGCTCGTCGTCGACAACACCTTCGCGTCGCCGTACCTGCAGAACCCCATCGCGCTCGGCGCGGACGTCGTCGTGCACTCGACGACCAAGTACGCCGGCGGCCACAGCGACGTCGTCGGCGGCGCCGTCGTCGTCGCGCCGGGCGCCACGACGCGCGACGGCGAGTCGGTGGCCGAGCGGGTCGCGTTCCACCAGAACTCGATGGGCGCCGTCGCCGGCCCGTTCGACGCGTGGCTGGTGCTGCGCGGCCTCAAGACGCTGGCGGTCCGGATGGAACGTCACTGCGACAACGCCGAGGCCGTCGTCGACTTCCTCCAGAGCCACCCCGGCGTGGCGTCCGTGCACTACCCGGGCCTGCCCGACCACCCGAACCACGACGTCGCGCGCCGCCAGATGAAGCGGTTCGGCGGCATGGTCGCCTTCCGCGTCAAGGGCGGTGAGGACGTCGCGGCCAAGGTCTGCGGTGAGACGCAGCTGTGGACCCTCGGCGAGTCGCTCGGCGGCGTCGAGTCCCTCATCGAGCACCCCGGCCGGATGACGCACGCGTCGGTCGCGGGCACCGAGCTCGAGGTCCCGGCCGACCTCATCCGCCTGTCGGTCGGCATCGAGGACGTCGAGGACCTCGTCGCCGACCTGCGCCAGGCGCTCGACCGCCTCACCTGACCCGCCCCGCCGGCGGAGCACCACCCGTCGAGTGAACAGGACACGCCGTGCGCGCGCCGAGCCGCACGGCGTGTTCTCCTCTCTCGACGGGTCGAAGACGGTCACAGGAGGCGGACAGCGGACGCACACCGGATGGCTCGGCAGGCTTCCTACGGTCGTCGGGACGACACCGACCCGGAGGTAGACCGATGACCCGCACCGACGACCAGCCCACCTACGAGGGCCGCCCCCTGCCCCGCCCCGACGACGAGGTCGTCGACCAGGGGCTCGCCTTCGACCTCGGCACGCTGCTCGACCGCCGCCGGATGCTCGCCGTCCTCGGCATCGGGGCCGCCGGCACCGCGCTCGCGGCGTGCGGCGCGTCGACGTCGTCGAGCGGCTCGACGGCGACGGGTTCCGCGACCGCATCCGCGAGCGCCACGGCGTCCGCCACCGCGAGCGACGCCGCCGACACGTCGCTCACCGAGATCCCCGACGAGACGGCCGGCCCCTACCCGGGCGACGGCTCCAACGGCGCCGACGTCCTCGAGCAGAGCGGCGTGGTCCGCTCCGACATCCGCAGCAGCTTCGGCACCTCGACGACGACGGCCGAGGGCGTGCCGATGACGCTGCGGCTCACCATCCTCGACGTCGCCGCCGGCGGCGGCCCGATGACCGGCGCCGCGGTCTACGTCTGGCACTGCGACAGCCAGGGCCGCTACTCGATGTACTCCGACGGCGTGACGCAGGAGAACTACCTGCGCGGCGTCCAGGTGACCGACGACTCCGGCGTCGTCGAGTTCACGAGCGTCTTCCCGGCCTGCTACTCGGGCCGCTGGCCGCACATCCACTTCGAGGTGTACCCGGACGAGGCGAGCATCACCGACAGCACGAACGCCATCGCCACCTCGCAGGTCGCCCTGCCGAAGACCACCTGCGACACCGTCTACGCGACGAGCGGGTACGAGCAGTCGGTGAGCAACCTGGCGCAGATCTCGCTGACGAGCGACAACGTGTTCGGCGACGACGGCGGCGTGCACCAGCTCGGCACCGTCTCCGGCGACACGAGCAGCGGCTACACGGTCGCGCTCACCGCCCCGGTCGACACGACGACGCAGCCGACCGGGGGAGGTGCGCCCGGCGGCGGACCCGGCCACTAGGGTCTCGGGGCGTGGGTGCGGTCCTGTGCGTCGACGTCGGGTCGACCTTCACGAAGGCGTTGCTCGTCGGTGACGACGGCGAGGTCCGCGGGCGGGCGTCGCACCCGACGACCGTCGCCACCGACGTCATGGACGGGGTCGACGCCGTCCGCGCCGCGCTCGCCGACGGGGCGGTGCCCGAGCGGACCCTCCTGTGCTCCAGCGCCGGTGGCGGTCTGCGCGTCGCCGTCGTCGGCTACGAGCGGGAGGTGACGGCGGAGGCCGGCTTCCGGGTCGGTCTCTCGGCGGGCGGGCGCGTCGTCCACGTCGCGTCCGGGCCGATGGTCGGCGCCGACGTCACCGCCCTGCGCGCCGACCGGCCCGACCTCGTCCTCCTCGTCGGCGGCACCGACGGGGGCAACGCCGACGTCCTCCTCCACAACGCCCGCCGGCTCGCCCGGGCCCGGGTCACCGCCCCGGTCGTGGTCGCCGGCAACGCCGACGCCGCGGACGCCGTCGTCGCCGAGCTCGAGGCGACGGGGCGGCGCTTCACCGTCACGGGCAACGTGCTGCCGCGCATCGGCGAGGTCGCCCCCGACGGCGCGCGCGCCGCCATCCGTGAGGTCTTCCTGCGGCACGTCATCGGCGGCAAGGGCCTCTCGCGCGGCCGCGGGTTCGCCGAGCTCGTCCGCGCGGCCACGCCGGACGCGGTGCTGCGGGGGGTCGAGGTGCTGGCCGGGGCACGCGGCGAGGACGTGCTCGTCGTCGACGTCGGCGGGGCCACGACCGACGTCTACTCCGTCGTCACGCCGCAGGGCGAGGACGCCGCCATCCACCGCGAGGTCGTCGGTCCGGTCTGGCACGCCCGCACGGTCGAGGCCGACCTGGGGATGCGCTGGAACGCCGAGGGCATCGTCGAGGCGTCGGCGCGCGAGCGGATGCCGCTGGCCGACGTGGTGGCCGGTCACGCCGCGCGGGTCGCCGCCGACACCGGGGCGCTGTCGACGAGCGACGCCGAGTGGGCCGCCGACGAGGCGCTCGCCACGGCCGCCGTCACCGTCGCCCTGCGTCGGCACGGGCGGCCCGCCGCGGGGGAGCGGCCCCGGCCGCTCGCCGACGTCGGGATGCTCGTCGGCTCCGGTGGCGTCCTGCGGCACGCGCCGGACGGCACCGCCGAGCGGGTCCTCGGTGCCGCGCTCGCGGACCACGGGGGCGGCTGGCGGGTGCCCGACCGGGCCGTCGCCGCCGTCGACCGCGACTACGTGCTCTTCGCCGCCGGGCTCCTCGCCGACGTCGACCCCGCGCGGGCGTCCGCGCTGGTCGGGGGACTGTCACCGAAAAGGGGGTGACCGCTGTCGGCGGGTGGCCCTACGGTCGGTCCATGACGACCAGCGGCGCGGCCATCGAGGCCGTCGACCTCGTGAAGACCTTCGGTGACTTCACGGCCGTCGACGGCGTCAGCTTCTCGGTGCCGGAGGGCACCGTCTTCTCGATGCTGGGGCCGAACGGCGCCGGCAAGACCACCACCGTCCGGATGATGACCACGCTCTCGCGGCCGACGAGCGGCACGGCCCGGGTCGCCGGTCTCGACGTCGTCCGCGACGCCGACGCCGTGCGCCGCCGGATGGGGCTGACGGCGCAGTCGGCGACCGTCGACGAGCTCCTGACCGGCCGCGAGAACCTGCGCCTCGTCGGCGACCTCTACGGCCTCGACCGGCGCACCGTCCGCCGGGTGGCCGACGAGCTGCTCGAGCGCTTCTCGCTGACCGACGCCGCGACGAAGGTCGTCAAGGAGTACTCCGGCGGGATGCGCCGCCGGCTCGACCTCGCGGCGAGCCTCGTCGCGACCCCGCCGGTCCTCTTCCTCGACGAGCCGACGACCGGCCTCGACCCGCGCAGCCGCGTCGAGCTCTGGGGCGTCCTGCGCGACCTCGTCCGCGAGGGCACGACGCTCTTCCTCACCACGCAGTACCTCGACGAGGCCGACCAGCTGGCCGACCGCATCGTCGTCGTCGACCACGGGCGGGTCATCGCCGACGGGACGCCGCTCGAGCTCAAGGACCGCTCCGGCGCCGCCAGCCTCGTCGTCGCGGTCAGCCGCCCGGCCGAGGTCGAGCGGGCCGCCGAGATCGTCCGCGGCGAGGTCGGCGAGATCCACCTCGACCGCGACGCCCGGCGCATCACCGCCCCGGCCGAGGGGGTCGGGGCGCTGACCCGCATCGCGGCCCGGCTCGACGAGGCCGGCATCGACCTCGACGACATCGGGCTCCAGCGCCCGAGCCTCGACGACGTCTTCCTCACCCTCACAGGGCACCGGGCCGAGTCCGAGGCCGCCGGTGCCACGTCCGACGCGAGCGCCGAGGAGGCCCTGCGATGACCGCTCCGACCACCACCACCGCCGCCGGGCGGCCGTTCCACGCCGAGCACCCGAGCGCCGCCGGCACGAGCCCGGTCCGTCAGGTCTCGGCACTGGTGCGCCGCAACCTGACCCACATCAAGCGCCAGCCCGAGATGCTCACCGACGTCACCATCCAGCCGGTGATGTTCGTGCTGCTCTTCGCCTTCGTCTTCGGCGGCTCGATCGTCGTGCCCGGCGTCGACTACAAGGAGTGGCTGCTGCCGGGGATCATGGCGCAGACGATGACCTTCAGCGCGTTCATCGTCGCCATCGGCCTCAACACCGACCTCGGCAAGGGCATCGTCGACCGCTTCCGGTCCCTGCCGATCGGCCGCTCGTCGGTCGTCGTCGCGCGCAGCGTCTCGAGCCTCATCCACTCGATGATCGGCATCGTCGTCATGTCGGTCACCGGGCTGTTCGTCGGGTGGGGCATCCACCACGGCGTGCTGCGCGGGCTCGCCGGCTACGGCCTGCTCCTGCTCTTCGGCTTCGCGATGATCTGGGTCGGCATCCTCTTCGGCTCGGCGCTGCGCTCGGTCGAGGCCGTGCAGGGCGTCATGTTCACGACGGTCTTCCCGATCACGTTCCTGTCCAACGCGTTCGCGCGCACCGACGTCATGCCCGACTGGCTGCGGTTCCTCGCCGAGTGGAACCCCATCAGCTCGCTCGTCCAGGCGCTGCGTGAGCTCTGGGGCAACGACGGCATCCCGCTGCCGGCCGACTCGGCGCTGCCCCTCCAGCACCCCGTGCTGACGACGGTCATCTGGTCGGTCGGGCTCTCGGCGGTGCTCGCGCCGCTGGCCGTCCGCTCGTTCGTCAACCGGACCCGCGACTGAGCGCAGGCGTCGGTCGTCCGCTCGTCGACGGGCCCGGGGACGTCCGCGGCGGCCGGCCCGTGCTTCGATGACGGCATGACCGCCGTGCGCCTCGTCGACGTCTTCTCCGAGCGAGCCTTCCGGGGCAACGCCCTCGCCGTCCTCCACGACGCCGACGGGATGTCCGACGACGAGATGCTCGCCGTCGCGCGCTGGACCAACCTCTCGGAGACGACCTTCCTCACCGCCCCCACCGACCCGCGCGCCGACTACGGCGTGCGGATCTGGACGATCGGCTGCGAGCTGCCCTTCGCCGGCCACCCCACCCTCGGCAGCGCCCACGCCTGGCTCGAGGCCGGGGGCGTGCCGCAGACCGAGGGCGTCGTCGTCCAGGAGTGCGCGGCCGGGCTCGTCGAGGTGCGCCGCGGCGCCGACCGCCTCGCGTTCGCGGCCCCGCCGCTCGTGCGGTCCGGGGCGGTCGAGGGCGACGAGCTCGCGCGCGTCGTCGCGGCCCTCGGGGTCGCACCCGCGGACGTCGTCGACGCCGCCTGGGTCGACAACGGGCCGGGTTGGCTCGCCGTCCTGCTCGCCTCGCCCGAGGCCGTCCTGGCCGCTGCGCCGGACCCGGTGCTGGCGCGCCGGCTCAAGGTGGGCCTCGCGGCGCGCTACCCGGCCGGGGCGCGCACCGACGGGGTGGGCCTCGAGGTGCGGGCGTTCTTCTCCGACGAGCGCGATTTTGGGGAGGACCCCGTCACCGGCAGCCTCAACGCGGGCCTGGGCCAGTGGCTGGTCCCCGCCGGGCACGCGCCCGAGCACTACGTCGCCGCGCAGGGCACGGTCCTCGGCCGAGAAGGCCGGGTGCACGTCGACGTCGAGGACGGCGTCGTGTGGGTCGGCGGCGCGACGCACACCCTCGTCGACGGCGTCCGGCCCGCCTGAGCGCCCTGCCCGGTCGGACGACGGACGGCCCGGCCCCACGAGGGGGCCGGGCCGTCCGTCACGTCGCCGGAGCGACCGGGCTCAGCCGGTGTAGGGCTTCGCCGCGAGGATCTTGACCTCGATCTGCTTGCCGTTCGGGGCCTCGTACGAGACCGAGTCGCCGACCTTGTGGCCGTTGACGGCCGCACCGATCGGGGACTTCTCGGAGAAGACCTGCATCGAGGAGTCGGTGATCTCGCGGGAGCCGAGGAGGAACTTCTCCTCGTCGCCGAACATGTCGACGGTGACGATCATCCCGGGCTCGACGACACCGTCGTCCTTGGGGGTCTCGCCGATGACGGCGTTCTCGAGCAGCTGCGTCAGCTGGCGGATGCGGGCCTCCATCTTGCCCTGCTCCTCCTTGGCCGCGTGGTAGCCACCGTTCTCCTTGAGGTCGCCCTCCTCGCGGGCCGCCTCGATCTTCTTGGCGATCTCGGTGCGGCCGGGGCCGGTCAGCTCGTCGAGCTCGGCCCGGAGGCGGTCGAAGGCCGCCTGCGTGAGGTAGCTCTGGTTCGTCGTCTCGGTCACGGGTCATCAACTCCTGCGAAGTGCGTAGGGGCGCCGGACCCTCGCGGGCGCGCCGCGGGGTGCTTACGGCAACGGGCCCGGGCCGACCGCCGTCTCGCGGCGCTAGCGTCGGCACGGACCCGAACGTGAAGCATTCAGTCTACCAACGTGCGGCGCTCGCGCCACAATCGTCGCGCGCCGTCGTGCGAGGTCAGCCCGCCGCGACGCGCACGCAGGACTCCACGACGCCGGTCACCGCACGGGCGCTCGTGCGCACCTCGACGACCCGGTGGACGATCGCCGGACCGTCCGCGGGGATGGCGTCCTCGACCGTCCCGACGCGGCCCTTCGACCCGTCGAGCCCGCTGACCCGGCACGTGACGGCCGTGCCCTCCGGCCGCACGAGGTCGTAGCCGACGCGCACGAGGGCGTCGGACTCGACGCGGTAGCCGGTCACCGTGGGGCGCACCTGGCCGGCCGTCGCGGTCCACCCGTACCAGGCGATGCCGGCCACGGCGAGCACGACCGCGGCGAGCGCGAGCAGCGTGCGACGGCCGGCGGGGTCGCGCGGGTCGGGCAGGCGCACGGCTGCTCCCTCGGTGGTCGGCGGGCAGTGAGAGGATGGTCCTCGGTCCATTCTCGGGTACCGCCCGAGCCCACCTGCACGAAGGGTCTCTCATGTCCGAACGGCTCCGGCTCATGTGCGTCCACGCGCACCCTGACGACGAGTCGAGCAAGGGTGCGGCGACGATGGCGAAGTACGCCGACGCCGGCCACGAGGTGCTCGTCGTCTCCTGCACCGGCGGCGAGCGCGGCGACATCCTCAACCCCCGGCTCAAGGACGACGTCCACATCCTGCGCGACCTCGCCCAGGTCCGCCGCGACGAGATGGCGCGCGCCCGGGACATCCTCGGCGTGCAGCACACGTGGCTCGGCTTCGTCGACTCCGGCCTGCCGGAGGGCGACCCGCTGCCCCCGCTGCCCGAGGGCTGCTTCGCGCTCGAGCCGCTCGAGGTGACGACGGAGGCGCTCGTGCGCGAGATCCGTCGCTTCCGCCCGCACGTCGTCACGACGTACGACGAGAACGGCGGCTACCCCCACCCCGACCACATCATGACCCACGACGTCTCGGTCAACGCCTTCGCGGCGGCCGGCGACCCCGACGCCTTCCCCGAGGCCGGGCCGGCGTGGCAGCCGCTCAAGCTCTACTACAACCAGACCTTCAGCCGCGCCCGCATCGAGGCCTTCCACGAGGCGCTGACCGGTCTCGGTCAGGAGAGCCCGTACGCTGAGTGGCTCGAGAACTGGACGCGCACCGAGCGCGTCGTCACCACCCGCGTGCAGTGCGCCGACTGGTACGACCGCCGCGACGCCGCGCTGCTCGCCCACGCCACCCAGGTCGACCCCGACGGCACGTGGTTCCAGGTGCCGCGCGACCTCCAGGCGCAGGTCTGGCCGGTCGAGGAGTACGAGCTCGCGCTCTCGTTCGTCCCGTTCGTCGACGGCGAGGACGACCTGTTCGCCGGCCTGCCGACCGACGTCGCGGAGGCCGACGCCCTCGCGACGAGCCCCGACCTCGCCCTCGTCCACGACACCGTCACGGAGCGTGCCGCATGAACGACTCCCCGCCCGACGTCTCGACCGGCTTCCTCGCGTTCATCGCGTTCACGGTCCTCGCGCTCGCGCTCTGGTTCCTCATGCGCAACATGAACGCGCGGATGCGCCGGATGTCCTACCGCCAGCAGCGGGCCCACCGCGGCCGCGACGAGCAGCAGGCCGGCCCGGCCGACGTCGAGCCGGAGCCCGGCGACGCGCTCGAGGCGGACCCGCGCGACCCGCGGCGCGACGACGGGTCGCCGGGCGCGGTCTGACCCGCTGACCTCCCGCTCCCCGGCGCCGAGCCGTGGATGGGGGGCCGCGCGGCCCGGGCGGCTCAGGCCTGCGGGCCGGTGAGCGCGAGCGAGGCGGCGACGAAGTGCGCCGTGAAGGCGAGCACGGTCAGCGCGTGGAAGACCTCGTGGAAGCCGAACCAGCGCGGCGAGATGTTCGGCCGCTTGGTGCCGTAGACGAGCGCGCCGAGGCTGTAGAGCACGCCGCCGACGACGACCCACGCCATGACCCCGCCACCGGCGTGCTGGACGAGCGGGCCGAAGTAGAAGACCGCGACCCAGCCGAGCATGAGGTAGGCCGGCACGTAGAGCCAGCGCGGGGCGCCGGTCCAGAAGATGCGGAAGGCGACCCCGAGCAGGGCGCCGCTCCAGACGATGAGCAGCATCCGGCGGGCCTGGTCGGCGGGCAGCATGAGGGCGAAGGGCGTGTAGCTGCCGGCGATGATGAGGAAGATGTTCGAGTGGTCCCAGCGGCGCAGGAACGCGCCGACGCGGGGCGACCACGTGCCCCGGTGGTAGACCGCCGACGTGCCGAAGAGGAGCACGGCGGTGCCGGCGAACACGGCGGCCGACACCTTGCCCTCGGTCGTCGTCGCGAGGAGCACGAGGACGATGCCGGCGACGAGCGCGACGGGGGTCATCCCGGCGTGCAGCCAGCCGCGCAGCTTGGGCTTGACGGTGGTGAGGGCGGCCTCGACGCGCTGCTCGAGCGCCTCGAGACGACCGGTCTCGGTGGCGGGGTCGGGCTGCTCACGGGTCATGCGTCCACGGTAACCTACGCGAGCGTAGGTTAGGAACCGGACGAACGGCCCCGCTCCGTGAGGTCGGGCACGGCAGCGCGGAGTACCGTGGGCCGCGGTCGCCCCGCCGGGCGGCCGGATCCGGAAGCGCACGGGAAGGGCGGCTGGCATGCGGCGGCTCAGCGACGTCCTCTACGCCGCGTACGCCAAGCGGGTGGCCCGTCAGCTCGGGGGAGCGCCGGTGCCGCGCCACGTCGGGGTCCTCGTCGACGGCAACCGCCGCTGGGCCAAGCAGCGGGGCGCCGGGACCGAGGAGGGGCACCGCGCCGGCGCCGACAACATCCTCAACCTGCTCGCCTGGTGCGAGGAGGTGGGCGTCGAGCTCGTCACCCTGTGGCTGCTCTCGACCGACAACCTCAACCGCCCGGAGCGCGAGCTGCGCCCGCTGCTCGGCATCATCGAGGACTCCGTCGACTCCATCGCGGCGACGATGCAGTGGCGGGTGAACCCGGTCGGCGCCCTCGACCTGCTGCCCGCGGCGACGGCCCAGCGCCTCAAGGCGGCCGCGGAGCGCACCCGCGAGGTCGACGGGATGCTCGTCAACGTCGCGGTCGGCTACGGCGGCCGGCGCGAGATCGCCGACGCGGTCCGCAGCCTCCTGCACGAGCACGCGACGCGCGGCACGAGCATCGAGGAGCTCGCCGAGGTCATCGACGTCGAGCACATCGCCGAGCACCTCTACACCAAGGGGCAGCCCGACCCCGACCTCGTCATCCGCACCTCGGGGGAGCAGCGCCTCTCGGGGTTCCTCCTGTGGCAGAGCGCGCACAGCGAGTTCTACTTCTGCGAGGCCTACTGGCCCGACTTCCGCAAGGTCGACTTCCTGCGGGCGCTGCGGGCCTACGGGGAGCGCCACCGCCGCTTCGGCGCCTGAGCGGGCGGGACCTTCGGGACGTCCTCGCCGCGGGGTCGTCGGCCTCGGGTGAACGGCCGGTGACGGACGGGGTCGAACGGATGACATCTCGTCCCAGACGTCACACCTGTTCACTGCTGTCACGCGGGTGCCGACACGCCGGTCCTCGCCTCCCGCCGGGGCCCGGAGGCGGTCGTAGCGTCGAGCCACGATCCTCCTCCGACCACCGGGAGCGGCACATGACCTCGACCACGCCGACGGCAGCCAGCACGCGAGCGGGAGAGGAGCCGCGCCGGACCTTCGTCCTCGACACCTCGGTCCTCCTGTCCGACCCCCGGGCCATCCTCCGGTTCGCCGAGCACGAGGTCGTCCTCCCCGTCGTCGTCGTCACCGAGCTCGAGGCCAAGCGCCACCACCCCGAGCTCGGCTACTTCGCGCGCCAGGCGCTGCGGATGCTCGACGACCTGCGCATCAAGGCCGGGCGCCTCGACGCCCCGGTCGAGGTCGGCGAGGTCGGCGGGACGCTGCGCGTCGAGCTCAACCACACCGACCCGATGTCGCTGCCGGCCGGCTTCCGGCTCGGCGACAACGACACCCGCATCCTCGCCGTCGCCCGCAACCTCGCGAACGAGGGACACCTGGTCACGGTCGTCAGCAAGGACCTGCCAATGCGGGTCAAGGCCTCGGCCTGCGGGCTGGACGCCGAGGAGTATCGCGCCGAGCTCGCCGTCGAGTCCGGCTGGACCGGGATGGCCGAGCTCGACGTCAGCGTCGAGGAGATGGACCACCTCTACGAGCACGGCCGCCTCGAGCACGCCGGCGCGGCGGAGATGCCCTGCCACACCGGGCTCAAGCTCATCTCGCCGCGAGGCTCCGGCCTCGGGCGCGTCGGCCCGGACAAGCAGGTGCGGATGGTGCGCGGCGACCGCGACGCCTTCGGCCTGCACGGGCGCAGCGCCGAGCAGCGGATCGCCCTCGACCTGCTGCTCGACCCCGACGTGGGCATCGTCAG
Organism: Phycicoccus sp. DTK01; assembly: GCF_017312765.1. NCBI lineage: Bacteria > Bacillati > Actinomycetota > Actinomycetes > Micrococcales > Intrasporangiaceae > Phycicoccus > Phycicoccus sp. DTK01. The sequence continues at coordinate 162,865 of NZ_BOPU01000007.1, read as the reverse complement.
CCTCGGCGGGCGCGCCGGCACCGGCAAGTCGGCGCTCGCGCTGTGCGCCGGCCTCGAGGCCGTGATGGAGCGCCGCCAGCAGCGCAAGGTCGTCGTCTTCCGTCCCCTCTACGCGGTCGGCGGCCAGGAGCTGGGCTACCTGCCGGGGTCCGAGGCCGAGAAGATGAACCCCTGGGGGCAGGCGGTCTTCGACACCCTCTCCGCGCTGGTGTCGCGCGAGGTCGTCGAGGAGATCCTCGACCGCGGGATGCTCGAGGTCCTGCCGCTGACCCACATCCGCGGGCGCAGCCTGCACGACGCGTACGTCATCGTCGACGAGGCGCAGAGCCTCGAGCGCAACGTCCTGCTCACCGTCCTGTCGCGGATCGGCCAGAACTCCAAGGTGGTGCTGACCCACGACGTCGCGCAGCGCGACAACCTGCGGGTCGGGCGCCACGACGGCGTCGTGGCGGTCGTCGAGGCGCTCAAGGGGCACCCGCTGTTCGCCCACGTGACGCTGACCCGCTCCGAGCGCAGCCCGATCGCGGCCCTCGTGACCGACCTGCTCGAAGGGCTCGAGGTCTGACCGAACGGCCCCTGACCTGCTCGTCTGAGCGGATGCTCAGGGGCCGATTTCGGCCGTCGACGCCTCTCCACCTAGGCTAAGGTCTCGATTCCGTAACGCCGCTCGTGGCTGCACCACGCCCCGAGCCCCCCACCCCTGGAAGGTCCACCGGTCCCCCATGGCCCGATACACCCCGCGTCACGCCCCGCGTCACGCCGCTCCCAAGCGGTCGCTCGGGCGGACCGCCGTGTCCGTGGTCGGACGGCCGCTGGTCTCGACCAGTCTCGTCGCCGCCGTCGTCACGAGCGGCATCGCCCTCAGCGGCACCTTCGAGGACTCGGCCAACGCCGACGCCACCGCCCTCGCCTTCGACGACTCGGCCACGGCCAGCTCGACGCAGGAGAGCCAGGTCGCCCTCGAGGACGCCGCCCGCGTCGCGTCCGACCGCTCGGCGACCAACGTCCAGAAGTCCGTCGTCGCCGCGAAGGCCGACGCGAAGCAGAAGGCCGAGGCCGCGGCGCTCGCGAAGAAGCGCCAGGTCGCGCAGGAGCGCGCCGCCCGCGCCGCCGAGCGCAAGAAGGTGCTCGAGAACGCGCAGGAGGACCCCAAGTCGGTCGCGCGCCTGCTCCTGCCCGAGTACGGCTTCGGCTCCGGCCAGTGGGGCTGCCTCGAGCAGCTGTGGATCGGCGAGAGCGACTGGCGCTGGTGGGCCGAGAACTCCTCCTCGGGCGCCTACGGCATCCCGCAGTCGCTCCCCGCGAGCAAGATGTCGAGCGTCGCCAGCGACTGGCGCACCAACCCGGTCACGCAGATCAAGTGGGGCCTGGACTACATCAAGCGCTCGTACGGCACGCCGTGCAACGCCCTGTCGCAGTGGCAGGCGCGCTCGCCGCACTGGTACTGAGCGACACCCCCATCACGACGACGGGCCCCGGCAGCATGCCGGGGCCCGTCGTGCTGTGTCGGGGGCGATGACGCGGTCGAGCGTCAGATCTTGCGCAGCCGGATCTTCGTGACGGCGTGGTCGGCGCCCTTGCTGAGGACGAGCGTCGCCCGCTCCCGGGTGGGCTGGACGTTCTCGACGAGGTTGGGCTCGTTGATCGCCGACCAGATGCCGGCCGCGGTCTCGCGCGCCTGCGAGTCGCTGAGGTCGGCGTACCGGTGGAAGTAGGACTGCGGGTCGGCGAACGCCGTCTGGCGCAGGCGCAGGAAGCGCTCGACGTACCAGCGCCGCACCTCGTCGACCGGCGCGTCGACGTAGACCGAGAAGTCGAAGAAGTCCGAGACGGCGATGGTGCTCTCGCCGTCGGGGCGCACGCCCGGGGGCTGCAGCACGTTGAGCCCCTCGACGATGAGGACGTCCGGCTTGCGCACCTCGAGCGGCTCGGGCAGCACGTCGTAGGTGAGGTGCGAGTACTGCGGCGCCTCGACCACGGGCATCCCCGACTTGACGTCGGCGACGAAGCGCAGCAGCGCGCGGCGGTCGTAGGACTCGGGGAAACCCTTGCGCTGCAGCAGCCCTCGCCGCTCGAGCTCGGCGTTGGGGTAGAGGAAGCCGTCGGTCGTCACGAGCTCGACGCGCGGGGTGTGGGGCCAGCGCGACATCAGCTCGCGCAGGATGCGGGCCGTCGTCGACTTGCCGACGGCCACCGACCCGGCGACGCCGACGACGAACGGGACGCGGCTCGGGCGCTCGCCGAGGAACTCGCTCGTCGCGAGCCGCAGGCCGTGGACGGCCTCGACGTAGAAGTGCAGGAGTCGCGAGAGGGGCAGGTAGACGTCCTCGACCTCGCGCAGGTCGAGGCGGTCGCCGAGGCCGCGCAGGCGCGAGATGTCGTCCTGCGTGAGGCTCATGGGGTGCTCCTCGCGCAGCCGGGACCAGGTCCCCCGGTCCAGCTCCACGTACGGGGTCGGCACCCCGGCGGCCCCGGTCACGCCGAGGCGCGCCAGTGCCTGCTCCGTTGCGGTCACCCCTGCATCATTCCGCATCGGTCCTGCGAGACCGCGGAACCCCCGTCCCCACGGGCCGTCCGGACCCGCCGCCGGGGGCCCGCACGGGCCCGCGCCGGTGCTGGGGCGGGGGCCGCCAGCGGATAGGCTGCCCGCCATGTGTGGAATCGTCGGCTACGTCGGCCGGAGCATGGACGGGACGGCGCTCGACGTCGTCATGGAGGGCCTGAGCCGCCTGGAGTACCGGGGCTACGACTCCGCGGGCGTCGCCCTCGTCACCGACGACGGCGTGAGCACCGAGAAGCGCGCCGGCAAGCTCGAGAACCTCCGTTCCGCCCTCGAGGCGCACCCGCTGGCCCCCTCGCGCACCGGCATCGGCCACACCCGCTGGGCGACGCACGGCGGCCCGACCGACGGCAACGCGCACCCGCACCGCGGCGGTGACGGCGACCGGCTGGCGCTCATCCACAACGGCATCATCGAGAACTTCCACGCCCTGAAGAAGGAGCTCCTCGCCGAGGGTGTCGAGTTCCTCTCCGAGACCGACACCGAGGTCGCGGCCAAGCTCGTCGGGCGCGAGTACGACCGTCTCGGCGACCTCACCGAGGCGATGCGGGCCGTCGTCGGCCGGCTCGAGGGCGCGTTCACGCTCCTCGCCGTCCACGCCGACAGCCCCGGCGTCGTCGTCGGTGCGCGGCGCAACAGCCCGCTCGTCGTCGGCCTCGGCGACGGCGAGAACTTCCTCGGCAGCGACGTCGCGGCGTTCATCGGCTACACCCGCCACGCGCTCGAGCTCGGCCAGGACCAGATCGTCACGATCACCCCGGACGGCCACTCGGTCATCGGCTTCGACGGCGCGCCGGCCGAGGGCAAGTCCTACGAGGTCACCTGGGACGCCGCCGCCGCCGAGAAGGGCGGCTACTCGACGTTCATGGAGAAGGAGATCCACGAGCAGCCGCACGCGGTCGCCGACACGCTGCTCGGGCGCACCGACGAGTCGGGTGCGCTCGTGCTCGACGAGGTCCGCATCTCCGAAGAGCGGCTGCGCCAGGTGCGGCGCATCACGATCGTCGCGTGCGGCACCGCCTCGTACGCCGGCATGGTCGCCAAGTACGCGATCGAGCACTGGACGCGCATCCCGGTCGAGGTCGCCCTCGCCCACGAGTTCCGCTACTGCGACCCGATCGTCGACGAGGACACGCTCGTCGTCTCGATCAGCCAGTCCGGCGAGACGATGGACACGCTGATGGCGGTCAAGCACGCCACCGAGCTCGGCGCGATGACCCTCTCGATCTGCAACACGCACGGCTCGACGATCCCGCGCGAGTCCGACGCGGTGCTCTACACGCACGCCGGCCCCGAGATCGCCGTCGCCTCCACCAAGGCCTTCCTCGCGCAGATCACCGCCTGCTACGTCCTCGGGCTCTACCTCGCGCAGCTGCGCGGCGAGACCTACGCCGACGACGCGAAGGCCGTCATGGCCGAGCTCGCCGAGATCCCCGCGAAGATCGAGGACCTGCTCGGCCGGATGGGCCGCGTGCAGGAGATGGCCGAGTTCATGGCCGACACCCGCACGGTGCTCTTCCTCGGCCGCAACGTCGGCTACCCGGTGGCGATGGAGGGCGCGCTCAAGCTCAAGGAGCTCGCGTACATCCACGCCGAGGGCTTCGCGGCCGGCGAGCTCAAGCACGGCCCGATCGCGCTCATCGAGCCCGGCCAGCCGGTGTTCGTCGTCGTGCCCGGTCCGGACACCCCGCACGAGCTGCACAAGAAGGTCGTCTCCAACATCCAGGAGATCCGCGCACGCGGCGCGCGCACCCTCGTCATCGCCCACGACGGCGACGAGGACGTCGAGCCGTTCGCCAGCGAGGTCGTCCGCATCCCGCAGTGCTCGCCGATGCTGGCGCCGCTGCTCGCGGTCGTGCCGCTGCAGGTCTTCGCGCTGCACCTGGCGACGGCCAAGGGCCTCGACGTCGACCAGCCGCGCAACCTCGCGAAGTCGGTCACGGTCGAGTGACGTCGAGGGCGGCGGCATGACGCCGGTGGCGCGGTGATCGTCGGGGTCGGGATCGACGTCGTCGACGTCGAGCGCTTCGGCGCGACGCTCGAGCGCACGCCGCGCCTGGGGGAGCGGCTGTTCACCGAGGGGGAGCGGGTGCTGCCCCTGAACTCGCGGGCGGCGCGGTTCGCGGCCAAGGAGGCCCTGGCCAAGGCGCTCGGGGCGCCCGTCGGCCTGCAGTGGCACGACGCCGAGGTCGTCCGGGGAGCCGACCGCCGGCCGGCCTTCCGGCTGCGCGGCACCGTCGAGGCGGCCGTCGCCGAGCTCGGCATCACGTCCATCCACGTGTCGCTCTCGCACGACGCCGGGATCGCCTCGGCGGTCGTCGTCGCGGAGCGGGAGGAGCAGCGATGATCGAGGGCCACGGGACCGCCGCGGTGTACGCCGCCGAGGAGGCGCTCATGGCGTCGCTCGCGGACGGCGAGCTGATGGCGCGGGCCGTCGAGGGGCTGGCGGCGGTGGCCGCGGCGCGGCTCGAGGAGCGCGGGGGCCGTTCGGTCGTGGCGCTCGTCGGGCCGGGCAACAACGGCGCCGACGCGCTGTACGCGGCGGCCTCCCTGGCCGAGGCCGGGTACGCGGCCGTCGCGCTCGTCGGTGAGACGGTGCACGAGGGGGCGCGGTCGGCGGCCGAGGCCGCCGGGGTCGTGCTGAGCGGTGACGTGGCGCTGGTCGCCGAGGCCGACCTCGTCCTCGACGGCATCCTCGGCATCGGGGCGCGGCCGGGGCTGCCGGAGTGGGCGGCTGCATGGGTGTCGGCGGTGCCGGAGTCGGCGTACGTGCTGGCGGTCGACCTGCCCTCGGGCCAGGACCCGGCCGGCGAGGTCTTCGACGCCGACGGGGTGCTCGCCGACGAGACGGTGACGTTCTCGGTCGCCAAGCCGGTGCACCTGCTGACCCCGACCGAGCAGGCGTGCGGCGCGCTGACCGTCGTCGACATCGGGCTGGAGGTCGATGCCGTCCCCGTGGTGCGCCGCATCGACCACGACGACGTCGCCGGGATGTGGCCGGTGCCCGGGCCGCGGGACGACAAGTACTCGCGCGGGGTGCTGGGCGTCGTGGCCGGTGGGGAGTCGTACACGGGCGCCGCGCTGCTGTGCACGACGGCGGCCGTCGAGGCGGGGGCGGGGATGGTCCGGTACGTCGGGACCCCCACGCCCGAGGGGCTCGTGCGCGCGCACGTGCCCGAGGTGACGCACGGTGTCGGGCGGGTGCAGGCGTGGGTCGTCGGGCCCGGGCTCGACACGACGTCGCGGGCGGCGGGGTCGAAGGCCCAGCTCGACGCCGCGCGCGACGCGCTCGCGGGGGACGAGCCGGTGCTCGTGGACGCCGGCGGGCTGGACCTGCTCAACGCCGCGGTGCTGCGCAAGCGGGCCGAGCGGGTGACGCTGCTGACGCCGCACGCGGGGGAGTGCGCGCGGCTGCTGTCGCGGCTGACCGGCGAGGACGTGGAGCGCGCGGCCGTCGAGGCGGCGCCGCTGCGGCACGCCCGGCGGCTGGCCGAGGTGACCGGGGCGACGGTGCTGCTCAAGGGGTCGACGACGCTCGTCGTGCCGCCGGGTGAGGGCGCGCCGGTGTGGTCGCAGGCGGACGCCCCGGCATGGCTGGGGACGGCCGGGGCGGGAGACGTGCTGGCCGGGGTGGTCGGGACGCTGCTCGCGTCGGGCCTGCGGGCGGACGTCGCGGGAGCCCTCGGGGCGCTGGTGCACGGTGTCGCCGCCGACCGGGCCAACCCCGGTGGACCGGTGCGCGCCCTCGACGTGGCACGGGCCGTCCCGGCGACCGTGGCGGCCCTCCTCCGCCGCTGAGCCGGAAGCGGAGGGACGGGCCGGGCGCGTTCCTGAGAGCGGGGAGCGAATGTGTACCTTCCCAGCCTCCATGCGGAGCGGAAGGTTTCCCTTCCACCCGCAACCACTGCCATCAGGCCGCAAGGTTTCCCTTCCGCCGGCAACCACTTCATTGCGCCGGGGAAGGGAAACCTCGCTGGGTGGAAGGAAGACCTTGCCGGGTGGGAGGGACTCCTTCCGCGGTGGCAGGGAAACCTTCCGGGATGGAAGGGATTCCTTCCGCGGTGGCAGGAGGCTGGGAGAGCACCTGTTGGGGGTCCGCTCTCAGGTTCGAGCGCTTCCGGGTGGGGGCCGCACCTGGCCGGCCCCGGCATCCGCACCGTGACTGCCTCCGCCGATCGGACCGCATCGGGGTCGCGTCTGGTGACCTCCGCGGACCCGGCCCGACCTGCGGTCCTAGACTGGACAGGCTCATGACCGACCACCCCGCCCCCACCGCACCCGCCCGAGCGACCGCGCCGACGGGTGCGTCCGCGTGGGTGACGGTCGACGCGGCAGCCATCCGCGACAACGTCGCCGCGCTCGTGCGTCGCTGCGCCCCGGCCCAGGTCATGGCCGTCGTCAAGGCCGACGCCTACGGCCACGGCCTCGTCACCGCCGCCCGCGCCGCCCTCGCCGGCGGCGCTGCTTGGCTGGGCGTCGCCCAGCTCGAGGAGGCCCTCGCGCTGCGCGCCGCCGGGGTCGACGCCCCCCTCCTCACGTGGATCTACCCGCCGCAGGCCGACCTCGGCGCCGCCCTCGGCGCGGACATCGACCTGACCGTCGGCAGCCGCTGGAACCTCGACGCCGTCGTCGCTGCCGCCCGGGAACGCGGCACCACCGCCCGCGTCCAGGCCAAGGTCGACACCGGCCTCGGCCGCGGCGGCGTCCTCACCGACTGGAGCGAGTTCACGCACGCGCTCGCGGCCGCCGTCGCCGAGGGCGCCGTCCGCGTCACGGGCACGTGGTCGCACTTCGCGTGGGCCGACGCCCCGCAGCACCCGACCGTCCGCGCCCAGCAGGAGCGCTTCGTCGAGGCCGTCGCCGAGCTCCAGGCCGCCGGCGTCGACCCCGGCCTGCGCCACCTCGCCAACTCCGCCGCGACGCTCACCAACCCCTCCGCGCACTTCGACCTCGTCCGCCCCGGCCTCGCGGTCTACGGGCTCTCGCCCGTGCCCGACCTCGGCAGCCCGGCCGACTTCGGCCTGCGCGAGGCGATGCGCGTGACGGCCCGCCTCACCCAGGTCAAGCGCGCCCGCGCCGGCCAGGGCGTCAGCTACGGCCACGAGTACACGACCGACCGCGACACCGTGCTCGGCCTCGTCCCGATGGGCTACGCGGACGGCATCCCGCGGCACGCCGGCAACGCCGGTCCGGTGCAGGTCGGGGGCCGCCGGTACGCCATCGCTGGACGGGTCTGCATGGACCAGTTCGTCCTCGACCTCGGCCCGGACTTCGACGGCGCTCCCGGCGACGAGGTGACCGTCCTCGGCCGCGGAGCCGACGGCGAGCCCACGGCCCAGGACTGGGCGCAGGCCGCCGGCACCATCAACTACGAGGTCGTCACCCGGATGGCCCCCCGTCTGCCCCGGGTCGTGGTCGGGGAGGGCGCCTGATGCCCACCCGTCCCACCGGAGGGCCGCTCGGGCTGCTCGGAGCCGTCGGCGACCGCGTCCGCCGCGGGCCGGCGATGCGCCCCGACCTCGGCGACCCCGTCGAGGGCTGGGGTCACGTCCCGAGCGAGTCGCTGACGGTGCGCACCGACGACGGCGTCGACCTCCACGTCGAGATCGACGCCCCGCGCACCGCGAGCCGCGGCCGCCGCCACCTCGCCGGGCGCACCCCGACGGTCGTCATGGCCCACGGCTTCGCCCTCACCATGCAGTCGTGGGTGCTCCAGCGGCGCGCACTGCTCGACGAGGGGCTGCGCGTCGTCACCTACGACCAGCGCGGGCACGGCCGCTCCTCCACCCCTGACCTCTCCACGTGCACCGTCGCCCGGCTCGGCCTCGACCTCGCCGCCGTCATCGAGGCCACGTGCCCGACCGGCCCGGTCGTGCTCATCGGCCACTCGATGGGCGGGATGAGCGTGATGTCCTTCGCCGGCCAGCACCCCGACGTGGTGCGCGACCGCGTCCTCGCCGTCGCGCTCGTCTCGACCTCGCCGGGCGGCCACGAGGTGACCGAGTTCGGCCTCGGACCGCTCGTCGGTCGCGTCGTCGGCTCCCTCGGGCCGGGCGTGCTGACCCGCCTCTCCCGCCACGCCGGCCCGATCGGCGTCCTGCGCAAGATGGGCAAGGGCGTCCAGGACCTCGCCGTCGCCCGCTGGGCCTTCGACTCCCCGGTCAGCCCGGCCCTGGTCGACCTCGTCGCCGAGATGATCTTCGAGACCTCGTTCGACGTGATGGCGGCCTTCCTGCCCGACATCGACGGCCTCGACCTCGTGCCGTCGCTCCAGGCGCTGACCGGCGTCGAGCTCCTCGTCATCAACGGCGCCGGCGACCTCATCACGCCGGCCTCGCACTCCGAGGACATCGTCCGCCACGTCCCCGGCGCCGAGCACGTCGTCGTCGAGGACGCCGGGCACATCCTCATGCTCGAGCACCCCGACCTCGTCACCGAGCAGCTGCTCGCGCTCATCCAGCGCGCCCGGCGCGCCGTGGCCGAGGGCGTGCCGGTCAGCAGCAAGCCGCGCGTGCGGCGCACCGTCCAGGACATCTCGAAGAAGCGGCGGGCCGGCCGGGCCCGCAGGGAGGCGGCCTCGTGAGCGTCCGTCGGTTCGTGCTGCCCGAGGTCGACGACACCCGGGCCCTCGGCACCGCCCTCGGCGGCGTGCTGCGGGCGGGCGACCTCGTCGTCCTCACCGGCGGCCTCGGCGCCGGGAAGACCACCCTCACCCAGGGCCTCGGCGAGGCCCTCGGTGTGCGGGGAGCGGTGACCTCCCCGACGTTCGTCATCGCGCGCGTGCACCCTTCGACCGTCGGCGGGCCGGCGCTCGTCCACGTCGACGCCTACCGCCTCGGCGGCGCCCTCGAGCTCGACGACCTCGACCTCGACGCGAGCGTCGAGGAGTCGGTCACCGTCGTCGAGTGGGGCCACGGCCTCGCCGAGGGCCTCGCCGACGACCGGCTCGAGGTCGTCCTCGACGTCGACCCCGAGACCGAGCGCCGCACCGCCACGGTCACCGGCGTCGGCGGCCGCTGGGCGGTCGACACCTCCGACGGCGCCGCACCCGACCCCCTCGCACCCCTCGGAGGAGAGCCGTGCTGACCCTCGCCCTCGACACCTCCACCTCGGCCATCGGCGTCGCCGTCCTGCGCGACGGCGAGGAGCCGGTCGTCGGCGTCGAGGTCAACGCCCGTGCCCACACCGAGCTGCTCGCCCCGCTCGTCGAGCGCACCCTCGCGCAGGCCGGCGCGGGCGTCCGCGACGTCACCGACCTCGCCGTCGGCACCGGCCCCGGGCCGTTCACCGGCCTGCGCGTCGGGATGGTCACGGCCGTGACGATGGGCTACGCGCTCGACGTGCCGGTGCACGGCGTCTGCTCGCTCGACGTCCTCGCCGAGCAGGCGCTGGCCGCCACCGACGCCGACGAGGTCCTCGTCGCGACCGACGCCCGCCGGCGCGAGGTCTACTGGGCCCGCTACCGCCGCGGATCCGACGGCGCCGCCGAGGCCGTCACCGAGCCGGCCGTCGAGGCGCCGACCGGCCTGCCCGCCGAGGTCCGCGCCCTGCCCACCGCCGGCCGTGGTCCGCTGCTCTACGCCGACCTGTTCGAGGCGCCGCTGGCCGACGTCCTCGACGTCGACCCCGGCGTGCTCGCACGGGTCGCCGCGCGCCGCCTCGCCGCCGGCACGCCGATGCCCGTCGAGCCCCTCTACCTGCGCCGCCCGGACGCCCTGACCACCGCGGAGCGCGCCGCGCGATGAGCGCCGCGACCCTCCGCGACGCGCGCTGGCCGGACGTCACCGGCCTCGCGGCGCTCGAGGGGTCGCTCTTCCCCGACGACGCCTGGAGCGAGGCGTCGTGGTGGTCCGAGCTCGCGGCCCGGCCGCGGCGCGACTACGTCGTCGCGGCCGACGACGCGGGCACGCTCCTCGGCTACGGCGGGCTCGACCACGGTGGCGACGTCTCGGACGTCATGACCGTCGCGGTCTCCCCGGATGCACGCGGGCAGGGCCTCGGCCGCGTGCTGCTGGCGGACCTCGAGCGACGGGCCCTCTCCCGCGGCGCCGCGCACGTCTTCCTCGAGGTGCGGGCCGACAACGCGCCGGCCATCGGCCTCTACGAGTCGTCCGGCTACGCCGTCATCAGCCGCCGTCGCCGCTACTACCCCGGGGGCGTCGACGCCCTCGTGATGCGAAAGTCCCTCCAGCAGAACGGAGCCGCAGATGGCTGACGAGCCCCTCGTCCTCGGCATCGAGACCTCGTGCGACGAGACCGGTGTCGGCCTCGTCCGCGGCGAGACCCTCCTGTTCGACGCCATCGCCAGCAGCGTCGACGAGCACGCGCGCTTCGGCGGGGTCGTGCCGGAGGTCGCGAGCCGCGCCCACCTCGAGGCGATGGTCCCGACGATCGAGCGGGCCTGCGCCGAGGCCGGCGTCACGCTTCGCGACGTCGACGCCGTGGCGGTCACCTCCGGCCCGGGTCTCGCCGGCGCCCTGATGGTGGGCGTCGCCTCGGCCAAGGCGCTGGCGCTCTCTCTCGGGGTGCCGCTGCACGGCGTCAACCACCTCGCGAGCCACGTCGCCGTCGACATCGTCGAGCACGGCCCGCTGCCTGAGCCCACGCTCGCGATGCTCGTCAGCGGCGGGCACTCCTCGCTGCTGCTCGTCCCCGACGTCACGCACGACGTGCGCAGCCTCGGGTCGACGATCGACGACGCGGCGGGGGAGGCGTTCGACAAGGTCGCGCGCGTCCTCGGGCTGCCGTTCCCCGGTGGCCCGCACATCGACCGCGTCGCGCGCGAGGGGCAGGTCGTCATCGACTTCCCGCGCGGGCTGACCGGCGGGCGCGACATGGAGCGCCACCGCTTCGACTTCTCGTTCTCCGGGCTCAAGACCGCCGTCTCGCGCTGGGTCGCCGCGAAGGAGGCTGCGGGAGAGTCGGTCCCGGTCGCCGATGTCGCCGCCAGCTTCCAGGAGGCCGTGACCGACGTGCTGACCCGCAAGGCGATCGACGCCTGCCGCGAGCACGGCGTCGGTCACCTGCAGATCGGCGGCGGCGTGGCGGCCAACTCCCGGCTGCGGGCGATGGCGCAGGAGCGCTGCGACGCCGCGGGCATCGAGCTGCGCGTGCCTCGCCCCAAGCTGTGCACCGACAACGGGGCGATGGTCGCCGCGCTCGGCGCGCAGATGGTGCTCAAGGGCCGGCCGCCGTCGGACCTCGGCATCCCGGCCGACTCCTCGATGCCGGTGACGGTCGTCTCGGCCTGACGCGCGCTGCCGGGGCCACCCCCGGCGCGGGACCCCTCAGGCGTCGCCGGGGCTCAGCCAGGCGTGCACGAGCGGCACGACGGACGCGCCCTCGCCGGTCGCCGCGGCCACCCGCTTCATCGAGCCGGCGCGCACGTCGCCGGCGGCGAAGATGCCGGGCACGCTCGTCGCGAGGTTCTCGGGCGGCAGGCCGTCGACCCACCGGTCCTTCGGCACGTCGCGCCCGGTGAGGACGAAGCCGCGCTCGTCGAGCGCGACCTCGTCGGGCAGCCAGCCGCAGTGCGGCTCGGCCCCGAGCAGCAGGAAGAGCCCGTACGCCGGGCGCTGCCGCGTCTCGCCGGTCGTGGTGTCACGCAACGCGACCCACTCGAGGCGCCCCTCGCCGCCGGCGTCCACGACCTGGGTGCACGGCTCGACCGCGATGCGCGGGTTGAACTCGATCTCGCCGACGAGGTAGGCCGACATCGTCTCCGACAGCGACGGCCGGCGGACGACCACGGTCACCGACCGCGCGAAGCGCGCCAGGTGCACCGCGGCCTGCCCGGCGGAGTTGCCGCCGCCGACGACGACGACGTCCTGGTCCTCCATCTCGCGCGAGAGCGACATCGCCGCCCCGTAGTTGACGCCGCGCCCGACGAGCGCCTCGACCGAGGGGACGCCGAGGTGCCGGTAGTCGACCCCGGACGCGACGACCACCGACCGCGCGCTGATCTCGAAGTCGCTGCCGCGCAACAGGTGTGGCTCGCCGTTGGCACCTGCGACCAGCTGCTCGACCTCCCACCCGGTGTGGAAGCGCGTGCCGAAGCGCAGCGCCTGGTTGCGGGCCCGCTGGGCCAGCCGCATCCCGGAGACGCCGCGCGGGAACCCGAGGTAGTTGCGGATCATCGAGCTCGTGCCGGCCTGCCCACCGATGGCGCTGCCGTCGAGAACGATCGTCGAGAGCCCCTCGGACGCCGCGTAGACCGCCGTCGCCAGCCCGGCCGGGCCACCGCCGACGACCGCGACGTCGACGACCGAGGCACCGGCGGCGGCGTCCATCTCGCGCTCGGCCTGCGTGTCGAAGAACGAGCGGGCGACGTCCCGCACGGACGTCGCGACGATCGGGTCGCGGTTGGCCGCCCAGACCCGCGGGTAGCCGGCGTCCTCGGGGAAGTGCTCGGCCACGATCCGGCCGATCTCGCTGTCGGGCTCGACCGAGCGGCAGGGGATGCCCATCCGGTCGAAGAAGTCGCGGACCTGCTGGGCCACGACGTCACCGGGCGGCGCGACGATCTTCGCGACGACGACGTCGGGGTCGGTCGCCGTCCAGCCCCACTCGCTGAGCAGCTCGGTGACGGAGTGGTGGAACTCCTCGTCCCGCGTGCCGCGTGGCATGAGGAGGTAGGCGTCGTACTTGCCCTTGGCCATGCCGGAGCGCAGCCGCGGGGCGTCGGAGAGGAACCGGTCGTACGGCGCGACGACGAGCCGGCGCGCCGTCGGCACGAGGTGGCGCCACTCCGCGAACGCGGCGAGCACGTTCTCCTCGTCGGGCAGGCGCGAGTCGGTGACGAACATCGCCACCTGGTGGCCCTGCGCGAGGGCGTCCTCGGTGACGTCGCACGCCTCGCGGCACGAGCCGGCGGTGCGCAGGTCGTACTCGCGCGAGTAGCGCCAGAAGACGTCGAGGAGGGTGTCGGTGTGCTCGCCGGACGCCAGGACGATGACCGGGGCCGGTGCGGTGGAGGGGGAGGCCGTCACCCCGTCGAGCCTAGGCCGGTCCGGGCCGCGGCGGGAGGGGTGCCCGCCGTCAGTCCCCGGACTTCGACGACGACGAGCAGGGGAGAAGGCCCATCCGGTCCTTGAGGTCGAGCACGCGGTGCACCGAGGCATCGACCTGCTGCGCGAAGTCGTCGTCCTTCGCCGCCTTCGCGGCGAGGGCCTCGAGCATCGCGGGGGCCACGGACGCGTCGCCGGTCAGGGTGATGTCGCCGCCCGCCTCGACGAACTTGACGGCGCGCTGCCCGGGGGAGGTGGAACGGACGGACTGCGCGTTGACGTCGTCGGTGATGACGACGCCGTCGAAGCCGAGGTCGCCGCGCAGCATGTCGGTCACGACCGTGCGCGAGAACATCGCCGGCACGCCGGGATCGATCTTCGCGTAGTTGGCGGAGCCGACCATGACCAGGCCCGCGCCGGCGTCGACACCCGCGGCGAACGGCTCGAGGTAGGCGTCGTCCTTCGTCGTCGTCGGGTCCGTGATGCCGGTGCTGTGGAAGTCGGTGTTGTTGCGGATGCGGCCGAGCCCCGGGAAGTGCTTGACCGTCGCCTCGACGCCGCCGTCGAGCATCCCCTCGATGAACGCCGTCGACGCCTTCTCGACGGTCTTGGGGTCCGACCCGTACTCGCGCTCGTACTTGCCGATCGGCTCGTTGCCGCGGCCGAGGTCGGCCGGCACGGTGTCGGTGACCGGCGCGAGGTTGACGTTGACCCCGGCGTCCTTGAGCTCTTCCGCCCAGCCGGCGGCGGCCTTGCGCAGCGCGGAGGAGCTCATCTGCGCCTGCTCGCTCGCGGTCGGCGGCCGGGTGAAGCCCTCGCCGCGCAGCTGGTGGACCTCGCCGCCCTCCTGGTCGGCGGCGATCATCAGGTCGATGCCGGCGGTGGCCTTGCGGGACACGAGCCCCTGGAGGTGCTCGGAGGTGGTCGACACCTTCTCGGCGCCCTCCCAGCCGCCGAGGTAGATGACGTTGCCGACGTGGTCCTTCGTGATGGTCGTGTCGAGCGCGTCGAGGGAGGCGTTGGTGTCGAAGCCGACCATGAGCAGCTGGCCGAGCCGCTGGTCCGCGGTCATCGCCTCGTACGTCGTGTCGGCGCAGGTGGCGGACGCGGTCGGCGACGGGGTCGCCGAGGCCGACGGCGACGCGGCGGTGCTCGGCGCGGACGCGCTGGTCGGGGCCGCCTCGGGGGTGCCGGTCGAGCAGCCGGCGAGGGTGACGGCGAGCGCCCCGGTGAGGGCGAGCGCGGCGCGGCGGGGGTGGGGTCGCGTGGGGGTGGTCACCCGAAAACGCTACGTGACCACCCGGCGGGCCGAGGAATCGCGCTGGTCGCGGCGCCGGCAGCCACCGTCGATCACGCCGCGCGCCGGCGGCTCAGTTGATCGCCTCGATGCCGAGCTCGGCCAGCTCGCCGGAGGAGTCGCGCAGGCGCTGGACGAGCGCGGCGTCCGGGGGTTCCCAGTCGAGCACCTCCGCGACGACGCGGACGCCCTCGGTCGTGCGGTAGGAGCGCGTCGGGTTGCCGGGGAAGCGCTTGTCGGTGACGTTCGGGTCGTCCTCGAGCGGGCCGAGCGGCTCGACCCGGTAGACGCGCGGCGGCCCGTCGCCGCGCGCGAGCTCGGCGGCCAGGGGAGCGCCGTTCGACGAGGCCGTGACGTAGATGTGCCTCATGGGTCTGCCCGTGCCGTAGTTCGAGCGCCATCCCGGCGTCAGTACGTCACCGGGACGGACGTCGGCCCGGGTGCCGTGGAAGAACGGGCCGGGGTCGTCCACGACGCGCTTCGGCGGGGAAGGGTCGCGCAGCAGCACGTCGAGCCGGTGCAGGAGCGCTGCCACGCGGCCGCCGCCCTCCGGCGCCCGGGGGTAGCGGGACAGGACGTCGAGGACGACCGGGCCCGCCCGCCGGGCCGCGGCGTCGAGCACGTACTCGGCGACCACGGGGTCGTCGCCTCGGTACAGCTCGGCGGCACGGGCCGCGTGCACCGCGGCGCCGAGGACGTGCCGCAGCTGCGTGGCGTTGGCGAGCGGGTGCAGGTAGGCGGCGGCCGCGGCGTCACCGGCGGCCGTCGCCGCGTGCTTCGCCGCCTCGGTGGATGCCTCCCGCCCGGCGCGGTGGGCGTCGGTCGCGGTGTGCCGCTGGAGGTTCGAGCGCGGCGCGCCCTGCGCGAACTCGCGGGCCGCGGCCAGGGCGGCCCGCGGCCGGTCGTCGTCGGGGTGCGCTCGGTCCCACACGACGAGCGCCGGCTCGGCGCAGTCGGCGGCGTACCCGGCGACCGCGCGAAGCTCGTCCGTCGTCAGCTCGAAGTCGGCCACCCGCTCGAGTCTGGCACGACGCGTCCGCGACCGCTGGCCCCAGACGGTCACGTGCGGTCAGACACCAGCGACCTACGCGGCGGAATGCCGCAGGTAGCAAGGGGCCCTTCCGATCGAGCTGACGACTTGGGACACTCGGCCATGGGGATGTCCGAGTCTGAGATTGCAGCACTGGTCGGGGTGGCCGTACTCCTGAACGGTCTCGGGGTACTGGCCTGGCGCCGAAGCGTGGTCGGCAGGTGGTTCATGTGGGCGCTCGGCCTTGCGCTGCTCGCTATTCCTGTCGACCCAATGCAACTTCCCGGCATCAGTACAGCCGGATGCGTCGTCGCGCTTGCCCTCACCCCAGTCGGTCCCGTTGCTCTTCTTCGGCATCGCGCGAATCACAAGCCGTTGCCAGCCCGCTAGCTGGGCGCTCTACGCCGCGCACTGACTCAGGTTTCGGTGGCGACCAACCGGTGTCACGAACTGCGCCGAGTAGGCGAGAGGTCGCGCTCGACTATCCGCGGTCAAGCAGGTCGGCGGCATGCGTTGGCCAACTAGCCCGGAGCCGTTGACCCATGTGACTGCCTAACGTCTACAAGGTGGACATGTCGAGTGTCCCTAGCGCGCAGCTGTCGGGCGAGGGGGTCCTCGTATGTCGTAACGACTACCTGTCTTACAGAGCCGTCGCCTGCGGTGACTCTGGAGAGCATATTCGCCACGTGGCGGCGAACGTCAGGGTCTAGATGTTCGAGGGGTTCGTCGAACCAGATGAAGTCCGCTACAGAGGTGAGATGGGCGACAACCAGACGGAGCAGGATGGTCGCCCCTATCCCCTCGCCTGTGCTGAAGGAGTCGAAGGGGACGTCGTGGCCGTGGATTTGTCGGGTGATGGTGCCATCCGCGCGGGTTGTAAGCGAGCCTCGATCTGGGAAGAGTGCTGCCCAGCGCTGATTCACTTCGGTCGCGATCGGACTGACTGTGGTCTCAAGTACTTCATCGAGGGTCGCCTGGGTCGTCTCGGTTGCGACGCGCAGTTTGGCTTCGCGGCGGAAGAGGCGCTCGAGTTCACGCATGGCCTGATCGGCGTCGCGCGCGGCTTCCAGATCGCGTTGCGCCTGAGTGGCGTCTGCCTTGGCCTCGACGAGCGCGTTCATCACCTCGGTGACGGCAAGGCCGGCAGAGTCACGTTCGTCATCCGCGAATGCGGCGGTGTCTGGATGGGTCGGTTCGGCCGGAAGGGCCGGCATGTTCGTGAGGACGGCCTGAAGCTCCAGGAGCTGGGTGCGCTGGTCCGCGAGATCTGTCTCGATGTCCGCCAACTCGGCAGCGCGCTGTTCGAGTGTGGCGAGCTCGTTGTCGGCTTCGATATGGGCATTGTCGATGGTCTGGTCATCGAGGGGACGTCGGCAGACGGGGCAGTCGGCGTGGGACTCGTCGAGTCGTAGGCGATTGGCCGCGACGGCGTCAGCTTGGCTCGCGGCGACGGCGATGTCCACGCGAACGGTGCCCAGTGATTCTTCGAGCGACGCCACGGCGATCCGAATCGTCTCTTCAACAGTCTCCGCTGTGGTCCTGAACCCCGTCTTCTCTGAGATTCTGCGCGCCACTTCTTCAAGTTCTGCGTGGCGGGCTTGACTGGCGGCGAACCAACTTGCGCGCGCATCTTGAAATCGGAAATACTCGCGCACCCTCTCTCGGCGGAGGTGTGCTGCTTCCAGCCGCACCGTTAGCCCCTCCACGCTGACTTGCGTATCTTGGACCAGTTGGGAGAGGTCGGCGAGCCGTTTCGCGCTGGCCGAGTGGGCCTGCTTGATGCTTCGGATCCCGCGATCGTTGTCTTTCTTCAGTCGGTCGAGACGCGAAAGCGCGGAGCGAAGGCCGTCAATACCAAAGAGCCGACCGAGGTGGTTCTCCAAACCGAGGGTGTTCGGTTTGTCGTCAATGCGGTTCGGGGCCGGCATGGTGAGGCGCGCGAGGAACGAAAGGTCAGTCTTGTACTCCGATGTGAGGAGCCCCGGCAGCTCCGCTGATGCTACAGCGGTGCCATCGATGGCGATTCTGGGGCCCGGCTGAGTGTCCCTGCGGGTCCGTGGACGGTTGATGGGCCGGGCGATCGTGAGGACTCGACTGCTGGGAAGGATCAGTTCGACCGTGGCCTCGGCCGAGTCTGCGCCGACCCGGATCGCTGCTTCAGGCGTGGGGCCGAGAGTGCCGAAGAGCGCCCATCGGGCGGCCTCAATCATGGATGTCTTTCCGACACCGTTGGTGGCGACGACGAAGGTCACACCCTCATTGAACTCGATCTCGACGTCGGCGTAGTTACGCCAATTACGGAGCCGGAGACTCTTAATCATCGGGCTCCTCCAAACCGAGTTCGGCGATAGCTGCATCGAAGTCTGTGTCCGATGCGGCGGCGGCGACGAAGCGAGCGACCGCGGATTCGGTTGTTGGTTCGAGTTGCCAACCGGTTAACTTCTCGGGGGTCCGGGCGCGGCTGCCCTCTGTGCGTACACGTGAAGTTGAGTCGAGGGCGTGTCGATGGGCGGCGTCGTGAACGTTGATTCCGTGAAGCCGTGGGTCGGACCCGCCCAGCACCTCCCACGCCACTATCGCTCCGTCTAGGTACTTGGCGAGGGTGTCGATGAGCCCGAAGCCACTGATAGTGAACATCGGAGAGGACGCCTCGCCGATGGGAAGGTTGATCCCGGTGCGCATGTGCGCTCGAGTGAGAAGTACCGACGCCCACTCGCTGGTAGGTCCATCGCTCGGGACGGAGACAACAACTGCATCTGCGTCCCCTTCGATGCGAGTGAGTGGCTCAAGTGCTTCGAGGATCGCCGAAAGGTCGAACATTCGAGGGGGATTGCGGTGTCTGTTCGCGACGACCGCCAAGACCGTGGTGTCGAGGTAGAAGGCCTTAAAGAAGGACTCCAGCGTCAACTCGTTCACGTGCTGTGACATCCGTTGAATCCGATGGCATTGCACCCCCCAGATGCGTGCTTCGAGCTCGTCACTGATCGTCTCGAAGCTTCGCTGCCAGAACCCGTCGGGTTCGGGGTTCACCGTAGCGGCGTGTTCCACATCTGGGTCGGCGGTGAACTGTGGACCGAGGCCCAGATCGTGCCGCCTGTCTGATGCCTCGAGGGCGTCCAGCCGGCCGTCCCAGACCACGGGATGCAGCTGGAGCAATTGATTGTGGAAGTCGTCGCGGTCGGCTTTCGCTGTGGCGTAGTTCCATTGGTCGTGGTCAGCGAGCGCAACTCCTGTTGGCAGCCGGTGCTCGCGGGTAGCGAGAATGACTTCTTCAACCTCTGCTCGCAGGTCTATGACGTCAAGACGGTTGATGAACGCGTCGACGTGAATGTGGGTTCGTAGGGACACGAGTGCCAGCGCGCCGATGCCTAGAACGGTTGCGTCGGGTTCTATCGAGATCGACGTCTCGTCGGCAAGCGAAGCATCGAGCGCGACAGGGACCACTTCGACTGCGTGGGACCCGACTAGATCTCGAACCCACACGAGGAGGGCTTCATCGTGTCCGGCGCGCCAAAGCTCTCCTGCAGCGGGCCGTATATCCGCCGGGTGCGTCGACTGCATGGCTTGCACAAGCCGTGCTGAGACCAGGGGCGTGTCGGATGAGAGTCGTGCAGCTAGGTCTAAAGAGGGTGGTGGAGGGTCCTCGCTTCGCTTCAGGCGGTTGACCCGGATCTTGCAGACAGCGCATCGCGACAGGTGGCGCGCCGCAGCCGGGCTGAAGTCGTCGTTGTCGTTGGAGACGAGATCGCCCGTGTGGTTGCGCGCGGCCGCAAGTTCGCGAGAGGAAAGATGGGGACGGCTGTACATCGTCATCCTTCCGTCCTTGAGGCAGTACTGGTCGGTTCTTGAGACGTCGGACCAGGTCCGTTCGTCCAGTCACGAAACCAATCGGAACACAACTGATCGAGATGACGTAGTGCCCCGCGGGCGTCGTCGTAGGCTGCGAGCAATCTGGCGAACTTTGCGTGGAGCGCCGTCCGCATGGTCGCAGCGCGAGACTTGCTCATTCCGAGAAGGTCACCCAACTCGCGCACGGTCGAGCCCTGGTTTGCATGGAGGATCCGTTCGTTGTCGTCGAGGAGGTCGAAGATCTGCACCGCGATATCACGATCTTCGACCTCTGCATCTGGTGCCGCGTTCGGATCGGGCGGCTCCAATCCGATTTCCAACATTGGGTCCAGGGCTTCTTCGGGGAGAACCCGGCGGACGTCGAGCCGCTCCGCGACGGCATGCGCGATGTCGGCTGCGGACACGGAGCCGTCAGCAGCAGACAGAACTGCGTGGATCATGCCGACGAACGACGCACGGTCAGCGGCAGGAGCGTCGCGCGTCTCGCTCGACCATGCGGGCACAACGACCTCTACCCCCTTGAGGGCGGCGGACAAGGCGCTTGCCGGCGCAACTGACGGATCAATTGGGCCCCCGGCAAGGCGCCAACGACGTGGGTTGGCGGCCGCGACCTCGAACGATGCCTCTGTCTCGGCTACCTCGTTGATGCGACGGATGAGCTTCCCGATGTCAGTTCTTCTCGCTTGATCCCGCAGGAAATTCTGGACGTAGGTATCGAGCAGACGCTCGAAGGAGGGTTGGCTGGTGGCCGAGACGAGGAGCGCCGTGATGCGCCGTTCCCCACGATGGCCGTAAAGAAACTCATGGGCGGTCTCGTAGACGGCGTCTTCGTCTGCCCACGATCGATACCCGGCCGGCGGCGGGAAGTTCCGTGACGTGGCAACGCTTCGGACTGACTCATAGAGCAGCCGGGCGAGTTCGTCATTCCACTGACCGGTCCTCGAAAAGTGGTCGAACGCGCTCATCCGGCCACTCCGACGGTCATCTGGGATCGGCCGCGCGACGAATCCTCAACGAAGCTGATACGCCTGCCCGTGCCCAACTCCATCCGCCTCCCCGTAGCGGCACCGGTAACCCGTTCCACCCGGCCAGCCCTGTTGCTTCGCGTTCCAGCGCT
This sequence comes from Phycicoccus sp. DTK01, assembly GCF_017312765.1. Lineage (NCBI taxonomy): Bacteria > Bacillati > Actinomycetota > Actinomycetes > Micrococcales > Intrasporangiaceae > Phycicoccus > Phycicoccus sp. DTK01. Next base: position 142,006 of record NZ_BOPU01000007.1, on the reverse strand, counting down.
ATGACTGCCTCACCGTAGCGAGTGGTGGCCCCGGCACTCGCCTTATCAGGTGAGGAATCTGGCGCACGAGGGCGTCGCCAGCGTCAACCAGCGAAGACCTCGATGAACCCGCTCCACTCGCTCTGCGCGGTCCCTGGACAGATACGGACGGTTCGACGTTCCACCAGGGCGTAACCGAGACAAGCGCAAGTGCCCAGGGAGAAGAACGATGACCGGTCCGAACAAGCGCACAGTGCAGAAGCGTCCCGACGGGAAGTACGAGGTCGTGAAGCCGGGAGCGAGTCGCCCGTCCGCGGTGACCCGAACTCAGGCGGACGGCATCGACCGCGCCCGCACGATCCTCCGCAACGACGGAGGTGGAGAGCTCGCCGTCCGTGCCGGCGATGGCACGATCCGCCGTCAGGACACGATCGCTCCGGGGAACGACCCGCGGAGCAGCAAGGGTTGATGGTGGCCGCATCGCGTGCCGCAGCGACCCGCGTCCGGGCACATCAGAACGCCGGTGTGGGCGCTGGACAGGATCCAGCGGTCCGACGTCTCACATCGGTGAGACGCCTGCCCCGCCCCGGGGACACGCAGTCCGGCGTCCGATACCAAGGAGGAAAGATGGCACGGAAGATCTACTGGGTTCAGTTCATCTCCCAGTCATGGGCAGTGCGCCACTCGCAGCAGACCCTCAGCACCCACGTGCTGAAAGACGACGCGATCGCCGCCGGCGTCAAGGTCGCGAAATTGAACCAACCCAGCTCGCTCAAGATCTGCCGGAGGGACGGCACGATCGAGGACGAGCGAACCTACGGCAACGACCCCTTCCCGCCCAGGGGGTGACATAAGAGTGGGTGCTCGCGTCGGTGGACAGAAGTGCGCCGCGGACACGGGCACCCGCGGACAAACCATTCGAACAACAGCGTCCAAAGGATGACGAGGAGAGGAGTACTGCGATGACAGCAGCGGCCCAGGAACAGGGCAAGAAGAAGGACAAGCAGTTCGAGGCCGTGATCAACGGCACCGAGACACCGCTGGAGCACGACGTGCTGACGTACGAGGAGCTCGGTCAGGTCGCCTACCCGAACCACGACCCGGAGGCGAAGTTCACCGTCACCTACCGCAACGCCGACCCGTCGCACGGCGGCACCCACAACGGCACGCTCGTCGCCGGCGAGTCGGTCACCATCAAAAGGAAGGGCACCACGTTCGATGTCCGGCTCACGACTCGTTCGTAACAGCCCCGACCTGGCCCGCCTGGTGCAGGACGGCTTCGCCGTCCGCATCGTCAACGGGTTCCTTGTCGTGGACGACATCCCGTACGTGGATGACGCTGCTCAGGTCCAGTGGGGTTCCTTCCTCTGCCCACTGGACCTGAGCGGCACCACCGCGGCGCGGCCGACGACGCACGTCATGTGCTTCGTCGGGGGCGTGCCGCGAGAAAAAAATGGCCAGCCGATCAGGCACTTGGTCAACGACAGCGTCGAGAAGTGGTCCGCGAGCGCGGACCTCACGGCAGCCTGTGGATTCTCGCAAAAGCCAGAGGGCGGGTACGGCGACTTCTACGAGAAGGTCACCTACTACACGGCCATGGTCATCGGTCCAGCACAGGCAGTGGACCCCTCGGTGAACCCGTACACCTACAAGCCGATCGAGACCGACGAGGACGACGGTGTCTTCCTGTACGTCGACACCTTCACCAGCCGTGCCGGAATCACCGCGTTGAACGGCCACCTTGCATTGGAGAAAGTCGCCATCGTCGGACTCGGCGGCACCGGTGCACACCTGCTGGACGCGCTTGCCAAGACTCCGGCGCTCACCGTCCACCTCTACGATGCCGATTTCTACCGCACTCACAATGCGTTCCGGGCCCCGGGCGCGGCCAGCCTCAGGGACCTTGAGGCAGGCTTGACGAAGGTCGAGTACTACACGCGCAAGTACTCGGTCATGCGGCGCGGCATCGTCCCCCACCCTGTCAACGTCACCGCTGACAATGTGGGCGAGCTCCTCGACGCTGGCTTCGTGTTCCTCGCCATGGACACCGGGCCCGACAAGAGGGTGGTCATCGACGCGCTCACCCAGCACGGCATCCCGTTCATCGACACAGGCGTCGGCCTCAGCAATGACGCTAATGGCATCGCTGGCCAGATCCGGATCACGACCTCGACCCCGGGATGTAGCGACCATATCGCCCAAGACGAACTAATTTCCTACTTCGCCGGCGACGACGCCGAGTACGACACCAACCTCCAGGTCGACGAGATCAACGCGCTCACCGCCAACCTCGCCATCATCCGCTACAAGAAGTTCCTTAAGTTCTACGCCGACATAGAGCATGAGCACCACACTGTGTTCGTCGTCAACTCCGGCGACCTGCACCACCGGTACGGCGTGAGCGACCTCGCACGTCACGAGGACGGCGACCAGCCTGAGGTCGCCGAACACGATGGCGGTCCCGAAGGGCTCATCGACCATGTGAACCCGGTTGAGGCCATCCAGGATGAACGCGTCGCCGACACCGACGTCGACGGTGACGCGGCATGAATGCGACAACCCTGAACACCGTCTTTACCAAGTCCATCCCCGCCGTTCCGGAGGCAGAGACCCTCTACGTGTCGATGGACTACCAAACCGCCGTCCACCTCTGCGCCTGCGGATGCGGAGCCAAGGTCGTCACTCCCATCGGACCGAACGACTGGGTGCTCACGTTCGACGGCACCGTCACTCTCCTTCCCTCGATCGGTAGCGGACAGCAGCCGTGCCGGTCTCATTACTACATCCGTCACGACCGCATCGACTGGCTACCGCAAATCTCCAAGGCCGCGACCAAGACTGCGCTGGCACGGGACCACGCTGTGCACGATCGGGCGCCGGAAGTGTCGACGATCCGCGAGCCCTGGTGGCGGCGTGCGTGGAGCAGGTTCCAGTCCAGCGATCTGGACTGAGGGGACTTCACGGCTGCCCTGACACCCCGCGTCCTTATGGGCGGTATGACGTGACTATGCGTGCGTCGACAGGAGACGTCGACGCAGCTCCGGGCCCTGGTGTTGCCGGTGACTAGGTGGGTCCTGACGCCGAGGCAGCTCGATCGTGGATGATCGGTCTCGTGCAGCGGATCCCGGTGGTGCTTGATGTCGACACGGGCGTCGATGACGCCTGCGCCCTCCTCCTCGCGGCGCTCCATCCGGGGCTCGACCTGCGGGCCGTCACGTGTGTCGGCGGCAACGCACCGCTCGCCGACGTCGTGCGCAACACACTCGTCGTCCTTGAGACAGCCGGCCGGGCCGACGTGCCCGTCGGCGTGGGTGCCTCCCGTCCCCTCCTCGAGCAGCCGGTCGACGCCCGCCACGTCCACGGCTCCGACGGGATGGCCGACCTCGGGATGCCCGCACCGACCCTCGAGCCGGACGCCCGCATCGCCGTCGACCTCCTGCGCGACACCGTGCTCGGCGCAGCCGAGTCGGGAGAGCCGGTCACCCTCGTCCCCCTCGCCCCGATGACGAACATCGCCCTCCTGGCGCGCGTCCACCCCGAGGCCTTCGCGCGCATCGGGCGCATCGTCTTCATGGGCGGCGGCGCCAACGTCAGCAACGCGACGGCCGCCGCCGAGTTCAACGTCTTCCACGACCCCGAGGCCGCCGCCGTCGTGCTCGACGCCTGCGCTGCCCACGAGGTGCCCGTCGCGATGTACGGCCTCGACGTCTTCTACGACCCCAAGGTCACCGACGCCGACGTCGAGGCGCTGCGCGCCGTCAACACCCCGGTGGCCCGGCTCGCCGCCGACCTCATCTCGTTCCACCACCGGCGCTTCGCCAACGACGGCGCGACCATCGGTGACGCCGGCGCCGTGGCCATGCTCCTCGCGCCCGACGCGGTGCGCGCCGAGCGGCGTCCCGTCCGCGTCGAGCTGTCTGGTACGTGGACGCGCGGGCGCACCATCGTCGACACCCGCGACTGGAGTGGCGACATGGCGCACGACCCCCACGGCGTCTCGCCCGCGATGGTCGAGGTCGCCCTCGAGATCGACGGCCCCCGCATCGCAAGGCTCTGGCTCGACACCGTCGGAGGGGAGGCCCGATGACCGGCCGCGTGCTCGTCCTCGGCTCGCTCAACGTCGACCTCGTGACGCGGGTCGAGTCGCACCCGCGCCCGGGGGAGACCGTGCTGGGGGAGGGCCTGCGCCGCCTCGCGGGCGGCAAGGGCGCCAACCAGGCCGTCGCCGCGGCGGCGGCCGGCGCCGACGTCGCGATGGCCGGCTGCGTCGGCGACGACGACGGCGGTCGCGCCTACCGCGAGCGGCTCGCGCGCCTCGGCATCGACGTCGAGGCCGTCCGCGTCGTCGAGGGCGAGACCTCCGGCCACGCCATCGTCCAGGTGTCCGACGACGGCGAGAACACGATCGTCGTCGTGCCCGGCGCCAACCACCACCTCGGGGCGCCGGAGGTCGACGCCGTCCGCGCCCTCGGGCCGGACGACGTCCTCGTCCTCCAGCTCGAGGTCCCCCTGACCGTCGTCTGCGAGGCCGCGCGGGTCGCCGCCGGACGCGGCGCCCGAGTCGTCCTCAACGTCGCCCCGTGGTCGGGGCTGCCCGCCGACGTCGTCGCCCTCGGCGACCCCGTCGTCGCCAACGAGCTCGAGATGCAGGCGCTCGCCGAGGCGGGGGCCGAGCCGGCCTCGCTGCTCGTGACCTTCGGGGCCAACGGGGCCTCGTGGGACGGCGTGACGATGCCGGCCCACCCGGTCGAGGGCGGCGTCGTCGACACGACGGGAGCCGGCGACGCCTTCGTCGGCGCGCTCGCGGCAGCCCTCGCGCGCGGCGCCACCCGCGAGGAGGCGCTCGACGCGGCGCTCGCCTCCGGCGCCGCCGCCGTCGCGCGCGAGGGCGCGCAGCCCGACCCCTACCTGTGAGTAACTTCGCGCGTCACGGAGCCGCCGAAGGCCGGTAAAGCCGTGTCAGGGTGGCGACATGGCCGCCACCGATGCCGTCCGCACCACCGACCCGACCCGTCGCGCCCAGCCCGCCCTGGACGCCGACCCCGCCGCCCTGCGCGCCGTCCTCGACGGGCCGCACGCCGCCGTCCGCGACGAGGTCCGCGCCGCGCTGGCCGAGCACACCGACCTCCTCGACGAGCAGCGAGACCTGCCCCGGGCCGAGCTGCGCCGCCGGGTGCGCGACCTCGTCGTCGAGATCGGCGAGCGCGGCCAGGCCGCCCACGGCTTCCCCCGCTCGGTCGGCGGCGGTGGCGACATCGGCGCCTCCATCGCGTCGTTCGAGACGCTCGCCTACGGCGATCTCTCCGTCGTCGTGAAGTCCGGCGTGCAGTTCGGGCTCTTCGGCGGCGCCGTGCTCCAGCTCGGGACGCGCGCCCACCACGAGCGGTACCTGCCGGACATCCTCTCCGGGCGGCTGCTCGGCTGCTTCGCGATGACCGAGACCGGCCACGGCAGCAACGTCCAGGCGCTCGGCACCACCGCCACCTACGACCCCGCCACCGACGAGATCGTCGTCCGCACCCCCGACGACGCCTCGCGCAAGGACTACATCGGCAACGCCGCGGAGGACGGCGAGCTCGCGGTCGTCTTCGCCCAGCTCGAGGTCGGCGGCGAGGCCCACGGCGTCCACGCGGTGCTCGTCCCGATCCGCCGCGACGGCGAGGTGCTGGCCGGCGTGCGGGTCGAGGACTGCGGCACCAAGCTCGGGCTCGAGGGCGTCGACAACGGCCGCCTCTGGTTCGACGACGTGCGTGTGCCGCGCGCCAACCTCCTCGACCGCTTCGCGCAGATCGACGACGACGGCACGTACCGCTCGAGCATCGAGAACCCCAACCGGCGCTTCTTCACGATGCTCGGCACCCTCGTCCAGGGCCGGGTCAGCGTCGGCGGGGGAGCGCTCGCGGCATCCAAGGTGGCCATCGAGATCGCCGTCCGGTACGGCCTGCGCCGCCGCCAGTTCGAGGCGCCCGGCACCGAGGACGAGACCCTGCTCCTGGACTACGGGATGCACCAGCGCCGGTTGCTGCCGCTCGTCGCCCGCGCGTACGCCCTGAGCGCCGCCCAGCAGGAGGTCGCCCGGCAGCTGCACGAGGTCTTCTCGCTGGAGACCCCCGAGGCGCCCGAGCGCGACGTGCGCGCCCTCGAGTCGCGCGCCGCCGGCCAGAAGGCGCTCGCCACCTGGCACGCGACGCACGCCATCCAGGAGTGCCGCGAGGCGTGCGGCGGCGCCGGCTACCTCTCGGCCAACCGGTTCGCGGCGCTCAAGGCCGACACCGACGTCTTCACGACGTTCGAGGGCGACAACCACGTCCTGCTCCAGCTCGTCGCCAAGGGGCTGCTCACCGACTACTCCTCGTCCTTCGAGGACCTCGACCAGCGCGGGATGGTCCGCTTCGTCGCCGGGCTGGCCGTCGACACCGTCGTCGAGCTCACCGCGGCGCACCAGCTGCTCGAGCGCATCCGGGACGTGCTGCCGACGGGGCGCGACGGCGCGGACACCGACGCCGGGCTGCTCGACCCCGACTACCACCTGGCGATGCTGCGCTTCCGCGAGGAGCACCAGGTCGCGGGGGTGGCGCGTCGGCTCAAGGCGGGGGTCGACGCCGGCCGGCCGCCGGGCGAGGTGTTCAACGACGTGCAGGACCACGTCATCGCCGCGGCCCGCTCGCACGTCGAGCGGCTCGTCGTCGAGGCGTTCGTCGCGCAGGTGCGGGCCCAGCCGGAGGGGCCGACGCGCGAGGTGCTCGGGGCGCTCTGCGACCTGCACGCGCTCGTGACCATCGAGGCCGACCGCGGCTGGTTCCTCGAGCACGGGCGGCTGTCGGCGCCGCGCTCGAAGGCCATCACGCGGGAGGTGACGGCGCTGCTGCGGCGCCTGCGGCCCGTTGCGCTCGAGCTCGTCGAGGCGTTCGGCATCCCGCCGGAGGTCCTCGGCGCGCGCGACCTCGTCGGCCCCTGACCCGGCCGGGTGACTCAGCATTTCGGGGTCACCCCGAAATGTCCGCGAGACCCCGGAACGGTTCCGGGGTCTCGCGGACGAACCGGGGTCTCGGGCTGCTCACGCCCGCTCTCAGCCGGCGGCCGGCACCACGGGCTCGACGACGATCGCCGTCTGCTGGCCCGCGACCCGCGTGAGCACGACCGTCGCCTGCGCCCCGTCGCCGGCGCCGCGCCCGATCTTCAGCTGCCGCCGCAGCTCGTCGTCGTCGAGCCGGACCCCGCGCTTCTTGACGGTCAGCCCGGTCACGCCGTGCTGCGCCAGCCACGCCCGCAGTGTCTTGACGGTGAACGGCATCGACTCGAGCACCGCGTACCGCCGCGCGTACGGCAGGTCCACCTCGGCGTCCGAGAGCACGTACCCCAGCCCCGTGTCGACCTCGACCCCGAGCGTCGCCCCGGTCACGGCCCCGAGCAGCCCGGCCTGCGTCACGGCGCGGTCCGGCTCGTACAGCCAGGCACCGATCGAGCCGGTGCCCTCGGCCGTCGGTGGGTCCGGCTCGGCCATCGTCTCGTCGACCTCGACCGGCGAGCGCCCGGCCGCGAGGATGCGCGCGCTGCGGCCGGGGCGCTGGGCCAGCGGCCCCCACCAGACGGCGCACTCGAGCACCTCGCCGCCGTACGAGGTCCATTGCGCCTCGGTGCCGAGCGGGATCGCGTCGTGCGGCATCGACGGCGAGAGCTTCGCCCCGGTGGCCGGCACCGCCGTCGCCACCTGGAGGACGAACTGCCACGATGGCCGGATCTCGTCGAGCCGGAACACCCGCTTGATGCGCCCGTGCCGCCCGGTCTTGCCGGGGATGCGGCGTGCCGGGTCCAGCCAGACGCCGACGCGCGAGCGCAGCGGGTCGCGCGGCGGCTCGAACTCCTCGGCGTAGCCCTCGTGGGCGCGGGAGTCGGGCCAGGGCCGCAGGTTGGTGTCGGCGATGGCCGCCGTCACGGGGTCGATGTCGACGGCCTGCACGGTCACGCCGAGCGCCGACATCGCGACGGCGTCGCTGCCGATGCCGCAGCCGAGGTCGTGCACCGTCGCCAGCGAGGCGTTGTAGAAGCGGCCCGCGTGGGTGGCCGCGACCTCGAGCCGCGAGGCCTGCTCGAGCCCGTCGGGCGTGTAGAGGAGGTCGCCGGCGAACTCGCCGAACTTCGCGACGGCCCGCGCGCGCAGCCGCTGCTGGGTGAGCACGGCGGCCACGAAGTCGGCCGCGTGGCCCTCGCGGCGCAGCCGGTCCTGGAGCGCGAACACCGCCGCGGGGTCGTACGGCGGGAGGGAGCGCAGGAGCTCCTTCCCCTCCGGCGACCCCAGGGCTCGCACGATGCCGACGTCCACGGCCGGTCATCCTGCCATCCGCCTTCTCGGGGCCCGGTGCGAACCCTCCGGACGCCCGCGCCGCGCCCGGCTGGCACTCGAGTTGACCGAGTGCTAAGCGCGGCCTAGATTTGCCTCATTGGCACTCGCCCCGTGCGAGTGCCAGCGCACCCCGGGCCGCGGTCGACCCCCGCGACGGCGAGCACGGCCCGGACGCGCACGTCCCCGTCCACTTCGACTCATCCCAGCAAGGGGAGGAGCACACCGTGTCGGTTTCCATCAAGCCGCTCGAGGACCGCATCGTCATCAAGAGCCTCGAGGCCGAGCAGACCACCGCGTCCGGTCTCGTCATCCCGGACACCGCGAAGGAGAAGCCCCAGGAGGGCGAGGTCCTCGCGGTCGGCCCCGGTCGCATCGACGACAAGGGCAACCGGGTCCCGCTCGACGTCCAGGTCGGCGACCGGGTCATCTTCAGCAAGTACGGCGGCACCGAGATCAAGCACGGCGGCGAGGAGTACCTCATCCTCTCCGCCCGCGACGTGCTCGCCGTCGTCGGCTGAGCAGTCCGCTGACGCCGTGACCGCGTCCCGGCGGCCCCGTGCCGCCGGGACGCGTCCGGCATCCCCCTGACCCACGCGACGGGTCGGGCGCACCGCGCCGCCCGTCACCCCCAGCAAAGGACACCCATGGCCAAGGAACTGGAGTTCAACGACTCCGCCCGCAAGGCGCTCGAGCGGGGCGTCGACGCCCTCGCGAACGCCGTCAAGGTGACGCTCGGCCCGAAGGGCCGCAACGTCGTCATCGACAAGAAGTGGGGCGCCCCCACGATCACGAACGACGGCGTCACGATCGCCCGCGAGGTCGAGCTCGAGGACGCCTACGAGAACCTCGGCGCGCAGCTCGCCAAGGAGGTCGCCACCAAGACCAACGACATCGCCGGTGACGGGACGACGACCGCGACGGTCCTCGCCCAGGCGATGGTCAAGGAGGGCCTGCGCAACGTCGCGGCCGGCGCCGCTCCCTCGGGCCTCAAGCGCGGGATGGACAAGGCCGTCGACGCCGTCTCCGAGCGCCTGCTCGAGAACGCCCGCGAGATCGAGTCCAAGGACGAGATCGCCCAGGTCGCCTCGCTCTCCGCGCAGGACACCGAGATCGGCGCCACCATCGCCGACGCGTTCGACAAGGTCGGCAAGGACGGCGTCATCACCGTCGAGGAGTCCTCGACCGCCTCCACCGAGCTCGAGTTCACCGAGGGCATGCAGTTCGACAAGGGCTACATCTCCCCGTACTTCGTTTCCGACCCGGAGCGCATGGAGGCCGTCGTCGAGGACGCCTACGTGCTCATCAACCAGGGCAAGATCTCGGCCATCGCCGACGTCCTGCCGGTGCTCGAGAAGGTCGTCCAGTCGGGCAAGCCGCTCGTCATCATCGCCGAGGACGTCGACGGCGAGGCCCTCTCGACGCTCGTCGTCAACAAGATGCGCGGCACGTTCAACGTCGTCGCCGTCAAGGCCCCCGGCTTCGGCGACCGCCGCAAGGCGATGCTGCAGGACATGGCGGTCCTCACCGGCGGCCAGGTCGTCGCCGAGGAGGTCGGCCTCAAGCTCGACCAGGTCGGTCTCGAGACCCTCGGCCAGGCGCGCCGCGTCGTCGTCACCAAGGACTCGACGGTCATCATCGACGGCGCGGGCGAGGCCTCCGACGTCGAGGGCCGCGTCGCCCAGATCAAGCAGGAGATCGAGCGCACCGACTCCGACTGGGACCGCGAGAAGCTCCAGGAGCGCCTCGCGAAGCTCGCCGGCGGCGTCTGCGTCATCAAGGTCGGCGCGCACACCGAGGTCGAGCTCAAGGAGAAGAAGCACCGCATCGAGGACGCGATCTCCGCGACGCGCGCCGCGATCGAGGAGGGCATCGTCTCCGGTGGTGGCTCCGCGCTCATCCAGGCCGTCGCCGTGCTCGACACCATCGGGCTCGAGGGTGACGAGGCCGTGGGCGCGAACATCGTCCGCAAGGCCGCGGCCGAGCCGCTGCGCTGGATCGCCGAGAACGCGGGCCTCCAGGGCTACGTCGCGGTGGCGAAGGTCTCCGAGCTCCCCGCGGGCCAGGGCCTCAACGCCGCCACCGGCGAGTACGAGGACCTCGTCAAGGCCGGCGTCATCGACCCGGTCAAGGTGACCCGTTCGGCGCTGCGCAACGCGGCCTCGATCGCCTCGATGGTCCTCACGACCGACACCCTCGTCGTCGAGAAGAAGGAGGAGGAGCCGGCTGCCGCCGGTGGCCACGGCCACGGGCACGGCCACTGAGCCCCACCTCCCGCGACACCGCACGCCGCCCGGTCCCCGTCAGGGGGCCGGGCGGCGTCGTCGTGCCGGTCGGCGTCGGCGCCGCGGCGTAGGGTCGGGCGCATGCGGCTGCTCGGGGTGCTCGGCGGGATGAGCTGGACCTCGACGGAGGCCTACTACCGCGGGCTCAACGCGGGGGTCGCTGCGCGGCTCGGCGGGCTGCACTCGGCGCGGCTCCTGCTGCACTCGGTCGACTTCGCCCCGGTGGCCGCGGCCCAGCACGCCGACGACTGGCCCACCACGGCTGCGCTCCTCGCCGATGCCGCCCGCGGGCTGGCGGCCGGGGGAGCGCAGGCGCTGCTCCTCGCGACGAACACGATGCACCGGGTCGCCGACGACATCGAGGCCGCGGCCGGGGTGCCGCTGCTGCACATCGCCGACCCGACGGCCGACGCGCTGCTGGCCGGCGGCCACCGACGGGTCGGCCTGCTCGCGACCCGCTTCACGATGGAGCAGGCGTTCTACGCCGACCGCCTGCGCGCTCGCGGCCTCGACGTGCTCGTGCCCGGGGAGGCCGACCGCGAGCTGGTGCACCGGGTCATCTACGACGAGCTCGTGCGCGACGTCGTCCGCGAGGAGTCGCGCGCCGCCTACCTCGGGGTCGTCGAGCGGCTCGTCGCCGACGGGGCGGAGGCGGTCGTCCTCGGCTGCACCGAGATCGGGCTGTTGCTGAGCGATGGTGACGCCGCGGTGCCGCTCGTCGACACGACGGCGCTCCACGTCGCCGCCGGCGTCGACTGGCTCTGCGCGACCGCCTGACCCCGGGTTCTGCGAGTTCTCGCAACGGCCCTTGCCGCCACTAGTCACACAGTGAATAGTGGGCGCATGACGACGGGACACGTCCTGCTGGGGCTGCTGTCGAGGGGGCAGCAGCACGGCTACGACCTCAAGCGGGCGCACGACGCCGCGTTCCCGTCGGCGCGTCCCATCGCCCCGGGGCAGGTCTACACCGCGCTCGAGCGGGCGGCCTCGAAGGGATGGGTCGAGCTCGCCGCGGTCGAGCGCGACGGGGGCCCGGACCGCCGGGTCTACGCGCTCACCGCGGCGGGCCGCGCCGAGCTCGAGCGCTGGGCCGGCTCGACCGAGCCGCCGGACGCGCTGCTCTCGCACCCGCTGGCGACCCGGGCGACCGTCGCCATGCTCGCCCTCGGCCCGGACGCCGCCCGGGCCTTCCTCGACCGCCAGCGGGTGGCCGTCGTCGACCGGATGCGCGAGCTGACCCGCACCAAGACCGACCCGGCGCTCACCCTCGGTGAGCGCCTCGCCACCGACCACGCCATCGCCCACCTCGACGCGGACGTGAGGTGGCTCGAGGCCGCCGCCGAGCGCGTCGTCGACCTCACCGAGGAGATCCGATGACCCCGCAGCCCCACGCCACCACCGACGTCGAGGCACCCGGCCCGCCGGTGCCCCGGCTCGCCGCGCGCGGCCTCGTCGTGCACCAGGGGCGCACCCGGGCCCTGGCGGGCGTCGACCTCGACGTCGCCGCCGGGGAGCGGGTCGCCGTGACCGGCGCGTCGGGCTCGGGCAAGTCGACGCTGCTCCTCGCCCTCGGCGGCGTGCTCGTGCCGACCGAGGGCAACGTCGCCCTCGACGGCGCCACGCTGTCGCACCTCGCGGAGGCCGAGCGGGCCCGCCTGCGCCGCACCCGCTTCGGCATCGTCTTCCAGTACGGCCAGCTCGTGCCCGACCTCACGGCGGTCGAGAACGTGGCGCTGCCGCTCCTCCTGCTCGGCCGAGGGCGGCGTGACGCCCTCGAGGCCGCCCGGGCCGTGCTCGCCGAGCTGCGGGTCGACGACGTCGCCGACCGGCGGCCCATCGACATGTCGGGAGGGCAGTCGCAGCGTGTCGCCATCGCGCGGGCGCTGGTGACGGCCCCCGACGTCGTGCTCGCCGACGAGCCGACCGGATCGCTCGACAGCGTCGGCGGCGAGCGGGTCATGGCGACGCTGCTCGGCGCGGTGCGCGAGCGCGGGGCGACGCTCGTCGTCGTCACCCACGACGCGACGGTCGCCGCGTACTGCGACCGCGAGGTGCGGCTGCGCGACGGGCTCGTCGTCGGGGCGGGGGAGGGGCGATGACCTGGGCGGGGGCCACCTGGCTGGCCTTCCGTGGCGGCCGGTCCGACCGGCTGCGCATCGTGCTGACCGTCGGCTCGACGGCCGTCGCGGCGGTGTTCGTGCTCCTCGCCGGCGCCGTCGTCACACCGTGGGACCCGGCGAGCGGGACGGCCTACTCCAACGTCCAGCTGTGGACCGAGGCGGGGCTCCGGGGTGGCACGGTGTTCGCCCTGGCTCTGCTCTGCCTGCCCTTCCTCGCCTTCGCCGCGCAGTGCTCGCGCATCGGGGCTCCGGCCCGCGAGCGCCGGTTCGAGGACCTTGCCCGGCTCGGGGCGACCCGGCGCGAGCTGCGGCGGGTCGCCGCGATCGAGAGCGGCCTCGCCTCGGTCGGGGGCGTCCTGCTCGGGCTGCCGCTCTACGCCCTGCTCGCAGTCGTCATCGGCACGATCGGCGCACCGGTCCCCGTGATGCCCGACCTCGTGTCCGCGCCGACCGGAACCGAGTGGACGGCCGACGCCCTTCTCCTGCCGACCGACCGGGTGCCGACCTGGTGGGTGGCCCTGCCCGGCCTTCTCCTCCTGCCTCTCTTCGTCACCGTTGCCGCCTCCGTCGGCGCCGTCCGCCGGGAGCGACGCGGCGCGGACACCTGGTCCGTGCGTCGTCGCACGGCCCGCGCCGTGGGGCTGGTCGTCGGTTCCCTGGTCATCGCCGTGCTGGCACCGTTCGTCGTGGTGGGGGCGAGCGCATGGGCCACGATCTGGTTCACGGCGCTCCTGCTGCTGGCGGTCGTCCTCTTCAGCGGCGGGGCGGTGTCCCTCACCGGCACCCTGGCCGGCGTCGTCGGCTCGGGTCTGGCCGTCCGGTCCGGCCGCGCCGACCTCCTCCTGGCCGGGCGGCGGATGGTCAGCGGGCAGCGACGCGAGGCATCGCGCCTCACGCTGCTGCTCGGCTGCCTCATCGGCGGGGCCGCGCTGGTGTCGCGATCGGAGACCCTCGCCCAGATGGACGTCCAGGGCGACACCGGGGGCTTCTTCGCGCAGACCTACGCGCTGGTCCTCGTAGCCCTCGGGCTGGCGACGGCTGCGAGCGCCCTCGGGCTCCTCGTCGCCGAGGTCGAGGGGATCGTCGAGCGGCGCCGCAGCCTCGCCACCGCCGTCGCGGCCGGGGTGCCGCGCTCCGTCATCGCCCGGGCCGTCGTTCTCGAGGCCGTCGTCCCGGTCGTGCCCGCCGTCGCGGTGACGACGCTGGTCGGCGCGCTGCTCTCGTGGTCCTTCGTCGCCGTCAGAGACGCGGGGTACGGCAGCTTCCCCGTCACGGACGTGCTGGCGTTCGTCATCGCCGTCTCGCTCACAGCCGTCGTCGCGGCCGGGCTGGCGACGCTGGCGCTGCCGGCGAGCACCGACGTCTCCGAGGCGCGCGTCCCCGCCTGAGCCTCGACTTCTTGCCCATCCGCCACCTCCGAACCCCGATCCGGGCCCCTCGGAGGTGGCGGATGGGCAATCAGTGGGGTGAGGGGGTCAGGCGGAGGTGACGCGCAGGCTCCCGCCGCCGTCGAGGGTGACGACGTCACCGACCCGCACCTGGCGCCCGCGGCGGGTGTCGACCTCGCCGTTGACGAAGACGAGCCCCCGCTCGACGACTTCCCGGGCGGTCGCGCCGTCGTCGACGAGGCCGCTCAGCTTGAGCAGCTGGCCGAGCCGGATGGACTCGTCACGGATGGGGACCTCGAGGGCATCGTCGGGCACCGGCTCAGGCTACGCGTGGCCGCGCCCGGACGGCGAGCACGAGTGCCGTCCGGGCGCGGTCCCACGGGCGCGGTCGCCGGCCGTGGGCTCTCGCCCCCACGAACGGTTCCGCGCTGGTGAGGAGCGGCGGACCGTGGGCTCTCGCCCCCACGGTCCACCGCTGCCTCGGCCGACCCCCGGAGGGCCGACCGGACTCCCGCGTGGGGCGGGAGCCGGCTATCGGGTGGCGTCGGTCAGGACGCCAGGTGACGCTGGCGGGCGTAGACGCTCTCGCGCTCGTCCTCGGTGAGACCGCCCCAGACCCCGTAGGGCTCGCGGACGGCCAGGGCGTGCTCGCGGCACTGCTGGATGACGGGGCAGGCCAGGCAGATCTCCTTCGCCGCGGTGGCGCGGCGGGAGCGCTTGGAGCCGCGCTCGCCCTCCGGGTGGAAGAACACCTCGGGACCGACCCGACGACAGGAGCCCTCGAGCTGCCAGTCCCACAGGTCCGCGACAGGGCCCGGGAGCCGGGTGATCTCGGCCATGCTCCACCTCCACGATGATCGTGTGCCGACCCCCTCGGGCGGCACGGGTTTCACCGTATGGGCGGTTTGTCGATGGCAGGGCAAGCGTCGGGTAAGGCTTTGGTCAAGGGTTGCGCGGATGCCTCAGGTCCGCCACCGGAGCGTCCGTCTCGAGGTCGCTCGGGGCGGGCGGCGGCCCGTCCGGGGCAGGGCGGCGGGGGACGTAGAATCGGGTGATGAGCCTCGGACTCGACGAGACGCGCGACACCACCACCCCTGCGGCGCCCGACGCCCCGGCCGTCACCGCGGCGTCGGCGGAGCCCGCGCCGGCCGGCCCGTTCGCGGCCCTCGGCCTCACCTACGACGACGTCCTGCTGCAGCCCGGCGAGACCGACGTCATCCCGAGCGAGGTCGACACCACCTCGCGCCTGACCCGCGGCATCTCGCTGCGCGTGCCTCTCGTGTCCGCCGCGATGGACACCGTCACCGAGGCCCGGATGGCCATCGCCATGGCCCGCAACGGCGGCCTCGGCATCCTCCACCGCAACCTCTCGATCGAGGACCAGGCCTACCAGGTCGACCTCGTCAAGCGGACCCAGACCGGGATGATCTCCAACCCCGTGACGATCGGGCCGGACGCCACCCTCGAGGAGCTCGACGAGATCTGCGGCCGCTACCGCGTCTCCGGGCTGCCGGTCGTCGACCCGGGCGAGCACCTGCTCGGCATCGTCACCAACCGCGACCTGCGCTTCACGCCGGTCGCCGAGTGGGCCGACACGCTCGTGCGCGACGTCATGACGCCGATGCCGCTCATCACCGGCCACGTCGGCATCAGCCACGAGGAGGCGACGAGCCTGCTGCGCCAGCACAAGCGCGAGCGCCTGCCGATCATCGACACCGAGGGCCGCCTGCGCGGGCTCATCACCGTCAAGGACTTCGTCAAGTCCGAGCAGTTCCCGAACGCGAGCAAGGACGCCGACGGGCGCCTGCTCGTCGGTGCGGCGGTCGGCTACTTCGGCGAGGCCTGGGAGCGGGCGACGACGCTCGTCGAGGCGGGGGTCGACGTGCTCGTCGTCGACACCGCGCACGGCCACGCCCGGCTCCTCCTCGAGATGATCGAGCGGGTCAAGAAGGACCCGGCGCTGCGGCACGTCCAGGTCATCGGCGGCAACGTCGCCACGCGCGCCGGGGCGCAGGCCCTGGTCGACGCAGGTGTCGACGCCGTCAAGGTCGGGGTCGGGCCGGGCTCCATCTGCACGACGCGCGTCGTCGCCGGGGTCGGGGTCCCGCAGGTCACCGCGATCTACGAGGCGTCCCTCGCGTGCCGCCCGGCCGGCGTCCCGCTCATCGGCGACGGCGGCCTGCAGTACTCCGGCGACATCGCCAAGGCCCTCGTCGCGGGCGCCGACACCGTCATGGTCGGCTCGCTGCTGGCCGGCTGCGAGGAGAGCCCCGGCGAGCTCGTCTTCATCAACGGCAAGCAGTTCAAGGCCTACCGCGGCATGGGCTCGCTCGGCGCGATGTCCTCGCGCGGCAAGAAGTCCTACTCCAAGGACCGCTACTTCCAGGCCGACGTCACCTCCGACGACAAGATCGTCCCGGAGGGCATCGAGGGCCAGGTCGCCTACCGCGGGCCGGTCGGCGCGGTCGTCCACCAGCTCGTCGGGGGCCTGCACCAGTCGATGTTCTACGTCGGCGCCCGCACCACCCCCGAGCTCAAGGAGCGCGGCCGCTTCATCCGCATCACGACCGCAGGTCTGCGCGAGTCGCACCCGCACGACGTGACCGGCATCGTCGAGGCGCCGAACTACAGCTCGAAGGGCTGAGCGGCGCCCGGCTCGTGCCGTGCGCCAGGACGACGTAGGGTGCGGCGGATGCGCCGTGTCCTCGTCCTCCTGCCGCTGCTCGTCGCGGCGCTGGCCGGGGGCTGCGGCACCGCGGACGGCTCGGCCGAGCCGTCGCGCGCGGCCACCCGGTCGGCGCCCGCGCTGCCCGAGCGGGCCCCGACCCCCTCACCGGTTCCGGTCGAGGGCGGCCTCGTGAGCGCCGTCCCGCGGCCCACGCCGGCCACGCCCACGGGCTCGTCGTCCGCCGCCGGCACCTCCGGGACGTCGGGGAAGGCGGGGTCGGCGAGCCTCGTCGGCGACACCCGCAACCAGGTCGTCTGGGCGCCGCTGTCGGACCCCTCGGCCGTGCGCTCGGAGGGCTCGGTGGGCTCGACGAAGGCGTGGTCGACGTCGAAGGTGCTCGTCGTCGCGGCCTACCTCGACACGGTCGTCGACGGCGACCCGTCGCGCATCCCGTCGACCGAGCGGGGCTGGATCCGGGCCGCGCTCACGGCGAGCGACGGCGACGCGGTCGTCGCCGTCCGCGAGCGCATCCCGGGCAGCCCCGGTGCGGCCATCACCTCCGTCCTGCGCTCGATCGGGGACACGAGCACGGTCGCGCCGGACCGCAGCCAGGGCGCGATGTCGTGGAGCCCGCGCGAGCAGGTGCGCTTCATGGCGGCGCTCGCGGCGGGCCGGGTCGTCAGCCCCGAGGCGAGTGCGTTCCTCCTCGAGCAGATGCGCCCGATCCCGCAGCACCGCTGGGGCCTCGGGACGATCGGGGCGTCGGCGTTCAAGGGCGGCTGGCTCACGCCGTCGTCGGAGACCCGGCAGATGGGCATCGTCGACGGGTACGCCGTCGCGATCATCACCGTCGGCCAGGGGCCGGCCGTCGTGCAGACCGACGGCGACGCGGCGCACGTCGAGCAGATGAACCGGCTCGCCGCGATCCTCGCGACCCGCCTGCGCTGACGCCGCCCGCCCGGCCGGGGTCAGGCTCTGGTGAGGGCGTCGCGCCAGGAGCGGGCGGCCATCCCGCCGTCCGCGGAGCGGTCGACCGAGTCGGCGGCGAGCAGGGCGTGGACGATCGCCCGGGTCACGCAGCCCGCGGCGGCGTCGTGCAGCTCGACGAGGTCGAACGGGTCCGGGGCCGGGCGGGCGCCGGTCGCGAGCGTGAAGACGGTGTCGCCGTCGAAGGCCGTGTGCACCGGCGAGAGCGCGCGGGCCATCCCGTCGTGCGCGACGGTGGCGAGCCGGCGGCACCCGGCCTTGCCGAGGGCGGCGTCGGTGGCGACGACCGCGAGCGTCGTGGCGCGCCCGGGACGCGGCGCCTCGGCCCGGCCGGCGCGGATGGCCTCGACCTCGGCGCGCCGGGCGGCGAGGTGACGCTCCAGTGCCGCGGGTGACGGCGGCGGCACCGGGCCGAGCTCGTCGCCGAGCGCCCACGCCGCCCCGAGCAGCGACCCGTCGGCGGCCAGCGGCGACCCGACGGCGTTGACGACGACGAGCGCCCCGACCGTCGCCCCCGACTCCAGCACCGCGGACGCCGTCCCGACCCCGCCGCGCAGGCCGCCGGCCCGCGCCCCGGTGCCCGCCCCGACCGACCCCTGCACCACGGGGCCCGACGCCGCGGCGGCGTGGGCGGTCGCACCGTCGGCCGGCCCCGGGTGGTGCCGCCAGACCCCGGCCCGCCCGAGGTCGAAGACGATGGCCGACGGGACGATCGGCACCCGCTCGTCGGGACCGGGACCGACCGGCCACCCGCGGCCCGCGGCCCAGACGGCGTCGGCCACCCCGTCGGCGGCGGCCAGTCCGAAGGCGCTGCCGCCGGCCAGGACGACGGCGTCGACGGCGTCGACCGCGTTCGCGGGGTCGAGGAGGTCGGTTTCGCGGGTGCCGGGCCCGCCGCCGCGCACGTCGACGCCGCCGACCGTCCCCGGCGGCGGCAGGACCACGCTGACACCGGTCAGCCAGCCCGGCTCGTCGCGGGTGGCGTGGCCGACGAGGACGCCCTCGACGTCGGTGATCGCGTTGTGGGTCCCGGGTCGCACGCCCCCAGCATGGCCGATGCCGGCCCCGCGGGCTGCGGGGCCGGCATCGGCACGGGTGGGGCGGGGTGCGTCAGTGGATGACGACCGGGGGCGCCACCTCGTCGGCGTCCGCGCCCTCGAGGAGGTGCGACTCCTCGTGCTTGCGCGGCAGGAACGCGGCCGAGACGAGCGTCAGGGTGACGAAGCCGGCGGCGAACCAGAAGGTGTGCGCGTACGCGTCGGCCGCGACCTCCGCCACCCGCGCCCCGAGGGCCGCGACGGCGGCCTGCGGGTCGCCGGCCTGCTGCTGGAGGAACTGCCCGACGAGCGGGACCTGCGCGAGGACGCCCTGGGCGGCCTCCGGACCCTTGGTCTGGAGGGTCTCGAGGTAGAGCCCGCCCTGGCCGACGAGCGGCCGGTCCTTGAAGGCGTTCGTGAGGATGACCGAGAAGATCGCGACGCCGATCGAGCTGGCGACCTGCTGCGTGATGTTGAGCAGCGTCGTGCCGCGGGCGACCTCGTGGTGGTTGAGCGTCTTGAGCGCCGAGGTCATGATCGGCATCATCGTGCCGCCCATCCCGAGGCCCATGACGAAGAGGATCGGGATGATGAAGCCCCAGTGCGAGGAGTCGGCCTCGATCTGGGTCAGCGCGAACATGCCGCCGGTGATGAGCAGCAGCCCGAACGGCACGATCCGGCCGACCGGGAAGCGGTCGACGAGGGCGCCGGCGACGGGCATCGTCAGCATCGCGCCGAGGCCCTGCGGGGCGAGGATCCAGCCCGCCGAGAGCGGCGTCTCGCCCTGCACCTGCTGGAGGAACTGGGGGATGAGGAGCAGCCCGCCGAAGAACGCCGCCGCGAAGATGAACATCGTGATGATGGCGACCGTGAGGTTGCGGTTGCGGAAGAGCCGCAGGTCGAGCAGCGGGTGCTGCGGCCGGAAGCTGTAGAGCACGAACGCGACGATCAGGACGACACCGACGAGGCCGGGGACGATGACCTTGGCGTGGCCGACGCCCCCCTGCTCCGGGATCGAGGAGACGCCGTAGAGGAAGAGCGCGAGGCCGGGCGACATCATGAGCACGCCGCGCCAGTCGAGGGACTCGGACGGGTGCGGGCGGTCGGCCGGGAGCGCGAAGAAGGCGTACCCGAGGGCGAGCAGGCCGATCGGCAGGTTGATGAGGAAGATCCAGTGCCAGCTGAAGTGGTCGATCAGCCAGCCGCCGAGGATCGGGCCGAAGATCGGGCCGAGCAGCATCGGGATGCCGAGGACGGCCATGAGCCGGCCCATCCGCTTCGGGCCGGCGGCGCGGGTCATGATCGTCATGCCGAGCGGCATGAGCATGCCGCCGCCGAGGCCCTGGAGCACACGGAAGGCGACGAGCATCTCGATGCTCGTCGCGGCGGCGCAGAGCACCGAGCCGGCGGTGAACAGGGCGACGGCCGTCATGTAGAGGCGCTTGGTGCCGAAGCGGTCGGCGGCCCACCCCGAGAGGGGGATGACCGTGGCGAGCGCGAGGGTGTAGCCGGTGACGGTCCACGCGACGGTGGAGTAGTCGAGCGGCACGCCGTCGACCGCGAAGTCCTGCTGCAGCGTGCGCAGCGCGACGTTGACGACGGTGATGTCGAGGATGGACATGATCGCCCCGAGGACGACGACGCCCGCGATCTTGAGGACCGCGGCGTCGATCTTCTCGGGGTACTCCGGGGGCGCCGCGGGGGCGGGTGCTGCTGTTGACACGTGGGCTCCATGTCGGGTCGAGAGGCGGGTGGCCGCGCCGGGCGGCGAGAGGTCGCCGGACCCGCACGGGCGGGTGGCGACGGTGCCGTGGACCAGTGTGACGCAGCCCACCGACAGGCGGGTAACCATTTCCGGTGCCCCGGTCTTCCCGGTCACGGGGGAGCGGGCCGAACGGCCGATGCGGACGTCGGTAGGCTGCGCGGGTGACCGAGATCGAGATCGGCCGTGGCAAGCGCGGTCGCCGGGCGTACTCCTTCGACGACATCGCCATCGTGCCCTCGCGGCGCACGCGCGACCCCCAGGAGGTGTCCACCGGCTGGCAGATCGACGCGTACCACTTCGACCTGCCGGTCATCGCGGCGCCGATGGACTCGGTGATGTCGCCCGAGTCGGCCATCGCGTTCGGTCAGCACGGCGGCCTGCCGGTGCTCGACCTCGAGGGCCTGTGGACCCGCTACGAGGACCCGGCGCCGCTGCTGGCCGAGATCGCGACCCTCGACCCGGCGCTCGCGACGCAGCGGATGCAGGAGATCTACCGCGCCGAGATCCAGCCCGAGCTCGTCACCGAGCGGCTGCGCGAGATCCGCGCCGCGGGCGTCACCGTCGCCGGCGCCCTCACCCCGCAGCGCACCCAGCAGCTGTGGAAGACCGTCGTCGACGCCGGGGTCGACCTCTTCGTCATCCGCGGCACGACGGTCTCGGCCGAGCACGTCTCCGGGCGCGCCGAGCCGCTCAACCTCAAGCGCTTCATCTACGAGCTCGACGTGCCGGTCATCGTCGGCGGCGCGGCCTCGTACTCCGCGGCGCTGCACCTCATGCGCACCGGCGCGGCCGGCGTCCTCGTCGGCTTCGGCGGCGGCGCGGCGCACACGACCCGCGTGACGCTCGGCATCCACGCCCCGATGGCCTCCGCGATCGCCGACGTCGCGGCCGCCCGCCGCGACTACCTCGACGAGTCCGGTGGCCGCTACGTGCACGTCATCGCCGACGGCGGGGTCGGCACGAGCGGCGACATCGTCAAGGCCGTCGCCTGCGGCGCCGACGCCGTGATGCTCGGGGCCGCCCTGGCGCGCGCCACCGACGCCCCCGGCCGCGGCTTCCACTGGGGCGCCGAGGCGCACCACCCCGAGCTTCCGCGCGGCCACCGCGTGCACGTCGGTGCCGTCGCACCGCTCGAGGAGGTCCTCTTCGGCCCGAGCCGCGTCGCGGACGGCACGACCAACCTCGTCGGGGCGCTGCGGCGCGCGATGGCGACCTCGGGCTACCTCGAGCTCAAGGAGTTCCAGCGCGTCGAGGTCGTCGTCGCGCCGTACCAGCGCAGCTGACGCCGACCCGCCGGCGACGCCCCACGCCCCGGTCCGCCCCACGCGCCACGCGCGTATCGGGTGACCCGATACGGCCGCGCTGCACCCGGGAACCGTTCCCCGGGAAGGCGCAGGGTTCCCGGGTGGAGCGTGCTGCCCGAGCGTCAGCGGGTACCCTCGGGGGGTATGAGGACCGTCCCGCTCGTGGCCGGTCCTCGGCGTGCCCTCCGGGCGGCGCTGCTCCTGCCGCTGCTGGCCGGGGTCCTCGCGATGCACGTGCTCCTGCTCTGCTCCGACGGCGGCGCCGACCACGCCGGGCACGGCGGTGCACCGATGGCCGGGATGCCCTCGGTGCCGCTGATGGCGACGATGCCGGTGACGCCCGCGACCGACGCGGTGGCCGAGCACGTCCACGGCGCGGCGACGACCGACGTCGTCGCGACGACCGCGGCGGTGCTCGCGCGCGACGTGGCGGACGCCGACGCCGGCTCCCTCCTCGGGATGTGCCTCGCCGTCGTCACCGCCGGGCTCGTGCTGGCCCTCCTCGGCCGCCGCTCGACCCCCGCGACCCGTCCACGGACCCGTCGCCGCCTCCACCCCCTGGGGCGCCGGGCGGCCCGTGCCCCTCCACCCGCCCCGCTCCGTCACCTCCTCTGCGTCTCGCGGACCTAGGCCGACCCCGGCCTCCCGTCCCGCAGATCCCCGCAGAGAAGAGGTAGTCCCCCCATGTCCACCACCACGCGCCGTCGCGCCCTGTCCGCCGCGGGCGCCGTGCTCGCGCTCGCCCTCGCCGGCTGCTCCGGCGACCACGACGCCACCGCCGGCAGCCCGATGCACCAGGGGTCGATGCACCCCACGAGCGGCGCAGCCACCACGGCCGACCCCTCCGCCGACCACGACCAGGCCGACGTCATGTTCTCGATGATGATGGTCCCGCACCACGAGCAGGCCCTGGAGATGGCCGAGCTCGTCCCCTCCCGCTCCGACGACCCCGCCCTGCGCGACCTCGCGCAGCGCATCGAGCAGGAGCAGCAGCCCGAGATCGACCGGATGCGCGGCTGGCTCGACTCCTGGGGCGCCGGCTCCGCCTCCGGCATGGGCTCGATGGGCCACTCGATGACCGGGATGATGTCCGAGAGCGACATGGCCGAGCTCGCGTCGCTGAAGGGCGCGGCGTTCGACCGGCGCTGGCTGACGATGATGGTCGAGCACCACGAGGGCGCCATCGAGATGGCCCAGGACGTCCTGCGCTCGGGCCGCCACACCGGCACCCGTGAGCTCGCCGGCGCCGTCATCGAGACCCAGCAGCGCGAGATCGACGAGATGAAGACCATGCTCGCGTCCTGACCGCCGTCCGGCCCGTCTCCCCGGGGTCTCACCCCCGGGGAGACGGCGCCCGCAGCGCCCCTGACCGGGTGCTTCGCCGGAGCAGGTGACGGCGGCGCGGCCGGTGATTACCCTGCGGTAATGCCCGACGTCATCGTGGACCCGGAGACCGACCCCCGCGCCACCTACGCGGTCGACCCGGCGCGGGTGCGCGCCCTCACCGCGCGCGTCGTCGCCTCGGGGGAGCCGCTGACGACGCACACCCCGATGACCGGCGCGCCGCTCGCGACGCTGCCGACCTCGACCGCCGCCGACGTCACCGTCGCCGTGGCCCGGGCACGCGCCGCGCAGCGCCGCTGGGCCGGCGTGCCGCTCGCGCAGCGCTCCCGGCTGCTCCTCGCCCTGCACGACCTCGTGCTCGAACGACGCACCGAGCTGCTCGACCTCGTGCAGCTCGAGTCCGGCAAGGCGCGCAGCCACGCCTTCGAGGAGGTCGCCGACGTCGCGATCGTCTGCCGGCACTACGCGCGCCGCGGCCCCGGCCACCTCGCACCGCAGCGTCACCTCGGCGTCTTCCCGCTGCTGACCCGGAGTACGGAGCACCACCGGGCCAAGGGCGTCGTCGGCATCGTCTCGCCGTGGAACTACCCGCTGAGCCTCGCGGTGACCGACGCCCTGCCGGCGCTGCTCGCCGGCAACGCCGTCGTCCTGCGACCCGACCCGCAGGGCACGCTCACGGCGCTCGCCGCCGTCGCCCTCATGGTCGAGGCCGGCTTCCCCGACGACCTCGTCCAGGTCGTCCTCGGCCCCGGCGAGACCGGCGGCGCCGTCGTGGCCCAGGCCGACTACGTCTGCTTCACCGGCTCGACGGCCACCGGCCGCGAGGTCGCCGCCGCGGCCGGACGCCGCCTCGTGGGCGCGAGCCTCGAGCTCGGCGGCAAGAACGCCGTCTACGTCGCCGACGACGCCGACCTGCGCCGCGCGGTGCCCGGGGTGCTGCGCGCCTGCTTCGCCTCGGCCGGCCAGCTGTGCGTCAGCGCCGAGCGGCTCCTCGTCCACGAGGCCGTCGCCGACGAGTTCCTCGGCCGCTTCCTCGACGCCGTCGCGGGACTGCGGCTCTCGACCGCGCTCGACTGGGACGCCGACATGGGCAGCCTCGTCGGGCCGGCGCAGCTCGATCGCGTGCTCGGCCACGTCGACGACGCCGTCGCCAAGGGCGCCACGGTGCTCGCCGGCGGCCGGGCGCGACCCGAGATCGGGCCCTACGTCGTCGAGCCCACGGTCCTCGCCGGCGTGACCTCCGCGATGGCCTGCCGCGACGAGGAGACCTTCGGGCCGGTCGTCTCGCTCTACCGGGTGGCCGACGACGACGCGGCCGTCGCCCTCGCCAACGACACCGAGTACGGCCTCAACGCCTCGGTGTGGACGCGTGACGTCCGCCGCGGTCGTGCGCTCGCCGCCCGCATCCAGGCCGGCACGGTCAACGTCAACGAGGGCTACGCCGCGGCGTGGGGGAGCATCGGCTCGCCGATGGGCGGGATGAAGGCCTCCGGGCTCGGCCGCCGGCACGGGCGCGAGGGCATCCTCAAGTACACGGAGGCGCAGAACGTCACCGTCCAGGGGCTCGTCAACGTCGCGGACCTCCCGGGGCTGCGCGGCGCCCGCTACGCCTCCGCCCTGACCGGGGCGCTCCGGGCGATGCGCGCGGCGAGGCTGCCGTGAGCACGTCCGAGGGTGCGGAGCCGGACGTCGACGTCGTCGTCATCGGGTCGGGGTTCGGCGGCTCGGTCGCCGCGCTGCGGGCCGCCGAAAAGGGGTACCGGGTGCTCGTGCTCGAGGCCGGCCGGCGCTTCGAGGACGAGGACTTCGCCCGCACCTCCTGGGACCTGCGCCGCTTCCTCTGGGCGCCGCGCCTGGGCTGCTACGGCGTCCAGCGCATCCACCGGCTGCCCGACGTCGTCGTCCTCGCCGGGGCCGGGGTCGGCGGCGGTTCGCTCAACTACGCCAACACCCTCTACCGCCCGCCGTCGGCGTTCTACCGCGACCCGCAGTGGCGCGACCTCGCCGACTGGGAGGCCGAGCTCGCGCCGCACTACGACACCGCGAGCCGGATGCTCGGCGTCGTCACCAACCGCTGCGACGGCCCGGTCGAGCAGGCGATGCGCGGCGCCGCCGAGGACCTGGGCGTCGCGGACACGTTCCGGCACACCCCGGTCGGCGTCTACTTCGGGCGACCGGGCCAGACGGTCGACGACCCCTTCTTCGACGGCGCGGGCCCGCGGCGCACCGGCTGCACCGAGTGCGGCAACTGCATGGTCGGCTGCCGGGTCGGCGCGAAGAACACGCTGATGAAGAACTACCTCGCGCTCGCCGAGCGGCTCGGGGTCGAGATCCGGCCGATGCGCACCGTCACGCGCCTCGGGCCGGTGCCGGGCTCCGACACCGGCGACGGCAAGCCCCTGTACCGCGTCCTCCACGAGCGCACCGGACCGCTGGCCGGCCGCGACCGGCAGGTCGTCACGGCCCGGCGCGTCGTCGTCGCCGCGGGGACGTGGGGCACGCAGACGCTGCTGCACGCCATGCGCGACGTGGGCGAGCTGCCCTCCCTCTCACCGCGACTCGGCCACCTGACGCGCACCAACTCCGAGGCGCTCGTCGGCGCGATGACGCAGCACGCGCCCCGCGACGTCGACCTGACCCGCGGCGTCGCCATCACGACGAGCTTCCACGTCGACGTCGACACGCACGTCGAGAACTGCCGCTACGGCGTCGGCTCGAACGCGATGGGCCTCCTCGCGACCCTCGCCGTCCCCGGCGGCACGGGCCGCCCCCGCTGGCGTGAGTTCGTGCGGATGGTCGCGCGCGACCCGCGCCCGCTCCTCCGGATGCAGCCGACGGCGCGGCGGTGGAGCGAGCGGATGGTCGTCGGCCTCGTCATGCAGAGCCGCGACAACTCGATCCGTGTCTCGCTGCGCCGGCGGCTCGGGCGCCGGGTCCTCACCTCGCAGCAGGGGCACGGCGAGCCGAACCCCACCTACATCCCGCAGGGGCACCGGGCGATGGAGGCGCTGGCCGGCCGGATCGCCTCCGCGACAGGGGAGTACACGGTGGCCGGCGGCTCGTGGCCCGAGGTCCTCGACGTCCCGATGACCGCGCACTTCCTCGGCGGTGTCCCCATCGGCGCGTCGCCGGAGACCGGTGTCCTCGACCGGCACCAGCGCGTCTGGGGCCACCCCGGCGTCTCGGTGCTCGACGGCTCGGCGGTCTCGGCGAACCTCGGGGTCAACCCGTCCCTGACCATCACCGCGCAGGCCGAGCTCGCGATGTCCGCCTGGCCGGTGGCGGGGGAGCCGGACCGTCGTCCGAGCCAGGCCGAGCTGCTCGCCGACGCCGCCGTCAAGGCGCCGCGCCGCGGCCGTTCCGCCACCGTCGGGGCACCCGTTCGGGTGGCCGGCTGACCGAACGGCCGGTCGTCCCGGCTGATCGTCCGTCCTGCGGGCGCACGGCGCGCGCCGGCCCGCTGCCCGGCCCTACCGTGGCGGGACCCAGTCGTCCGTCCTCGGAGGTCGTCGTGTTCCAGCCCCCGCACCACCGGGCCACCCCCGGTGCGTACGGCGAGCGCCGTTGCCTCGGCCCGCTCGGAGCGCGCCTCGTCGCCGCCATCGCCGCGACGAGCGCCGTCTCGGTCCTGCTCCTCGCCACGCCCGCGGGTGCGGGGGACCTGCCGACCGCCGGCCCGTCGGTGGTCCACGAGGCACCATCGCGCTGAGGCCCGGCTCCGGCCACGCCCCGTCGTCGGTGGGCCGCGCCATGATGGCCGTCGTGGTGGACGAGCGGACCTGGTCCTTCGAGGCGACGCTGTGGCGGTGGCGCGACGGCTCGTGGCACTTCGTCACGGTGCCGGCGCAGGTCAGCGACGAGGTCGACGAGGCGGTCGGCGACGCGACCGGCGGCTTCGGGTCGGTCCGGGTGCGCGTGCGGGTCGGTGGCACCACCTGGCTGACGAGCCTCTTCCCCTCGGCCGAGCAGGCCGCCTACGTCCTGCCCGTCAAGAAGGCCGTCCGGGCCGCCGAGGGGCTGGCCGAGGGCGGTGCCGTCCGGGTCGTGCTGACCCTCGCCGGCTGACGGCCGCCACCGTCCGCCACCGACCGGAGAGCGTCGCGGCGTCCGGCGGGGCCGTCGACCTCCCGTAGCGTTGTCCCCGTGGAGAGCATCACCGGTCCGGTCGTCGACATCATCGGGTCCGTCGGCGAGGTCGGGGTCGGCGGGCTCATCGCCCTCGAGACGATCCTGCCGCCCATCCCGTCGGAGGTGATCCTGCCGTTCGCCGGGTTCGCCGCGGCCGACGGCCGGCTCAACGCGCCGCTGGCCTGGGTGTGCGCGACGATCGGCTCGCTCCTCGGCGCCGCGGTCCTCTACTGGGTCGGCTACGCCCTCAGCTACGAGCGGCTCTACCAGCTGGCCGGCAAGCGCTGGTTCCTCCTCTTCGGGCAGAAGGACCTCGACCGCGGCTTCCGGTTCTTCGACAAGCACGGCTCGGTCGTCGTCCTCGTCGGCCGGTTCATCCCGTTCATCCGGTCCGTCGTGTCGGTCCCCGCCGGGATGGACCAGATGCCCCTGCCGCGCTTCCTCGCCCTCACCGCGCTGGGCAGCGGCATCTGGAACGC
Organism: Phycicoccus sp. DTK01; assembly: GCF_017312765.1. Lineage (NCBI taxonomy): Bacteria > Bacillati > Actinomycetota > Actinomycetes > Micrococcales > Intrasporangiaceae > Phycicoccus > Phycicoccus sp. DTK01. The sequence continues at coordinate 114,181 of NZ_BOPU01000007.1, read as the reverse complement.
CGCCTTCATCGCCCTCGGCTTCCGCCTCCAGGAGAACTACGACGTCGTCGAGCAGTACGTCTCGCCGGTGAGCCGCGGCGTCGTCGCCGTGCTCCTGCTCGTGCTCGTCTGGCTCGTCGTGCGCCGGGTGCGCCAGCGGCGGGCCGTCGAGGCGGGCGAGGAGCCCGCGCACTTCCACCCGCGCTACCAGCCGCCGACCGACGACGACGAGGCGCCGGAGCCCGCGTCCGCCCGCGACTGAGCAGCCGCGCTCAGCCCTCGTCGCGCCAGGAGCGCCACAGGGCCGCGTAGTCGCCGTCGGCCGCCACGAGCTCGTCGTGCGTGCCGAGCTCGCGGACCCGTCCGTCGTCGACGACCGCCACCCGGTCGGCGTCGTGCGCCGTGTGCAGCCGGTGGGCGATGGCGACGACGGTCCGGCCGGTGAGCACCGCGCCGAGCGAGCGCTCGAGGTGGCGCGCCGCGCGCGGGTCGAGCAGCGAGGTCGCCTCGTCGAGGACGAGCGTGTGCGGGTCGGCGAGGACCAGCCGGGCGAGGGCCACCTGCTGGGCCTGCGCCTCGGTCAGCGGGTGCCCGCCGGAGCCGACACGGGTCGCGAGCCCCTCGGGGAGGGCTTGCGCCCAGTCGAGGGCGTCGACGGCGGCGAGCGCGGCGCGCAGCTCGGCGTCGTCCGCCGCCGGCCGGGGCAGGCGCAGGTTCTCGGCCAGCGTCCCGACGAACACGTGGTGCTCCTGCGTGACGAGGGCGACCTCGCCGCGCAGGGCATCGAGCTCGAGGTCGACGAGGGGCACGCCGCCGACCGTGATGCGCCCGGTGCGCGGGCCGTCGACGCCCGCGAGGAGCCGCCCGAGCGTCGACTTGCCGGCGCCGGAGGGGCCGACGACGGCCAGCCGCTCCCCGGGGCGCAGGTCGAGTGAGACGCCGTGGAGGACGTCCTGCCCCTCGCGGTAGGCGTACCGGACGTGCTCGACCGACAGGTCCTCACCGTCCGGGGTCGCGCCGGTGGCGACCCGGTCGGCCGGGACCTCGCCGACGCCGAGGATGCGCGACATCGAGGTCGCCGCGAACTGGATCTCGTCGAGCAGCTCGATGAGCTCGCCGAGCGGGTCGAGGAGCCGTTGGACGTAGAGGACGACCGCGGTCGCGGTGGCGACCGGGACGACGCCCTCCCACGCGAGCCAGCCACCCCAGAGCAGCGCGCCGGCGACGGGCGCGAAGAAGCCGACCTCGAGCCACGGGAACCAGCGCAGGCGCAGCCCGATCGTGTAGCGCTCGGCGTCGTGCGCCTCGGCGAGCGCCTCGTCGAAGCGCGCCCCGCGCTCGGCCTGGAGCCCGAGGGCGTCGACCGTCGCGGCGCCCTCGACGGTCTCGGCCGCGACGCCGTTGAGTCGCGCGTACGAGGCGTGCTCCCAGAGGTAGCCGGGCCCCGCGAGGCGCAGGTAGCGGCGGGTCGGGAGGAACCACACCAGGGGCGTCAGCAGCAGCGGCAGGGCCGCCAGCGGTGACGCCACGACGGTCGCCACGCCGGTCACGAGCACCGTCGTCACCGACACGACCATCGTCGGCACGCCGAAGCGGATGACGTAGCTGATGGCGTCGACGTCGTTCGTCGTGCGGGCGAGCAGGTCGCCGGTGCCGGCCCGCTCGACGGTCGAGAGGGGCAGGCGCACGGCCGAGGCGACGAAGTCCTCGCGCAGCCGGGCGAAGACCTGCTCGGAGAGGACGAACGAGCTGCGCCGCGCCACCCACGTCGTCGCGGTCTGGGCGACCAGGGCGGCGGCGAGCAGGCCGACGAGCACGTCGATGCTGTCGATGCTCGCGCGACCGGTCGTCACGAGCCCGACGACCTGGCCGACCACCCAGGGCGCCGCGAGGCCGACGACGGCGGCCAGCAGGTGCCAGAGCAGCACGAGGCCGAGCGCCCCCCGGTGCTCGCGCAGGAGGACGCGCACGTGGGCGCGCACGACCGGCCCGGCCGCGATGGGCAGGGTCCGGCGCGCGTGGTCGGTGTTCCCGCGCAGGGGCGACATCAGTCCTCCTCGCCGCGGACGACGACCGATCGGTAGGCCGGGCACTCCCGCGAGAGCTGCCGGTGGGTGCCGGTCGCGACGACCTCGCCGTCCTCGACGAGGTGGACGACGTCGGCCCGGTCGAGCAGCAGCGGGCTGGCGGTGACGACGACGGTCGTGCGGCCGGCGCGGTGCGCCGCGAGCCGCTCGGCGATGCGGGCCTCGGTGTGCGCGTCGACCGCGCTCGTCGGCTCGACGAGGACGAGCACCTCGGGGTCGCGCAGGAGGGCGCGGGCCAGGGCCAGGCGCTGGCGCTGCCCGCCGGAGAGCGAGCGTCCCCGCTCCTCGAGCTCGCCGTCGAGGCCGCCCTCGACGGCCGCGAGGGCGTCCGCCGCGTCGGCGACGTCGAGCGCCACCCGGCGGGCGTCGTCGTCCGGGCCGCCGAGGGCCTCGCGCAGGGGACCGCTGAAGAGGCGGGGGTCGGGCTGCGAGACGAGCACGAGCCGGCGCACGTCGGCCACGGCGAGGTTGTCCAGGGCCGTGGCCCCCCACGTGACGCCGTGGCGACCCGCGACCGTCCGGCCGAGCCGGGCCGCGACGCCGGCGGTGTCCTCGGGGCGGGCCGCGACGAGCGCGGTCAGGCGGCCGGGCTCGACGACGACGCCCGACGTGGGGTCGACGAGCGGGCCGGCCGGAACCGTTGCGCCAGAGGCCGGCCCGGCCGGTCCGGCCGGGTGGTCGGGCTCGACGGCGAGGATGCGCGAGATGCGGCGCGCCGCCACGCGCGTCGTGATGAGCTTGTCGGCCATCTCGACGGCGGTCTGCAGCGGGATGGTGAGGAAGGCGGTGTAGCCGTAGTAGGCGACGAGCTGCCCGGCGCTGATCCGGCCGTCGACGGCGAGGTGCGCGCCGACCCCGGTGACGACGAGGACGAAGATGCCGGGCAGCAGGACCTGGGCGGCGTCGAGGGTCGCCTGGGTGCCGGCGACCCGGACACCGGCCCGGCGCACGGTCTGCGACTGGCTCCGGTAGCGCTCGAGGAAGGTGTCCTCGCCGCCGATGCCGCGCAGCACCCGCAGCCCCGAGACGGTGTCGGCGCCGAGCGCGGTGAGCCGACCGGCCTCCTCGCGCTGGGCGGTCTGGCGGCGCTGGAGGGGCTTCATGACGAACGCGAGCGACGCCACGAGCAGCGGACCGCCGACGAGCATGATGAGCCCGAGCAGGACGGAGCCGCGCAGGAGGATGACCGCGACGACGACGAACGACACGACGGCCCCCATGAACCGGGCGAAGACGTCGAAGCTGTGGCCCATCCGGCCGAAGTCGCTCGTGAAGCTGGCCAGCACCTCGCCGGCGGGCATCCGGCGGGTCAGCGCCGGTCCGGCGCGGCGGACGGCGAGGTCGGCGACGGTGCCCGCCCGGAAGGCGGCGGTCAGCCAGTTGCGGACCGCGAAGAGGTGGCGCCCGTTGCCGGCCGCGGCGGAGACGAGGCCGAGGCCGACGACCGCGAGCGACCAGAGCACGAGGGCGCGGCCGTCGCGCGCGACGATGCCGTCGTCGACGGCGCGGCCGACGGCGGCCGGCACGAGCGCGACGGAGAGCATCCACGGGATGCCGAAGCACGCACCCGCGACGAGGGTGCGCCACTGGCGGCGTGCGAGCCAGACGAGGAGGCGGTCGGCGCCGGTGGGCGGCAGGTCGTCGGGTCGCACGCCGTACGACCAGGGGGAGGGGTGCGTCGGCATGGTGCTCTCCACGCTAGAGGCCGGGTCGGCGCTCGGGCCAACGGTTTTCGGTCAGGGCAGGCGGTGTGCGCGCGAGGGAGCCGCAGCGGCGCGCGAGCGGGCGGCGCGCTCGGCGGCCTCGGCGGGGTCGAAGGGCAGCTCCTCGTAGGTGTCGCCGACGCCGATGCGCCCGCCCTCGACCACTCGGAAGACCGTGCCGGCGCGGTCGTGCAGGGCGGCCGCGGCACCGGGGGCCACCTCGTCGTCGAGGATGCGGCAGGGCGCCGCCACGCGGACGACCTCGAGCAGCGTCCCGCCGAGGCGGGCGCGGGCGCCCGGGACGGAGACGACCCGGCCCCCCGAGACGGTGACGTTGCGCCGGGTGCCTTGCGGCGGGACCGGCGAGCCGAGGCGCTCGGCGGCCTCGGCGAGCTGGTCGGCGGACTGCACGGTCACGTGGCGGTGGCGGGAGCCGTGGTAGCGGTCGCCGACGAGGCCGGCGCCCGCCTCGGCCTCCACGGCGTCGAGGGCGCGCATCGGCAGCCGGCGCCCCGGGGCAACGTGCAGGGCGGTGACGACGCGGGCGTCCGGGCTGCTGCTCACACGTGCCCCAACACCCCCTCGCGCCTCCACATTTCGGGGTCACCCCGAAATGTCCACGAGACCCCGGCTCGGTTCCGGGGTCTCGCGGACGAACCGGGGTCCCGGGGCGCCGGCGCACCACCATCGGCCGTCGGCCACCGGCGCACCACCGTCGGCCGTCGGCTGCCGATGCACCGTCCCCGGCCGGCGGGCCGGGCGTCCAGCCGGCTCACGTACCCTCGGGAGCGTGCTGCGGACGGCCCTGACCCCGAGGTTCCTCGGGCTGCTCGGGCTCGTCCTCGTCGTGGGCGTCGTGTTCGTCCAGCTCGGCCGCTGGCAGCTCGGGGTGGCGGAGGGCAACGCCCAGCGCGAGGCCGTCGAGGAGGCCCGCGCCGCGAAGCCGGTCGCCCTCACCGAGGTGCTGGGCCCGCACGAGCCCTTCCCCGGCGAGCTGTCGTCGCGGCCGGTCACGGTCAGCGGCCGCTACGTCGACGGGCAGGTCCTCGTCCCCGACCGCCGGCTCGACGGCCGCGCCGGGTCCTGGGTCGTCACCCCGTTCCTCGTCGAGGCGACCGGCGGCACCCTGCCGGTGCTCCGCGGCTTCGTCACCGACCCCGCGCAGGCCGGCGCCCCGCCCACCGGGACCCTCACCCTCGAGGGCGGCCTCGCCCCCTCCGAGTCCCCGACGGACGCCGTGACCCCCGGCCCCGGCGAGATCGCCTCCGTCGACACCTCGGTGCTCGTCAACACCTGGTCGGGCGACCTCTACAACGCCTTCGTCTTCCTCTCCGCCGAGCGTCCGGCCACCGGCCCGCAGCTGACCAAGGTCCCGACCCCGCTCGCGCCGACGGGCGTCACCTGGCGCAACGCCGCCTACGCCGTCCAGTGGTGGGTCTTCGCCGCGTTCGCGCTCTGGTTGTGGTGGCGGATGGTGCGCGAGGCGCACGAGCGGACCGCTGCACCCGCCATCGCGACGGCGGGTGACAATGGAGCCCGTGAGCACTCCTGAGGCCGGCCGCGCCGGCACCGCGATCGCCCCCGAGGACGTCGACGCCGTCCGCCCCCGCCTCACCTTCTTCAAGGTGATGGCCTTCATCGTCGGCATCGGGCTGCTGGTGCTCGTCGTCGAGATGGTCCTGTCCTACGGCTTCCAGATGAAGGGCCAGGACAACCCGCTGTACTGGTGGCCGCAGCCGCACGGCTTCATCTACATGGTCTACCTCGTCGCGACCGCGCTGCTCGGCTTCAAGGTCGGGTGGCCGCTCGGGAAGATGGTCCTCGTCATGCTCGCCGGCTGCGTGCCGTTCCTCTCCTTCTGGGTGGAGCGCAAGGTCGCCGGCGAGGTCGAGGCGAGCCTCGCCGCCGCGCGCCGATAGCCTTGACGCCGTGAGCGACGCCCCGGAGCTGCCCGCCGACCCCTCGCCCGTCGACCCCTCCCACGCCGTGGTCGAGGGAGGTGAGCCCATCCACCTCGCCGACCGGCCCGTCCTCGTCGTCGACTTCGGCGCGCAGTACGCGCAGCTGATCGCCCGGCGCGTGCGCGAGGCCAGCTGCTTCAGCGAGGTCGTGCCCAGCTCGATGCCGGCCGACGAGATGCTCGCCAAGCAGCCCTCGGCGATCATCCTCTCCGGCGGGCCGTCGTCGGTGTACGAGGAGGGTGCCCCGCGCCTCGACCCGGCCGTGCTCGAGGCCGGCGTCCCCGTCTTCGGGATGTGCTACGGCTTCCAGGCGATGGCCCTCGCCCTTGGCGGCAGCGTCGCCCGCACGGGCCTGTCGGAGTTCGGCGCCACGCCCGCGACCATCACCGACACGAGCTCGACGCTCTTCAACGGCCAGCCGTCCGACCAGTCGGTGTGGATGAGCCACGGCGACTCCGTCGAGGAGCCCCCGGCCGGGATGCGCGTCACGGCCACGACGGCCGGCGCCCCCGTCGCCGGCTTCGAGGACGACGAGCGCCGGCTCTACGGCGTCCAGTGGCACCCCGAGGTCATGCACTCGACCTTCGGGCAGCGCGTGCTCGAGAACTTCCTCAGCAAGGGCGCCGGCCTCTCGGGCTCGTGGACGGCGGCCAACGTCGTCGAGGAGCTCGTCGGCGCCGTGCGCGAGCAGATCGGCGACAAGCGGGCCATCTGCGGCCTCTCCGGCGGGGTCGACTCGTCGGTGGCCGCGGCGCTCGTCCAGCGCGCCGTCGGCGACCAGCTGACCTGCGTGTTCGTCGACCACGGCCTGCTGCGCGCCGGCGAGGCCGAGCAGGTCCAGCAGGACTTCGTCGCCGCAACCGGGGTCGACCTCGTCACCGTCGACGCCTCCGAGCAGTTCCTCTCCGCGCTCGCCGGGGTCAGCGACCCCGAGGAGAAGCGCAAGATCATCGGGCGCGAGTTCATCCGCGTCTTCGAGCAGGCCGCGCGCGACATCGTCGGCTCGCACGAGGGCGAGCACCCGGTCGAGTTCCTCGTCCAGGGCACGCTCTACCCGGACGTCGTCGAGTCCGGCGGCGGCACCGGCACGGCGAACATCAAGAGCCACCACAACGTCGGCGGCCTGCCGGACGACCTCCAGTTCAGCCTCGTCGAGCCGCTGCGGCTGCTCTTTAAGGACGAGGTGCGCCAGGTCGGCCTCGAGCTCGGCGTGCCCGAGGGCATCGTCTGGCGCCAGCCGTTCCCGGGCCCCGGCCTCGGCATCCGGATCGTCGGCGAGGTGACGCGCGAGCGCCTTGACATCCTGCGCGCCGCCGACCAGGTCGCCCGTGAGGAGCTCTCGGCCGCCGGCCTCGACCGCGAGATCTGGCAGTGCCCGGTCGTGCTGCTCGCCGACGTCCGCTCGGTCGGCGTCCAGGGCGACGGCCGCACCTACGGGCACCCGGTCGTCCTGCGGCCGGTGTCGTCCGAGGACGCGATGACCGCCGACTGGACCCGCATCCCCTACGACGTGCTCGCGAAGATCTCGACCCGCATCACCAACGAGGTGCGCGAGGTCAACCGGGTCGTCCTCGACGTCACGAGCAAGCCGCCGGGCACCATCGAGTGGGAGTGACCCGCGGGACGCGCTCCCCGCGCGGGGCGCGGCGTGGCAGGCTGGGCGGCAGTACCCGCCGGTAACCCACCCCCGAGGACGGTCATCCATGGAGAGCTCGACGACGAGCGTCACCGCCACCGACGGCACGGCCGTCTTCGTCCACCGCTGGCTGCCGGACGGTGACGCACGCGGCGTCGTCGTCGTGGCGCACGGGATGGCCGAGCACTCCGCCCGGTACGCCCGCCTGGCCGAGGCGCTGACCGCCGCGGGCTACGCCGTCCACGCCCCCGACCACCGCGGGCACGGGCGCACCGCCTCGGCCGCCGACCACGGCTACTTCGCCGACCGCGAGGGCTGGGGGGCCGTCGTCGCCGACCTGCGCGCGGTCATCGCCGACGCCCGCGCCGAGCACGCCGGCCGGCCGGTCTTCCTCCTCGGGCACTCGATGGGCTCCTTCCTCAGCCGCTCGCTCGTCGTCGAGGACTCCAGCGGGCTCGCGGGACTGGTCCTGTCCGGGACCGCCGGCGACCCCGGGCTGCTCGGGAAGGTGGGGGCGGCCGTGGCCGCCGGCGAGGCCCGGCTGCGGGGCCGCCGGCACCAGAGCGCGCTGATGGACAAGCTGACCTTCGGCCAGTACAACGCCGCCTTCAAGCCGACCCGGACCGACTTCGACTGGCTCTCGCGCGACCCCGACGAGGTCGACGCCTACGTCGCGGACCCGCTGTGCGGCAACACCTTCACCTCCGGGTTCTTCGTCGACCTGCTCGGTGGGCTGGCCGGCATCAACGACCCGAAGAAGGTCGCGCGGGTGCGCCGCGACCTGCCGGTGCTCCTGGTCAGCGGCGACGCCGACCCGGTCGGCGACGGCGGCAAGGGCCCGCGAGCCGTCGCGCAGCAGTACCGCGAGGCCGGGCTGACCGACGTCACCTGCACGCTGTACCCCGGCGCCCGGCACGAGCTGTTCAACGAGACCAACCGCGACGAGGTCACCGAGGACGTCGTCCGCTGGCTCGACGCGCACCTGCCCGGCTGACCGGCCGGCGCCATCCGGGCGGGGCGTCGGCCCGAGACCCCGGTTCGTCCACGAGACCCCGGTTCCGAACCGGGGTCTCGTGGACATTTCGGGGTGACCCCGAAATGTCGATGCGCCGGGGGGCCGGGGTCGGATGCGAGCCGGGGCGGCGTCTCTGGCTAGGGTTGGCCGCGTGTTGAGAACGGCCGCCGCCGTCGTCGCGGGCAAGACCGCACGAGCCATCGCCCGACGCCGGGGCGGGGGGTCGGCCTTCCCCGGCCTCGTCGCCGAGCGGATCGACCCGGGCATCCTGCGGCACGCGCTCGCCGACGTCCGCGGCGGCATCGTCGTCGTCAGCGGCACCAACGGCAAGACGACGACGACGAAGATGCTCGTCGCGCTCCTGCGCGCCCACGGCCGCAGCGTCTTCACGAACCCGACGGGCTCGAACTTCACCCGCGGCGTCCTGTCCGAGATGCTCCCGCAGCTGCCGGTCAGCGGCCGCCTGCGCAGCGACCTCGCCGTCGTCGAGCTCGACGAGGCGCACGCGATGCGCTTCATCGCCGAGGTCCCGCCGACCCACTCGCTCCTGCTCAACGTCGCGCGCGACCAGCTCGACCGGTTCGCCGAGATCGACCACACCGCCGACCTCCTCGCGCGGCTCGGCGCCGCGAGCACCGAGGGCGTCGTCGCCAACGCCGACGACCCGTTCATCTCCCGCGCGGCCGGCGCCGTCGACGTGCCCGTGCGCTGGTTCGGGCTCGACGCGTCCATCGCCGACCGGCTGCCGGAGCTGACCGAGCACGACGCCCGCTTCGACGACGAGCCGACGACGTACGAGCCCGGTCCCGGCGACGCCCGCCTGCGCCCCCGCGACGAGCGCGCCTTCGACGTCGTGTTCGACGACGTCGTCGTCGGCCCGGTCACCCTCCAGCAGCGCGGCCTGGCGGCGATGATCAACGCCACCGCGGCCACGACGACGGCCCGCCTGCTGCTCGGCGACGCCTTCGACGCCGCCACCGCCGCCGAGGCGCTCGCGGCCGTGCGCCCGCCGTTCGGGCGCGGCGAGGTCGTCATGGTCGACGGCCAGCCGCTCGAGCTCGTCCTCGTCAAGAACCCGGCGGGCTTCGGGGTCGCCCTCAGCACGTACGGCACGACGCCGGTCGCGACGATGGTCGCCATCAACGACAACGACGCCGACGGCCGCGACGTCTCGTGGCTCTACGACGTCAGCTTCGCGAGCCTGCGCGAGCGCGGCGTCGCCCTGACGAGCGGGGTGCGCGCCTACGACATGGCGCTGCGCCTGCACTACGACGACGTCCACACCGACCGCGTCGTCCCCGACCTCGACGAGGCCCTCGACGCCCTGCTCGCGGCCCACCCGGACGAGCCCAAGCGCATCTTCTGCACCTACACGGCGATGATGGCGCTGCGGCGCACCCTCGCCGCCCGCCACGGCCTCGACCGCTTCGGGGAGGAGACGCCCGCATGAGCACGACCGAGCGCTACGAGCCGGCCGGGACGAGCAAGGGGACGATCACCCTCGTCCACCTCTACCCGCGCGAGATGAGCATCTACGGCGACCGCGGCAACACGCACGCGCTCGCCGGGCGGATCCGCCGGCACGGGTACACCGCCGAGGTCGTCCTCCACGACCCGGGCAGCGACTTCCGGCGCGACGCGCACCTGTTCACCGGTGGCGGCGGCCAGGACTCCGGCCAGGCCCGCGTCGAGGCCGACCTCGCGGCGATCGGCCCGACCCTGAAGTCGCTCGCCGAGGACGGCGTCCCGATGCTCATGATCTGCGGGATGTACCAGCTCTTCGGCAACAGCTTCCACACCGTCGGCGGCCAGGTGCTGCCCGGGCTCGGCATCCTCGACGTGACGACCCGCGGCAACGACAAGCGGATGATCGGGCCGGTCTGCCTCGAGACCGAGCTCGGCCGGGTGGTCGGCTACGAGAACCACTCCGGCTCGACCGTGCTCGGCAGCGGGCAGGAGCCGTTCGGGCGGGTGCTCGCCGGCCACGGCAACAACGGCGAGGACGGCACCGAGGGCGCGCGCCGGCTCAACGTCATCGGCAGCTACCTGCACGGCCCGCTGCTGCCGGCCAACCCGATGGTCTCCGACGCGCTCATCGCCGTCGCCGCCGAGCGCGCGACCGGTCGTCCCTTCGAGCCGGCCGAGCTCGACGACCCCCTCGCGACGCAGGCCCGCGAGCGCCAGGTGCGCCGCCTCGTCGGCACCCGCTGACGCTCCTCCAGCGCATCCCATCGCGGGCTACACCGCAGTAAGTGCTGCTGTGGCGACACGTACTGCGCCGTAGCGCGCGACACCATCTGCGGGCTCGGTGCGGGCTACACCGCAGTAAGTGCTGCTGTGGCGACACGTACGGCGGCGTAGCCGGCGCCGGGACGGGGTGGGGAGGGTGCGTGACGGGCGCGGCTGACAGGATGGCCGGGTGAGTGAGAGCACCCCGGACGCCGTCGCCGCCGCCTTCGCCGAGTACGTCACCGCCTCGCCGACGGCCTTCCACGCCGCCGCCGTCGCCCGTGACCACCTCGTCGCCGGCGGGTTCACCGAGCTCGACGAGAGGCAGGCCTGGCCGAGCGCGCCCGGTGCGTACGTCGTCGTCCGGGACGGCGCGGTCATCGCCTGGCGCGTCCCCGAGGGCGCCGGCGCGACGACGCCCTTCCGCATCCTCGGCGCGCACACCGACAGCCCGACCTTCCGCCTCAAGCCCAACCCGGTCGTGCGCGAGCACGGCTGGGAGCGGCTCAACGTCGAGGTCTACGGTGGCCCGACCTTCCCGTCCTGGTTCGACCGCGACCTCGCCGTCGCCGGCCGCGTCGTCGACGCCGACGGCAGCACGCGCCTGGTCCGCTCCGGCCCGGTCGCGCGCATCCCGCACCTCGCGATCCACCTCGACCGCGCGGTCAACGACGGGTTCGCCCCCGACGTGCAGCGCCAGCTCCTGCCGGTCGTCGGGACGGCCGACGGCCCCGCCCCGGACGACCGCGCCCACTGGCTGCGCGGGCTCGTCGGCGACGCCGTCGCCTGGGACCTCTTCCTCGCCGACACCCAGGAGCCGGCCCGCATCGGCGCCCGCGGCGACCTGCTGGCCTCCTGGCGGATGGACAACCTCACGAGCGTCCACGCCGGCCTGCGCGCCCTCCTCGACGCGCCGGCCGACACCGACCACATCCCCGTGCTCGCCGCGTTCGACCACGAGGAGGTCGGCTCGGACTCCGTGACCGGCGCCGGGGGACCGTTCCTCGAGGACGTGCTCGGCCGGGTCCTCGAGGGGCTCGGCGCCGGGCGCTCCGACGTCGCGCGGGCCTTCCGTTCCTCGTGGCTGCTCTCGAGCGACGCCGGCCACCTCGTGCACCCGGGCCACCCCGAGAAGCACGACCCCACGAACCGGCCGCGCCCCGGCGGCGGCCCGCTGCTCAAGGTCAACGCCCGCCAGCGCTACACGACCGAGGCCCGGGGGGAGGCGCTCTTCGCCGCCGCCTGCGAGCGCGCCGGCGTGCCGTTCCAGCACTACGTCAACCCGAACACGATCCCCGGCGGCTCGACGATCGGCCCGATCGCGGCGACCCGGCTCGGCATCCCGACGGTGGACATCGGCGTCGGCCTGCTCTCGATGCACTCGACCCGCGAGCTCGTCCACGTCGACGACCTCGCGGCGCTGCACGGCGCGGTCGCGGCTTTCCTCGCCGGCTGACGGAACGAGCCCGAGAACCCCTCAGGCGGGCCTGGCGAAGACCGGCTCCTCGCCCTCGGCGGGGGGCTCGGACTTGGCGCTGAGCGACCACAGCAGCCACCCGAGCCCGCCGAGGGGCACCTCCATGAGGTGGGTGATGATCGAGAAGAGCACGACTCCGGCCGTGGCCTCGGCGTTGCCGGCGCCCCACCCGACGAGGACGATCGTCGTCGCGGCCTCGGTGACGCCCACCCCGCCCGGCGTGATGCCGACGGCGGTGAGCAGCCGGCCGATGGCGTACGCCGCGAAGAGCAGGTTGAGCGGGAGCATGACCCCCGTCTCGCGCATCACGAGGACGAACAGCACGTAGTACGCGCCGAAGAAGCCGACCATCCCGAGGGTCATCGACCACCAGCGCCAGCGGACGACGTCGATGATCCGGCTGCGCAGGTCGCTCACGAGGTCCTCGACGCTCATCGTCGAGTCCGGCCGGCGCCGTCGCACGAGCGGGCGCAGCGCGCGGTCGATGAGCGCCCCCGCCCGCTGGGCCACCCGCTCGCTCGCGAGCATCCCGGCGACGGCGCCGATGACCGCGAGCCCGGTCAGCGAGCCGGCGACGGCGAGGTCGGAGAGCGCCTGGGGGAGCGTGACGCCCCCGACGACGAGGACGAGGATCGCGACGACCGGCAGCGCGATCCGGGCGAGGACGTTCCAGACGCCCGTGACGATCGCCGAGGTCGACGTCGCGCGCCGCGAGAAGCCCCACGAGCGGCACATCGCGTACGTGGCGGCCAGCCCGACCGCGCCACCGCCGGGCAGCAGGTTCGAGACCGACGACCCGCAGAGGTTGATGATGAGCGCCTTGCCGTGCGTCAGCCCGCGCAGCGACCCGGTGAAGGTGAAGGTGTAGCAGTACAGGCCGAGCAGCATGAGCAGCTGGAAGCCGATGACGTGCAGCGGCGGCACGGTGCTGATGACGCCCCAGATGTCGCCCCACGAGGTCTTCGCGAAGAACGGCAGGCCCCAGACGAGGAGGACGACGGCGAGCGCGAGCCCGAGGCCGAACTGGAGCAGCTGCCGGCCGTGCCGCGGCGTCGCGACCGAGGGCGCGCTCACGGCAGCCCCTCGAAGACGTCGGTGGCCACGGGTCCCCCTGCCGGTCGTGACGGGTCGCGGAACCACTCGCGCCCGAAGACCAGATCGTAGAGGGGACGCGGGATGCGCAGGAACGCCGCGAGGGTGCGGTCGCCGGTCTGCCCGCCCGCGCCGACCTCGGCCGCGCCGCCGCCGGTGGCCTGCGACGCGTGCGCGCGCATCGAGGCCCGCTTCGCCGCGACGTGGCGGCGCACGTCGACGCGGTGGGTGATGTCGCGCCGCGCCGAGAACGCGCGCTCGAAGCTCGTCGGGTCGAACTCGGCGGGGAAGCGGTAGACGCGGGTGAGCATCCGGATCGCGCGGACGATCGTGTCGCGCGGGACCGTGGCCTCGAGGACCCGCGGGGTGCCGGCGACGACCGCGGCGCGGGCGGCGACCTCGTGGACGCGCCGGTGGTCGCGGTGCCCGTAGCCGCCGTTGGCGTCGTAGGACAGCAGGACGTCGGCGCGCTCGGTGCGCAGCACGGCGGCCAGGCGCTCGGCGGCCTCCTCGAGCGGCGCCCGGCAGAACCGGGTGAGGCCGGGGGCGTCCGGCTCGGGCTCCGGTCCGGAGCCGCTGTCGGCGTAGCCGAGCCACTCGACCCGGGCCACGCCGAGCGCCGCGGCCGAGAGCTCCGCCTCGTGCAGGCGTCGGGTGCCGAGCCCGCCGTCGCGGCGCAGGTCGTCGGCGGCCAGGCCCGCGCCGCCGTCGGTGGCGAGCACGAGCACGACCCGGTGGCCCTCCGCGGCGGCCTTCGCCATCGTGCCGGCCGTCAGGAGAGCCTCGTCGTCGGGATGGGCGTGGAACGCCACGAGCGTGCGGGACATCGGGCCCATCCTCGCGCATGGCAGGGTGGACCCTCGTGAAGGTCGCCCTCCTGTCGGACTGCTACCCGCCGCGGCTCGGTGGCATCGAGCGGCAGGTGCACGACCTCGCGCACGCGCTGACCGCGGCCGGTCACGAGGTCGAGGTCTTCACGGCGACGACCGGCCAGGATGGCGAGCGCGGTGGCGTCATCACGGTCGAGGACGGCGTGGCGGTGCACCGGCTGGCCATCCCGCTGCCGAACGGCGTGCCCGTCAACCCTTTCGCGCCGCCCGAGCTACGACGGCGCCTCCTCGCGGGTCGCTTCGACGTCGCGCACGCGCACCTCGGCGTGGTCAGCCCGTTCGCCACCGACGCGGTGCGGGTGGCGCTGGGGGTCGGGATGCCGGTCGCCGCGACGGTGCACTGCGTCCTCGGCCGGTGGGTGCCGCTCTTCCGCGCCGCCGGTCACCTGCGCCGGTGGGCCGGGCGCGGGGTGGCCCTCACCGCGGTCTCGCGGATGGCCGCGGCGCAGGTGCGCGAGGCGGCCGGCGGCGCCCCGGTCGGGGTGCTCAACAACGGGATCGACGCCGCGTGGTGGGCCGCCCCGGCCGACACGAGCGACCACGCGGACGGCGCCGACCGCGACGGCGTGCACGTCGTCACCGCGATGCGCCTCGTCAGCCGCAAGCGGCCGCTGGCCCTGCTCGGCGCCCTCCACGAGGCCCGCCGGCGGCTCGACCCCGCAGTGCCGCTGCGCGCCACCGTCGCCGGCGAGGGACCGCAGCGCCGCGCGATGGAGGCCTACCTGCGCGCCCGCGAGCTCGACTGGGTGTCGATGCCCGGACGCCTCGACCGCGAGGGGCTGCGGCGGCTGCACCACTCGGGCGACCTGTACGTGACGACGGCGCGGCTCGAGGCCTTCGGCATCGCCGCCCTCGAGGCGCGGGCCGCCGGCCTGCCCGTCGTCGCGCCGGCCGGCACCGGGGTGGACGACGTCGTCGAGGACGGTGTCGACGGCCTCCTCGCGAGCACCGACACCGGCGTGGCCGACGCCGTCGCACGCCTGGCCGGCGACGACGCCCTGCGGGGCCGGATGCGCGCGCACCTGCGGCAGCAGCCGCCCCGCCAGGACTGGCCCTCGACCGTCGCCGCGACGCTCGACGAGTACCGGCGGGCCGGCGCGTCGTGATCACGGTCCGGGGGGTGCGCGGAGGGCGCGAGGTCGTGTCGTTCGTGCTCGGGCACGGGGAGGACCCCGCGGCGGGCCTCGCGGCGCGCGGCTGGGAGCCGCTCGGGTCGTCCGTGGAGGGCGTCCTGCCGTCGATCGTCCTCACCTTCCGCGTCGAGGCCGTCACCTCGAGGGTGCCGGCGCCGCCCGGCGGTCCCGGTCTGTCCGAGGCGGACCGGGCGCGCGTGGAGCCGCGGCAGCGGGTCGCGGCCTACGCGGTCGTCGTCGACGACGACCGGCTCCTGCTCACGCGGCTCGCGCCGCTCACCGGGGCGCAGGGCCGCTGGACCCTGCCGGGCGGTGGCCTCGACGATGGGGAGAGCCCGCGCGAGGCCGTCGTCCGCGAGGTGCACGAGGAGACCGGCCAGGACGTCGACGACGTGCGCTTCGTCGACGTCATGACCCAGCACTGGGTCGGGCGCTCCGAGCGCGGCGCCGAGGACTACCACGCGGTCCGGCTGCTGCACACCGCCCGCTGCACGCGGCCGACCCGCCCCGTCGTGCACGACGTGGGCGGGTCGACGTCCGAGGCGGCGTGGGTCCCGCTCGGGAGGCTCGGCGGCTACGACCTCGTGCCGACCGTTTCCTACGCGCTGCGGGCGACCGGGGTCGTGCCGCGGCGCTAGGCGCGCGGCTCGCGCTCGCGGCTCCCGCGCAGACCGAGGAGGCCCACGAGGACGACCAGGACGCCGCCGGCGACCACGGTCCACGGCCCGAGGTCGGACCACGGGATGCTCACGTCGGCGACCTCGGACACGACCACCGCGCCGGCGGTCACGAGCCCGAGGACGCCGAGCAGGAGGGCGAAGGGGGCCGGCCCACGGCGCCAGCGGGGCTCGACCGGCCCGGGCACGGTCTCGAGGTGGGTGCGCCCCTCGTCCGCCCCGAGGGCGGGACCCTGCGTGGTCGTCGCGGCGGGGTCCGGTCCGGGCACGGTGGCGGTGGACCGGTCGTCGTCGAGCCCGAGCTCGGTGCGCAGGGGGCGGGTGGTGTCGTCGGTCATGGTCAGCTCTCCTCGATGATGGTCACGTCGCCGATGCCGACGTCGGTCGTCACGACGAGGTCGGGGCGGTCGGCGTCACCGACCGAGAGGGTGCGCGAGACATCGGTGCCCGAGCGGGTCTCGAGCGTCTCCAGCCCGCCGTCGGTGCTCTCGCGGTCGTGGCGCAGCTCGCCGACGCCGACGCGGTTCTCGACCCGGACGTCCAGGCCGTCGGGCACGCGGACGGTCAGCTCGCCGACGCCCATCGACACCGAGACGGTCGCGGGGTCGGAGGTGGCGGGCAGCGCCGCGAGGCCGCCGAGGTCGAGTGTCGCGTCGCCGGCGCCGAGCGAGTAGGTCGCCGGGAGGGCGGTCGCCGTGGGGGTCCAGACGCGGTCGCCGACCCCGCCGCGGGCGGTGGAGTGCGTCGCGCCGAACGCGGCGACCGTCACGAGCCCGAGGACGATCACGAGGAACCCGCTGAAGCCGGATGCCCGGCCCGTGGCCCCGAGCCCGAGGACGACGGCGGAGACCGCGGCGAGGGCGAGGGCGAGGCCGAGGACGACCGGCTCGCCGGTGAAGCCGAGGGGCTCGGCGACGGCGGCGACGAGGCCGACGATCGCGATGACGAGGCCGAGCGAGACGAGGCCGACGAAGCCGCTGGGGCGGCGTCGGCGAGGCGCCGGGGGAGGCGGCGGGCCGAGGGGCTGCGGCGGGGCCGGCGGCACCGGCATCCCGCCGGAGGGGCCCTGCGGTCGGGGTGCCCAGCCCCCGCCGGGAGGCGGCGGCGGTGTGCCCCAAGCCGGCTGCTGCGTGGGCGGGTAGCGGTAGGCGGTGGCCGGGTCGCCGGTGGGCGGCGCCGGGGGCGGTGCGGACATCGTCGCTCCTGCGGGGGGAGGGGGCGGGGCCTGGCCGGCCCACGGGGTCGGGGTGGCGCGGCTGCGCGTCGCGACGAACCACACGACGAGGCCGACCGGGACGAGCAGCCAGAGCGAGCCGCCCCACGCGTTGCCGTCGCCGAGCACCGAGACGGCGCCGACCAGCAGGACGATCCCGGTGAGGACGAGCAGGACGATGGCCCACGCGTCGCTGCCGCGGATCGCGCGCTCGGCGAGGACCTCGCCCCGGGCGTCCGGCAGGAGGAGCCACAGCACGAGGTAGAGCGGGATCCCGATGCCGCCGGCGATGGTCAGCGCGATCGCCGCGGCCCGGATGAGGAGGGGATCGACGTCGAAGCGCGCGGCGACGCCGGCGCACACGCCGCCGAACCAGCGGCGCTCGGTGTCGCGGCGGACGCTCGAGCGGCGCAGTCGGGCGAGCCCGTCGTCGATCGCGGACGGCGCGCCGGTCGGCGGCATCTGGGAGGTGGAGCTCTCGGTCATGGCACCACTGTGGCCGCGCGGGGCGGGGCGCGGCCATGAGGGTCGACCCTGAGCACCCCCTGACCGGACCCCGGCGGGCGGGTCGCAGGCGTCGGTCGTGCGTCAGGATGGAGTCGTGCCCACGCCCTACGAGCCCGCCGCGACCCGCGTGCGGACCGATGCCGGCCCCCTCCCGGGGGCGCCGCCGTCGCGCCCGCCGCTCGTCCGCGACCGCTCGGCGGGCTGGACGCCGGGCGTGTGCGACGCCGTCGCCCGCCACCTCGGCGTCTCGCGCCGGCTCGTGCGCGTCGCCGCGGTCGTCCTCGCCTTCTCCGGCGGGGCCGGTGTCGCGGCCTACCTCTTCCTCTGGGCCCTGACCCCCGAGGCCGACGGCCCGGGGGGCGCGGGCGGCCCGGTGCAGGCACGGGTCTGGTCCGAGCGCCGCCGCTGGGCCGTCCTCCTCGTCGCGGGCGTCGTCCTCGTCGTCGCCGGTGGCGCGCTGCTCGTGCCCGGGGTCGGGATGACCGCGCGCGGGTCGGTCCTGCTGCCGCTGTTCGTCATCGGCGTCGGGGCGGTCGTGGCGTGGTCGAACCTCGATGCCACGCAGCGCTCGCGGTGGCTGACCGGCGGCCCCGACGGGATGGGCTGGGTCCGGGTGCTCCTGGGCTCGGGGCTCGCCCTCGTCGGTGTCCTCGTCCTCGTGACGCGCGGCAGCTCGGTCAGCGTCCTCTGGGACGCCGTGCTCGCGGCGCTCGCCGTCCTCGTCGGTGCGCTCATCCTCGCCGCGCCGTGGGCGCTGCGGCTGTGGGCGGACTTCCGCCGTGAGCAGGACGCCGCCGTCCGCGCGACCGAGCGGGCCGACATCGCCGCGCACCTGCACGACTCGGTGCTCCAGACCCTCGCGCTCATCCAGCGCCAGTCCGCCGACCCCGCCGCCGTCACCCGGCTCGCCCGCGCCCAGGAGCGCGAGCTGCGCAGCTGGCTCTACGACGGGCCGCAGGGGTCGCAGGCCTCGCTGGCCGCGCTCGTCACCGAGGTCGCGCACGAGGTCGAGGACCTGCACGGCGTCCCGGTCGACCTCGTCGTCACCGGCGACCGACCGTTCGAGCAGCACGGGGTGGCGCTCTCGCGGGCGATGCGCGAGGCGCTGCTCAACGCCGTCCGGCACGGCGCGCCTCCGGTCACGGCCTACGTCGAGATCGGGCCGGCCGGGGTCGAGGCGTTCGTCCGCGACCGCGGTACCGGCTTCGACCTCGACGCGGTGCCCGAGGACCGGCTCGGTGTGCGCCGCTCGGTCCTCGAGCGGATGGAACGGCACGGCGGGAGCGCGCGGGTGCGCCGGCGCGACGACGGGACCGAGGTGGAGCTGCGGCTGCCACCGATCGAAGGAGACGACACATGAGCAGCACCCAGACCCCTGCCCCGACGGCCCCCGTGCGCGTGGTGCTCGTCGACGACCACCGGATGTTCCGCACGGGAGTGCGCGCCGAGCTGACCGAGGCGATGGCGGGAGCGAGCCCGGTGTGCGAGTTCGTCGGCGAGGCACCGGACGTCGACACCGCCATCGCCGTCATCCGGGCCGAGACGCCCGACGTCGTGCTGCTCGACGTGCACCTGCCCGGCGGGTCCGGCAACGGGGGCGGCGACGTCATCCGTGGGTGCGCCGGGGTCGAGACGGCCTCCGGGGCGCCGGTGCGCTTCCTCGCGCTGTCGGTGTCGGACGCGGCCGAGGACGTCATCGCCGTCATCCGCGCCGGCGCCCGCGGGTACGTGACGAAGACGATCGGGGCGCGCGACCTGCTCACCGCCGTGCGGCGGGTGGCCGACGGCGACGCGGTGTTCTCGCCGCGGCTCGCCGGGTTCGTCCTCGACGCGTTCGGGGCGGCGGCCGGCGAGATCGCCGAGGTCGACGAGGAGCTCGACCGGCTCTCGGCGCGCGAGCGCGAGGTGATGCGCCTCATCGCGCGCGGCTACCAGTACAAGGAGGTGGCCAAGGAGCTGTTCATCTCCGTCAAGACCGTCGAGACGCACGTGTCGTCGGTGCTGCGCAAGCTCCAGCTGTCCTCGCGCCACGAGCTGACCGCGTGGGCGATGGGGCGGCGCCTCGTCTGAGGCCCCCGGGCGTCGCCGGGTGGTGCGGGCGCAGGCCCTACGCTGGCGCCCATGGAGTTCGTCGAGCACGTCCTCGTCCTGCTGCACCTCCTCGGCATGGCCGCGATCATCGGCAGCGCCGTGTTCGTCGCCCGGGGGAAGGTCACGCCCGCGCTCGTCTGGGGTGCGCGCGCCCAGCTCGTGACCGGGCTGCTGCTCGTCGGCGTCGTCGAGGCCGGTGACGAGCCGGTCAACCACGCGAAGATCGGCGTCAAGCTGCTCGTCGCGGTCGCCGTCGCCGCGTGCGCCGAGATCGCCGCCGCCACGGAGCGCAAGGGCCAGGGCTCGCGCCCGCAGCTGGTCCAGATCGCCGGCTGGCTGGCCGTCCTCAACGCCGCCGTCGCGGTCCTCTGGACCAGCGCCTCCTGACCCCAGCCCGAGGCACACGCGTATCGGGTCATCCGATACCGGTGCGCTTCACCCCGGAACGGTTCTCGGGTGAGGCGCGGTCGTATCGGGTCACCCGATACGCGAGTGGTCTGGAGCGGGGTCAGAGGGTGAGGAGCAGCTTGCCCTGGGTGCGCCGGCCCTCGAGGTCGTCGTACGCCCGCGCCGCGTCGGCCAGCGCGTAGCGGCCGCCGACCGCCACCTGGAGCGAGCCGTCCGCGACGGCCGCGAGCACCTCGCCGGCCCGCCACTCGAGCTCGTCGCGGCTCGCGAGGTAGTGGCCGAGGCTGGGCCGCGTGACGAACACCGATCCGGCGCCGTTGAGCCGCTGCAGGTCGAAGGGCGGCACCTGGCCGCTCGCGGCGCCGAAGAGGGCGAGCATCCCGCGGGGGCGCAGCGAGGCGAGCGAGGCGTCGAAGGTGTCACGCCCGACACCGTCGTAGGCGACGTCGACGCCCTGCGGCGCGACCTCGCGCACGGCGGCGGCCAGGTCGTCGACGGCGCGGTAGTCGATGACGTGCTGCGCCCCGAGCCGCTCGGCGGTCGCGCACTTCTCCGGCCCCCCGGCCGTCGCGACGACGACCCCGCCGCGGGCACGGACCATCTGCACGAGCAGCTGGCCGACGCCGCCGGCCGCTGCGTGGACGAGGGCCGTCGTGCCGTGGCCCACGGGGAAGGTGCTCGTCGTCAGGTAGTGGGCGGTCATCCCCTGGAGCATGACCGCGGCGGCCGTCTCGAGGTCGACGCCGTCGGGCACCGGGACGAGCGTCGAGGCGTCGCGCACCGCGTACCGTGCGGCGCTGCCGACCGACATCGCCCAGGCGACGCGGTCGCCCTCGACGAAGTCCTCGAGCCCCTCGCCGACCGCGGCGACGGTGCCGGCGCCCTCGTTGCCGAGCACGTACGGCGTCTCCATCGGGTACACGCCCTCGCGCTGGTAGACGTCGATGAAGTTGACGCCGACCGCCGCGACCTCGACGACGACCTCGCCCGGCCCGGGAGAAGGTGCGGTGCGGTCCTCGACGGCGAGGACGTCGGAGCCCCCGGCGCGCGTGACGACGAGGGCAGGTCCGTGGAGCTCGCTCATGCCGCCACCCTAGGACGACCCGGTCGTCCGACAGCCCCTCCAGCGCGCGCCGCATCGCGCGCTACACCGCAGTAAGTGTCATCACAGCAGCAGTTACTGCGGTGTAGCCCGCGACGGCGGCGGGGTCAGGAGCCCAGGTCGATCCAGTAGCGGCGCATCAGGTGACGGACGTCCTCGAGGACACCGCCGTTGGCCTCGATGACGCTCGCCGACGCGAGGTTGTCCTCGGAACAGGTGACGAGCACCTCGTCCATGCCGAGGTCCCGACACAGCGGCAGCGACAGTCGCAACGCCTCCGTGGCGATGCCCCGCCCGCGGGCCGACGGCCGGACGGAGTAGCCGATGTGCCCACCGATCTCGATGAGGAACGGCGTGAGCCGGTGCCGGATCGCGAGCGACCCGAGGTGCTCGTCGGGCTGCTCGTCGTCGACGACCCAGAGGAAGGTGCAGGGGACGTGTCCCGGGGTCCGCGGCGCGTCCTCGTCGACCTGGCCGCGCCGGTGCGCGACGAACCGCTCGAACCCGGCGGGAGTCTCGAGCTCGGCGCGCGTGAACTCCACCCCCGCGAAGTCGCCCTCCGGGGCCTCGACCCAGACCCCGTCGCCGTCGCGGGTGCCCTCGCCGGCCGCGTCGAACTCGTCCTGCGCGGCGAGGTAGGACCGGAGGAAGCGGACGTCCGGGGCGACGAGGGAGATCATCCCGGAACGCTAGCCACCGACGTCGAACGGCGCCAACGGGTTACGCGCGCAGGCCGGTCAGCACCTCGTCGAGCATGGCGGGGGTCAGCCGCTTCGTGAAGGTGTTGTGCGGGCTCACGTGGTAGCTGCCGACCAGGCGGATGCTCCGGCCGTCCGGGAGGCCGAGCGTCGCCTCGGCCGCGTGGCCGAACCTCGGCTTCGGCGCGGGCACCTCCCAGCCCACCGCGCGAGCCCCGGCCAGCGCGGCGTCCCAGCCGATCGATCCGAGGCACAGGATCGCCCGCAGGTGGGGCTCCGCGAGCCGCAGGTCGCGCTCCAGCCACGGCGAGCAGGTGGCGCGCTCGGCCGGGGTCGGCTTGTTGGCCGGGGGCGCGCACCGCACCGCGGCGACGATGCGCAGGTCGGTCAGCGCCTGCCCGTCACCGGCGGCGACTGAGGTCGGCTTGGCGGCGAAACCGGTGCGGTGCAGGGCGGCCCACAGGAAGTCGCCGGAGGAGTCGCCGGTGAACATCCGGCCGGTGCGGTTGGTGCCGTTGGCCGCCGGGGCGAGGCCCACGAGGAGCACGCCGGCCCGCGGGTCGCCGAACGACGGCCCCGGCCGCCCCCAGTAGGGCTGGTCGGCGAAGGACGCGCGCCGTCCGGTGGTCGCCACGTCCTCGCGCCACCTCACGAGACGTGCACAGGCCCGGCACACCGAGACCCGCGCCTGGAGCTCGGGCACGTCCGGTGCCGACGCCGCGAGCCGGCGCACGGCGGCGGCGGTCCGCGCCACGGGGGTGTCGGCGTCGGCGGGGTCACCGGGCCAGCCGGCGCCGGGCGGCACGGGCGAGGGGAGGAGCGCGCCCGTCACCGGGTGCGGGTCGAGCGGCTCCATCCCGCGACTCTACGGCGGCCGCCCGGATCGTGGCGTCCTGCCAGCGAACGGCCGCGGGACGGGGGACGATGGATGCGTGGCAGCCGTGACCGTGGTCGGTGGTGGCGTCGTGGGCCTGACGTCCGCCCTGCTGCTGGCGCGCGCCGGGCACGAGGCGCGGTGCGTGCGGGACGTCCCGTCGCCCGGCACCGTCTCGGCGGTCGCCGGCGGCCTGTGGTTCCCGTACCACGTCGAGCCGCGCGACCGGGTCGTCGGCTGGGGGCTGACGTCGCTGCGGCACTTCACGTCGCTCGCAGCCGACCCCGGCACCGGGGTGGCCCTGCGCGAGGGCCTGCTCGTCGAGCGTGGCGGCCCCGACCGCTGGTGGACCGAGGGGCTCACCGGATGGCGCGACGCGACGCCCGACGAGCTGCCCGAGGGCGCGCCCTCCGGCGTCGTCGCCCGGGTCCCGCTCGTCGCGATGGTCGTGTACCTCGACTGGCTCGAGCGCGCCTGCGTGGCCGCGGGGGTCGAGCTCGTCGACGGCCGCGTCGAGGACCTCGACGACCAACCGGGCGACGTCGTCGTCCTCGCGGCCGGTCTGCGTGCACCCGCCCTGCTCCCGGGCCTCGAGGTCTCGCCGTCGCGGGGCCAGGTGGCGCTGCTCGCCAACCCCGGGCTCGACCGCTGGCTCGTCGACGACGGCGCACCCGGCGGGATGACCTACGTGCTTCCGCACCGCGGCTGGGTGGTCTGCGGCGGGTCGGACGCCGCCGGCGACCGCGACGAGCCCGACCCGCAGGAGCACGAGCAGATCGTCGAGCGGTGCCGTCGCGCGGTCCCCGCGCTGCGCGACGCCGAGGTGCTCGGCGCGCGCGTGGGGCTGCGGCCGGTGGCGCCCGCCGTCGACCTGCGCGCCCACGACCTCGGCGGGCGCCCGGTCGTGACGAACGTCGGGCACGGCGGCGCCGGCGTCACCCTGTCGTGGGGCTGCGCCGAGGAGGTCACCGGCCTCGTGGGCGACCTCGTCCGGGGCTGACGCCGCACCCGGCAGGTGCGCCTCAGACGGACGTGACCTCGGCGCTCGCCATCCGGGAGCGGACCCACGGCACGAGCGCGAGCATCGCGGCCGCGACGACGAGGGTGATCGCCGCGTTGACGAGGTAGTACGTCGAGTCGCCCAGCCCGCTCATCGCGGTGATGAGCTGCGCGGCCACGGCCTGGCCGGCGGCGGTGGCGAGGAACCACAGGGCCATGGCCTGCGAGGCGAAGGCGGTCGGCGCGAGGCGCGTCGTGGCGGACAGCCCGACGGGGGAGAGGAACAGCTCGGCCACGGTCTGGAGGACGAAGACGCCGCCGAGGACCCACACCGGCGAGGTGTTGCCCTGGTAGCTCGCGAAGGCCCAGGCCATCGCCAGCGCCGAGACGCCGATGAGCGTGACGCCGATGGTGAACTTCATCGGGGTCGAGGGGAAGCGGCCGGCGCGCCTGACCCACAGGAGGCCGAAGAGCGGCGCCAGGGCGATGATCGCGAGCGGGTTGACGGACTGGAACCATTCCGGGTTGACCTGCACGCCACCGACGGAGGTGACGGTGCGCTCCTGCGCGAAGAGGGCCATCTTGCCCGCGGCCTGCTCGAAGATCATCCAGAAGACGACCGCGCCGACCCACAGCGGGATGTACGCCGCGAGGTGCGTGCGCTCCTGGTCGTCGACCTTGCGGCTGCGGAACATCACGACGAAGTAGGCCACCGGCGTCGCGATGGCGAGGACCGAGATGGCGTCGATGACGGCGAGGAGCACGCTGTCGCGCCACGTCGAGGCGAGGGCGACGAGCAGGGCGACGGCGACCACCGCGCCGAGCACGAGCAGCGGCAGCCGGCGGCGTTCGGTGGCGCCGAGCGGGTTGGGGACGTCGTCGCCCGCGCCGCGCAGGGTGCGCCGGCCGAGGACGAACCAGACGAGCGCGACACCCATCCCGACGGCCGCGGCCGAGAAGCCGGCGTGGTAGCCGAAGCGGTCGCGCAGGAAGGCGACGACGAGCGGCGAGAACAGCGCGCCGAGGTTGATCGACATGTAGAAGATCGAGAAGCCGGCGTCGCGGCGGGGGTCGTCGTCGGCGTAGAGGCGCCCGACGATCGCCGAGATGTTCGGCTTGAGCAGGCCCGTGCCGAGCGCGACCAGCGCGATGCCCAGCCACGCGGTCGGGGTCGCGGGCACGGCGAGGCTCAGGTGGCCGGCCATGATGACGACGCCGCCGTAGAGCGTCGAGCGCCGGGCGCCGACGAGCCGGTCGGCCGCGTAGCCGCCGAGGACCGAGAGCAGGTAGACGGCCGAGCCGTAGATCGCGACGACCGAGGTGCCGGTCGCCTCGTCGATGCCGAGCCCGCCGTTGGCGGCGGTGTCGACGAGGAAGTACAGGAGGATCGCCCGCATGCCGTAGTAGCTGAAGCGCTCCCACAGCTCGACGAAGAACAGCGTCGAGAGGCCCGTCGGGTGCCCCAGGAAGCCGCGGTCGCTGCGGCTGCTCTCGGCGGATCGGGTGGTCACGGACATCGGGTGCCTTCCTCTGGACAAACCCGTCGACCGTAACCCGTGGCCGCCGGATGACCGAATCGCGCAGGTCAGCCGTCGGGACGCAGCCGGCCGCGCGCGGACTTGGTGAGCGCCCGTCGGCGCTTGGCGTCGAGCCGCCGCTCGACGGACCCGCGGGTCGGTCGGGTCGCCCGCCGGGCCGGTGGCGGTGGGGCCAGCGCCTCGCGCAGCAGCTCGGCCATCCGCTCGCGGGCCGCGGCCCGGTTGCGTCGCTGCTGCCGGTGCTCGGAGGCGGTGACGACGAGCCGCCCGTCGACGAGGCGCGCCCCCAGTCCGCGCTCGAGCCGGCGGCGCTGGGCGTCGGTCAGACCGGTGACGACCGCGAGGTCGAGCTCGAGCTCGACGCGGCTGTCGGTGGTGTTGACGCCCTGCCCGCCGGGGCCGGACGCGCGGGAGAAGCGCTCGACGAGGTCGGCGCCCGGGACGGTGAGGCCCTGCGGCACACCGGGTCCCGGCGCGACGACGAGGTCCATCAGGGCTTCCCGGTGTCGTCCTCGGGCTCGGGCGGCGGCTCGGCCCCGGCGGCCTCGTCGCGCTCGGCCCACTCGAGGAGCGGCGAGATGTCGAAGACGGCGTCGTCGATGCCGGCGTGGAGGTCGCCCAGCTCGGCGAAGCGGGCCGGCATCGTCGCGATGGTGAAGTCGTCGGGCTCGGCGTCGTCGACCTCGCTCCAGCGCAGTGGAGCCGACACGGTGCCGATCTCGTTGCCGCGCACCGAGTACGCCGCGGCGATGGTGTGGTCGCGGGCGTTCTGGTTGTAGTCGACGAACACGGCGGCGGGGTCGCGGTCCTTGCGCCACCACGTCGTCGTCACCTCGTCGGGCAGGCGCCGCTCGACCTCGCGGGCGAAGGCGAGCGCGGCCCGGCGCACGTCGGTGAAGCCGTGCTCGGGCGCGATGCGGACGTAGACGTGCAGACCGTGGCCGCCGCTGGTCTTCGGCCACCCGACGGCGCCGAGCTCGTCGAGGACCTCGTGGGCGACGTGGGCGGCACGGCGGACCCGTGAGAACGGCGCGTCCGGCATCGGGTCGAGGTCGATGCGCCACTCGTCGGGCTGCTCCGTGTCGGCGCGGCGGCTGTTCCAGGGGTGGAACTCGACGGTGCTCATCTGGCAGGCCCACGCGACGTCGGCGAGCCGCGTGACGCACAGCTCGTCGGCGTGGAGGCCGTAGCGCGGGAAGTGCAGGCGCACGGTCTCGACCCACGGCGGGGCGCCGCGCGGCAGCCGCTTCTGGTGCACCTTGGCGCCGGCCACGCCGTCGGGGAAGCGGTGCAGCATGCACGGCCGCTCGCGCAGCGCGTTGACGATGCCGTCGCCGACCGACAGGTAGTACTGCACGAGGTCGAGCTTGGTCTCGCCGCGCATCGGGAAGTACACCCGCTCGGGGCTGGAGACGCGCACGTCGAAGCCGTCGACGTCGAGGACGACGGGCTCCCCGAACTCACCCTTGCGCGAGGCCATGGGCCCACGCTAGGGCCTGGCACCGACGGGTGGTCCGGAGCGCGCGACCGCGCGTCGGGCAGTCGCACCGCCGACTAGTTGACACCGCTACCTAGGGCCCCGATGCTGGGCGGTATGGGGGAGGTGGTGCGGCCGGACCGCGAGAGCCAGTGGCTCAAGGGGGTCCTCGACCTCGCGGTGCTCGCCGTGCTCGCCCGTGAGGGGTCGGCGTACGGGTACTCCCTGCTGCGTTCGCTCGCCGACGCCGGGCTGCCCGGCCTGCGCGGCGGCACGGTGTACCCGCTGCTCGGCCGGCTCGAGGACGACGGCCTCGTGCAGAGCGAGTGGACGGTGGCCGACGGGGCCCCGGCGCGCCGCTACTTCGCGCTGACCCCGGCGGGACGACAGGTCCTCGCCGAGGGCCGTGACGGGTGGTCGTCCTTCGCCGACCGGATGACGAGAGCGCTGGAGGTCTGACGTGGAGGGGATGCGACCGGTCGACGGGATGCGTGTCGACGTGCTCGAGTACTGCCGGGTGCTCGCGAGCCAGCTGCGGCTGGCCGGCCTGCCGGAGGCGCGGGTGCGTGTCGTCGTCCAGGACGTGCTGGCCCACGTCGAGGCCACCGGTGAGGACCCGGTCGAGGCGTTCGGCCAGCCCACCGACTACGCCGCGCAGTGGGCCCGCCCGCCCGGGGCCCTCCGGGTGCTCGGGCTGATGGCCGCCACCGCGGTGGCCTTCCCCGGGTTCTGGCTGGTCTTCACGGCGTTCACCTCGCCTGCTCCGTGGGCCGGCGCGGTCCCGGTCACCCCGTTCCTCGTGGCGGCGGTGGCCGGCGCGGCGGTCGTGGGCGGGGTCTACCCGTGGACGGTCGGGCTGTGGCTCGAGCGGCGGGCCGGCCGCCGGGTGGGGAGGGGCCGGTCCCCGCTCGACGCCGTGGTCGCCGTGCTCACCTGGGCCGCGCTGGCCGTCCTCGTGCTCGTCGTCGTGCAGCGGGTCCTGGGACCCGACGGCGACGGCCGGACCCTCTTCTCGGTCCCGCGCCGGGTGCTGCTCGCGGTGGGGCTCGGCGGGATGGCGCTCTCGTTGGTGCTGCCCTCGCCGGGGGCCCAGACGATGCCGCGCTCGCCGGCCGACCACCGGTCGTGGTGGGCCCGCGTGCGCTCCCTCCTCGCGGGCACGGGAAACCGCCGGCGGTTCTGACCGGACCGGGCTGTTCCACCCTGGGGAAATTTGCTTGGACAAACCCTAGACGGCGTGCTCGCGTCGGCTCTACCGTGGTGCCAAGACCCCCGGGTCGCCCCGATCGGAACCCCTGCACCGGTCGAGCGCTCCGGGGGTCCGCCATGTCCGGGCCGTCGGTGCCGCGACGTAGGGTGGACCCCGAGATGAGCACCCTCTTCGACGGCCTCGACTTCGGCCAGACCCACCCTGCCGACCCCGCGACCCACGCGAGCGCCCAGGCGGCCCTCGTCAACGCCGCCGGGGTGCCGACGTGGGCCGAGGCGGCCGCCGAGGGCCGGGGTCCCGACGGCGGTCCGGGCCGCCGCCTCGACGCCGCGGCCCTGCTCGAGGGGCTCAACCCGCAGCAGCGCGAGGCCGTGCTCCACGAGGGTCCGCCGCTGCTCATCGTCGCCGGCGCGGGCTCGGGCAAGACCCGGGTGCTGACCCACCGCATCGCGCACCTGCTCGCCGACCGCGGCGTGCAGCCGGGCCAGGTCCTCGCCATCACCTTCACGAACAAGGCCGCCGCCGAGATGCGCGAGCGGGTCGCCGACCTCGTCGGCCCGCGCGCCAAGGCGATGTGGGTCATGACCTTCCACAGCGCGTGCGTCCGCATCCTGCGCCGTGAGGCCGACAAGGTCGGGATGCGCTCGCAGTTCTCCATCTACGACGCCGCCGACAGCCAGCGGCTCATGGCGATGGTCCTGCGCGACATGGACCTCGACCCCAAGCGCTACAACCCGCGGGCCTTCGGGCACCAGGTGTCCAACCTCAAGAACGAGCTCGTCGACGAGGAGACCTTCGCGAGCCGGGTCGCGCAGGAGGGCACGCACCAGGAGCAGGTCCTCGCCGAGGCCTACACCGAGTACCAGCGGCGGCTGCGGCAGGCCAACGCGATGGACTTCGACGACCTCATCATGACGACGGTCCACATGTTCCAGGCCTTCCCCGACGTCGCCGAGCACTACCGGCGCCGCTTCCGGCACGTCATGGTCGACGAGTACCAGGACACCAACCACGCCCAGTACCAGCTGGTCAAGGAGCTCGTCGGCTCGGAGGAGACCCGCACCGAGCACGGCGTCGAGCCGAGCGAGCTCGTCGTCGTCGGAGACGCCGACCAGTCGATCTACGCCTTCCGCGGCGCGACGATCCGCAACATCGAGGAGTTCGAGGAGGACTACCCGCAGGCGCGGACCATCCTCCTCGAGCAGAACTACCGCTCGACCCAGACCATCCTGCGGGCGGCCAACGCCGTCATCGCGCGCAACGAGGGCCGGCGGCCGAAGAACCTCTGGACCGACAGCGGCGACGGCGCCCGGATCATCGGGTACGTCGCCGACAACGAGCACGACGAGGCCTCGTTCGTCGCGCGCACCATCGACCGGCTGACCGACGCGCACGAGGCCCGCCCCGGCGACGTCGCCGTCTTCTACCGCACCAACGCGCAGAGCCGCGCGCTCGAGGAGGTGTTCGTGCGGGTCGGGCTGCCCTACAAGGTGGTCGGCGGCACCCGGTTCTACGAGCGCCGCGAGGTCAAGGACGCGCTGGCCTACCTGCGGGTGCTGTCCAACCCCACCGACACCGTCAACCTCCGGCGGGTCATCAACGTCCCCAAGCGCGGCATCGGCGACCGCGCCGAGGCCTGCGTCGCCGCGCTCGCCGAGCGCGAGCGCATCCCGTTCGTCGCGGCCCTCGGGCGGCCCGAGGACGCGCCGGGCATCGCGACGCGGTCGGTCGCCGCCATCCGCGGCTTCACCCAGATCCTCGAGGACCTCGGGCGCGTCCGCGACGACGAGGAGACCGGGGTCGCCGACCTGCTCGAGGCGATCCTCGACCGCACGGGGTACCTCACCGAGCTGCGCGACAGCCGCGACCCGCAGGACGAGACGCGCGTCGAGAACCTCGCCGAGCTCGTCGCCGTCGCCCGCGAGTTCGACGACGCGCGCCGCGAGACCGGCGAGGTCATCAGCCTCGAGGACTTCCTCGAGCGGGTCTCGCTCGTCGCCGACGCCGACGAGATCCCCGACAGCGCCGAGGCCGAGGAGCAGGGCGTCGTCACCCTCATGACGCTGCACACGGCCAAGGGGCTCGAGTTCCCCGTCGTGTTCCTCACCGGCATGGAGGACGGCACCTTCCCGCACCTGCGCAGCCTCGGCGACGCCAAGGAGCTCGAGGAGGAGCGCCGCCTCGCGTACGTCGGCATCACCCGTGCCCGCGAGCGGCTGCACCTGTCGCGCGCCGCGGTCCGATCCGCTTGGGGCTCACCGCAGTACAACCCGCCTTCGCGCTTCCTCGACGAGATCCCGGCCGAGCTGCTCGAGTGGGAGCGCGAGCTGTCCGGGGCGGCGGCGGTCGGTCGTCGCGACCAGCGGCCGGCCGTCGCGACCCTCGCGGCCCGGCCCGGGGTGCGCTCGCCCGGCAACCGGCCGGTCATCCAGCTCGCGCCCGGCGACAAGGTCACCCACGACACCTACGGGCTCGGCTCGGTCGTGCGCACGCTCGGCGAGGGCGACAAGACGCAGGCCGAGGTCGACTTCGGCGGCGAGCTCGGTGTCAAGCGGTTCGTCCTGCGCTTCGCCCCGCTCGAGAAGCTCTAGCCGGGGACGCCACGACCCCGGCGGGATGCGCCGGGGTCGTCGATCGTCGAGGGTGCCGCCGTGGCGGCACCGAGGTCACCAGAGGCCGTGGTCCTTGAGCCAGGGCACCGGGTCGAGCGGGGTGTCGCTCGCGGTCGTCCGCTGGAACTCGAGGTGCAGGTGCGAGCCGAAGGAGTGGCCGGTGTTGCCGACGAGGCCCACGCGGTCACCGGGCATGACCTCCTGGCCCTCGGTGACGTCGATGCGGCTCATGTGGCCGTACCAGGAGATGCTGCCGTCCCAGTACTTGATCTCGACCTTGTAGCCGAAGCTGTCGTGCCAGCCGGCGCCGATGACGGTGCCCTTGGACATCGCCGAGAGGGGGGTGCCGGTCGGTGCGCCGAGGTCGATGCCGTCGTGGTTCTTGCCCCAGCGCCAGCCGTAGCCGGAGGTGATGTTCCAGACGCCGATCG
Organism: Phycicoccus sp. DTK01; assembly: GCF_017312765.1. Taxonomy (NCBI): domain Bacteria; kingdom Bacillati; phylum Actinomycetota; class Actinomycetes; order Micrococcales; family Intrasporangiaceae; genus Phycicoccus; species Phycicoccus sp. DTK01. Next base: position 83,142 of record NZ_BOPU01000007.1, on the reverse strand, counting down.
GGCGGACCCACTTCTTGGCCTGCTTCTCGGCCTCGGCCTTGGCCTTGGCGACCTGCGCGGCGCGGCGCTCGGCGGCGCGGGCGGCCCGCACCTTGGCCTCCGTCCGGCCCTGGAGGGCGGCGGACTGGATGCTCGCGTCCTGCCGGCGGTTGGCCAGCTCGGCGCCCGTCTCGACGTCGGCGGCCTGCTGGGTGCGGACCATCGCGCTCTGCGAGCTGGTCAGCTCGAACGGCTGGGCGGTGGCCGACTCGGCCATGCTCGCGCCGGTCGCGGTGACGACGAGGCCGGCCGCGGCGACGGTCGGGAGGACGAACCCCGGGCTGAGGGCGCGGGGGGTGCGGGCGCGGCGCTGGACGCGGTGGCGTCCGGCGTAGTGGCGCCCGGTGTACGACCGGGAACTCACGACGGGGGGGACCTCGGGGGTGTCGACGGCAGGGGCCTGGCGGGGCCGGTACACCGTACCGTGACCATTCCGTGACACAAAGGCGGGGGTGTGGACGACCGCTCCGGCCGGCTGACATCGATGTCGGTGCGCAGCCCGCTGACCTGCGAAAACGGTGCCGCGCGTGACGCCGGGCACGCCTGTGAGCCGTCTCAGGAGCCGGGCATCACGTGCTGCGGGCCCCACGATCGTGACGACTCCGCACGTGCGGGCTTTCCGCGCTCCGAGGACGGTCCGGACAGCGATGACCCCGCACGTGCGGGCTTTTCGTGCCCCGAGGGCGGTCCGGACAGCAGTAACCGCGCACGTGCGGGCATTTCGAGCCCGCCGCCCGGTTCGGACAGCGACAACCCCGCACGTGCGGGGTCAGCCGCGGCGGGAGAGGGGGACGACGCCGCGGCGCACCGTGCTGCCGTCGGCGTCGAGCTGGGTCAGCGCGGTCGAGATGCCGTGGACGACCTCGCCGAGCATCGGCAGGGTGAGGTGCCCGGCGCCGTGCAGCCGGACCGACCGGGTCGCGAGGTCCGGATGGCGCAGCGCCGCCGAGCGCTGCGGCACGATGACGGCATCCGTGTCGGACCAGTACACGAGGAAGCGGGTGCGGCAGCCCCGCACGGGCCGCGCGAGCTCGCGCATCAGCCCGCTGCCGGGACGCATCTGGCGCAGCAGCCGGGTCGGCAGGGCGTAGGCGGCCCACGTCCCCTCGTGCGGGGTCCCGAGGGTGACGAGCGTGTGCACCCGCGCGTCGCCGCCGAGCCGCGTCACGTAGTAGCGGGCGATGAGCCCGCCGAGGCTGTGCCCGATGACGTGGATGCGCTCGAACCCCGTCTGCTCGCAGACCGACTCCACCTCGTCGGCCAGGCGCAGGGCCGCGGTGCGGACGTCCGTCGCGACCGTCGAGTAGTTCATCGCGAAGACGTTCGAGAAGCCCCGGCGGGTCAGGCCGCGGCGCAGCACCGTGAAGACCGAGCGGTTGCTGACGATGCCGTGCACGAGCAGGATCGGGGTCCCCGCGGCCTCGACGTCGGCCACGAGCATCCCGCGCTGCACCGGGGGAAGGTGCTCGACGCGGTAGGCGGGACCGGCACCGGAGCGGCCGGAGCCCACCAGCCCGAGCGGCCAGGTCGTCAGGTGCGCCCCGAGCCAGACCGCCTCCACCGCGGCGCCGGCCAGCACGGCCGGGTCACCGAGGGCCCGCACCCCGCCGACGAGCGCACGGCACGGCGAGTCGCCCCTCGGGGCGGAGGGTGCGGCGTCCGGGGTGGGGGCGCCGCGCAGCCGCTGGAGGCTCGTCATCGCGGCCTCACTGTAGGCGCGGCGCTACCACGGGGGAAGCCGGCCGTCGACCGGTGGGCGAGCGGGACTCACAGGCGGCCCACGGGATAGGTCAAGGTCCCCCCGCAGACCGGTAAAGAGTTCCGGCAGGACGGTCAATCTTTCGCAAGATGCCTTGTCCTGCACGGCATCCGAGTTGGATGTTTCCACCCGTGCCCGAACACGGGTGCACCCCCCTCCCCAAGGAGATCTCCGACCGTGAGACGACTCACCACCGGCCTGGCCCTCGGCGCCGCCCTCGCGACGATCGTCGCCGGCACCACCTCCGCCAGCGCCGTCGGCGCCCCCTCCGCCGGCACCCCGGCCTCCTCCCCCTCCGCGGTCGCCGCGGGCTCCGACCACGCCGCCCTCGGGCTGGCCGCGGCCGAGAAGCTCGTCCCCCGGTCCGTCATCACCGACAAGGACGGGACGACGCACACCCGCTACGACCGCACCTGGAACGGCCTGCGCGTCGTCGGCGGCGACCTCGTCGTCGAGAAGAGCGCCAAGGGCGCCCTCGAGGAGGTCCGCTACAACGCCGGCCGCAAGTCCGTCGCCGCCCCCTCGACGACCCCGAAGCTCGGCAAGACCGCCGCGGTCGCGACGGGCGCCGAGCGCTCGAAGGCCTCGGGCGAGAAGAGCCAGGGCGAGCTCGTGGTCTGGGCGGGCTCGGGCAGCCCCCGCCTGGCGTACGACGTCGTCACCACGGGGGTCAAGGCCGACCAGACCCCGAGCCGCCTGCACACGATCGTCGACGCGAGCACCGGCGCGGTCGTCTCGAGCTGGGACGAGATCGTCAACGGCACCGGCAACTCGATGTACTCGGGCACGGTGACGCTCAACACGACGCAGAGCGGCTCCTCGTGGCTGCTCAAGGACAGCCACGGCAACTACACGACCGACCTCAACGGCTCGACGAGCTCGACCGCGGCCGGCACGCAGTTCACCGACGCCGACAACGTCTGGGGCGACGGCACGGCCTCCAACCGCCAGACCGCGGCCGTCGACGCCGAGTACGGCGCCGAGAAGACCTACGACTACTACAACAACGTCCTCGGCCGGGCCGGCATCTGGAACGACGGCCGGGGCGCCCGCAGCCGCGTCCACTACGGCAACGCCTACGTCAACGCGTTCTGGGACGGCACCCAGATGACCTACGGCGACGGCACGGGCAACACCCACCCGCTGACGAGCATCGACGTCGCCGCGCACGAGATGAGCCACGGCGTCACCGAGAACACCGCGGGCCTGGCCTACACGGGCGACGCGGGCGGCCTCAACGAGGCGACCTCGGACATCTTCGGCACCGCCGTCGAGTTCTACGCGGGCTCCTCCGCCGACCCGGGCGACTACCTCATCGGCGAGAAGATCAACATCAACGGCAACGGCACCCCGCTGCGCTACATGGACAAGCCGAGCAAGGACGGCGCGAGCCAGGACTGCTGGACCACCGGCACGAAGAACCTCGACCCGCACTACTCCTCGGGCCCGCTCAACCACTGGTTCTTCCTCGCCTCCGAGGGCAGCGGCGCGAAGACGGTCAACGGCGTCTCGTACAACAGCCCGACCTGCAACGGTTCGACCGTCACCGGCGCGGGCCGCTCGAACATCGAGAAGGTCTGGTACCGCACCCTCGCGACCAAGCTGACCTCGACGAGCAACTACGCCGCGGCCCGCGAGGGCGCCATCGCCTCCGCCAAGGAGCTCTTCCCGAGCAACGCCGCGGTCTGCACCGCGGTCGAGAGCGCCTTCTCGGCCATCTCGGTCCCGGCCGGCGCGCAGAGCTGCGGTGGCACGACCACCCCGCCGCCCACCAGCGGCAACCTGCTCCAGAACGCGGGCTTCGAGTCCGGCGCCACGGTGTGGACCGGCACGGCCGGCCCGATCACGAACAACACCGGCCGCCCGGCGCGCACCGGCAGCTGGAAGCTGTGGCTCGGCGGCAACGGCACCACCGGCACCGAGACCGAGCAGCAGACGGTGACCATCCCCTCGACCGCGACGGCTGCGACCCTCTCGTTCTGGGTCCGCATCGACACGGCCGAGACCACGTCGACCGCCTACGACACGATGAAGGCCCAGGTCGTGGTCGGCGGCACGACGACGACGCTCGCGACGTACTCCAACGCGAACAAGAACAGCTCGTACGTGCAGAAGTCCTTCAACCTGCTGCCCTACAAGGGCAAGGCCGTGACGGTGAAGTTCACCGCCACCGAGGACTCCTCGCTGCAGACCTCTTTCGTCGTCGACGACACCGCGGTGTCCGTGGGCTGACGCCCTCGACGCCCTCCCAGGGGCGGTCCGGCCACCGGCCGGGCCGCCCCTGCGGCGTCCTCCGGCGCGCCGGGACGGGCGCCGGTCGCCGCGTCGACGGCCCGGTCGGCGTGAGATTCCCCCCATCGGACGCCTCGGGTTCGGCCCTGCGACGTGGCGCGGATACGCTGCCCTGCGGACCACTTTCGCCGACAGTGAGGACGGATCGCCTCGTGGACCTCTTCGAGTACCAGGCCCGTGACATGTTCGAGAAGCACGGTGTCCCCGTGCTCGCCGGGGCCGTCGCCACCACGCCCGAGGAGGCGAGGGAGGCGGCCGAGCGCATCGGCACCGCGAGCGGCGGCGTCACCGTCGTCAAGGCCCAGGTGAAGACCGGCGGGCGCGGCAAGGCCGGCGGCGTCAAGGTCGCCAAGAGCGCCGACGAGGCGCAGGAGCACGCGAGCGCCATCCTCGGGATGGACATCAAGGGCCACACCGTGCACCGCGTGATGATCGCGCAGGGTGCCCGGATCGCCGAGGAGTACTACTTCTCCATCCTGCTCGACCGCGCGAACCGCACCTACCTCGCGATGTGCAGCAAGGAGGGCGGGATGGAGATCGAGCAGCTCGCCGTCGAGCGCCCCGAGGCCCTCGCGCGGATCGCCGTCGACCCCAACACCGGCATCGACGACGCCAAGGCCCGCGAGATCGTCGAGGCCGCCGGCTTCGAGGGCGAGGTCGCCGCGAAGATCGAGCCGGTCCTCAAGACCCTCTGGACGGTCTACCGCGAGGAGGACGCCACCCTCGTCGAGGTCAACCCGCTCGTGAGGACCGAGGACGGCGACATCGTCGCCCTCGACGGCAAGGTCTCGCTCGACGCCAACGCCGACTTCCGCCACCCCCACCACGAGGCCCTCGAGGACTTCGCCGCCGCCGACCCGCTCGAGGCCGCGGCCAAGGAGAAGGGCCTCAACTACGTCAAGCTCGACGGCTCGGTCGGCATCATCGGCAACGGCGCCGGGCTCGTCATGAGCACCCTCGACGTCGTCGCCTACGCCGGTGAGGAGTTCGGCGGCCAGAAGCCGGCCAACTTCCTCGACATCGGCGGCGGCGCCTCGGCCGAGGTGATGGCCAACGGGCTGCACATCATCCTCGGCGACGAGCAGGTGAAGTCGGTGTTCGTCAACGTCTTCGGCGGCATCACCTCGTGCGACGCGGTCGCCAACGGCATCGTCGGCGCGCTCGACGCCCTCGGTGACGAGGCCACCAAGCCGCTCGTCGTCCGGCTCGACGGCAACAACGTCGAGGAGGGCCGCCGCATCCTCGCCGAGCGTGCCCACCCGCTCGTCCTCATCGAGGAGACGATGGACGGCGCCGCCCGCAAGGCCGCCGAGCTGGCCTCCCAGAACTGACCCGAGCGAGCGAGAAGAGAGAACAGACACCCATGGCCATCTTCCTCACCGCGGACTCCAAGGTCATCGTCCAGGGCATGACCGGCTCCGAGGGCATGAAGCACACGCAGCGGATGCTGCGCTCCGGCACCGCCATCGTCGGCGGCGTCAACCCCCGCAAGGCGGGCACCGACGTCGAGTTCGAGGACGGCGTCTCCGTCCCCGTGTTCGGCACCGTCGCCGAGGCGATGGAGAAGACGGGCGCCGACGTCAGCGTCGCGTTCGTCCCCGCCGCCTTCACCAAGGCCGCCGCCGTCGAGGCGATCGACGCGGGCATCCCGCTGCTCGTCGTCATCACCGAGGGCGTCGCCGTCAAGGACACCGCGGAGTTCTACAACTACGCCGCGCAGAAGGGCGGCACCCGGATCATCGGTCCGAACTGCCCGGGCCTGATCAGCCCCGGCGCCTCCAACGCCGGCATCATCCCGGCCGACATCTCGGGCGGCGGCCGCATCGGCCTGGTCTCGAAGTCGGGCACGCTGACCTACCAGATGATGTACGAGCTGCGGGACTTCGGCTTCTCGTCCGCGGTCGGCATCGGCGGTGACCCGGTCATCGGGACGACGCACATCGACTGCCTCGAGGCGTTCGAGAACGACCCCGAGACCGACGCGATCGTCATGATCGGCGAGATCGGCGGTGACGCCGAGGAGCGCGCGGCGGCGTACATCAAGGACCACGTGACCAAGCCGGTCGTCGGCTACGTCGCGGGCTTCACCGCCCCCGAGGGCAAGACGATGGGCCACGCCGGCGCCATCGTGTCCGGCTCGTCCGGCACGGCGCAGGCGAAGAAGGAGGCCCTCGAGGCCGCCGGTGTCAAGGTCGGCAAGACGCCGTCCGAGACCGCCCAGCTGATGCGCGACATCATGGAGTCGCTCGCCGGCTGACGCCACCGCGACCGACCGCCCGCTCGGGGTGCCCCCACCCCGTCGAGCGAACAGGACACGCCGCCCGCGCCCGTGCGCCGGCGGCGTGTCCTGTTCTCTCGAGGGATGGGTCGAGGCGGGGGAGCAGCGTCAGTCGAAGTACGGGAAGGTCGGCGCCATCGGCGGGATGACGACGAGCGCGGCGACGGCGCTGCGGTCGAGGTAGGCCGACGGGCGGCCGAGCTGGAGCCGGACCCCGCCCTCGAGGTCGAGCAGGTAGACGCTCGAGGACTCGTCGAGGTGGACCCGGCCGGGGAACTCGTCCTCGAACGCGCCGACCGGCGAGCCGACGCCGAGGCCGTGGATGCGTGCGGTCGCCGGCGCCACGAGGGCCGAGAGCCGGTCGGTCTCGCGGTCGAAGGTGCCGATGACGTCACCGTCACCGACCCCGGTGCCCGCGCCAGGTTGCAGCAGCACGCGGTCGACGATGCCGCCGCCCACCTCGCGCGCAGCGATGCGGACCGTGCCCTCGAGGCCCGCGGACACGATGGCCTCCTGCACCATCGCACGGTCCATGCCGGTGCGGAACGGCCCGAGCGAGCCGTCGTCGCCGATGACGTCGGTGCTGCGCGACCCGGCGGCGTCCGGGGTGCCGTCGGAGGTGTCGGGCGAGGCGGGCGGGGTGCCGGTGGCGACCGGGGTCGTGGCCGAGGGGCCGGCGGGCACGCGGTCCGGGTCGTCGCGCCCGAGGAGGCCGATGACGCCGACGAGCGCGACGAGGACGACCGCGGCAGCGACGCCGGCGACCCCGAGGAGACGGCGTTGGCTCCGTCCTGCGGTGTGCCGCAGGTCGGCCGGGTCGGCGAGGACGAGCGCGTCGACGTCCTCACCGAGGAGCAGCAGGGCCCTGCGGGCGGCGTCGTCGGCCTCGTCGTCGGCGTCGAACACGGTCAGGTCATCCACGGTCGACCTCCTGCGGGTCGGGGAGGGCGCCGCCGTCCTCGGGAGAGAGGAGGGCGCCGAGCTGGTGGCGACCCCGGCGCAGCCGCGCCTTGACGGTGCCGACCGGTGACCCGGTCTCGTCGGCCACCTGCTCGACGCTGAGGTCGGCGAGGTAGTGCAGGGCGAGCGCCTCGCGGACCGGCTCCGAGAGCCGCCCGAGGGCCTCGAGCACCGCGACCCGGTCCGGCGTGGGGGCCGGCACGGCCGACGCCGCACCGTGGCGGGCGTAGGCACGGTCGCGGGCGCGGTGGTGCCGCCACTGGCTGACAGCGAGGCGCCGCGCGACGGTCCGCACCCACGCGAGCGGGTCGCGCATCGCCGAGACCGAGCGCCACTGCGTCCAGGCCCGGGCGTAGGCCTCCTGCGCGCACTCCTGCGCGAGCGAGAGGTCGCCGGTCGTGGCGTAGACGAGGTGCACGACACGGTGCACCGTGCCGCGGTAGAACTCGTCGAACTCGGCTGCCGCGTCCGCCCCCATGACCCTCCCTCCGGTGCCCTCACCCCACCCGACGCACGAGCACCCCGTGCAGGATGCCCCACCGCCCGGGATTTCTCCGGACGGCGGGCATGGTGCGCCGTCGGGGCGCTCGGCGGCCCGCTGCGTGGCCGGCCCCGCCGCCGCACGGCGCGGCACCACGGCTCGCGGCTGACCGTGCCGCAGACTGGTCCGCGATGACCGTCACGGACCGCACCACGTCCTCACCGGCCGGCACCGAGCCCGCCGGTGACCACGTCCACCCGCTGGCGCCCGGCTGGCGGCGCTCCGGGCTCATCGGCGTCGCGACCGGGCTCGTGTCCGCGGTGCTCGTCGTCGGGCCGGTCCTCGCGGCGTGGGCGGCCGACCCGCTCTCGAGCTCGGACGGGTCGTCGGCGACGGCGGTCGGCGCCTCGGCCTGGCTGCTCGCCGGCGGCGCCCACCTCGGGGTCGGGACCGCCACCATCGCGCTGACGCCCCTGCTGCTCCTCGGTGTCCTCGTGCTCGTCGCCCGCCTGGGCGCGCGCGAGGCGATGGTCCGGGTCAGCTCCGAGGGGGAGTGGTGGGCCGGCCTGCTGCCGCGCCCGCTGGCCGCCGCGGTCGGGGCCTGGTGGGCCGGCTACGCGGCCGTCGTCGGCATCGGCTGGGTGCTCGCCGCGAACGGCCCGCTGCCGCCCCGGCCCTGGACGCTGCTCCTGCCGGCGGTCCTCGTGCCCCTCGTCGGGCTCGGGTACGCGCTGCGCGCCGTCGGCCGCGACGACCCCGACGTCCTCGGGCCGCGCCTGGTCCTCCCGCTGCCCGACAGCATCCGTCGCTCGGTCGGTCCGGGGCTCGCGGGCGCCGGCCTCCTGATCATGGTCGGGATGGTCGCCGTCCTCCTCGCGGTGCTCCTCGCGTGGCCGCGGGTCGTGTCGATCCAGTCCGACCTCGCCCCCTCGGGTGTCGGCGTCGCGGTGCTCCTCGCGGGGCAGCTGGCCGGCCTGGCCAACCTCGGCCTGTGGGTCGTCTCGTTCGTCGCCGGCCCGGGCTTCTCGGTCGTCGAGGGGGCCTCCGTCACGTGGGACGGCTCCGAGACGGGGTTGCTGCCGATGGTCCCCGCGCTCGGTGCGCTGCCCCAGCCGGGGCGCTTCCCGGGGCTCGTCGGCGTCGTCTGCGTGCTGCTCCTCGTCGGCGCCGGGATGTGGGTCGGGCGTCGCGCCGTCGCGACCGTGGCCCGGCTCGCCCGGCTGCGCACCAAGCTCGTCGTCGCCGTGTCCTCGTGCGTCGTCACGGCGCTCGCCATCGGGCTGCTCGACGCCGTCGGCGGCGGGTCGCTCGGGGCCTACCGGCTGTCGTCGGTCGGGGCCCCGGCCCTCGAGATGGCGCTCTCGGCGCTCGCGTGGCTCGTCGTCGGCGCCGTCCTCTTCGTCCTGCGTGACGCGTGGCGGCTGCGCCGGTGAGCGCGGGGTCAGGTGGCCCGCTGCGGCTGGCCGTGCTCGTCTCCGGCTCCGGGACCAACCTCCAGGCGGTCCTCGACGCCGGCGACGCGCCCCTCGAGGTCGTCGTCGTCGGAGCCGACCGCGACGGCACGCGCGGGGTCGAGCGGGCGCAGGAGCACGGCATCCCGACGTTCGTCTGCCGGGTGCCCGACCACGACACCCGCGCCGACTGGGACGCCGCCCTCGCGCGCCTGGTCGCCGCCCACGACCCCGACCTCGTCGTGTCCGCGGGCTTCATGAAGGTGCTGGGGCCGGCCTTCCTCGAGGCGTTCCGGGTGGTCAACACCCACCCCGCTCTGCTGCCGAGCTTCCCCGGCGCGCACGGCGTGCGCGACGCGCTCGCCCACGGGGTCAAGGTCACCGGCTGCACCTGCCACTGGGTCGACGCGGGGGTCGACACCGGGCCGATCATCGACCAGCGCGCCGTGCGCGTCGAGGACGGCGACGACGCCGCCTCGCTGCACGAGCGCATCAAGGAGCAGGAGCGCGGGATGCTCGTCGACGTGCTGACCCGGCTCGCGCAGGACCGCTCGTGGCGCTGACCCCCGACGCGCTCGCGCCGAACGTCCTCGCCTTCCTCCGCGAACGCCACCTCGCGACCCTGACGACGCTGCGCCGCGACGGCAGCCCGCACAGCGTGCCCGTCGGCTTCACCTGGGACGAGGAGCTGCTCGTCGCCCGGGTCATCGCCGGGCGCTCGAGCGCCAAGGTCGTCCAGGCGCGGGCCGGACGTCGCGCGTCGCTCACCCAGCACGAGGGGCGGCGGTGGGTCACCTTCGAGGGGACGACCCGGGTGCTCGAGGACGCCGACGCCGTCCGCGACGCCGAGGAGCGCTACGCCGTCCGGTACCGACCGCCCCGGCCGAACCCCGAGCGGGTCGTCGTCGTCCTCGACGTGGACCGGGTGCTCGGTGGCTCCTGGCCCGACCCGCTGCCCCCGTCGCCCTACGCCCGCTGACCGGGAGATTTCGGGGTCTTCCGCCTCCTCGCTACAGTGAGGGACGACGACTGGCGCGGGTGGGTCACCACCGGCGGGTCCTGAGGGTGAGGCACCCGACGCCATCGTCGGAGGAACGACGACGACTGGCGCGGGTGGGTCACCACCGGGAAGTCTGCAGTCGGGGCATCGCCCGCCTGGGTGCTCCGGGACCGACCCCGTCGACCCCGAGGAGCCCTCCATGGCATCCGTCTCCGCCCCCGGCCCGACCCAGGACGTCCGCCCCGTGCGTCGCGCCCTCGTCTCCGTCTACGACAAGACCGGCCTGCCCGAGCTCGTGCAGGGCCTGCACGACGCCGGCGTCACGCTCGTCTCGACCGGCGGCAGCGCCGCGCTCATCGAGTCGCTCGGCCTGCCCGTCACGCGCGTCGAGGAGCTGACCGGCTTCCCCGAGTGCCTCGAGGGCCGCGTCAAGACCCTCCACCCACGCGTCCACGCCGGCCTGCTCGCCGACACGCGCAAGCCCGACCACCTCGCGCAGCTCGAGGACCTCGGTGTCGAGGCGTTCGAGCTCGTCGTCGTCAACCTCTACCCCTTCCGCGAGACCGTGGCCTCCGGTGCGACGCCCGACGAGTGCGTCGAGCAGATCGACATCGGCGGCCCCTCGATGGTCCGCGCGGCCGCGAAGAACCACCCGAGCGTCGCCGTCGTCACCGACCCTGCGGCCTACGGCGTCGCCCTCGAGGCGGTGCGCTCCGGCGGCTTCACCCTCGAGCAGCGCAAGCGCCTCGCGGCCGAGGCGTTCGCGCACACCGCGAGCTACGACGTCGCCGTCGCCTCCTGGATGGGCAACGCCTACGCGGACACCTCGGACGGCACCGGCTTCCCGGCGTGGACCGGCGCGACCTGGGAGAAGTCCGCGGTCCTGCGCTACGGCGAGAACCCGCACCAGCGCGCCGCGCTCTACACGCACTGGCGGCCCGGCCTGGCGCAGTCCGAGCAGCTGGCCGGCAAGGAGATGTCGTACAACAACTACGTCGACGCCGACGCCGCGCTGCGCGCCGCGTACGACCACGGCGACCAGCCGACGGTCGCGATCATCAAGCACGCCAACCCGTGCGGCATCGCGGTCGGCGAGACGGTCGCCGAGGCGTACACCGCCGCGCACGACTGCGACCCGGTGTCGGCCTTCGGCGGCATCATCGCGACCAACCGCCCGGTGACCCGCGAGATGGCGCTGGCGACGAACGACGTCTTCAGCGAGGTGATCGTCGCGCCGGCCTTCGACGACGACGCCCTCGAGATCCTCCGTGAGAAGAAGAACCGCCGGCTGCTGCGCCTGCCCGAGGGCGTCGAGCGCTTCAGCGACCCGGTCGAGTTCCGCGCCGTCTCCGGTGGTGTGCTCCTGCAGGTCCGCGACGCGGTCGACGCCGTGGTCCGCGACGACGAGGGCGCCACGACCGGCGGCGACGACGCCGCGCACTGGCGCCTCGTGTCCGGCGACGCCGCCGATGAGCGCACGCTGACCGATCTCCAGTTCGCGTGGCGGGCGGTGCGCGCGGTCAAGTCCAACGCCATCCTCCTCGCCAAGGACGGCGCGTCCGTCGGCATCGGGATGGGCCAGGTCAACCGGGTCGACTCCTGCCACCTCGCGGTGACCCGCGCGGGGGCGCAGCGGGCGCGCGGCTCGGTCGCGGCGTCGGACGCGTTCTTCCCGTTCGCCGACGGCCTCCAGGTGCTGCTCGACGCCGGCGTCCGCGCGGTCGTGGCGCCCGGCGGCTCGATGCGCGACCCCGAGGTCGTCGCCGCCGCGCAGGCCGCCGGCGTGACGATGTACTTCACCGGCACCCGCCACTTCGCGCACTGACGGGTCGCGCCCCCGGCCGCGGGTCGGGGGCGGGCGCGGGTCAGGTCGTCGCCGACCGCTCGCGCTCGTCCTCGACCCGCGGCGCGGAGCGCACGAGCCGCAGGAACGTCACGAAGCCGACGCCCCCGACGATGTTGCCGAACGAGGCCCACAGGACCGCGACGACGACGTCACCGAACGCGATGTCCGAGCCGGCGATGGCGGCGCCGATGACGAGGATCCCGTCGAGCACGGCGTGGAAGAGCTCGGCGCCGACGAGCACGGCGCTGAACAGCAGCGCGGGGACGATCCGGATGCCCATGCTGTCGGTGCCGTGCTGCATCCGGGTCATGAGCGTGATGACGAGGCCGGCGAGCACGGCGAGCATGAAGCTGCGCAGGCTGACCCCGAGCTCGGCGTAGTGCTCGCCCGTCTCCCGCGTGACCTCGGCGAGGTCGGGCCGGGCCACGAGGATGACCCAGATGACGAGCGCGCCCCCCGCGATGTTCGTCAGGAGCGTGACGACCCACAGGCGCAGCAGCCGGCCCCAGTTGCCCTTCTCGGCGACGGCCGTGGTCACGGGCACGAGGAAGTTCTCGGTGAACAGCTCGCTGCGCGCGAGGAGCAGCGCCACGAACCCGACCGAGAACGCGAGCGCGGCGAGCAGCTGGCTGTCCGTCTCGTGCTTGACGACGAGGTAGGCGAGGATGCCGACGCCGACGTCGATGCCGCCGAGCAGACCGGTCGGCAGCAACGTCCAGATCGGTCGCTCCAGCCGGTCGCGCCCCTCCTCGAGCAGTCGCTCGAAGGCCTCGTCGATCTCCTCGTCGGGCTGCTCCTCGGCGGTGTCCACGACCGGAACCTACCGCCCCCCGTCCCCGCCGACGACCCCGCGAACGTGTGTGAAACCGCCGGGGAAGCCCGGCGAGCCCACACGCGTTCGCGGCACGGGCGTGGGCGTCGGAGAGGGCGGGGAGTCAGAGCGGGAGGAGACCGTCCGTCCGTGCGCCGAGGAGCCCGCTCCACTGGCACCCGGTCCAGAGCTCCAGCCGGGCGGGGTCACGGGGCGAGGTGTACCAGCCGGCCGGGTGCGGTGTCGGCAGGGGAGCGGCCCGGACCTCCCCGGACGGTCGGAGGTACCAGAGGCCCGAGAGGTCCCAGACGACGGAGCGTCCGCGCTTGGGGCCGTTGCGGAGCCACCACGAGGCCGTCCGCGGTCGCGACGTCGTGTAGCCGAGCTCGATCTCGGCGACGAGCGAGCGTCCCCACCGCCGCAGGAGCAGCAGGACGCCGGCGGCCGCCAGGACCATCGACGCCATCCCGACCGCGGTGCCGGCCGCCGGGGCGAGGGACCGGGTGGCCGCGGGCAGCCCGAGGATGCCCCCGGCGAAGAACGCGACGACCCCGAGCGCGACGTGGCGCAGGGTCCTCGCGGAGGCCGGTTGCACGGTGACGGCCGGCGGCGTCGTCGGGACGTGCGGCGGCCGGGTGCGGTGCAGGGTGCTCGCGGGCTGTGGCGTGGTGGACGGCATCGACGACGGGCCGGGGGCGCTGGTCACGCGCGCCAGCATCGTCGGACGACCGCGAGCTCCGCAGCCGCTCCGGCTCCGACCGTCCGTTCGACCGACCCCGAGCCCCGCTCCTCTCCGCGAACGCGTGTGGAACCGCCGGGCAAGCCCGGCGGTTCCACACACGTTCGGGGGAGAGAGAGGGGGGAGTGGCGGGTCAGCGGGGGGCGGCGTCGACGCGGTAGTCGATGGGGGTGCAGCGGCCGTTGTTCGACTTCTCCGCCGAGCAGGCGGTGACGGCAGCGACGAGCGGCTCGCGCGCCTCGATGGTGAAACGGTCGCCCGGACGGGTCGGCGGCGGGTCGATGTGCAGCTCGCCGCGCTCGTCGGTCCAGACGTCCATGAACACGTTGAGCGTCACCCCGACCCGGTCCGCGTCGACGCCGTACGGCTCGAGGGCGCCGACGATGTTCGCGAAGCAGCTGGGGTGCGGGGCGCCGTCGAGCTCGGGGTAGAGGACGTCGAAGGTCGCCTGGCTGCACGGGGTGAGGGTGAGGTCGTGGACCCCGACCGTGTCGTCGACGACCTCGGCGAGGATGCCCGAGCGGTTGCTCCAGAGCATCGAGCCGGTCGAGACGTAGATGCTGTTGCCGAAGTCCGTCGTCCGGCCGGACGAGAACTGCTCCGCGACGTCGTCGGACCGCACGAGGTAGAGGTCGCTCACCTGCTCGCCACACGGGTCGAGGAGGGTCAGCCGGTCACCGGGGGCGAGCTCGACGGCCACGCCGGTCTGCGGGCCGATGCGGTGCCACCCGTCCGCGGCGCCGTCGACCCCGCCGGCGTACGGCGGCGGCGCGGAGGCACGGGGGAAGCGGGTGCGGGCGGGGTTCATGCGGGCTCCTCGACGGGGGCGGGGTGCGGGGTGGAGTGCGGGGCGAAGGGCGGGGTCCAGTCGGCGGGCACGGCGCGGCCGGAGTACTGGCGGGCCTCGGACGCCGCCCCGTGGTCGGCGACCATCGGGTTGACGCCACCCTGGAGGTCGGTGTCCCGACGACGGATGGTGTCACGCATCCGCTGGTAGCGGCCGTCGGCCCGTAGGCGCTCGAACTGGTCGTGCAGGTTGAAGACGAGGGTCGGAAGGGGCGCGCGCCGCGCGATGCGGGAGGCGCCGGGGTGCAGGCCGACGACGAAGAACGGCGTGCCGCCGTGGCTGAAGGCGAAGTGCGGGTCACCGGGGTCGGCCGCGACGTGGCCGGGCCACGGCCGGTCGTCGTGGGCGTGCAGGTGGCGCAGGGCCGCCCACAGCTGCTCCTCGAAGCCGCGCTCGTCGGCCCGCGGGCCCCGGAAGCAGGCGACGAACGAGACGAGGTCGCCGTCGGGGTCGGCTCCGGCCGCGAACGACCGCAGCCGCTGGCCCAGCTCGTCGAGCGACCCGCCGGGCCGGTCGTCGGTCAGGTCGTCGAGGACGTGCGGAGTGACGGCATCCCGACGGAACACCGACCGGGCTCCCAGACAGGGGTACTCGGGGTGGGCGACCATCTCGGCGAGGGCGTCGACGACGGCGGTGTCCGGGGCGGTGGCGAGCTCGTCGGCGCGCGAGGGATCGAGCAGCCCCGGCGGGGGCGCCGGGGGAGGGGTGGGGGACGGCGAGGATGCGGTGTGGCTCACCCGCGGCCGGTACCCCGTCCGTCCCCGGTCATGCGTCAGCGCCCCGGACGTGCAGGAGCCGGCCCTGCCGCAGGGGGTGCAGAGCCGGCTCCGGTTCGGGGGTGCGTCAGGCGCGGTAGCCGGTGGGCTCGTCGCCGAGGTCGATGATCGCCGCGACCGGGCCGCCGCCCTCGGGGCCCTGGTGGGCGGCCGAGACGGAGACGAACACGGCCGGGTCGCCGGTGACCGACGCGGTGACGCCGCCGACGCAGGACTTGATCTGGCGGTGCCAGTGCACGTCCGAGTCGTCGAGCATCGCGTTGCGGCGGCCCTGGACGGTGCCGTCCTGGCTCGCCTCGCACTTGAGGAAGACGTTGACGAGGCGGCCACCGAGGTCGCTGCGGTGCGGGCGCTCGGGCAGGTCGAGCCCGGCGTCCTTGATCGCGGCCCAGATGCCGTCCTGGTCGAGCGCGTCGTTCATCACCGAGTGGCCGATGCGGTAGCGACCGCCGACCCCGCGGGCGTTGCCGACGACGACGACCTGCGCCTGGTCGAGCTCGACGCCCGAGGAGCACGACGCGACCGAGGAGTACAGGTCGCGGTTGTGCATGACGTCGGCGTCGGTCGGCATCTCGATCTCGCCGAGGGCGACGGCGATGCCGAGCGCGGTGCAGCCGTTGGAGAGGTCCATCGACTCGTGCGTGTGCTCGGTCCACACCTTCTGGCCACGGGACTTCGCGTCGCGGATCGTGTGGATGGTGAGCAGCGGCGTCTTCGTCTGGACGTAGTGGACGTCGGCCGGGTCGGTGATGCCGGCCCGCTCCATCGCGACCTTGACCGCGGCGGCGACCTTCTCGACCATCGGCAGGTAGCCGATCTCCTCGGGGGCCAGCTGCTCGCTCATCGCGAAGCCGACGGTGAGGCGCGGCTCGTCGGTCTGCGGCGCCTGCTCGGCGGGGACGGTCGCGAAGACGGTGGCGTGGGGGCTGATGACGCCGTCGGTGCCGCCCGACCAGACGATCGGGATCTCCTTGACCTTGGCCGGGTCGGCGCCCTTCTCGACGAGGATCTCGCGGAAGGCGCGGTCGGCGATGATGCGCGTGTAGTCGTTGACCCCGCCGTTGCCCTCGGTCTTCCCGATGACGGCGATGACGCGGTCGGCCTCCATGACGCCGGCGTCGATGAGCTTGCCGAGCTCGGAGGCGTCGGAGACGGTGTGCAGCGGGACCTTGCGGACCTCGATGGCGTCGGGCACGGGATGTTCCTCTCAGTCGGGTTCGACGACGGTGCCGAAGCCGCCGTCGACGGCATCGGTGATGTGGGTGAGCGAGGTGATGACGCCGCGCGGTCCTCCGGCGGCGACGAAGCGCGAGACGGCCTCGACCTTGGGGCCCATCGAGCCGGACGCGAACTCGCCGGTGGCGGCGAGGTCGTGCAGCTCGGAGAGGGTGACCCGGCCGAGGTCGCGCTGCTGCGGGGTGCCGAAGCCGACCGCGGCGTGGTCGACGTCGGTGGCGATGACGAGCACGTCGGCGCCGAGCGAGCGGGCGAGCAGCGCGGCGGTGAGGTCCTTGTCGATGACGGCCTCGACGCCGCGCAGGGTGCCGTCGGCGTCGCGGACGACGGGGATGCCGCCGCCGCCGGCCGTGACGACGACGTAGCCGGCGTCGAGGAGCGTGCGGGCGGCCGGGACGTCGAGGACCTCGAGCGGCTCGGGGCTGGCGACGACCCGCCGCCAGCCGCGCTCGCCGCGGTCCTCCCAGACCTGGCCGTGCTCGACCATCCGCTGGGCGGCCTCGGCGTCGACGTAGCGGCCGACCGGCTTCGTGGGGTGCGTGAAGCCGGGGTCCTCACGGTCGACGAGCGTGCGGGTGACGAGGGCCGCGACCGGCCGCGGCGTGCCGGCGGCGGCGAGGGCGGCGTCGAGCGCGTCGAGGATCGTGAAGCCGAGGGTTCCCTGCGTCTGGGCGCCGCACCAGTCCAGCGGCACCGGCGGGACGACGTGCGCGGCGAGCTCGTTCTTGACGAGCAGGTTGCCGACCTGCGGGCCGTTGCCGTGCGTGACGACGACCTCGTGGCCGGCCGCGACGAGGCGGGCGGCGGCGCCCATCGCCTCGGTCACCGCGGCGATCTGCGCGGCGGGGGTCGCGCTGCCGTCGGGGCCGGTCATCGCGTTGCCGCCGAGGGCCAGGAGGACCCGCATCCGTCACCTCGCTCCCTGATCCGCCGGACGGGGTGCCCGGGAGACCGACCCTAGGGAGCCGGGACGCGGCCCCGCGTTGGCAGGTTCTGCCCAAGGGCGGGCCGGGCGTTGGCAGTCCGACGTCGACCGCCGGTGTCTCGTCCTTCGACATCTCGCGGGGCCGGTGGTGGCCGCGGGGCGCGCGTGGTCCACGCTGTGTCCATGACCGACCGGACGTCCGACCGCACCTGGCTCGTCGCCCTCGCCGCCTCGCTCTGGGGCCTGTCCTCGCTGTGGCGCGGACCGCTCGCCGCGGAGTACCCCGCCCTCGCCGTCGTCCTGTGGGAGCACCTCGTCCTCGTCGTGCTCACCCTGCCGTGGCTCGTGCCCGCGCTGCGGCGGCTGCGGACGACGTCCCTGCGCACGAAGGTGAGCGTCGTCGTCATCGGCGCCGGATCGTCGGCGCTCGCGACGACCCTGTTCACGGCGGCCTTCCGCACCGGCGACCCGATCACGCCGCAGGTGCTCCAGAAGCTCCAGCCGCTCATCGCCATCGCGCTCGCGGCGCTGCTGCTCGGCGAGCGGCTGCGCCCGGTCTACGCGGTGTTCGCCGTGCCGGCGCTCGTCGGGGCCTGGCTGCTGGCCTTCCCCGACCCGCTGGCCGTCAGCGTCTCGAGCGCCACGGCGGCGCTGCTGGCCGTCGGCGCCGCGGCGCTGTGGGCGGCGGGGACGGTGCTCGGGCGCGCGGCGTCCGCCGAGCTGCGCTTCTCGGACCTCACGGCGCTGCGCTTCGCCTTCGGCCTCGTGACGCTCGCAGTGACGGCCGGGCTGACCGGCACGCCGGTGCTGCTCGGCTCCGACGCGGTCGTCAACATCCTCCTGCTGGCCCTCGTGCCGGGCCTGCTCGCGCTCGTCCTGTACTACCGCGCGCTCGGGCGCACGCCGGCGTCGCGGGCGACCCTCGCCGAGCTGGCCTTCCCGCTGTCGGCGGCGCTCGTCGGCGTCGTGTGGCTCGGGGCGAGCCCGAGCGCGACGCAGTGGCTCGGCTTCGCGGTCGTGCTGGTGTCCGTCGTCGGGCTGGCGCTCAACGAGCAGCATGCGCGGCGGCCCTCCGTCGTCGCGCCCGAGCGCGCCGAGGACGCCCTCCCCGTCGCCTGACCCCCCCGGGTTTTCCCGACTTCTTGCGAGTTCCGCCGCTCGACACG
This sequence comes from Phycicoccus sp. DTK01, assembly GCF_017312765.1. NCBI lineage: Bacteria > Bacillati > Actinomycetota > Actinomycetes > Micrococcales > Intrasporangiaceae > Phycicoccus > Phycicoccus sp. DTK01. Next base: position 64,536 of record NZ_BOPU01000007.1, on the reverse strand, counting down.
CCGCTGACGCGGCGCGTCGGCGGCGGAACTCGCAATCAGTGGGGGACGGGGGTCAGAGGGCGCGCCAGCGGTCGTGACGGGCGGTGAGCCGGGCCGCGTCGTCGAGCGCCGCGAGCTCGGCCAGCTCGTGGCGGACGGCCTGCGCGAGCCGGCGGCAGAACGCCTCCGGCTCGTCGGCGGCGTCGGGGTGCTCGGCCACGACCCGGTCGACGATGCCCGCGCGCAGCAGGTCGAGCGAGCGCACGCGCTGCTGGTCGGCGAGCTCGGGGGCACGCTCGGTCGTGCGGTGGAGGATGGCCGAGGCACCCTCCGGCGGCAGCGGCGAGAGCCAGGAGTGCTGCGCCGCGAGCACACGGTCGGCGGGCATCAGCGCGAGCGCCCCGCCCCCGGTTCCCTGGCCGAGCAGGACGCAGACCGTCGGCACGGGCAGCGTGACGAGCTCGGCGATGCACCGCGCGATCTCGCCGGCCATGCCACCCTCCTCGGCGGCCTTCGACAGGGCGGCTCCCGCGGTGTCGATGAGGCTGACCAGCGGCAGCCCGAGCTCGGTCGCGAGCTTCATCCCGCGCCGGGCCACCCGCAGCCCGGACGGCCCGAGCGGCGCCTCGAGCGCCTCGGCCCGGCGGTCCTGGCCGAGGACGACGCACGTCGCGCCGTCGAAGCGGGCGAGCGCGAGGAAGAGACTGCGGTCCCACTCGCCGGCGCCGGTGCCGAACAGCGGCAGGACGTCGGACGCGCCGAGCCGCAGCAGGGCGCGGATGCCCGGCCGCTCCGGGCGGCGGGAGCGCGTGACGGAGTCCCAGGCCGGGACGTCGGCGAGCGGTTCCTTCGGCACGTCGGGCACCGGGGTCAGCTCGCGCGGCGCCGCGAGGATGTCGAGGAAGCGGCCGGCGATCTCGGTCAGCGCCTCGACGGGCAGCACGGCGTCGAGCAGGCCGTGGGCGTAGAGGTTCTCGGCGACCTGCACGTCCTGGGGGAAGGGCTCGCCGTACAGCGCCTCGTAGACGCGCGCGCCGAGGAAGCCGATGGTCGCCCCCGGCTCGGCGACGGTCACGTGGCCGAGCGACCCCCACGACGCGAGGACGCCACCGGTCGTCGGGTGCCGCAGGTAGGTGATGTATGGCAGCCGGGCGGCCTTGAACGCGGCGACGGCGCCGCTGATCTTCACCATCGTCACGAAGGCCGGCGTGCCCTCCTGCATCCGCGTGCCGCCGGACGAGGGCGCGGCGAACAGGGGCAGCCGCTCGGCGGTCGCGCGCTCGAAGGCAGCGGTCACGCGCTCGGCGGCGGCCCGGCCGATCGAGCCGGCGAGGAAGCGGAACTCGCCGACGACGACGGCGACCCGGTGCCCGCCGATGCGCCCCTCGCCGGTGACGATGGACTCGTCGGTGCCGGCGCGCTCGGCCGCGGCGGCCAGCTCGACGGCGTACTCGCTACCGGGCTCCGCGACCCTCAGGGGCGCCTCGTCCCACGAGGTGAAGCTGCCCGCGTCGAGCACGGCGTCGAGCAGCTCGTGGGCGCCGGGCCGGCGCGCCCGCGCCTCGGCGGTCACGGGCGGCCCCCTTCGGCCGCGTCGGCCGCGTCCGCCTCGTCGAGCCAGGCACGGACCGTGGCGTCGTGCTCGCCGAGACCGGGGGGCGGCTGGTGGGTGTCACGACCGCCGCCGAAGGCGTTGTCGTCGAACCGGATCGGCGGACCGGGCAGCTCGATGCGCCCGAGCACTGGGTGCTCGACGTCGATGACGAGTCCCTGCGAGCGGGTCTGCTCCCAGTCGTAGACCTCGTCGATGGAGCGCACCTTGCCCGACGGGATGCCGAGCTCGGCGAGCCGGGACAGCAGCTCCTCGGCGCGCCACGACGCGAAGGCGGCGTCGATGACCTCGACGAGGTGAGCGCGGTTGCCGACACGGGCGGAGTTGGTGGCGAGCAGGGGGTCGGCGGGGTCGATGTCGAACGCCTCCGCGAAGCGCACCCAGAGGCCCTGCGAGCCGACGGCCACCTGCACCGGGCCGTCGCTCGCGTGGAAGAGACCGTACGGCGCGAGCGACGGGTGGTGGTTGCCCTGCGCCCGACCGACCTGTCCCGCAACGGTGTACGCGGTGCCCTGAAAGGCGTGCACTCCGACGACCGAGGCGAGCAGCGAGGTGCGCACGACGCGCCCGCGGCCGGTCAGCTCACGCTCGCGCAGGGCGGTGGCCACGCCGAAGGCGCCGTGCAGCCCGGCCAGCAGGTCGCCGATCGGCACGCCGACGCGCTGCGGCTCGTCGGGCCCGGTGCCGGTCACCGACATCAGGCCGGCCTCGCCCTGGGCGATCTGGTCGTAACCGGGGCGGCCGCCCTCGGGTCCGTCGTGGCCGAACCCGCTGATGGCGAGGACGACCAGCCCGGGGTTGAGCTCGTGGAGGCGCTCGACGTCGAACCCGAGCCGGTCGAGGACACCCGGGCGGAAGTTCTCGATGAGCACGTCGGCGTGGCGCACGAGGCGGGTCAGCGTCTCGCGGCCGTCGTCGGACTTGAGGTCGAGGACGATCGACTCCTTGTTGCGGTTGCACGAGAGGAAGTACGTCGACACCGGGTCGTCCTCGGGGCCGACGAAGGGCGGTCCCCATCCGCGGGTGTCGTCACCGGTCGGGGACTCGACCTTGACGACGCGGGCGCCCATGTCGCCGAGGAGCATCGCAGCGTGGGGGCCGGCGAGGGCGCGCGAGAGGTCGACGACGGTGATGCCGTCCAGCGGTCCGGTCACGGGTGGGGCTCCTCGGTGCTCGGGGCGGTGCGCCGACGGGGTGGGGCGCCGGCGTCTCGTCAACCTAGCCGCCGGGAGGAGGGCGCCCATCGTCGTCCCGAGCCCGTGAACCGGCCGATCCGCTGGCACCTTCTGCCAGTCCGGCGGTCGGCGGACCCGCGCGCTGACGAAGACTTGACCAAGACTTGGTCTCTCACAGGTTCTTCTCAGGGGCTCCAGCGGGTTGGGTGGACGGCACGCGACGGGGCCGGGGCAGGGGCCGTCGTCCGCCGGGACCCGGTGGACCGCGGAGCCCGGTGCTTCCCGTGGCGACCCCCCACCGAGGAGCATCCGGATGAGACGCAGGAACCCAGCGACCCGCGCGGTCGCGACCGGCCTGACCGCCGCCGTCGCGCTGAGCCTGGCGGTGACCGCCCAGCAGGCGGCCGCCGCCGAGGAGGCGCCGGCCGACATCGTGTCGACCCCGCCCGGCGAGCGCGACCACGACCACGGCCTGCCCGACCTCGACACGCGGACCGGCTCGGCCGCGCCGTCGTCGGCGCAGCGCTCGTCGGCGCAGCGCTCGACCGACACCGGGCGCGCATCGGGTGCGAAGTCGGTGACCTGGAACCGGTTCGGTGCGCCGGCCAGCTACGTGCTCGACGGCACGTCACCGGTCGCGCGCGGACTCGCCAAGGACCCCGAGACCGCGGCCCGCGACTTCCTCGCCGGCGAGCGGGCGGCCTTCGGGCTGACGAGCGACCAGCTGGACGACGTCGAGCTCGTCGGCACCAACCGCATCGGCGACGCCACCGTCGTCCTGCTGCGGCAGACCTTCGGCGGTGTCTCCGCGGGCCTCGACGGCATGGTCGCCGTGGCGGTCCAGAACGGGTCGGTCCGCTACGTCAGCTCGACCTTCACCCCCGACGCCGCGGCCCCGGCCGCCGCGAAGGTCTCGGAGAAGGACGCCGTCGCCGCGGCGGCCCGCAGCGTCGGCGCCGACGCCGGGTCGCTCGTCTCGCAGCGCACCGAGGAGGTCGCGGTCCCCGTGCCCGGCAAGGACCCCCGGCGCGCGTTCCGGGTCGAGATGGTCGTCGACGCCGAGACCGCGTACAGCATCCACGTCGATGCCGTGACCGGGAAGGTCATCGCCCGCGAGAACCTCGTCGACGCCGACAGCGACAACCCGCGCTGGAAGGTCTTCACCGGCACGCCGCTGACCGACCGCTCCTCCACCGACACCCGCAGCACCTTCTGCTGGGTCGCCGCCGAGGGGTGCGACGAGGTCGTCGCGAGCCCGGCCTCCCCGAAGGCGTGGGACCTCGACCCCTCGACGGACATCAGCACGTTCACGACGAACGGCAACAACGCGCTGACCTACGAGCAGTGGCGCACGACGCCCGGCCTCACGGCGACCCCGAAGGCCGACCGCAACTACGTCTACGACTGGACCAACGTCTGGCAGACGAGCAAGTGCGACCCCGCCGCGTACTCCAGCCCGACCCGCAACGACATCGACGCGGCGACGGCCAACCTCTTCGCGATGCACAACCGGATGCACGACTGGTCCTACCGGCTGGGCTTCACCGAGTCGGCGTGGAACCTCCAGCGCGACAACTACGGCAAGGGCGGCACGGGCGGTGACCCGGAGGTCGGGCGCGCCCAGTCCGGGGCCCAGGTCGGCCTGCGCAACAACGCGAACCAGCTGACCCTCGGCGACGGCGGCACCGTGTACTCGAACATGTACATGTGGCAGCCGGTCGCGGGCTCGTTCTATGCCCCGTGCGTCGACGGCTCGTTCGACATGTCGGTCATCGGCCACGAGTACGGCCACGCCATCAGCAACCGGATGGCGGGCGGCCCCGTCCAGGGCCTGTCCGGGCTCCAGGCCGGCGGCATGGGCGAGAGCTGGTCGGACCTCATGGCGATGGAGTACCTGCAGGAGAACGGCTACGCGCCGCTCGGCGGCGAGGCGACCCCGATGGGCGCCTACGTCACCGGCAACCCGCAGCAGGGCATCCGCAACTACAACATGGGGCAGAGCCCGCTCAACTACTCGAACGTCGGCTACGACCTGACCGGTCCGCAGGTGCACGCGGACGGCGAGATCTGGTCCGCGACGAACAACGACATCCGGGCGGCGTTCATCGACCGCTACGGGCTCGGGGACGCCGCGACCCAGAAGGCCTGCGCCGACGGCGAGCGTGCCGCCACGCAGTGCCCGGGCAACCGGCGCTGGATCCAGCTGGTCTTCGACTCGTGGCTGCTCATGCCGAGCGGCGCCGTCTCGATGGTCGACGCCCGCGACCGGATGCTCGCCGCCGACCTCCTGCGCTTCGGCGGGGCCAACCAGGACCTGCTGTGGAACGCCTTCGCCGCCCGCGGCCTCGGACAGGGCGCGACCTCGGCGGGTTCCGGTGACACGCAGCCTGTCCCGAGCTTCGCCTCGGCGTACGCGAAGGACGCGACGCTGCGGTTCAGCCCGACCGACGAGGAGGGACGGCCGGTCGTCGGCGCGAAGCTCTACGTCGGCGAGTACACCGCCCGCTCGCGCCCGGTGGCCGACACCGACCCCGCGACCGCGCTCGGTGACACGTTCTCGATCGCCCCGGGCGAGCGGACGTACACCGCGTGGGCGCAGGGCCACGGGCAGGTCCGGGTCACGCTGACGGCCAGGCCGAACCAGACCCGCAACCTCCCGGTCAAGCTGCGCGACAACCTCGCCAGCACGGCCCGCGGGGCCACCGTGACCGGCGAGGGCGTCAACCTCGGCAAGCTCGTCGACGACGACGAGGGCACGACGGCGACGACGGTCGACCGCCCGACGGCGGCGCAGAAGGCGTTCACCGTCGACCTCGCCGGTGGCCGCCAGGTCGTCCGCCGGGTCCAGGTCAGCTCCCTGCCGGAGCCCGGGGTCGTCGGCCGCTTCCAGGCGATGCGCCAGTTCCAGGTGCTCGCCTGCGACGCCCGCGGCCGGGTCGACTGCTCGCGCGACGCCGACTACCGCCCGGTGTGGACCTCGCCGGCCGACGCGTTCCCCGCCGGGGTCCCGCGGCCGACGGCGCCGGCGCTCAAGATGCGCTCGTTCGACATCCCGCAGACCGCGGCCACCCACCTGCGGTTCGTGGCCGTTGCCAACCAGTGCCAGGGCGGACCGGCGTACGCCGGTGAGCAGGACAACGACCCGGCCAACGCGACCGACTGCGCCACGAACTACAGCGGCGCCGAGAAGGTCGGCATCTCGGAGGTGCAGGTCTTCCGCCGCTGAGGCACCTCCCATCCCCGGAGTCGAGTGCGGAAGTGGTTGCCCTGGGCGCCACTTTCGCACTCGACCGTGTGGGGTCAGGGGGCCGGGGTCAGGACGGGGGGAGCGCGGATGCCGTGCCTGCTGCTGCGAGCGTCTCGGCCCAGGACGTGGGGCGCCGGCCGAGCAGGGCGGTGAGCGCCGCGGGGTCGCCGACCAGACCGTCCTCGTCGTAGGCCGCGAACATCGCCGCCAGCGCCTCCGTGGCCGACGCCGGCAGGCCGGCGCCGGGTCCGGCCGCCCACGCCCCCGGGGTCCCGACGGTGAGCCGTACCGGCCGGCCGAGCACCTGCTCCGCGCGGCCCACCATCTCGCGGGTGGTCAACGCCTCCGGCCCGACGAGGTCGTGCACCTCGCCGTCCCGCGCGGGGTCGAGCAGCGCGGTGGCAGCCACCTCGGCGACGTCGGCGAGCGCGACGGTCGTGAACGGGGTGTCGGCGGAGTAGGGCAGCGCGACGGCGCCGTCGAGCACCTGCGGCAGCAGGTTCTCGTGGTAGGCGGACGGTCGAAGCACGACGAGGGAGCCCGGGACGCGGTGCCGCAGCGCGCGTTCGGCGACCCCCTTGCGCAGGTGGTGCGGCATCCGGACGTCGTCGGGGTGGAGCACCGAGTGGAAGACGAGGTGCCTCAGTCCCGTACGCCGCGCCGCGTCGCCGACGCGCTCGGCGATGCCGACCTCGTCCGGGTGGACGTTGGGCGCCAGGTGGTACGCGGCCGCGCACCCCTGCAGCGCGGCGTCGAGGCCGCGACCGTCCGTCAGGTCCACGGCGACGGGCTCGGTGCCCGCCGGGGCGGACGGCTCGCGGCCCGGTCGCACCGCGGCCCGCACGGCGGCGCCCCGCGAGAGCAGGGCGCCGCACACGGCCCGGCCCGTCTTGCCGGCGGCGCCGACGACGAGGACCGGGCCGGTGGGCATCAGAGCCAGTCGACGTCCGCCGCGCCGGCGCCGCCGGCCAGCTGGGCGTACCCGGGGCCGCGGTCGAAGAACGGCTCCTCGCCGCGGGCGACCCGGCGCTCGGCGCGCAGCGCGTCGGAGGCGGCGACGTCGACGACGGGCTCGTCCTTCGTGCCCGACGCCACGACGCCGTAGTCCTCGCGGGCGCCGTCGAACGACACCTTGCCCCAGCGCAGGTCGCGCTCGACCTCGTCGTAGGGGCGCTCGAGCGGGTCGCCCCAGCCGCCGCCACCGGTGGTCCGGATGCGGATGACCTGGCCGGCCTTGACCGGCTCGGCGTCGGCGAGCGCGTCGACCGTGCGCTCGGTCGGGCCGCCGAGGTCGATCGTCACCTCGAAGGGCCGGCCGGCCTTGCCGCCCTTGACGCCCCAGCAGGCGAGGATCGAGCGATCCGCGATGGACATGAAGTGCGCGTCCTCGAGCATCCGGATCTGCTTCTCGTAGCCGAGGCCGCCGCGGTGGCGCCCGGCGCCACCGGAGTCGACCGCGAGCCCGAGGCGCTCGACGCGGAACGGGAAACGGCTCTCGGTGAACTCGGTCGGGAGGTTGCGGCTGTCCGGGACGACGTGGATGGTGTCCTCGCCGTCGGCGTAGTAGCGGCCGCCCGAGCCGCCGCCGAGCACCTCGCGCATGAGGTAGTCGTTGCCGTCGCGGTCCTTGCCGTAGACGCCGGTGTAGCGGATGGTCTCCTGGTCGGCCGGCATCCGGCCGTCGACCGCCTTGGCGACGACGCCGGCGAGCACGCCGAGCAGGCGCAGGATGACGAAGGTCCGGGCGTTCGTCGGCGCCGGGTAGACCGGCGTCAGCAGGGTCCCCTTCTCCGGGAAGCGCATCTCGATGAGCGGCACGACGCCCTCGTTGACGTCGAGCTCGGCCATCCGCTCGGGGGTGTCGGCGAGGTTGCGCAGGATCGGGGCCAGCCACTTCTTGAGGAAGTTGCCGCCGACGTAGTCGCCGCAGTGGTTGATCGGACCCTTCGCCTGGGCGCTCGTCCCGGTGAAGTCGATGATGAGCCGCGGCCCGCCGTCACCGGGGCCGGGGCCGCCGGTGCTGGTCTTGGTCAGCGTGATCCGCTGCGTGTGCAGCATCGGCTCGTCGACGCCGTCGTGCTCGGCGTAGTCCTCCCAGACGTACGAGCCGTCGGGGATCTTGTCGAGGATCTCGCGGCGGTAGGTCTCGGTCGTCGCGTCGAGGATGGCGTCGAACGCGGCCTCGACCGTCTCGCGGCCGTAGCGGGTGAACAGCTCGCCGAGGCGGCGCGCGCCCATGAGGCAGGCCGAGCACTCGGCGTCGAGGTCGGCCGCGAGGCTGTCGGGCATCCGGCTGTTGCGGGTCATGATCCGCAGCGCCGCCTTGTTCGGGACTCCGCTGTCCCACAGCTTGATCGGCGGGACGGAGAGGCCCTCCTCGAACACGCTCTGGGCGCCGCTGGGCATCGACCCGGGGCAGGCGCCGCCGATGTCGTCGTGGTGGCCGAAGGCCTGGACGAACGCGACGACCTCACCCTCGTGGAAGACGGGGACGGTGACGCAGAGGTCGGGCAGGTGGCCGATGCCGCCCTCCGACTCGTAGACGTCGTTGTGGAAGAAGACGTCGCCCTCGTGCATCTCGTCCAGCGGGAAGTCGCGCACGATCGGGTGCACGAGAGCCGAGTACGAGCGGCCGGTCAGCTTGCGCAGCTGACGGTCGTGGATGCCGGCGCGGAAGTCGTGCGCGTCGCGGATCATGGGGGAGCGCGAGGTGCGCGCGATGGCGGTCTCGACCTCCATCTCGACGCTGGCCAGCGTGCCCTGGACGATCTCGACGAGCACCGGGTCGACGGCGCTGCCCTCGGGGGTGAGGCGGCCGCCGTGCTCGTACGCGGTCGGCAGGCCACCGGGGTTGACCGGCTCGCTGGCGAGGTAGGCCTCGAGGTCGACGAGCGGGTCGGGGGTGGTGGGGACGGCGGTCATCGGGTCGCCTCCTGGGTGATGACGAGGTTGCCCCAGGTGTCGACGCGGACGGCGAAGCCGGGGTGGACGGGGACGGTCGAGCCGAACTCCTCGACGATGGCCGGGCCGCTGAAGGAGTCACCGGCCCGCAGGTCGGGTCGCCACAGCACCGGGGTGTCGACGTAGCCGGCGGCGGGGTCGAAGCAGACCGGGCGGACCGAGCGCTGCGCGGGCAGCCCGTCCGTGACCTCGGACGACCCTTCGCGGTCGGGGAGCGGCCGCAGCTCGGGACGGGTGATCGGCCCGACACCGGTGACGCGCAGGTTGACCCACTCGACGTGCTGGGTCGGGTCGTCCCGGAAGTCGTAGCCGTAGAGCTGCCGGTGCTCGTCGTGGAAGCGCGTCGCGACCTCGTCGGCCCACGCCTCGTCGACCGGCCCGGGGCCGGCCGGCACGCGCACCTCGTAGGCCTGCCCGAAGTAGCGCAGGTCGGCGGTGCGGACGAACTCGTGCTGCTCGGGCGCGAAGCCCTCGGCCGTCAGCGCCGTGGCGCCCTTGGCCGTCAGCGAGTCGAGGACCGCGGCGACGGACGAGAGGTCGATGCCCTCGTGGCGCGTCACGTGCGTCTGGACGTAGTCGTTGCGGACGTCGACGGTCAGCAGGCCGAACGCGCTGAGGTTGCCCGGGTTCTGCGGGACGACGGCGCCGGCGAGGTCGAGCACGTCGACGAGCCGGCACGCGAGGAGCGAGCCCGAGCCGCCGAAGGTCGTCAGCATGAAGTCGCGCACGTCGAGGCCGCGCTTGACCGACACCTGGCGCAGGGCGTTGGCCTGGTTCCACGCGGAGATCTCGAGGATGCCCGTCGCGCAGGTCTCGAGGTCGAGCCCGAGCTTGCCGGCGAGGTCGACCAGGCCCGCGCGGGCGGCGTCGACGTCGAGGGGGATCTCGCCGCCGAGCAGGTGCGGGGGGATGCGGCCGAGGACGACGTGCGCGTCGGTGATCGTCGGCTCGGTGCCGCCACGGCCGTAGCAGAGCGGCCCGGGGTCGGCGCCGGCCGAGTGGGGGCCGACCTTGAGCGTGCCTTCCGGCGAGACCCAGGCCACCGAGCCGCCGCCCGCGCCGACGGTGACGACGTCGATCATCGGGATCTTGCTCGGGTAGGCCCCGACCGAGCCCTCGGTGGTCAGGGTCGGCTCGCCGTCGAGGACGACCGAGACGTCGGTCGAGGTGCCGCCGCCGTCGCAGGTGAGGACCTTGTGGAAGCCGGCCTTCTCGGCGATCAGCGCGGCGCCGAGCGCGCCGGCGGCCGGGCCCGACAGGACCGTCGTGATCGGCTGGTGCACGACCTCGTCGGCCGAGAGCACGCCGCCGTTGGACTTCATGACATAGAACGGCACGGGGCGTCCGCCGGTGAACCCGTCGAGGCGCTCGTGGATGTTGGTCACGTAGCGGCTGACGTTCGGCTTGACCGCGGCGTCGACGAGCGTCGTCATCGCCCGCTCGTACTCGCGGTACTCGCGCAGCACCTCGCTGCTGATGGAGACGACGGCCTCGGGGTGCTCGCGGCGCAGGACCTCGCGCATCGCGAGCTCGTGCTCGTCGTTGGCGTAGGCGTGCAGGAAGCAGACGCCGATCGTCGTGATGCCGCGGTCGCGGAAGAAGCGGGCGGCGGCGACGGCGTCGTCCTCCGAGAAGGGCCGCACCTCGGCGCCGGTGACGTCGAGGCGGCCGCCGACCGTGCGGACGGCGTCGGCCGGGACGATGCGCGGCGGCTTGACCCAGAAGTAGGAGTTGCCGTAGCCGTCGGGGACGGCCTGGCGGGCGATCTCGAGCATGAACTCGTAGCCCTCGGTGGTGATGAACCCGAGCCGCTCGACCTTGCCCTCGAGGAGCTTGTTCGTCGCGACCGTCGTGCCGTGCGAGACGGCGGTGAGGTCGTGGCCCGAGGCGCCCATGACGCCGAGGATCTTCTCGATGCCGGCGATGAAGCCGTCGGCGGGGTTCGAGGGGGTGCTCGGGGTCTTGGTCGTCACGACCTCCCCGGAGTCCTCGTCCACGGCGACGACGTCGGTGAACGTGCCCCCGGTGTCGATGCCCACCCGGATGCGTCTGCGGTGCCCGTCGGTCATGGGCACGATCCAACCCGTCCCGGGGTCGCGCTCGCGTTGGCAGATGCTGCCGACGGAACGCCGATTCGACGGCCAACCTCGCCAGGGGCCCGTGGCTGCTCGCCGCGGTGGTCAGCCGCGGGGGGCGACGACGTCGAGGTCGACGGGGCCGTGAATGCCCGCGACCCTCGCCCGGCTGCTCACCTGCCACCAGGCCCAGCCGTCCGTCGACGGGCGCAGCAGGAGGCGGCGCTCCCAGCGGTCGCGGTCGCGCAGGTCCTCCGGCAGCGGGTAGCGGCTCGTCCAGTCGTCGAGGGCGTAGAGGACGACGCGTCGGCCGGTGCTGCGCTCGACGGCCTCGACGAGGTCGGTCAGGCGCTGGTCGACGACGCTTCGGGGCGGCCGGGCCGAGCAGTTGCCGCTCAGCTCGAGGTCGAGCACCGGTGGAAGGGCGGTGTCGTCGGCGCCCACCTCGCGCAGCCGGGCCAGCATGTTCTCGGCCTGCTCGGGGCCGTCCTTGCAGAGGGTGAAGAAGTGGTACGCCCCGACCTCGAGGCCGGCCTCGCGCGCGCCGGACCAGTTGGCCGCGAAGCGCGGGTCCTCGAACGTCGCGCCCTCGCTGGACTTGAGGTACGCGGCTTCGATGCCGTCCGCGGCGACCGCGTCCCAGTCGACGTCTCCCTGGTGGGCGGAGACGTCGATGCCGTAGCGCTCACCGGCGGCGAGGTCCGGACGGTGGTGGGGGAGCACCCAGCGGTACCCGGCCCAGCCGGCCGCGACGACGAGCGCGAGCGCGACGACGACGCCGGTCGTCCACCGCAGCACCCTCCGCCCCATCCGCGCAGCCTAGGTCCCGGCCGTCCGGGGCCGAGAACCGGTCGGCGGGCGCCACGGGTTCATCGGGGAGGAACAGTGTGCTCTCCCGGCCTCCATGCGGCGCGGAAGGAATCCCTTCCACCCCGCAACCACTCCGTGCACCCGCAAGGGATCCTTTGCCGCGCGGAAGGAAACCCTTGCCGGCTGAAAGGGAAACCATGCTGAGTGGAAGAGAACCCGTGCTGGGTGGAACGGAAACCTTGTCGGGTGACTGCTTCCACGCCGTGCCGCCGCTACCTCGCCCTGCCGTCCCGACCTCGCCCTGCCCTCGCGACCTCGCGGTGCCGCCCTGACCTCGCCGTGCCGCCGTGCCATGGCACCCCGGCGAGGCGACCGGACCGCGGCACGGCGGAGTCGCACCGGCCGCCCGGTCACGACACCCCGGAACGTCCACGAGACCCCGGCTCGGAGCCGGGGTCTCGTGGACTTCTCGGGGTGACCCCGAAATGTGGAGGCGCGGAGGGGTCAGGCGGTCGGGGACGACGCGCTACGCACGACCTCGCCGTCGGTCGCCGCCGCCGTGCCCGACGCCGCCGACGCCGTGAAGCGCTGGAGCAGCGCCTGCAGGTCGACGCCCGTCGTGTTCTCGAGCATCGCCATCGTCTGGGTCAGGTTGTCCGTCACCTGCTTCGGCAGCGCGGCGGCGCCGTCGGTCGAGACGACGGTCAGCTTGTCGATGGCCGCCATCGGGGCCGCGACCTCGCGGGCCACCTGCGGCAGCACCTCGACGAGCATCTGGAGCACCGCCGCCTCGTTGTACCGGGCGAACGCGTCGGCGCGCTTGTTCATCGCCTCGGCCTCGGCCTGACCGGTCGCGAGGATGGCCGACGCCTGCGCCTCGCCCTCCGCGCGCGTGGCCTCGGCCTGCGCGACACGCAGCGCCTTGTCGGCCTCACCGCGGCGCGAGCCCTCGATGGCCTCGGCGTCGGCGAGCGCCGTGCGGCGGGCCTTCTCGGACTCACCGGTGAGGCGCGCCTTCTCGGCGTCGGCCTGAGCGGCGGCGATGCTCGCGGCCTTGCGGGCCTCGGCCTCGGCGATCGCGGCGTTGCGCGAGGCCTCGGCCTCCTGCTCGACGCGGTAGCGCTCGGCGTCCGCCGGCTTGCGGACCTCGGTGTCGAGCTGGCGCTCCTTGAGCGCGGCCTGCCGCACGGCGACCTTCTCCTGCTCGGTGAGGATGGCCTGGTCGCGGTCGGCCTGCGCGAGCGGACCCGCCGCGGCGGCCTGCGCCTGCGCGGCGTCGGTCTCGGCCTTGATCTCGGCCTGCTTGAGCGCCAGCTGCCGCTGGCTGATCGCGATCTCCTGCTCGGCGACGATGCGCGCCTGCTCGGCCGCCTGCCGGGCGTTGGCCTCGGCGATCGCGGCGAGCTGGCCGACCTTGGCCGACTCGGGGCGCCCGAGGTCGGAGAGGTAGGTGCCGTCGTCGGTGATGTCCTGGATCTGGAAGGTGTCGAGGACCAGGCCCTGGCCGGTCAGCGACGACTCGGCCTCGTCGGCGACGCGCTGCGCGAAGGCGGCACGGTCGCGGATGATCTGCTCGACGGTCAGCGAGCCGACGATCGAGCGCAGCGAACCGGCGAGCGTCTCCTGGGTGAAGGTCTCGACCTCGCCCTGCTGCGAGAGGAAGCGCTGCGCCGCGGCGCGGATGGAGTCCTCGTTGCCGCCGACCTTGACGATCGCGACGCCGTCGAGGTTGAGCTTGACGCCCTGGCCCGACACCGCCCCGCGGATCTGGACCATGATGCGGCGGCTCGAGAGGTCGAGGATGTGCAGCCGCTGCACGAAGGGGATGACGAAGATGCCGCCGCCCATGACGACCTTCTGCCCCGAGAGGTCGGTCGAGATCTCGCCGGTCTCGGGGTTGCGCACCTCCTTGCCCTTGCGCCCGGTGACGATGAAGGCCTCGTTCGGCCCCGCCACGCGGTAGCGCGACGCGACGACGAGGCCGCTGAGGACGACGAGGAGGACGAGCCCGAGAACCGCGATGAGCCCGGTCGAGACGTCTAGCCCGAACATGGGTGCCTGGCCTTTCCGGGCGCACTCGGCACCCAGGTCTGTGGGGTGACGACATGGACGCGGCGGACGGCCCCCCGGTTCCGGCCGACGCGTGGGTGCGGGGTGCCGGTCAGTCCGTCCGGCGGGCGACGGTGACGGCGGTGGGGCTGAGGACCCCCGTGACGACGATGGCCGCGCCGCTCGGGAGCGGTTCGGCGGCACGGGCGTTGAGGCGGGTGATGTGACCCGCGGCGACGACGCTGACCATCCCGTAGCCCTCGGCCGGGACGGGCTCGACGACCGTGCCGGTCAGCCCCACGAGGCCGGCCGTGCGCACGGTCGCCTCGTCACCGCCGCGCATGAGGCGGCTGCTGGCCCATCCGGCACCTCCACCGGCGGCGACGCCCGCCAGCACCCCGGCGCCGATGGCCACGCCGCTCGGCGCGCCGGCGTCGAGGACGAGGGCGCCGACGAACCCGAAGGCCGCGAGGAAGCCCGCCACCGCGAGGCCCGAGAGGAAGTCGGGTCCGATGCCGTCGAGGAAGCCGTCGACGAGGTCGCCGAGCACGAGCGAGACGACGAGCAGGAGCAGGCCGACCCCTCCGATGACGAGCATCGTGACCTGCATCCGTCGTGTCCTTCCCGCCCCGGGAGCGCGACGCAGCCGGTGCGCGCCGTCGTGTCCGGCGACCCTACCGGGTGCCGTGGAGCGGCGCCGCGGGTCTCAGATCTTCGTGAGGCGGGTGAAGGGGCTCGTGACCCGGGCCCGCTGGGCGCCGAAGTCGACGAGGACGGCCGCGGACTCGAGGACGATGACCTTGCCGAGCCCGTAGCGGTCGTGCGTGACCCGGTCACCGACGGCGAAGGTCTCGACCGGGGACTCCACCGCCTGGACGAACGGGCTGCGCGCGGAGTAGGTCGTGGGGCCGCTCGGGCGTCGTGAGGTCACGACCCCAGTGTCCCCCGGATCCGTCCGCGACACGCCGACGGGGGGTGCCGGGTCCGCTCGAGGGTGCGGACCCGGCACCGCTCACGCGTGCGGGAAGGAGGTCTTCGCCGGGGCCTCGAGGTCCGCGCGGTGGTTGCGGATGAGGTCGAGGTTGCGGTCGCGCAGGTGGTCGAAGCCCTGCCCGACGTTCGAGCCGGGGGTCAGCGAGGCCAGCGCCTCCGCCGGGTCGAGCCGCGCGGACACCCAGCCCTCGTGCGAGGCGGCCTTGGCGGCGATGTGCCCGATCGGCGTCACGACGTGGCTGTTGCCGAAGTAGTGCACGCCCGCGGCGTCGGTGCCGGTGGCGTTGGCCCCGATGACGTAGACGTGGTTGTCGTACGCCCGGGCCCGCGAGGTCAGCTCCCAGACGTCCGCCGAGCGCAGCAGCGCCGACGGGCGGGCGATGACCTCGGCGCCCTGGACGGCCTGGATGCGGGAGAGCTCCGGGTAGTCGCCGTCGAAGCAGATGATCATCCCGATCCGGCCGAGCTCGGTGTCGACGACGGTCACCGTGTCGCCCGGGGTCACCCAGCCGCCGCCGGAGACCGACTCGGAACAGAACGGGTGCGTCTTGCGGTAGATGCCCCGGACCTCGCCGCTGGGGTCGACGAGCACCGACGCGTTGTAGACGACGTCGGGGCTCGGGCCGCGCTCGTAGGTGCCGAAGACGAGGTGGATGCCGAGCTCGGCGGCCAGGTCGGTCAGCCGCTGGGTGATGGGGCCGGGCAGCTCGGAGACGAGCTCCCACAGCTCCTCGGTCGGGCAGCCGGGGGTGAACCCGGTCGTGCAGGACTCGGGGAGGACGACGAGCTCGGCGCCGGTCGCCTCGACGCAGCGGCGTGTGTACTCGATGCAGCGGTCGATGTTGGCGGTGACGGTCTCGGCGGTCAGCGGGGCCGCGACGGGCGCGACCTGGACGGCGGCGGCGGTGAAGGCGCGCATCAGCGGGCCCGCCCGATCCGGGCGCCGAGCGCGACGCCGACGAGGGCGACGACCGCCCCCGCGACGCCGGCGAGGACGAGGTCACGCGCCGACGCGGCGCCACCCGCGCCGCCGGAGCCGGGGGCGGAGGCCGCCTTCCCGACGAAGGTGGTGCCCACCGGCGCCTCGCTCGGCACCGCGACGGCGTCGGCGGACGCACCGGGCGGCGCGATGACGGGGGTCGCCGGGCCGTCGCCGGCGATGTCGGCGTCGAGGGCGCTGAAGAACTGGCCGGCCATCTTCTTCGTGACGCCGGCGAGCATCCGCTGGCCGACGCCGCCGATCGTGCCGCCGACGGTCGCGTCGGCGTCGTAGGAGAGGTCGGTGCCGCCGTTGGCCGCCGGCGACAGCGTGACGCGCACGTCCGCGTCGATGGTGCCGGGTGCCCCGGACCCGTTGGCGCGCAACGTGAGCGCCGAGGGCTTCTCCATGTCGGTCAGCGCGACCTCGCCCTGGTAGGTGCCCTTGATGGCCGCGACGCCCGCGGTGACCGTCATCGCGTAACGGTCCTCGCCGACGGTGCGCAGGGCCTCGCAGCCGGGGATGCAGCGGGCGAGGACCGCGGGGTCGAGGATGGCGGCCCAGACCTGCTCGACGGGGGACTCGAGGGTGGACGAACCGGAGATCTTCATGACGCACCTTCCAGGGCGGCGGGGACGGACGAGTGCTGCCGGCGCAGCTCCCACAGCTCGGCGGGGCTGATCGGCATGGAACGGATGGGGAAGCCCTCGGCGTCCTCGACGGCCGAGGCGATGACGGCGGTGACCGGGATGGTCCCGGCCTCACCGGCTCCCTTGAGCCCCAACGGGTTGAGGGGCGAGGGGGTCTCGAGGTGGTCGGTCTCGACGTGCGGGACCTCGGAGGCGTAGGGCACGAGGAAGTCCATGAACGAGGCGTTGAGCAGCTGGCCGCCCTCGTCGTAGACCATCCGCTCGTAGAGCGCGCCGCCGACGCCCTGCGCGACACCGCCGTGGACCTGGCCCTCGACGATCATCGGGTTGACCATGACGCCGCAGTCGTGGATGACGCAGTAGCGCAGGATCCGGATCTCCGCCGTGACCGGGTCGGTCTCGACGACCGCCGCGTGCATCCCGTTCGCGAAGGTCGCCTGGGTCGGCGAGTAGAAGTCCTGCCCCTCGAGCCCGGGCTCGTCGTCGTCGGCGACCGGCGGCTTGTCGGGGTCGAAGGTGCCGGCGAACTGGGTGGCCGCCTGGGCTGCCGTGTCGAACGCGTAGCGCAGCGGGTTGGACATCACCGCGATCGTCTTGAGGTCGATGCTCGTGCCGGGCGCGCCCTTGACCGAGATGACGCCGTCGGTGATCTCGAGGTCGTCGGGGGAGACCTCGAGCGCGTCCGCCGCGATGCGGAGGGCCTTGTCGCGCACCACCTTCGCCGCGAGGGCGACGGCGTTGCCGGACATCACGGCGCCGCGCGAGGCGAAGGTGCCGACCGCGTACGCCATCCGCCGGGTGTCACCGGTGGTGACGTGCACGTCCTCGAGGCGCACCCCGAGCTGGTCGGCGACGATCTGCGCGAGCACCGTCTGGTGGCCCTGGCCCTGGGTGGTCAGGCCGGTCGCGACGTTGACGCGCCCGTTGGTCTCGACCTGCACGTGGCCGCCCTCGTAGGGGCCGACCCCGGTGCCCTCGACGTAGCAGCCGATGCCGAGCCCGACCTTGCGGCCCTCGCGCGCGGCCTGCTCGCGGTAGGCGGCGAAGTCGTCCCAGCCGACGAGGTCCTTGAGCTTGGCCAGCGACGCGGGGAAGTCGCCCGAGTCGTACTTGAGCGGCCGGCCGTCCTGGAACATCAGGCCGTGGTCGTAGGGCATCTCGTCCGGCTGGATGAAGTTGCGGCTGCGGACCTCGGTGCGGTCCAGGCCGAGGTGCGCGGCGATGGCGTCCATCGTCCGCTCCATCGCGTAGCAGCCCTGGGGGCGGCCGGCGCCCCGATACGGCGTCACGAGAACGGTGTTCGTGTAGAGCGACCAGAACTCGACGCGGTAGGCGCCGGGCTTGTACGGGCCGAGCAGCTGGGTCGCCGTGATGATCGGGACGATGATCCCGTAGGGCGTGTACGCGCCGTTGTCGTGCCAGAAGCGGACGTCGAGGGCGAGCAGGCGGCCGTCGTCGTCGAAGCCGACGGTGACCTCCTGGAGCTGCCCGCGCTCGTGCGCGCTCGAGACGAAGTGCTCGCGGCGGTCCTCGGTCCACTTGACGTCGCGGCCGAGCCGGCGTGCCGCCCACGGCACGAGGACCTCCTCGGGCCACGGGTGCATGATCTTGACGCCGAAGCCGCCGCCGACGTCGGGGGTGACGACCTCGACCTTGGCCAGCGGCATCTCGAGCTTCGCGGCGACGGCCGCGCGCACCCCGGTGCTCGTCTGCGTCGAGGAGTAGAGGCGCAGCGACGCGTCGTCGGCGTCCCAGCGGGCGTAGACGCCCTTGCCCTCCATCGGCATGCAGGCGCTGCGCTCGATCTCGAGCTCGAGGGTCAGCGTATTGGGGGCCGCCGCCATCGCGGTGTCGACGTCACCGACCTCCTGGAGCAGGTTGGCCGCGACGTTGCCCGGGGCGTCGTCGTGCACGAGTCGCTCTGCGGCGCGGGCGTTCTCGAGCCCGACGATCGGCTTGAGCGTCTCGTACGTGACCTGGATGCGCCCGCAGGCGTCCTCGGCGACGTAGCGGTCGCGGGCGACGACCATGACGACGGCCTCGCCGACGTGGTTGACCTCGCTCTTCGCGAGGCAGTAGCCGGTGCGCGGGTGGGTCAGCGCGGGGTGGGGGATGAGGACCGGCAGCGGCTCGCCGACGCGTCCGTCGAGGTCCTCCCACGTGTAGACGGCCTCGACGCCGTCGAGCTCCCAGGCGTCGTCGATGTCGATGTCGACGACGCGGGCGTGCGCGTGCGGGCTGCGGACGAACGCGGCCTGCAGCGCGCCGAGCCCGAGGTCGTCGAGGTAGCGGCCGTTGCCGGTGAGGAGTCGTGGGTCCTCGCGGCGCTGGACGGGCTCGCCGACCTGGCGGGTGGTCATCGGGTCTCCTCCTCGCGCTCGTGGACGATCTCGGAGGCGCGCACGACCGCCTTGACGATGTTCTGGTAGCCGGTGCACCGGCAGAGGTTGCCCGAGATGGCCTCGCGCGCCTCCTCCGGGGTCGGCTTGGGGTTCTCGTCGAGGTACGCGGTGATGGTCGTGACGAAACCCGGTGTGCAGAAGCCGCACTGGAGCGCGTGGCACTCGGCGAAGGCCTGCTGCACGGGGCTGAGGTTCGCCGGGTCGTTGCCGATGCCCTCGACCGTCGTGATCTCGTGCGCCTGGGCGGTGACCGCGAAGACGAGGCACGCGCGGGCCGGCTCGCCGTCGAGGAGCACGGTGCAGGCACCGCACACCCCGTGCTCGCAGCCGACGTGCGTCCCGGTGAGGCCGAGGTCGTGGCGCAGGAAGTCCGACAGCAGTCGGCGGGCGGGGGCGCTCGCCGTCCGGCGGACGCCGTTGACCGTCAGGGTGATGTCGAGCAGCTGCTCCGTGGCGGCGTCGGTCATGCCGCTCCCTCCGTCGGGGTGGTCGTCGTGGTCAGGACCCGCCGGGTGAGCTCGGCGGCGAGCATCCGCCGGTAGTCGGCGGGGGCGTGGATGTCGGACTCGGGGTCGACGTGGGAGCGGACGAGCTCGACCACGTCGTCGAGGGGGAGGTCGCGGGCCGACCGGCCGGCGAGGGCCGGGCCGAGGTCGAGCACGTCGGGCACCGGGGTGACCGAGACGAACGAGGCGCGGGCCGAGGTGACGACGTCGCCGTCGAGCCCGACCGCGAGGGCGACGCCGGCGAGGGCGTAGTCGCCGGAGCGGCGGGCCGACTCGACGAAGCCCGTCCGCGTGCCGGCGGGCAGCCGGCCGAAGCGCACGGCGACGACGAGCTCGTCCTCGGCGAGGGTGGTCTCGAGCGGTCCGGTGAAGAAGTCGGCGGCGGCGATCTCGCGCCGGCCGCGCGGCCCGGCGGCCTCGACGACGCCGTCGGTGAGGACGGTGACGGCGGGCATCTCGCCGGAGGGGTCGGCGTGGGCGATCGAGCCGACGGTCGTGCCGCGGGTGCGGATGGCCGGGTGGGCGACGTTGCGCAGGGCCTGGGGCAGGAGGGGGAGCGCGGCGGCCGCGCCCTCGTGCCGCTCGAGGCCGGCGTGCCGGACGAGGGCGCCGACGCGCACGTGGGTGTCGGTGACCTCGACGGTGTCGAGCCCGGCGACGCCGTTGACGTCGACGAGGTGGGCCGGCGAGGCGAGGCGCATCGAGAGCAGGGGGATGAGGCTCTGGCCGCCCGCGAGCACCTTGCCGTCGTGCCCGACGTCGCCGAGGACGGCGACCGCCTCCTCGAGCGTGCGGGGTGCGTGGTGGACGAAGGGGGCGGGCTTCACCTGGTCGATCCTGCCTCTCGGGTGGGCGCCGCGGTAGGGGCGGGGCCGGTGGGTGGGGTGGGGTGTGCGGGTCGTCCGGGAAAAGCAGTGCGCCCCGCCCGGTGCGGTGCCCGGGCGGGGCGCACGTGGTCGGTCAGGGGCGGCTGTCGCGCCCGGGGTCGCGGGAGCCGCGGCCGCCGGGGTAGCCGTCCTGGTAGAGGTCGTCGATGCCGTCGCTGTCGCCGTAGACGTGGTCGCCGACCGCGACGAGCGTGCCCTCGGCGTCCTTGCGCAGCTCGGCCGGGGCGAGCGCCCGGGCCAGGTGCCAGCCGGCGACCGTGACGATGGTGCCGAGCGCGATGCCGCCGAGCGAGAAGTCGTCGGTCACCTTGAGCTCGACGTTGCCGATGCCGATGATGATGCCCGCGGCGACCGGGACGAGGTTGATCGGGTTGCCGAAGTCGACCCCGTTCTCCTTCCAGATCTTCGCGCCGAGGAGGCCGATCATCCCGTAGAGGACGACGGTGATGCCGCCGAGCACGCCGCCCGGGACCGACGCGACGAGGGCGCCGAACTTCGGCGAGAGGCCGAAGAGGAGCGCGACGATCGCGGCGACGTAGTACGCGGCCGTCGAGTAGACGCGGGTCGCGGCCATGACGCCGATGTTCTCGGCGTAGGTGGTCGTCGGCGAGCCGCCGACCGAGGTCGCGATGACCGTGCCGATGCCGTCGGCGGCGATGGCGCGGCCCATGACCGGGTCGAGGTTGGCGCCGGTCATCTCGGCGACGGCCTTGACGTGGCCGGTGTTCTCGGCGATGAGGGCGATGACGGCGGGCAGGACGAGCAGGATCGCGGTGGCGGAGAAGCTCGGCAGGTGCCACCCGACGACCTCCTTGCCGTCCGCGGCGACCATCGTCTGGCTCGGGAAGCCGAACCATGCGGCGTCACCGACGCCCGAGGTGTCCCAGCGCAGGTGGGTCGTCGCCTCGGTGGCGCCGCCGAGCACGGAGGTGATCTGGCCGACCGTGTGGTCGAGGACCCACGAGAGGAGCGTGCCGAAGATCAGCGCGAGGAAGATCGCGACGCGGCCGATGAAGCCCTTGAAGGCGACGGCGACGACGATCGTGAAGAGCATCGTGAGGAAGCCGACCCACTGGTCCTGCGGCCAGTAGATGCCGGCGACCACGGGGGCGAGGTTGAACCCGATGAGCATGACGACCGCGCCGGTGACGACCGGGGGCAGCACCTCGTGGAGGACGCGCGAGCCGAGGAAGTGGATCGCGACGCCGACCGCGGCGAGGACGAGGCCGGCGACGAGGATCGCACCGGTGACCTCGGCCGAGTCGCCGCCCTGCGCGCGGACGGCCGCGACGCCGCCGACGAACGAGGCGGAGGTGCCGAGGTAGCTCGGGACCTTGCCCGAGACGATGAGGAGGAACGCGATGGTCGCGATGCCGCTCATCATGATGGCCAGCTGGGGGTTCAGCCCCATGACCAGCGGGAAGACGAACGTCGCGCCGAACATCGCGACGACGTGCTGGGCGCCGAGCCCGATGGTGCGACCCCACGAGAGGCGTTCGTCGGGGGCGACGACCTCACCGGGGCCGAGCGACGCGCCGTCGCCCTTGACCTTCCATCCGAGACCGAGGGACATGCGGTGACCTCTTTCGCCGGGGCCGCGTCGGTGACGCCGCTCACAGGGTTTGTGATACCGGGAACCTAGTGACCGGTGTGGGAGGACACCCTCAGCAATCTTTGACAGCCGGATGCCGCTTCGGTTGGCAACCTGCTGTCGCTGTGGTCGTGGTGTCACACGCCCGGGTCGGTCGTGTGACGCGCGCGTGTCCAGCGGCGTGTCGGGCGGGCGAGGATGGCCGGGTGCACTCCGTGGAGCTCCTCCTCGACGACGCCGGCGACGCGGCCGTCGTCGCCGAGTGGGGCGCCCTCGCCGACGCCGGGCTGCCGAGCCAGGCGCAGCACCGCGGGGCGTCCAACCGCCCGCACGTCACGCTCGTGACGAGCGAGGGCTGGCCCGGGCGTGAGGCGGTGGTCGACGCGCTCGCGGACCTGCCGCTGCCCACGCGGCTCGGGGCGCCGGTCGTCTTCGGGCGGGGGCCGTTCGTGCTGGCCCGTCTGGTCGTGGTGACCGCCGGGCTGCTCGGGGTGCAGTCCGCGCTCGGGGGTCTCCTGGCCCCGGTGTCGTCGCCGCTCGTCGAGCCGGGCCGGTGGGTCCCGCACGTGACGCTCGGCCGGCGGCTGTCGGCATCCCAGGTGGGGGAGGCGCTCGCGCTGCTCGACGACGGGCCGGGCGAGGTGGTGTTCGACGCCGCGCGGCACTGGGACTCCGTCGCCCGCGAGACCGAGGAGCTCACTCCGCCCCGCGATCCGGCCGGCGCCCGTAGCGTCGACGGATGACGTCCCGCCGCTTCGACTTCGCGTTCGACCCCCGCTACCGGATCGCCGGGCTGCCGTTCGGCGTGCTGCCGGCGACGACCTGGGTCGAGGTGGGCGACGGGCGGCTGCGGGCGCGGTTCTCGTGGTGGACCCTCGACTCCTCGCTCGCCAACGTGGCGGGGGTGGAGCAGTCGGGCGGCTACGCGTTCGTCAAGACCGCCGGTCCGCCGCACCTGTCGTTCACGGACCGGGGCGTCACCTTCGCCACGAACGGCTCGCGGGGAGTCTGCGTCTCGTTCCACCGGCCGGTCCCGGCGATCGACCCGACCGGGACCATCCGGCACCCCGGCGCCACGTTCACGGTCGCCGACCCGGACGGCTTCGAGGCCGCCCTGCGTGACGCCTGAGCCTCCGCACCCCGGCGTGGCGCCGCGGCCTCCCGGCCGCCGTCAGGGGCGCGTCGTGCCGTGGACCGCCAGCGCACGTCGGGCGTAGACCCGCGGGGCGATCCTCGGGACGAGCACCCGCGGGACGAGCGGCGCCGAGCGGAGCATCGTCGCGAGAACCTCCGGGTCGCCCTCGTAGGCGAACATGCCGACGACGAGCGGGAGCGCACTCCGGGGCACGCCCGCCGCCCCGGCGGCGCCGACGGCGTGCCACTCGGCCTCGGTGAGGTGGACCGCGGCGAGGGGGAGCAGGTGGCGCTCCTCGAACTCGAGGTGCTCCGCGAGGAGGAGGTGGAGCTCGCGCAGCGCGGCGGCGAGGACGGCCCCCGAGCCCTTCGCCGCCTCCGGCGACCAGTCCCGGCGGGCCGCGGCCACGCGCTCGAGGGCGTGGTCGATGCCCTCGTGCTGCGACTCGGCGACGTCGAGCAGTGCGGCGTGCGGCGGGGCGAGACGGGGACGCAGGACGGGCCAGAGGAGCTCGTCCTCGCCGCTGTGGTGGTGGTGCAGGACGTCGGCCAGCAGGGCGAGGTGCTGCTCGACCCGACGGGCCTGCCGGCGGTCCCCGTGCGCGACCCGCTCGACCGCGGGCGCGGCCAGGCGGAGCTCACGCAGCAGCGCGGTGTGCACGACGAGCATGTCGCGGACGTCGACGCCGGGGGCGGGTGCCGCGTCCCGGGTGGTGGCGACGGGGGGCGTCGGTTCGTCACCGGCGTCCGAGGCCGACGAGGGCAGGGCGCACGCCCAGCGCGCGGCGCGGTGGTCCCACCAGCAGTCGCTGTCGTGAGCGTGAGCGTGGGCGGGGGTCAGGTCGATGAGGCCGAGGGTCTGTCGTGAGGTGGTGTCCATGGCACGAGCGTCCGGTGTGCGGGGGCGTGGGCCCATCCCAGAAAGGTGGGGACCTGTGCGCCTTCGGCTCCGTCCGGGGTCGGCCGGGGCGAGACTACGGCCATGGGGACCGGCCGCGTGGCGAGGCCCGGCCGGTGGCGAAGCCTGCGCGACCGGCTGGAGGAGTCGCTCGCACCGACCCTGGAGCCGACCGTGCTCGCCGAGCGGGTCTACGCGGCGGTGGCCGCGCACGCCCCCTACGACTTCGCGTGCCTCGCCTTCACGGATCCCGCCTCGGGGGTGGTCACCTGGGCGTCCAAGACCCGCTCGCTGGGGGTGGGCGACGAGGAGTTCTCGGCGTCGGAGTACGGCGGGCCGGACGTCAACAAGCTCGCGGACCTCGCGCGGCGTGACCCGCCGGTGGGGGCCCTGTGGGTCGACACGGACGGGCGTCCGGAGACGTGTCGGCGGCACCGTGAGTTCATGCACCCGCGGTTCGGGTTCACCGACGAGCTGCGCGCCGTGTTCGTCAGCCGGGGCGCGAGCTGGGGAGCGCTCGGCGTGTACCGCGGGCCGGGCGACCCGCCCTTCACGCAGGCGGAGGCCGACGAGCTCGGCGCCGCCTGCCCGACCATCGCCTCGGCGATCCGCCGCAGCCTGTTCCGGCCGGTGCCCGCGACCGGCCCGACCGGCCCGACCGGCCCCGCGGACCCGGGGGTGGCCGTCGTCGTCGTGGACGACGCGGACCGCCCCACGCTGGCCACGCCCGGCACGCAGGCGGCGATCGAGCAGCTCGGTGGCCTCGAGTCGGGGTCGCTGCCGGCGAGCGTCCTCGCGGTGGTGGCGACCACGCGCGCGGGGGGAGAGCCGTTCCAGAGCCAGGTGCGGACGACGGACGGGCGCTGGCTCAGCGTCCGAGCGGCGCCGCTGACCCCCGGCGGACCCACGGACCTCGCCCCCGCGGGCCGGATCGTCGTCAGCATCGACGCCGCCCCGCGCTCGGCCGTCAGCCGGATGGCCCTCGCCGCCCACGGGCTGAGCCGGCGCGAGGAGGACGTGGCCGTGCTCGTGCTGCAGGGGCTGGACACCCGGGCGATCGCCGCGTCGCTGCACCTCTCGCCCCACACCGTGCAGGACCACCTGAAGTCCGTGTTCGCCAAGCTCGGGGTGTCGAGCCGGCGCGAGCTGACCGCGCGGCTCGTCCTGGAGTGACCGACGGGCCGACCGGCTGGGCACGCCTCTCGCGGTGCGTCGACGTCAGAAGGGGGGAGGGGCGGTCGACGTCGGCCGGCGTGACCGGTGGCGCGGCCGGACGACACAGGTCATCGGGACGCGCGGGCGGACGACGTGGACGCGGCAGGCCGGGGCGCGGTGCGCGTGCTCGAGCTGGTGCTCGACGGCCGAGTGGGGGCCGTCGGGCAGGACGAGCCGCGGCATGCCGCGGGGCGGGGGACTGGCATCGGTCCCGGTGTCCGGCAGCACGGTGAGACCGAGCCGGTCGGGCGGATGGGTGGTCCGGACCCGGCCGGTGGGGTCGGTCCAGGTCATCGTGGCGTCCGGGTGGAGGACGGCCCGCCAGCCTGGGCGCTGCTTGGTGCGGTGGTGCCGACGGCACAGGCAGACGAGGTTCGAGGCGCTGGTTGGCCCGGTGGGGAACGGGACGACGTGGTCGAGGTCGCAGAACCGGGCGGCGACGTGGCAGCCGGGGAAGCGGCAGTGCTGGTCGCGGTCGCGGACGAAGGCCGCCAGCCGGGCGCCGGGTCGGTAGGCCGCGGTGGCGAGGGTGTCCTCGGGATCGACGGGCGCGCCGGTGGTCGGGTCGCAGCGGAGGAGGGGCGTCGCGTCGGCAGCGTCGGTGCCGCCGCTGCGGTCGAGGGCCGCGGCCAGCCATCCGCGGGGGACGAGGACCGAGGCGCCGGGGCGCAGGCCGGTGACCTCGACGAGGTCGGCGTCCGAGACGACGGCGGCGGGCTCCACTGAGTTCCGTTCGGCGGCAGCGGTGGACCCGTTCGGAGTGGCAAGGACGACCCGGACGTCGATCGTGGCCTGTCCGATGACGAGGTCCGTGAGCGCCTTCGCGCGGGCGCGGTCGATGCGGTCGCAGACCCCGTCGGCGACGTACTGCTGGGCGAGCCGGTCGATGGCCGCCCACGCCGCGCAGGCCTCTTCGGACGGGAACGTGCCGTGCCAGGTGTCGACGCCCGGCTCGTCGACCCACCGTTGCAGGGAGGACTCCGAGCGGGTACGGATCGCGCGCTGCCGCAACAGGTCCGGCGAGATGCGGCTGAGGACGCGGCGCACCCGCCGCCTCAGCACCGGCGCGGCATCGCGGTCGAGGTGCTCGTTGATGGTCGCGACCACCGTCGCGGCCACGTCGGCGGGCACCTCCTCGAGCTCGTGGGCGACGACCTGGGCGCGGAAGGCGTCGAGCCGGCCGGCGGCCATCGCGTCGTGCAGCCCGCCGAGCCCGGTGTGGGTGCCGGTCCCGTCCGGGCCGTCGGCCGCGCGCCGGACGGCGTCGCGGACCCGACGCTCCGCGGCGACGGACGAAAGGCACAGGACGCCGGAGACGATGGCCGGCGCGTCGAGGGCGACGTGCCCCGGCGCACGACGGCGCCCCACGAGCGTGCCGTCCTCCTCGATCTCGGTCTCCAGCGCGGCCAGGGCGACGATCGCGCTGTCCTGCAACGCTGTCGCGACGTTGACGAGGGCCTGCAGCTCGCCGACGAGAGCCGCGCAGTCGCCGAGCGAGCCACCGACCGGAGTCGGGGGCTGGGTCTCGACGAGGAGCTCGCGGGCAGCGAGGACGGCCGCTGTGACCTGTGCCGGGTCGAGCATGAGCACCCCCTCGTTGCGAGGGTCCCAGTCTATCGAAAGCCTGTTCGAACCGCAAGAGCGAGATCGTCCAATCATGCTGTCGGCCAGTGCTTTCCATCATGTCCGAAGGGATCAGCCTGGATGATCGCACCTGGGCGCAATCAACCTCGGCGTCGGCCAGGTCGACGTCGTGAGCGGAAGGCGGTGTCGGGGCTTCGTGAGTACGCCATGATGCCGACATGGTTGTCTGGCGACGACACGGGGCGGGTGAGTGGTGGCGACGTCGCGTCACGATGCGATCTGGCGGTCACCGGTCGGCGCCAGCTCGCTGTCCGCGCGCGCGGACAGGCGCCGCTCTGGCCCTGGCCGTCGCGGTCTTCTCCGGGTGCGAGAGCCCAGAGATCGGTGGGCTGAACGTCCGCAACGGCACTGAGGAGACGATTCGGGTCGTCTTCCTCTCACCCACGCCTGCTCGGACTGGTGAACCCATCGAACCGGGACTGCAAGTGGCCACGGGGTTGGCGTACGGAGACAACTGCAGTCGATGGGCGCCGCTGGAAGTCATCAACGCGCGTGGCGAGCTCATCGCGCGCACGGGGTCTCCGTGCGGCCTGAGGACGTGGGTCATCACGACGCCGACCATGGCGGTTCGCAACCAGACGGGTGTGGTCCTGAGCGTCGGGACACGAACCGCGGGCCTTGGCTCCGGCGTCACGGTCCAGCCCGGCGACACGGAGGAGGTTCCCGTGGCCACCGACTCGCATGGCTGCGCCGCGGGCGTCTCCTACGTCGCTTGGGGACCGACCGGCGAGGAGCTGGCCACGACGGAGCAGCCGTGCCTCGGTGACGACTGGGTTGTCTCTCTGCCCTGAGTCGACCTGCCCCACTCCGCCGCCGGCCGACCTCGCTCAGAGCGGCGTGAGCAGATGTGCACGTCGAACCTGCAGTAGCGGATACACGCTGTGCGCCCGTTGGAGATGCTCGCCCGGAGATGCTTGTCACGGCACCCTCGGACGCCCCACTGGTCTCCCATCGGCAGCGTCTGGCTGTCAGAGGCCCTTCATGCGGTGGACGCGCAGCGCGAGGGCGAGCGTGAGGCGCAGCTGGGGGTCGGTCGTGAACGGGCCGAGCATCCGCTCGAGCTTGGCGATGCGGTAGCGCAGCGTGTTGTAGTGGAAGAACAGCCGGCGCGCGGTCTCGGCGACGTTGAGGTTGGTGTCGATGAGCACCGACAGGGTGTTGCGCAGGTCGGCGTTCTCGGGGACGTCGTCGGTCGCGAGCTCGCCGAGGCTCTCGGTGACGAAGCGCCGCAGGTCGGCCGAGTCGGGGACGAGCGCGAGCAGGCGGTAGATGCCGAGCTCGTCGAAGTGCGCGAGCCCGGAGTCGCCGTGCACCTGGCGCCCGACGTGCACCGCCGTCAGCGCCTCGTCGTAGGCGCGGGGCAGGTCGGCCGGCGAGGTGACGAGCCGCGAGACACCGGTGGTGAAGGTGCGCCTCCCGCCGCCGCCGTCGCCGCGGACGACCCGCGCGAGCTCTGCCACGGGTCGCAGAACGGCCTCGGTGTCGGCGTCCTCGTCGACCGGCAGGAGCACGACGACCTCCTGGCTGAACCCCGCGACGGCCACGGAGGTGTCGCGCGAACGCACCGCCTGGGTCCACGCCCGGACGAATCGGTCCTGGAGGCCGCGCACCTCCTCGGCACTGCGGGTCGTCGCCGAGTCGTCCTCGTCGGTCTCGGCGGCGACGACGACGAGCGGCCGGTCGACCCGCCACCCGAGGGACGCCGCGTGCGAGGCGACGTCCGCGGGGTCACCGGCGCGCCCGGCGAGGGCGTCGCGCAGGAACTCCGCGCGGTACTTGCCCTCGACGGCGGCGACCGCCTGCTCCTTCGTGATGGCCAGCGCCGCCACGGTCGCCGCCCGCTCGAGCATGTGGACGTCGGTGCGGGACAGGGCCGGACCGGGGGAGTACGCGCCGAGCATCCCGAGGTCGGACGAGCCCGCGACGATGCGCACGAAGGCGCGGGTCGGGTCGGCGCCGCGGTCGGGGTCGCGCCAGCCGACGGGCTCGTCCTCGACGAGCAGGCGCCCGGTGCGGTCGAAGCAGGCGAGGTCGGTCACGTCGTCGACGCCGTCGAGCGAGCCAGCCTGCGACAGCAGGCGGCCGTCGGTCGTCGTCACGGTCGCCGCGCCGCCGAAGAACCCGGCGACGGCCTCGGCGACCTGCGCCAGCCCCCCGCCGTCGAGCACGACGTGGACGAGGACACGGTGCACCTCGTCCTCGCGGGCGAGCAGGGCCCGCTGGTGCTCGACGAGGGCCGCGAGCTCGACCGGGTCCGCGCTCTGCTCCGGCGGGACGGCTGGCAAGGTCTGTGCGCGATCGGGCCCATCGTTGGCAACTCTGACCATCCGGGCACTCTAGCGGCGTCACTAGCGTCTCGGTATGCCCATCCCGGACCCCACCGCCGCGCCCCGCGTGCTGGCCGGTGCGGTCTCGCCGCTGACCGCCGACCTCGTCCACGGTCCGCCCCGACGCGCCGAGGTGCTCGCTGCCGGCCGCGTCGGCGTCTACCTGCGGCTCGACGGGCGCGTCCTCCCGGTGCTCGGCCCGGACGCCGTCGCCCTCCCGTCGGCCCTGCGGGTCACCGAGCCCCTCGACGTCGCCGCCCTCGCCCCGGGGGACGCGGTCTTCGTCGGCGAGGGGAGGGTGCGCCTGCCCACAGCCACGGTCGTCGCGCGGCGCACCTGGCGTCCGGCGCGCGTGCCGACGGGGCACCTCGGCCTCGACGACGGCCGCGTGGCCGCGCTGCTGGCCGCCGCCACCGTGGAGGCTCCGGGATGGCTCGTCGCCGGCACCGCGGGCGCCGTCTCCGATGCCGAGCCGGAGGTCGCCGTCCGCGCCCTCGTCGGCCGCGGGCCGGGGCTCACCCCGAGCGGGGACGACGCCCTCGCCGGCGCACTCCTCCTGCACCGCGCCGCGGGCGTCCCCTCCGACGCGCTCGCCGCCGCCGTCCGTGGGCGGCTCACCGCGACCACGGCGGTCTCGGCTGCCCTCCTCGAGGGCGCCGTCGACGGCTGGGCCACGCCGGACGTCGTCGCGCTCGTCTGCGCCGTCGCCCGCGCCGACGCCGCCGGCGTCACCACCCATCTGCCCGCCGTCCTCGCGGTGGGGCACACCTCCGGCCGCGACGTCGTCACCGGGCTCGCCGCCACCCTCGCCGTCCTGGCACCCACCGGAAGGATCGCCGCATGACCGTCCACGTCGAGCTCCGTCGAGGGGCCTACCACGACTCGGTGAGCCTCATGCAGGTCTCCCGCAGCGTCGCCGGCTCCCCGGGGGTGCAGGCGGCCCAGGTCGCGATGGCCACCGAGCTCAACGTCGACGTCCTGCGCCAGATGGGCTTCGAGGTGCCGGCCGACGCCGGGCCCAACGACATGGTCGTCGCCGTCCGCGCGGACGACGAGGCCGGCGTCGAGAGCGGCCTCGCCGCCGTCGAGGACGCCCTGCGCGCCCTCTCCGCCAGCTCGTCCGACACCGGCGCGGCCGACGAGGTCCCGCCGGCCACGCTCGGCTCGGCCATCCGCCGGGCCGGCGCCGGCCTCGCCGTGGTCTCGGTCCCCGGCGCGCACGCCGTCACCGAGACCTACGACGCCATCGCCGCCGGGGCCTCGGTGATGCTGTTCTCCGACAACGTCTCCGTCGAGGACGAGGTCGCCCTCAAGGACGCCGCGGCCGCCGCCGACGTCCTCGTCATGGGGCCGGACTGCGGCACCGCGCTCGTCGGCGGGGTCGCGCTGGGGTTCGCCAACGTCGTGCGCCAGGGCCCGGTCGGCATCGTCGCCGCGTCGGGCACCGGTGCGCAGCAGGCGATGTGCCTCCTGGAGGCCGCGGAGGTGGGCGTCAGCCACTGCCTCGGCGTCGGCGGTCGCGACCTCAAGGCCGCCGTCGGCGGTCGCTCCACGCGGCAGGCGCTGCGGGCGCTCGCCGACGACGCGTCGACCGAGTGGGTCCTCGTCGTCTCCAAGCCCCCGGACGACGCCGTGCTCGAGACCGTGCGGGCGGAGGCGGCCGACCTCGGCCTGCGCGTCCACTGGGCGACCCTCGGCGCCGGCCGCCCCGACCTCACCGCCGCCGTCGAGCAGGCGCTCGCCGCGGAGGGCGTCACCGTCCCGACCTGGCCCGCGACGACCGCCACCCCCGAGGACGCCGGCCTCACCGTCGGTGCGGCCCTGCGCGGCCTCTTCTGCGGCGGGACCCTGGCCGAGGAGTCGCTGCTGGTCGCCACCGAGACCCTCGGCCCGATCGCGTCCAACCTCGGCCACGAGCCGGCGCTGGGCGCCGACCTCACGGACACCGGGCACGTCGTCGTCGACTTCGGCGCCGACGAGCTGACCCGCGGCCGCGCCCACCCGATGATCGACCCGACCCTGCGGATGGAGCGGATCGCCGCCGAGGCCGCCGACCCGACCTGCGGCGTCCTCCTGCTCGACCTCGTCCTCGGGCACGGCGCCCATCCCGACCCCGCCGGCGAGCTCGCCGACGCCGTCCGCGACGCCCGCGACACCGCGCACGCCGACGGCCGAGCGCTGCCGGTCGTCGTCTCCCTCACCGGGACCGACGCCGACCCCCAGGGACGCAGCCGCTGCGCCGAGGCGCTCGCCGCGGCCGGCGCGTCCGTCTTCCTGTCCAACGCGGCGGCCACCCGGCACGCCGTCTCCCTGCTCGGAGGTGCCCGATGACCGCCCCGCTCCGCGGCCTGCTCGCTGCCGACCCCGTCGTCGCGACCTCCGGCGTCGCCCTCTTCGCCGACGCGCTGCGCGACCAGGCCGTCCCGGTCACCGACGCCGGCTGGCACCCGCCGATGCCCGGCACCGAGGACGCCCTCGCCCGGGTCATGGCCGACCCGCGCCGCGAGGAGGCGAACGCCACCGCCCTGGCCCGGATGACCGCGGCCGAGGCCACCCTCGTCGACGTCGCCCCCGCCTCGGAGGCCCTCGGCCTCGAGCGCGGTACCTTCCTCCACGCCGGCCCGCCCATCACGTGGGAGCGCGCGTCCGGGCCGCTGCGCGGCGCCCTCATCGGCGCGGTGCTCCTCGAGGGTCTCGCCGAGACCGCCGAGGACGCCGAGCAGCGCCTCGCGGCAGGCGAGTTCGAGCTCGAGCCCTGCCACCACCGCGGCGCGGTCGGGCCGATGGCCGGCGTCGTCAGCCCGTCGATGTGGACCTACGTCCTGCGCGACGAGGTGCACGACAACACCTCGTGGTGCTCGCTCAACGAGGGCCTCGGCAAGGTGCTGCGCTACGGCGCGTACGGCCCCGAGGTCGTCGAGCGCCTGCGCTGGATGGGCGACGTCCTCGGCCCGATCCTGCGCCAGGCCGTCCGCAGCACCGGCCCCATCGACATCCGCGCGATCGTCGCGCAGATGCTCCAGATGGGCGACGAGGGCCACAACCGCAACCGCGCCGGCTCGCTCATGCTCCTGCGCGAGCTGCTGCCCGGGATGATCACCGCCGACGCGTCGTCGGCCGACGTCGCCGAGGCCGTGCGCTTCTCGGGGGCGAACGAGCACTTCTTCCTCAACCTCGGCATGCCCGCCTGCAAGCTGGCGACCCTCGCCGCCGAGGGCATCCCCGGGTCGAGCGTCGTCACGACCATGGCGCGCAACGGCACCGACTTCGGCATCCGCGTCTCGGGCACCGGCGACCGCTGGTTCACCGGCCCGGCGAACACGCCGCAGGGGCTCTTCCTCGGCGACTACGGACCCGAGGACGCCAACCCCGACATCGGCGACTCGGCGATCACCGAGACCGGCGGCATCGGCGGCTTCGCGATGGCCGCGGCGCCGGCCATCGTCCGGTTCGTCGGCGGCGACGTGCCGTTCGCCCTCGCCGCGACCCGTCGGATGTACGAGGTGACCGTCGGCGAGCACCCGGTCTACCAGGTGCCGGTGCTCGGCTTCCGCGGGACGCCGGTCGGCATCGACGTCACCAGGGTCGTCCGCACCGGCGAGCTGCCCCAGATCAACACGGGGATGGCCGGCCGTGTCGCGGGCACCGGACAGGTCGGCGCCGGTCTCGTCACCCCGCCCGAGCAGTGCTTCACGCAGGCCGTCGAGGCGCTCGCGGAGGCCGTCCCCCGCTGACCGGCCGCCGTGCCGGCCTCAGTCAGCCGCTCGTCGCGTCGAGGAGCTGGAGCAGGTCGTGCGCGGCCAGCTCCACCTCCTTGTGGCGCCACTCCGAGGCCCGGTACACGCAGGCGATGAGGGCGCTGCGGTGCACGCGGCGGAAGTCCCCGGCGACGAAGGCGTAGCGCGCCTTCGTGCCGTCGGCGGCGCCCTCGGTCAGCCCGAGGTGCCACGCGGCGTACTCCGGCCAGGAGTGGCGCTCGAGGAAGGCGTTCTGCGCGGCGGCGTCCGGCTGGACCGCACCCCAGTCGCTGTCGAGCACGTACTGGTGGGCCGCGATGCGCGCCCGCACGTGCTCCACCGCCTCGTCGTTGACCCGGTAGACCGCCACCCCGACCACGCTAGCCGCGCGGCGGGACGAGTGGCGTGCGGTCGCCGACGGAGGTCGTGCGCGACCGGACCCATCCGGACCCATCCGGACCCATCCGGACCCCCGGACCGTTCCGAACGACTCGTCGTGACCGGCTCCTGGCAGAGGAGGACCGGCCACGGGTGCCGGTGGGGCGGCGTAGCAGAGGGGCCGCCCCACCGGTGCTCCCGTGCCCGGCGTGGTCCGGACGTCGTCCCCACCCCCGTCGCGTCGATGGGAGGATGGGCGGGTGAGCGCCACGACACTCGACGGCAAGGCCATCCTCGCGACGATCAAGGACGAGCTGCGCGCCCGCGTGGCCGCGCTCGCGGAACGCGGCGTCGTGCCCGGGCTGGGCACCGTCCTCGTCGGTGAGGACCCCGGCAGCCAGTGGTACGTCGGCGCCAAGCACCGGGACTGCGCGGAGATCGGTATCCACTCGATCCGCCGTGACCTGCCGGCGACCTCCTCCCTCGACGACGTGCTCGCGGTCGTCCGCGAGCTCAACGCCGACCCGGCGTGCACCGGCTTCATCGTCCAGCAGCCGACCGGCCTGGACGAGAACGCGATCCTGTCGGCGGTCGACCCGGCCAAGGACGTCGACGGGCTGCACCCGACGAACCTCGGGTGGCTCGTGCTCGGCGAGCCGGCGCCGCTGCCCTGCACGCCGGTCGGCTGCATCGAGCTCCTCCGCCGCTACGACGTGCCGATCGCCGGCGCGAAGGTCGTCGTCGTGGGCCGCGGCCTGACCGTCGGCCGTCCGCTCGGGCTCATCCTCACGCGGCGTTCCGAGAACGCCACCGTCACCCTGTGCCACACCGGCACCCGCGACCTCGCGGCCGAGGTGCGCCAGGCCGACATCGTCATCGCCGCGGCCGGCGTGCCCGGCATCGTCACGGCCGAGATGGTCAAGCCCGGTGCGGCCGTGCTCGACGTCGGCGTCTCGCGGATCGTCGACGAGGAGACCGGCAAGGGCCGGGTCGCCGGCGACGTCGCCGACGACGTGTGGGACGTCGCGGGCTTCGTCAGCCCCAACCCCGGCGGGGTCGGGCCGATGACCCGCGCGATGCTCCTCTCCAACGTCGTCGAGGCCGCCGAGCGTGCCGCCGGACTGCACCCCGGGGGTGGCTGAGGTGGCCGTCCCCGGAACGCACCCGATGGCCGCGAGGACGTGGACGGCCGCCCCCGTCGTCGCGCTCGTCGCCCTCGCCCTGACCTGGGGCCGCGACATCGGCACGCTCGTCGTCGTCCTCGTCGCGATCCTCCTCGCCCTCGCCGTGCTCGCCGCCGTCCACCACGCGGAGGTCGTCGCGCACCGGGTCGGGGAGCCGTTCGGCTCGCTCGTCCTCGCGGTCGCGGTGACCGTCATCGAGGTCTCGCTCATCGTCACGCTCATGCTCAGCGGCGGCGACGAGGCCGCGACGCTCGCGCGCGACACGGTCTTCGCGGCGGTGATGATCACCGTCAACGGCATCATGGGCCTCTCGCTGCTGCTCGGGGCGCGCCGCTTCGGCTTCGCGCGCTTCAACGCCGAGGGGACCGGCGGCGCGCTGGCGACGGTCGCGGCCCTCGCGGCCACCTGCCTCGTGCTGCCGACCTTCACGACCGGCCAGCCCGGCCCGGAGTTCACCGGCCCGCAGCTGGTCTTCGCCGCCGTCGCCTCGCTCAGCCTCTACGCGGCGTTCGTCGTCACCCAGACCGTCCGCCACCGCGACTTCTTCCTTCCCGTCACCAAGCAGGGCAAGCCGGTCACGGACGAGGACTCGGAGGACCACGCCGACCCGCCGACGAACCGCGAGGCGACCGTCTCGCTGGTCCTGCTGCTGCTCTCGCTCGTCGGGGTCGTCGGCCTCGCGAAGATCGAGTCGCCGGCCATCGAGTCGGCGGTCCTCGCCGCCGGGCTGCCGGTGTCGTTCGTCGGTGTCGTCATCGCGCTGCTCGTGCTCCTGCCCGAGACGATCGCGGCGGCCAACGCGGCGCGGCGCGAGCGTATCCAGGTGTCACTCAACCTCGCGATGGGGTCGGCCATGGCGTCGATCGGCCTGACCATCCCGACCCTCGCGGTGGCGTCCATCTGGGTGCCGACGCCGCTGCACCTCGGGCTCGGGCCGACGCAGATCGTCCTGCTCTCGATCACGATGATCGCGGCGGTGCTGACCGTCGTGCCGGGTCGCGCGACGCGGCTGCAGGGCACGGTGCACCTGACGCTGCTCGCGGCCTTCTTGTTCTTGTCGATGTCCCCGTGACACCCGTCGAGTGAACAGAACACGCCGTGCAGCCCGAGGGCCGCACGGCGTGTTCTGTTCACTCGACGGGCTGAGCCGCCGGGGCAACCGGGCTCAGATGAGGCCGAGCTCCTTGACGGCGTCGCGCTCACCGACGAGCTCGGCGACCGAGGCGTCGATGCGCCCGCGCGAGAACTCGTCGATCTCGAGGCCCTGGACGATCTCCCAGCGACCGCCGGAGACGGTGACGGGGAAGGAGGAGATGATGCCCTCCTGCACGCCGTAGGAGCCGTCGGAGCGGACGGCCATCGACACCCAGTCGCCGTCGGGCGTGCCCTCGACCCAGGTGCGGGCGTGGTCGATGGTCGCCGACGCGGCGGAGGCCGCCGAGGAGGCGCCGCGGGCGTCGATGATGGCGGCGCCGCGCTTGGCGACCGTCGGGATGAAGGTGTTCTCGAGCCAGTCCTGGTCGCCCACGGCCTCGGCGGCGTTGCGGCCGCCGACCTCGGCGTGGAAGAGGTCGGGGTACTGGGTCGCCGAGTGGTTGCCCCAGATCGTCATCTTCCTGATCTCGGTGACCGGCACGCCGAGCTTCGCGGACAGCTGCGAGATGGCGCGGTTGTGGTCGAGGCGGGTCAGCGCCGAGAAGCGCTCGGTGGGGATGTCGGGGGCGTTGCTCATCGCGATGAGGGCGTTGGTGTTGGCCGGGTTGCCGGTCACGGTGATGCGGATGTCGTCGGCCGCGACCTCGTTGAGGGCCTTGCCCTGCGGGGCGAAGATGCCGCCGTTGGCCTCCAGCAGGTCGCCGCGCTCCATGCCCGGGCCGCGCGGGCGGGCACCGACGAGGAGGGCGTGGTTGACGCCGTCGAAGACCTTCGTCGCGTCGTCGCCGATCTCGACCTTCGCGAGGGTCGGGAAGGCGCAGTCGTCGAGCTCCATGACGACGCCCTCGAGCGCCTTGAGGGCCGGCGTGATCTCGAGCAGGCGCAGCTCGACGGGCGTGTCCGGCCCGAGCAGCGCACCGCTCGCGATGCGGAACAGGAGGCTGTAGCCGATCTGGCCGGCGGCGCCGGTGACGGCCACCTTGACGGGCGTGGTGCTCACGGATGTAACCCCTTCGGACGAGCGAGTCTGGATGTCGGTTCGACGCTATCAGCGCGGCGCCCGACGCCCACAGGCACGGCCGGGTGGGGTTGGCCACTCCCACCCGCCCGGGGAGGGGTGCGGGTGAAAGGTGGCCGGCTCCGTCAGCGGGGTGCGTCGGGGTCGACGCCGTCGGCGACGCGGACGTCCTCGGCCTCGATCTCGCCGGAGATGTCGCGGTCACGGCGGTCGACACCGGTGATGAGGTGGAAGGTCGCGCCGGCGATGGCCGCCCCGAAGATCGGCGCCAGCCAGAAGACCCACAGCTGGCCGGGCGCGCCAGCGCCGTTGAAGAACGCGACGCCGGTGGAGCGGGCCGGGTTGACCGAGGTGTTGGAGATCGGGATCGAGACCAGGTGGATCAGGGTGAGCGCCAAGCCGATCGCAATGGGCGCGAAGCCCTCAGGGGCGCGCGAGTCCGTCGCGCCGAGGATGACGTAGACGAAGACGGCGGTGAGCAGCGCCTCGGCGACGAACACCGCGACGAGCGAGTAGCCGCCGGGGGAGTGCTCACCGAAGCCGTTGGCGGCGAGGTTCCCCTCCGCGCTGAAGCCGTCCTTGCCCCGGGCGATGCCCCAGACGGCGAGGCCGCCGAGCAGGCCGCCGACGACCTGGGTGACGACGTAGGCCGGCACGTCGCGCCACTCGAAGCGCCGGGCGACGGCGACGCCGATGGTGACGGCCGGGTTGAAGTGCGCCCCCGAGACGTGGCCGACGGCGTAGGCCATCGTCATGACGGTGAGGCCGAACGCGAGGGCGACGCCGACGAAGCCGATGCCGAGCTGCACGCTCTGGCCGGCGACGACGTTGGGCGCGAGGTAGGTCGCGGCGAAGACGGCCGACCCGCAGCCACCGAACACGAGCCAGAACGTGCCGAGCAGCTCCGCACCGAGCCGCTGCACCATCGTGGGTGTGGTCATGGCGCTCAGTGTGGCGCGTCGGCGGCGCGGACGCACGGGTCCGTCGAGGGTGGGCCGGTCGTGTCGTGGGGTCGCTACGTTGGACGCAGCACCCTCGACCGAAGGAGAGACCGTGATCGACCACGGACCGCAGCCGTTCGTCACCGACATCGAGGCCGCGACGCTCGGCAACGACACCTATCGCTCGACGCTGTGGACCGGCGCGAACCTGCAGGTCACGGTGATGAGCCTCGAGCCCGGGCACGAGGTCGGCCTCGAGGTGCACGACGACCACGATCAGTTCCTGCGCCTCGAGGAGGGCACGGCCCGCGTCCAGATGGGGCCGGCCGCGGACGCGCTGACCTTCGACGAGACGGTCAGCGACGACTGGGCCGTCTTCGTCCCGGCGGGGTCGTGGCACAACCTCACCAACGTCGGTGACGGTCCGCTGCGGCTGTACTCGGTCTACGCGCCGGCGGAGCACCCGCACGGCACCGTGCACGCGACGAAGGCGGAGGCCGACGCCGCCGAGGCCGAGCACCACCAGCACTGAGCATCGCGCGTCGCCCCACGACGGAGGCCGGGCCCACCTCGCGGTGGGACCCGGCCTTTGGCGTGAGGGAGCCTGCCGGTCAGCGCTTCAGCGCGTCGAGGATGCCGTTGAGCGTGCCGCTCGGGCGCATGACGGACGCGGCCTTGGCGGGGTCGGGGCGGTAGTAGCCGCCGATGTCGGCCGGCTTGCCCTGCACCGCGAGGAGCTCGGCCTCGATGGCGTCGGTCTGCGCGACGAGCTGCTCGGCGACGGGCGCGAACACCTGCGCGAGCTCGGCGTCCTCGGTCTGCGCAGCGAGCTCCTGGGCCCAGTAGCGGGCGAGCCAGAAGTGGCTGCCGCGGTTGTCGATCGAGCCGACCCGGCGGGCCGGGGACTTGTTCTCGTCGAGGAGCGTGCCGGTGGCGCGGTCGAGGGCGTCGCCGAGCACGCCGGCGCGGGCGTTGCCGCGGTCGGCCTCGTGGCGGAAGGACTCGGCCAGCGCGAGGAACTCGCCGAGGCTGTCCCAGCGCAGGTAGTCCTCGGCGACGAGCTGCTGGACGTGCTTCGGGGCCGAGCCGCCGGCACCGGTCTCGAAGAGGCCGCCACCGTTCATCAGCGGGACGACGGACAGCATCTTCGCGGAGGTGCCGAGCTCGAGGATCGGGAAGAGGTCGGTGTTGTAGTCGCGCAGGACGTTGCCGGTGACCGAGATCGTGTCCTCGCCGCGGCGGATGCGCTCGACCGAGAGCTTGGCGGCCTCGACGGGCGAGAGGACGCGGAGGTCCAGGCCGTCCGTGTCGTGCTCCGGCAGGTAGGCCTCCACCTTGGCGATGAGGTTGCGGTCGTGGGCGCGGGTCTCGTCGAGCCAGAAGACGGCCGGCGTCTGCGAGGCCCGGGCGCGGGTGACGGCGAGCTTGACCCAGTCGCGGATCGGGGCGTCCTTGGTCTGGCAGGCGCGCCAGATGTCGCCCGCCTCGACGTCGTGGCTCATGAGGACCTCGCCGGAGCCGTCGACGACCTCGACGCGGCCGGCGGCCTCGATCTCGAAGGTCTTGTCGTGGCTGCCGTACTCCTCGGCCTTCTGCGCCATGAGGCCGACGTTGGGGACCGAGCCCATCGTCGTCGGGTCGTAGGCGCCGTGGGCCTGGCAGTCCTCGATGACGGCCTGGTAGACGCCGGCGTACGAGGAGTCGGGGATGACCGCGAGGGTGTCGGCCTCCTCGCCGTCCGGGCCCCACATGTGGCCGGCCGTGCGGATCATCGCCGGCATGGAGGCGTCGACGATGACGTCGCTCGGGACGTGGAGGTTCGTGATGCCCTTGTCGGAGTTCACCATCGCCAGGCGGGGGCCGTCGGCGAGGCCCTGCTCGAACGCGGCGCGGATCTCGGCGCCGTTCGGGAGGGCGTCGAGGCCGTCGAGGATGCCGCCGAGGCCGTTGTTCGGCGAGAGGCCGGCGGCCGCGAGGTCGTCGCCGTACGTCGCGAAGACCTCGGGGAAGAACGCGGTGACGACGTGGCCGAAGACGATGGGGTCGCTGACCTTCATCATCGTCGCCTTGAGGTGCACCGAGAAGAGGACGCCGTCGGCCTTGGCCTGCGCGACCTGCTCGCGCAGGAACGCGTCGAGGGCGGCGGCGCGCATCACGGTGGCGTCGACGATCTCGCCCTCGAGGACCTTCAGGCCGTCCTTGAGGACGGTCTCGGTGCCGTCGGCGGCCACGTGGCGGATGGTCAGGGTGTCGTCGGCCGGGAGGACGACCGACTGCTCGTTGCTGCGGAAGTCGTCGGCGCCCATCGTCGCGACGCGCGTGCGGCTGTCGGCCGACCAGGCGCCCATCGAGTGGGGGTGCTTGCGGGCGTAGCCCTTGACGGCAGCGGGCGCGCGGCGGTCGGAGTTGCCCTCGCGCAGGACCGGGTTGACCGCGCTGCCCTTGACCTTGTCGTAGCGGGCGCGGACGTCGCGCTCCTCGTCGGTCTGCGGGCTGTCCGGGTAGTCGGGGAGGGC
This sequence comes from Phycicoccus sp. DTK01, assembly GCF_017312765.1. NCBI lineage: Bacteria > Bacillati > Actinomycetota > Actinomycetes > Micrococcales > Intrasporangiaceae > Phycicoccus > Phycicoccus sp. DTK01. Next base: position 24,473 of record NZ_BOPU01000007.1, on the reverse strand, counting down.
GTAGCCCTGCGACTGCAGCTCCTTGACGGCCGCCTTGAGCTGCGGCATCGACGCCGAGATGTTCGGCAGCTTGATGATGTTCGCCTCCGGCGTCGTCGCGAGCTCGCCGAGCTCGGTGAGGGCGTCGCCGATGCGCTGCTCCTCGGTGAGGTGCTCCGGGAAGAGGGCGAGGATGCGGCCGGCCAGCGAGATGTCGCGGGTCTCGACGTCGACGCCGGCGGAGGAGGCGAAGGCCTCGATGACCGGGAGGAACGAGTACGTGGCCAGCATCGGGGCCTCGTCGGTCAGGGTGTAGATGATCTTCGTGGCCATGGTCGTCGTCGACGCTCCTCGGTGGTGGCGGTTATCTTGACGTCAAGACAAACCCTAGCGGAGTCGCCCCGGGGTGACCAGACGGTGCGGCGCCCCCGACGCCGGCCGCGGTGGCCGCGGATGGTGGACTGGTCCGCATGATCGTCGCCTCCGCCAACGTCAACGGCATCCGGGCCGCGCAGCGCCGCGGCGGCGTCGAGTGGCTGGCCGCCAGCGGCGCCGAGGTGGTCACGCTGCAGGAGGTGCGCGCCGACGACGGCCAGCTGCGCGCGGCCCTCGACGGCTCGCCGTTGGCCTCCTGGGAGCTCGCCCACGGCCCCTCCGTCGCGAAGGGCCGCGCCGGCGTGGCCGTCCTCTCCCGCCATCCCGTCAAGGACGTGCGCACCGACGTCGGCGAGGAGTTCGACGGCGCGGGTCGCTGGGTCGAGGCCGACGTCGTCGTGGCCGGCCGGGTCGTCACGGTGGCCTCGGCCTACGTCCACACCGGCGAGGCCGGCACGCCGCGCCAGGACGAGAAGGACCGCTTCCTCGACGCGGTCGGCGCGCGCGTCGGGGCGTGGGCCGCCGACGGGCGCCTCGCCGTCCTCACCGGCGACCTCAACATCGCGCACACGCAGGACGACCTCAAGAACTGGAAGGGCAACCGCGGCAAGGCCGGCTTCCTGCCCGAGGAGCAGGCGCACCTCACCCGCTGGGCGTCAGAGCACGGCCTCGTCGACGTGACCCGTCGCCTCCACGGCCCCGGCCCCGGTCCCTACACGTGGTGGTCCTGGCGCGGGCAGGCGTTCGACAACGACGCGGGCTGGCGCATCGACTACCAGCTGGCCACCCCGTCGCTCGCCGCGCTCGCCGTCGCCGCCTCGGTCGGCCGGGCGCCGAGCTACGCCGAGCGGTGGAGCGACCACGCGCCCGTGCTCGTCGAGTACGCCCTCTGAGCCGCCCCGCCCGACCCGCGTCCGCCCGGCTCAGGCGAGCCGGTCGAGCGCCTCGCGCACCTCGGCGAGCACCTCCGGCCGCGCGACGACGAGGTCGGGCAGCCACGGGTTCTCGCGGTTGTACTCCAGCGGCGAGCCGTCGAGCCGCGTCGGCGCCAGGTCGTGCCCGAGCGCGACGGCGACCGGCGCCGCCGAGTCCCACTCGTACTGGCCGCCGGCGTGCACGTAGGCGTCGACCGTGCCGTCGACGACGGCCATGGCCTTCACCCCGGCCGAGCCCATCGCCACGAGCTCGGCGCCGAGGGACTCGGCGAGCGAGACGACAAAGGCCGGCGGACGGCTGCGGCTCACCGCGAGCCGCACCGGGCCGTCCGGGCGCGCGGGGAGCGGGGACGGGCGGTCCATCCGGTGCACGACGCCGCGCGCGGGGATGCCGACGGCGCCCGCGACGAGGTCACCGTCCTGCCAGAGGGCGACGTGCACGGCCCAGTCGTCGCGCGGCCGCTCGGAGAACTCGCGGGTGCCGTCGAGGGGGTCGACGATCCAGACGCGGGAGGCGGACAGGCGGACGGGGTCGTCCGCGCCCTCCTCGCTGAGGACCGCGTCGTCGGGGCGCAGCTCGCCGAGCAGGCGCATCATCAGCTCGTGGGAACGGCGGTCGCCGAGGTCCTTGAGCTCCTGCCCCTCGAGGTCGGCGTGCTCCTCGCGCAGGGCGAGCAGGAGGGCGCCGGCCTGCTCGGCCACCTCCGCGGCGACGGCGTGGTCGTCGGCTGATGGTGTGGTCACGGTGGTCCTTCGTCGAGCGTCGGGGTCGGTGGTCAGAGGTCGGACGTGCGGGAGGTGCGGAACGGGGTCATCCCGTGGCGCACCCGGAGGAGGGCCCACGCGAGCGGGCCGAGGACGAGGAGCGCGGCGCCAGCCGCCCCCACGCCGAGGGGCGGGAGGCGCAGCAGGCTCAGCCCCGTGAGGGTGAGGACGATGACGATGCCCCGCCGGACCGCCTGCGAGGGGATCCACGACGAGAGCCGGGCCCCGAGGAAGGTGCCGGGGGCGCCGCCCACGACGAGGGGGATGAGCACCGCCCAGTCGACGCCGGTGACGACGACGTGGCCAATGGCCGCGGCGATGACGAGCGGCACGGCCTGCACGAGGTCGGTGCCGACGAGGCGCTTGACCGACATCCCGGGGTTGAGCAGCAGGAGCGAGATCATGATGATCGAGCCCGAGCCGACGCTCGTCAGGCCGACGAGGAAGCCGCCGACCGCGCCGACGAGGACGGTCGGGAGGGGCTTGACCCGGCGGGTGTCGTCGGAGCGCGCGCCCCAGTCGAGGAACGTCGAGCCGTAGACGCGGGCCGTGTACGTCAGCGCGGTGAGCAGCAGCGTGACGCCGATGGCCAGCCGCAGCGTCTCCTGCGCGGCCTCGCCGGAGCCGAGCTGCCCCACGAGCCACGCCCCGACGAGGGCGCTCGGCACGGAGCCGGCGACGAGCATCCCCGCGAGCCGGAGGTCGGGGGAGCCCTGCCGGGTGTGCACGGCGGCGCCGATCGACTTGTTGACCGCGGCCGCGACGAGGTCGTTGGCGACCGCCGCCGTCGGCGGGATGCCGAGGAACACGAGCGCCGGCGTCATGAGGGCCCCGCCGCCCATCCCGGTGAGGCCGACGACGACGCCGACCCCGAGGGCGACGACGAGGACGGCGAGGGCGTCGGTGGTGAACAGCGCGTCAAGCACGGTGGGTCCCGTCGGTCGGTCGGAGCAGCGCGAGCACCTCGTCGGCGCAGCCGGGGACGTCGCGCCCGGTCGTGTCGAGGCGCAGGTCGGGGTCGGCGGGCACGTCGTACGGCGCCGAGATGCCGGTGAAGTCGGGGATGTCGCCGCGCCGGGCGGCGGCGTACAGGCCCTTGCGGTCGCGGCGCTCGCACTCCTCGAGCGGGGTCGCGACGTGGACGAGGACGAACCGGCCGCCGCGCTCGCGCACGCGCTCGGCCACCTGCCGGCGGACCTCGTCCTCGGGGGCGATCGGGCTGCAGACGGCGATGCCGCCGTGGTGGGCGACCTCCGCCGCGACCCAGCCGATGCGCAGCACGTTGGTCCGACGGTCCGCGGGGCTGAAGCCGAGGCCGGCGGTGAGGTGGCGACGGACGACGTCGCCGTCGAGCAGGGTCAGCGCGCGACCGTCCTCGACGAGCCGGGTCGAGACCGCCCGGGCGACGGTCGACTTGCCCGACCCGGAGAAGCCGGTGAGGAAGAGGACGACACCTCCGAGCCCGTCGGGGCTCCCGTCCGTGGCGGGGGCGGCGGAGGACGCGGCGCGCGCGTCGTCGACGCCCAGGGTCGCGAGGAGCGCCCGGCGGCGCTCCGCGTCACCGGGCGGGAGGGGCAGCACGAGCACCCGGGACGGGTCCCCCGTCGCGGCGAGGGCCGCGCGGACGGTGTCGACGGCCTCCGACGGCCCGTCGAGCGAGGTCGAGACGAGGGCGAGGACCACGGCGCCGGCGGGAACCTCGGTGGGGACCTCGGACGGGTTCTCCGCCAGCAGGACCCGGCGGCCGGTGAGGTCGACCGGCTCGGCGGGGTGCAGCTCCTCGAAGGGGCGGCTCGAGGGCCACCCCAGCCACTGCGGGCGTCCCGTCACCATCCCGGCACCGGCGTCGTCGAGCTCCTCGAGGCGGACGACCGGCACGCCCTCGGGGTCGACGACGACCAGCCCGCCGGCGGCAATCGTGTTCTGGCGGACGTCGTCGGGGAGGGGCAGCGGGCGCACCGACGCGTCCGGTCCGTAGAGCCCGCGCCGCAGCAGGACGAGGTCGTCGAGGTCCACCCTCGGGGGGCTGAACGTCGGCAGCGGGTCGGTCACGCGGCCAGTCTGCCCACAAATCGGTGTCCGAGGTGCAGATTCCCACGACGTGGGGTACACGGTCGCGGGTAGGGTCGGCCGCGACCCGTCACGGAAGGCAACATCCAGTGCAGACCCATGCCGACTACCGGCTCTCGCAGCTCGACGAGCTCGAGTCGGAGTCCATCCACATCTTCCGGGAGGTGGTCGCCGAGCTCGAGCGACCTGTCCTCATGTTCTCCGGGGGCAAGGACTCGATCGTCATGCTCCGGTTGGCCGAGAAGGCCTTCTACCCGGCGCGGCTGCCGTTCCCGCTGCTCCAGGTCGACACCGGGCTCGACTTCCCCGAGGTGCTCGCGACGCGCGACAGCTGGGTCGAGCGCCTCGGCGCGACGCTCGTCGTGGCGTCGGTCGACGAGGCCATCGCCAACGGCGTCGTCGTCGACGACGGCCGCACGAGCCGCAACCGCCTCCAGACGGGCACGCTGCTCGACGCCATCGAGAAGAACGGCTTCACCGCGGCGTTCGGCGGCGGCCGGCGCGACGAGGAGAAGGCCCGCGCCAAGGAGCGCGTCTACTCCCACCGCGACGAGTTCGGCCAGTGGGACCCGAAGAACCAGCGCCCCGAGCTGTGGTCGCTCTACAACGGGCGCCTCCACGCCGGCGAGCACATGCGGATCTTCCCGCTGTCCAACTGGACCGAGCTCGACATCTGGCACTACCTCGAGCGCGAGGAGGTCGAGATCCCCTCGATCTACTTCGCCCACCGCCGCCGCGTCTTCGAGCGCGACGGGATGCTCCTCAGCGAGCACCCCGCCAACCCGTGCCGTGACGGCGAGGTCGTCACCGAGCGCACCGTCCGGTTCCGCACCGTCGGCGACCTCAGCCTCACCGGCTGCGTCGAGAGCGAGGCGAGCACGCTCGCCGAGATCGTCGAGGAGGTGGCGGTCGCGCGGGTCACCGAGCGTGGTGCCACCCGCGGCGACGACCGCTTCTCGGAGGCCGCCATGGAGGACCGCAAGAAGGAAGGCTACTTCTGATGGACCTGCTCAGGTTCGCCACCGCCGGCTCCGTCGACGACGGCAAGTCGACCCTCATCGGTCGTCTGCTGCTCGACTCCAAGGCCATCTTCGAGGACCAGCTCGAGGCCGTCGAGGCCACGTCGAGGACCAAGGGCTTCGACTACACCGACCTCGCGCTGCTCACCGACGGCCTGCGCTCCGAGCGCGAGCAGGGCATCACGATCGACGTCGCCTACCGCTACTTCGCCACTCCCCAGCGGAAGTTCATCATCGCGGACACCCCGGGGCACGTGCAGTACACGCGCAACATGGTGACCGGTGCCTCGACCGCCGACCTCGGCCTCGTGCTCGTCGACGCCCGCCAGGGCCTCACCGAGCAGTCGCGCCGGCACGCGGTCATCCTCTCGCTGCTGCGGGTCCCGCACCTCGTCCTCGCGGTCAACAAGATGGACCTCGTCGACTGGGACGAGGAGACCTTCAACCGCATCCGCCAGGAGTTCGTGCAGTTCGCGCAGCGCCTCAACGTGCCCGACCTCGCGGTCATCCCGATCTCGGCGCTCCAGGGCGACAACGTCGTGACGCGCAGCGAGAACATGCCCTGGTTCGAGGGCTCCTCGCTCATGCACCACCTCGAGAACGTGCACATCGCCTCGGACCGCGACCTGCGCGACGTCCGCTTCCCGGTGCAGTACGTCGTGCGCCCGAAGTCCGACGAGCACCACGACTACCGCGGCTACGCGGGACGCGTGGCGAGCGGTGTCCTCAAGCCGGGTGACGAGGTCCTCGTCCTCCCGAGCGGCCTGACGAGCAAGATCGCCGGGATCGACCTGTACGACGAGGAGGTGGCCGAGGCCTTCCCGCCGATGTCCGTCGTCGTGCGGCTCGAGGACGACCTCGACGTCTCGCGCGGCGACATGATCTGCCGCGTGCGCAACGCGCCGGAGCCGACGCAGGACATCGACGCGATGGTCTGCTGGATGACGCGCGACCCGCTGCGGCCCGGCCGCAAGCTCGCCATCAAGCACACCACCCGCTCGGCGCGCGCGCTCGTCAAGGACGTGCAGTACCGGCTCGACATCAACACCCTCCACCGCGACCTGGAGGCGGGTGAGCTGGGGCTCAACGAGATCGGGCGCATCCGGCTGCGGACGACGCAGCAGCTGTTCGTCGACCCGTACGAGCAGAACCGCACGACCGGCTCGTTCATCCTCATCGACGAGGCCACCGGCACCACGGTCGGCGCCGGGATGACGAACTAGTCCCCGCACGCACGAGAGGGCGCCCCGCGGTCGCGGGGCGCCCTCCGTCGTGCCAGGCGTCGGGTCGGGCGCGGCGTCAGGCGTCGCGCGCGGCCGGGCCGCCGGCGGTGACGGTGAAGCAGGTCGGCTCCTCCCACCCGCGGGCGCCGAAGGCCGCGCGCACCGCGGTGACTGCGTCGTCGGCGGAGTCGCGCGGCACGAGCGCGATGCACGAGCCGCCGAAGCCGCCGCCGGTCATCCGCGCCCCGAGCGCACCGGCGCCCTCGGCGGCCTCGACCGCGACGTCGAGCTCGTCGCAGCTGACCTCGTAGTCGTCGCGCAGCGAGGCGTGGGAAGCGGTGAACAGCCGGCCGACCTCGTCGAGGTCGTCCGCCCGCAGCGCGGCCACGGCCTGCCGCACCCGCTCGATCTCGGTGACGACGTGGCGGGTGCGCCGGCGCAGCTCGTCGGTCGAGAGCCGGTCGAGGGCGGCGTCGAGCCCCGACGGGTCGACCTCGCGCAGCGACGCGACCCCGAGCTCGGCGGCCGCCGCCTCGCAGGCCCGCCGGCGCTTCCCGTACTGGCCGTCGTTGAGCGCGTGGGAGGCGCGGGTGTCGGTGACGAGCAGCACCATCCCGGCGGCCTCGAGGTCGAACGGCACGTGCTCGGTGGCGCCGTCGCGGCAGTCGAGCAGGAGGGCCGAGCCGGGCCGGCAGAGCAGGGCGGCCGACTGGTCCATCCCGCCCGTGGCGGCGCCGGCCACCTCGTTCTCGGCCCGCACGCAGGCCGTGGCCAGGCGGGCGCGGGCGTCGTCGTCGCCGAGCAGGTCGAGCCCGAAGAGGTCGCTGGCGGCCGCGCCGACCGCGCACTCGAGCGCCGCCGAGCTCGACAGGCCGGCGCCGAGCGGCACCTCGCTCGTCACCGTCACGTCCATCCCGCGCACCGGGTGACCGTCCTCGCGCAGCGCCCACAGGACCCCGGCGACGTAGGCGGCCCAGCCGTCGGGGGAGCCGGGGCCGACGGTGCCGAGGTCGACCTCGACCGTCTCGCCGGTCTGGACCGAGTGCACGCGCAGGAGGTCGTCGGTGCGGGGCGACGCCGCGGCGGTCGTGCGCTGCGGCAGGGCGATCGGCAGCGCGAGGCCGCCGTTGTAGTCGGTGTGCTCGCCGATGAGGTTGACCCGTCCGGGGGCCGACCAGACGCCCTCGGGCGCTGAGCCGTGGACGTCGCGGTGGGTGGTGGCGGCACTCGTCATGCGGGTGAGTCTAGGGATGCGCGGCAGGGCACAATGGGGACCATGCCCGCCCAGCCCCCGACCGATGCCGCACGCCCCCGGATCCTCTCCGGGATGCAGCCGACGAGCGACTCGCTCCACCTCGGCAACTACCTCGGGGCGCTCGTCAACTGGGTCGGGCTGCAGGAGGACTTCGACGCCTACTACTTCGTCGCCGACCTCCACGCGCTGACCGTCCCGACCGACCCCGAGGTGCTGCGCCGCCGCACCCGCGTCACCGCCGCGCAGTTCATCGCCGGCGGGGTCGACCCGGAGCGCTCGGCCGTCTTCTGCCAGAGCCACGTCACGGCGCACGCCGAGCTCGGCTGGGTCATGAACTGCCTCACCGCCTTCGGCGAGGCCAGCCGGATGACGCAGTTCAAGGACAAGACGGCCAAGGGCCAGAACGCCAACGTCGGGCTGTTCACCTACCCGATGCTCATGGCCGCCGACATCCTCATGTACGACGCCGCGTACGTGCCGGTCGGCGAGGACCAGCGCCAGCACCTGGAGATCACCCGCGACCTCGCCGAGCGCTTCAACACGCGCTTCGGCCCGACGCTGGCCGTGCCCGAGCCGTACATCCTCAAGGAGTCGGCCAAGATCATGGAGCTGACCGACCCCACGTCGAAGATGTCCGGCACGAACTCGCCCGACAAGGGCCTGCTGCTGCTCAGCGACGAGCCGAACCGGCTGCGCAAGAAGATCATGTCCGCGGTCACGGACACCGAGACCGAGATCCGCTACGACCCGGAGACCAAGGCCGGGGTCTCGAACCTGCTCGTCATCCACAGCGTGCTCACCGGGACGCCCGTGGCCGACCTCGAGGCGGAGTTCGCGGGGCGCGGCTACGGCGACCTCAAGAAGGCCGTGGCCGAGGTCGTGCTCGAGGCCGTGGGCCCGTTCCGCTCCCGGATGGCCGAGCTGCTCGACGACCCCGCCGAGCTCGACCGCATCCTCGCCCGGGGTGCCGAGCGCGCCGCGGTCGTCGCGGCGGCGACGATGACCCGCGTCCGGGACGCCGTCGGCCTGCTGCCGGCCGCGCGCTGAGGAGCCTGCTCGTGCCCGTCCACGGCGTCGCCGTCACCATCCCCGAACCCTGGGGCGAGCAGCTGCAGTCCGCCCGAGCCGGTTTCGGCGACCCGATGGCCGACGCCATCCCGCCGCACGTGACGTTGCTGCCGCCCACGGTCGTCCCAACCGAGCACCATGCGGAGTTCACGGACCACCTCGATGACGTCTGCCGCGCGGTCCGGCCGTTCGAGATGGTGCTGTCCGGCACGGGGACCTTCCGGCCGGTCTCGCCGGTCGTGTTCGTCCAGGTCTCCAAGGGGATCGGGGAGTGCGAGCGGCTCGAGAGCGCCGTGCGCGGCGGGCCCGTGGAGCGCACGCTGGACTTCCCGTACCACCCGCACGTGACGATCGCCCACCACCTCGACGACGACGCGCTCGACCGCGCCTTCGAGGGGCTCGCGGGGTTCCGCTGCGCCTTCACCGTCGCGAGCATCGAGCTCTACCACCACGACCCGGACGGCGTCTGGCGCGTCATCCGGTCGCTCCCGCTCGGCGGCTGACGACCGGTCGCGCTCAGGCGGCCCGGCGTCCGCGGCGGCTCCACCGGGCGTCGACCGCCCCCTCGTAGTGGCCGACGAGCTCCGCGGTGACGCCGGCCCAGGTGCGTGGCTCGACCGACGCACGGCCGGCGCGGCCCGTCCGCGCGCGCAGGGCCGGGTCGGCGGCGAGCGCGGCCACCGCGGCGGCGAGGGCGCCCGGCCGGTCGGGGTCGACGAGCAGCCCGGTGCGCCCGTGCTCGACGAGGTCGAGCGGCCCGCCCCGCGCCGGCGCGACGACCGGCAGCCCGCTCGCGTGCGCCTCCTGGAGGGTCTGCCCGAACGTCTCGCGGGTCCCCGTGTGGACGAACACGTCGAGCAGCCCGTAGGCGTCGGCCAGGGCCTCGCCGGAGCGCGCGCCGAGCAGGACCGGCGGCCGGTTCGGGCGACCGGGGGTGCTCGCCACCGCCTCGGCGAGCAGCGCGGCCGTGCGGGCGCGGTCCGGGCCGTCGCCGACGAGGACGAGGCGCACGCCCGGCACCCGCGCGACGTCGGCCAGCCGGTCCAGCTCCTTCTCGGGGGCCAGCCGGCCGACGTAGCCGACGACGACCTCCCCGTCGGGGGTCAGCTCGCGCCGGGCGGCCGCGACGGCGTCGCGGCGGCCGGGGTGGAAGAGCCGCGCGTCGACGCCCCGTCCCCACCGGGCCGTCCGGGGCACCCCGTGCGCGGCGAGCTCGGCCATCGTGTGTCGTGACGGCGCGAGCGTCAGGTCGGCGAGGCCGTGGACGCGACGCACCCAGCGCCACGCGGCCTGCGAGGCACCGGGCCCGACCGGGCGGGGCGCGTGCTGCGCCAGGTAGCTCGGCATGTCCGTCTGGTAGACGGCCACGGACGGGATGCCCAGGCGCGCGGTCTCGCGCAGCGCGCGGGCGCCGAGGACGAACGGGGAGGCGACGTGCACGACGTCCGGCCGCAGCTCCTCGAGCACGTCCCGCACGGCGCCGGACGGCAGGCCGGTGGGGAAGGCCCGGACCGACACCGACGGGACGGCGTGCACCGGCACGCCGGCGTGCTCCGCGGGCGCGGGCCGCGGGCAGACGACGGAGACGCGGTGCCCCTGCGCGGCGAGGCACTCGACGACCCGGCAGACCGAGGTGGTCACGCCGTTGAGGGTCGGGAGGAAGGACTCGGTGACGACGACGATGCGCACGACCCCCAGCGTCCCCCCGCCGGGCGACGGGCCGGCGACGGCCGGGTCGGGATCCGGTGACGAGCGGGTGACCGGATACCCTCGGGCCATGCCGGAGATCGAGGGGTTCTGGGCCGTCGTCCCGGCCGGTGGCGCCGGCACCCGGCTGTGGCCGCTGAGCCGCGCCGGCCACCCGAAGTTCCTCCTCGACCTGACCGGCGGCGGCCGCTCGCTGCTCCAGGCGACGCTCGACCGGCTGGCCCCCCTCACCGGCGACCACGCCGTCGTCGTCACCGGCGCCGCGCACGCCGACGCCGTCCGCGCCCAGCTGCCGGAGCTCCCGGCCGGTCGCGTCCTCGCCGAGCCCGCGCCACGTGACTCGATGGCCGCCATCGGCCTCGCCGCCGCCGTCGTCGAGCGCACCGACCCCGACGCCGTCATCGGGTCCTTCGCCGCCGACCACGTCATCCCCGACGCCGACGCCTTCCGGACGGCGGTCCGCGAGGCGGTCGACGTCGCGCGCGACGGGCACCTCGTGACGCTCGGGGTCGAGCCGACGCACCCGGCCACCGGCTTCGGGTACATCCGGGCGGGTGAGCCGCTCGCCGGCTTCCCGACGGCCCTGCACGCCGTCGAGTTCGTCGAGAAGCCGGATGCCGAGCGCGCCCGGGCCTACGTCGACTCCGGCGAGTTCCGTTGGAACGCGGGGATGTTCGTCGTCCGGGCCTCGGTCCTGCTCGACCTGCTCGCGCAGTGGCACCCCGACCTCGCCGCCGGACTGCGCGAGATCGCGGCCGCACCGAGCCGTCTCGACGACGTGTGGCCCGGGCTGACGCGCATCGCCATCGACCACGCCGTCGCCGAGCCGGCCGCGGCGGCCGGCCGGGTCGTCGTCGTGCCGGCGCCCTTCGGGTGGGACGACGTGGGCGACTTCGCGAGCCTCTCGGCCCTGCTGCCGGCGCCGGACGGCACGGCCGTCCTCGGGGACCGCTCGGACGTCACCGTCCTCGACGGCTCGGGGGTCGTCGTGCCGGGCGGCGCCCGGCGGGTCGCGGTCGTCGGGCTCGACGACGTCGTCGTCGTCGACACCCCGGACGCCCTCCTCGTGACGACCCGGGCCCGGGCCCAGGAGGTCAAGGCGGTCGTCGACGTGCTGCGTGCCGAGGGCCGCACCGACCTGCTCTGACCCCCGCGTCACCCGTTCGGCGGAGACGCGGCCGAAGTGCTCTCCCCCTGTCGCCCCCCGCCGCTAGGGTGCGCTCCGGTGCGGCCGCGGCGAGCGGTCGCGCCGCCGAGCCCGCATCCCCCGGGATGCCCACCGAGGGGGAGTCCCATGTCGTCGTCCGTCCCGCCGTCCGGCCCGCTGCGCGGCCCCGAGCCGCCCTTCGACCCTCCCGCGTACGGAACCGTCGAGCCGTCCGATGCCGCCGGCGCCTCCGCCGACAATGTCGTCACCGAGCAGCCCGGCGCGCGCCGCGGCCTCGGGCGCGGGCTCGCGGTCGGCGGCATCGCCGCGCTCGTCGTCGTCGGTGGCGCCGGCGCCTGGGCGTGGACCGCGCTCGGTGGGGGAGGCGAGCGACCCGCCGACGTCCTGCCCGGCACGACGTTCGCGTACGCCGCCGTGGACCTCGACCCCGGCGCGGGCCAGAAGGTCGAGGCCCTCCGCACGCTCTCGAAGTTCCCCGGGCTGTCCTCGAAGGGCGTGTCCGAGAAGTCCGACCTCGGCACGACGCTCACCGACCTCGTCCTCTCCGACGACGAGTGCGCGAACCTCGACCCCGCGCGCGACGTCACCCCGTGGCTCGGGCAGCGGGCGGCCGTCGCCGGCGTCACCGTCGGCGAGGACTCCGTGCCGGTCGGCGTCGTCCAGGTCACCGACGACGAGGCCGCCGGCGCCGGGATGCTCAAGCTCCTCGCCTGCTCCGAGCACCAGGACGCGGCGAAGACCGACGGCCTGACCCCGACGTGGATCGTGCGCGACGGCTGGGCCTACGTGGCCCGGGACGCCGACACCGCGACGCGCGTCGCCGACGCCGCCGCGAAGACCACCCTCGCCGGGTCGCGCGACTGGGCCGAGTGGACCGGCGCCGTCGGTGAGCAGGGCCTCCTGACGATGTACCTCGCCCCGAAGCCGGGCAGCCAGATCCGCTCGCTCGTCGGGTCGCTCGACCTCGGCGAGGACCTGTCGGCCCTCGAGTCGGCCACCGCGCAGGACGACGAGTTCGTCGGGGGTGCGATGACCCTGCGCTTCGCGGACGGCGGGTTCGAGCTCGAGGGCGTGAGCGGCCTGGACGACGCGACCCGGACGATGCTCGGGTCCGGGGCGGGGACGTCGATGGCCTCGCTGCCCGACGACACGCTCGCGGCGCTCGCCGTGAGCCCCGGCCAGGGGTGGTTCGAGGCGCAGGCCGCCCGGATGTCGGCGCAGTCGGGCGCGGACGTCGAGGAGCTGTACTCCGCCATCGAGGAGGCGACCGGCCTCGAGCTCCCGGGTGACCTCGAGACGCTCTTCGGCACGAGCACCGTGCTCTCGCTCGGCCCGGGCTTCGACCCGGCGGCTCTCGACACCGCCGGTCCCGGCGCCCTGCCGGTGGCGGCCAAGGTCACCGGCGACGCGGCCGGGATCGAGGACGTCCTCGGCCGGCTCGGGGCGCTCGACCCGAGCGTCGGCGAGCTGCTTGCGACGACCCGCGCGGGCGACCGCACCGTCGTCGTCGGCCCCGACGCCGACTACCGGACGAGCGTCGCCACGGGCGGCTCGCTCGGCAGCCAGGCGGCCTTCCGCTCCGTCGTGCCGCACGCCGACACGGCCGTCGCGGCGTTCTACCTCGACGTCGACGGTCGCGACGGCTGGCTCGCCCGGCTCGCGGCCGACGAGCCGGAGGTGGCGAAGAACCTCGAGCCGCTCTCGGCCGTCGGGATGTCGATGTGGCCGGAGGGCGACACCCTGCACACCCGGGTGCGCGTGACGACCGACTGACCTCGTACCGCGGCGACGACGACCTCGCGGAGCGACCCCGTCCGGCACCCCGCCGGGCGGGGTCGCTCGCGCTCAGGCGACGTCGCGCCGACCGTAGGCGAGCGCCCCGGCCGCCGTGAGACCCGCGGCCGCGAGCGTCATCACGGCCGCGGCGAGGGCCGCGAAGTCCCCGCCGGGCAGCTGTTCGAGGTGCGCGAAGGGCGAGACGTCGACGAGCCAGCCCGGCAGGTCCATCGTCGGCCCGAGCTCGCCGACGACGAACCCGACGAGGAGGAGGGCCCAGGCCAGCGGCGCGAGGCGGGGGCGGGCGCCGACGAGCAGGCCGGCCACCCCGACGAGGACCCACACCGCGGGGAGCGTGGCGGCGAACGCGCCGAGCGTCGCCCAGAAGCCCGGGGCGCTGCTGCTCGCGAGGGAGCCGACGACACCGACGGTCGCCCCGATGACGACGAGGAAGAGGGTCGTCGCCAGCACCGCGACGAGGACGTGCGCGCCGTACCAGCGCAGTCGGCTCGTCCCCGTCGCGAGCATCGACTCCCCGAGGCCCGACCGCTCCGAGGCGCCGAGCCGCAGGACGAGGGCGACCCCGGCCGCGGCGACGGCGACGGCGACGAAGCGCGTCTCGCTCGCGAGGTAGATGTCCTCGACGGTGCCGGCGGACCCGCCGAGGGCCTCGAGGAAGCGCGCCATCGCGGGGTTGGAGGTGAGGTCGCCGACCGCCCCGAGCAGCGACCCGAGGACGACGCCGCCGACGAGCATCCCGACGACCCAGCCGGTGACCGTCCCGGTCGCGAGGCGGGAGACGAGGGCGAACGGACCCGTGAGGCTGCGGGCAGCCCGGGCCGGGCCGAGCCGGGCCGGGAGCACGCCCGCGCCGAGGTCGCGCCGGCCGAGCACGGCGAGCCCGGTCGCCACCCCCGCGACGAGCACCGCGAGGCCCAGCAGGAGGACCCACGTCCGGTCCGGTCCGTACGGCTCGACCCGTCCGGCCCAGCCGAGCGGGGAGGCCCATCCGAGGGCGTGGACGACGCCGTCGTCGACCGAGTCCGCGGCCGCCCGCAGGACGAAGGCGGCACCGAGCGTGCCGAAGGCCAGCCCGCCGGCCCCGCGCGTCGTCGAGGCCAGCTGGACGGCCGTCGCGGTGATGCCGACCCAGGCGAACCCTGCTGTCGCCCAGGCGACCCCGAAGGCCACCGACCCCGCCGGGTCCATCCCGAGCGAGGCCAGGCCGAGGGACGACAGGCCACTCGCCGCGACGACACCGAGCAGCGCGACGAGGATCCCCGCCGCGAGCGGCGCCCAGCGCCCGACCGCGCCCGCGCCCACGAGCTCGAGGCGGCCTTCCTCCTCCTCGGTCCGGGTGTGCCGCCGCACGAGGACGACCGCGAGCACCGCGACGAGGACGGCGCCCGTCATCACGGTCTTGAAGACGGCGAGCGCGTCGGCGTCCGCGGCGCTGATCGGGCCGTACATGGCGACGACGGCCGGGTTGCCGACGAGGTCGCCGAGGCCCGCGACCGCGGAGGCGTCGTCGGGGAAGAGCTCGAGCGTGGCCTGCGCGGAACCCACGGAGAGCAGGACGAGGCCGAGGACGCTCGCGGGGAGGATCACCCGGTCGCGGCGCAGCGCGAGCCGCAGCAAGCGGCCGAGACCGGCCAGCCGCGTGGTCATGCCGGCACCTCCTCCCGGTGCGCCTCGGTCCGGTAGCGGGCGAGGAAGAGCTCCTCCAGCGTCGGGGGCCGGCAGGTCAGCCCGGTGACCCCGCGCGGCGCGAGCGCGGCGACGAGCGCGTCGAGGTGGTCGGGGTCGACCGTCAGGCGCAGGGTCGAGCCCTCGACGGAGACGTCGTGGGTGCCCGGCCACGCGCCGACCTCCACCGCCGTCGGCACCTCGCGCAGCTCGGCCTCGACGGTCGTGCGGGTCAGGTGGCGCAGCTCGGTGAGGGTGCCGGAGTCGACGACGCGCCCGGCCCGCACGATGCTCACGCGCTCGCAGGCGCGCTCGACCTCGCTCAGCACGTGGCTCGACAGCAGGACGGTGCGGCCGCGCTCGCGCAGACCGGCGAGCTCCTCCTGGAAGACCCGCTCCATCAGCGGGTCGAGCCCGGTGGTCGGCTCGTCGAGGACGAGGAGCGGCGCCTCGCTCGCCAGCGCCGCGACGAGGGCGACCTTCTGGCGGTTGCCCTTGCTGTAGGCCTTGCCCTTCTTCGTCTCGTCGAGCTCGAAGGCGTCGACGAGGCGTCGGCGGCGGTCCTCGTCGAGGCCGCCCCGCAGCCGGCCGAGCAGGTCGATGGTCTCGCCGCCGGTCAGCGTCGGCCAGAGCACGACGTCGCCGGGGACGTAGGCGAGGCTGCGGTGCAGCTCGGTGCTGTCGGCCCAGGGATCACGCCCGAGCACGGTGGCGCGGCCGTCGTCGGCGCGCAGGAGCCCGAGGAGGATGCGCAGCGTCGTGGACTTGCCGGACCCGTTGGGGCCGAGGAAGCCGTGGACCTCGCCCTCGCGCACGGTGAGGTCGAGGCCGTCGAGGGCGGTGGTGCGGCCGAAGGACTTGCGCAGCCCGACGACGTCGATGGCGGTGGTCACGTCGTCCACGCTACTCCGGTTTCACAATGTTGTGAATGTTGTAATGTTCGCCGCATGGCGACCTCCCACCCCACGAGCCCGGGGCACGACCTCCCGGACGCCGCGGTCGTCGAGCAGGTCGGTGGGACCCTCGCGTCGCTGGGGATGCAGCTCCAGCCGGCGCGGGTCTTCGCCGCGTTGCTCGCGACCGAGGACGGCCGGCTCACCTCCGCCGAGCTGGTCGAGCTGCTGGGCCTCAGCCCCGCGGCGGTGTCCGGCGCCGTCCGCTTCCTCACCTCGGTCCGGATGGTCCGGCGCGAGCGCGAGCGGGGGAGCCGTCGGGACGTCTACGTCGTCCAGGACGACGCATGGCACGACGTCATGGTCCAGAAGGAGAGCCTCTACGGGCCGCTCGTCGTCGCGCTGACCGCGGCCCGGGATGCCGTCGGCGAACGGACCCGCGCGGGGGAGCGGATGCAGCTCTCGGTCGAGTTCCTCGAGTTCGTCATGGCCGAGATGGAGCAGATGGCCTCCCGCTGGGACGAGTACAAGGCACGCCGGACGACGCCTCAGGTCTGAGGGGGGTGTCGCCGCCGGCGCCGTCGTGCTCGTCCTCGAACGGGACGCCGCCGCGTCCCGCGGGTCGGGACCGGCGTGACGGTTCGGCGGGTTCGGTCCGGGCGGCGAGGTCCGCGGCGGTACAGTCGGTCCTCTGATGAACGACGATGCCCTCCTCGCCGCCCTCGGCGAACGCATCACCTCGCTTGCACCCGAGCTCATCGAGATCCGGCGCGACCTCCACGCCCACCCCGAGCTGTCCCGCGAGGAGACGCGCACGACCCAGTCCGTGGCGCGACGGCTCGACGCCGCCGGCGTCGCCGTCCGGCTGCTCCCCGGCACCGGCGTCCTCGCCGACCTCGGCGCGGCCGAGCCCGTGCACCGCATCGCGCTGCGCGCCGACATGGACGCCCTGCCCGTCCGCGAACGCTCCGGCCTCGAGTTCGGCTCGCGCACCGAGGGCGTGTGCCACGCCTGCGGCCACGACGTGCACACCGCCGCCCTCGTCGGTGCGGTGCTCGCCCTCCACGAGGTCGAGGACGCGCTCGCCGACCGCGGGATCGCCGTCCGGGCCGTCTTCCAGGCCGCCGAGGAGGTCATGCCCGGCGGCGCGCTCGACGCCATCACGGCCGGCGCCCTCGAGGGGGTCGACTCCGTCTTCGCCGTCCACTGCGACCCGAGCATCGACGTCGGCCAGGTCGGGCTGCGCGAGGGGGCGCTCACCGCTGCCGCGGACCAGGTGCACATCACGCTGCACGGTCGGGGCGGCCACACCTCGCGCCCGCAGCTGACCGAGGACCTCGTCTTCGCGCTGGCCAAGGTCATCACCGACGTGCCGGCCGTCCTCGGCCGCCGCCTCGACCCGCGCACCGGCGCGGCCCTCGTGTGGGGCAGCGTGCAGGCCGGCCGGGTCGCCAACGTCATCCCGTCCTCGGGCGAGTGCCGCGGCACCCTGCGGATGCTCGACGCCGAGTCGTGGCACACCGTCGGTCCGCTGCTCGAGGAGATCGTCCACGGCGTCGTCCAGCCGTACGGCGTCAAGGCGCAGGTCGAGCGGGTCAAGGGCGTGCCGCCGGTCGTCAACACGGCCGACGGCATCTCGGCCCTTCGCCGCGGTGCGCTCGCCGGCCGGCTGGCGCCGGTGCCCACCGCGCAGTCGCTCGGCGGCGAGGACTTCGCCTGGTACCTCGACCACGCGGCCGGCGCGATGGCCCGCCTGGGCACCCGCACGCCGGGTGGTCCCACCTACGACCTGCACCAGGGCGACCTCGTCGTCGACGAGCGGGCGATCGCCCTCGGCGCGCGGCTGCTCGCGACCGCCGCGGTCGTCCGCGGGCTCGACGCGCGGCGCCAGGCCCCGAAGGAGGAGTCGTGACCGCTACCGACGTCGACTGGGACGCCCTGCGCGTCGAGGCCGTCCGGATGACCACGCTCGCGTACTGCCCCTACAGCGAGTTCCCCGTCGGGGTCGCCGGGTGGGTCGACGACGGCCGGATGGTGTCCGGCTGCAACGTCGAGAACGCCGGCTACGGCGTCACGCTCTGCGCCGAGTGCGGCATGGTGTCGACGCTGCACGCGACCGGTGGTGGCAAGCTGACGGCCGTCTGGTGCGTCGACGGCCGCGGCGACACCCTCATGCCGTGCGGCCGGTGTCGACAGCTGTTGTGGGAGAGCGGAACTGCGGACACCCTCCTGCAGACTCCGGAGGGCGTCCTGACGATGCGCGAGGTGCTGCCGCAGGCCTTCGGCCCCGACGACCTCGCCACCCGGCGCCCCTGACCGTCGACCGTCCGCGGGACGGCAGATCTCGACGAGAACGGGCCCGCGCGGCGGTCACCCGGGGGCGTTCTGACGGGGTGTCGGCTCCTGCCATGATGGGCGGATGACCGAAGCCTTCGACGCCGTCGACGTCATCGTCCACAAGCGCGACCGCCGCGAGCTCTCCGACGCGGAGATCCGCTGGGTCGTCGACGCCTACACCCGCGGGGTCGTCGCCGAGGAGCAGATGAGCTCGCTCGCGATGGCCATCCTCCTCAACGGGATGACCCGCCGCGAGATCTCCACCTGGACCACCGCGATGATCGCCAGCGGCGAGCGGATGGACTTCTCGTCCCTCTCGCGCCCGACCGCCGACAAGCACTCCACCGGCGGCGTCGGCGACAAGATCACGCTCCCGCTCGCGCCGCTCGTCGCCGTCTTCGACGTCGCGGTGCCGCAGCTGTCCGGGCGCGGCCTCGGCCACACCGGCGGCACGCTCGACAAGCTCGAGTCGGTCGCCGGCTGGCAGGCGGGCCTGACGAACGAGGCGATGATGCGCCAGCTCGACGACATCGGCGCCGTCATCTGCGCCGCCGGCTCGGGCCTGGCACCGGCCGACAAGAAGCTCTACGCACTGCGCGACGTCACCGGGACGGTCGAGGCGATCCCGCTCATCGCGTCCTCGATCATGAGCAAGAAGATCGCCGAGGGCACGGGCGCGCTCGTCCTCGACGTCAAGGTCGGCTCGGGGGCGTTCATGAAGACCCGCGAGAACGCGACCGAGCTCGCCCGGACGATGGTCGACCTCGGCACCGACGCGGGCGTCACGACGGTCGCGCTGCTCACCGACATGTCGACCCCGCTCGGCCTCACCGCCGGCAACGCGCTCGAGGTCCGTGAGTCGGTGGAGGTGCTCGCCGGAGGCGGGCCCGAGGACGTCGTCGAGCTGACCGTCCGCCTGGCCGAGGAGATGCTCGAGGCCGCCGGTCGCGGCGGCCAGGACGTCCGCGCGGCGCTGTCCGACGGGCGCGCGATGGACGTCTGGCGCCGGATGATCGCCGCCCAGGGTGGAGACCCCGACGCCGCGCTCCCGACCGCCGCGCACACCCACGAGGTGAAGGCCACCGCGTCGGGCACGCTGACCCGCCTCGACGCCTACGCCGTCGGTGTCGCGGCCTGGCGCCTCGGCGCCGGCCGCGCGCGCAAGGAGGACCCGGTGCAGGCGGGCGCCGGCGTCGAGATCCACGCCAAGCCCGGCGACACCGTCCGCGAGGGCGACGTGCTGCTCACGCTGCACACCGACACCCCTGAGCGGTTCGCCCGCGCCGAGGAGGCGCTCGAGGGCGGCATCGACGTCGTCGACGGCGGCACCGCGCAGACCCCCGACTCCGTCGTCATCGACCGGATCGCCTGATGGCCACCGCCGCCCCGACCGCGGAGGTCGTCCGCCGCGCCCCGAAGGCCCTCCTGCACGACCACCTCGACGGTGGCGTGCGCCCCTCGACCGTGGTCGAGCTCGCCGCGGCCTCCGGCTACGACGGGCTGCCGACGACCGACCCCGAGGAGCTCGGGCGCTGGTTCCGCGACGCCGCCGACTCGGGCTCGCTCGAGCGCTACCTCGAGACGTTCTCGCACACCGTCGCCGTCATGCAGACGCGCGAGCAGCTGACCCGCGTCGCCCGCGAGTGCGCGCTCGACCTCGCCGCCGACGGTGTCGTCTACGCCGAGTCGCGCTTCGCGCCGGAGCTGCACATCGAGGGCGGGCTCTCGCTCGAGGAGGTCGTGCAGGCGGTGCTCGCCGGCTTCCGTGAGGGCGAGGCGGAGGCCGCGGCCGCCGGCACCCCCATCCGGATGGTCGCGCTCCTCACGGCGATGCGCCACGCCGCGCGCTCCCGCGAGATCGCCGAGCTGGCCGTCGCCCACCGCGACCACGGCGTCGGCGGGTTCGACATCGCCGGGGCCGAGGCCGGGTTCCCTCCCACGCGCCACCTCGACGCGTTCGAATACCTGCGCCGTGAGAACGCACACTTCACGATCCACGCGGGCGAGGCCTTCGGGCTGCCGTCGATCTGGGAGGCGATCCAGTGGTGCGGCGCCGACCGGCTCGGGCACGGCGTGCGCATCGTCGACGACGTCGAGGTCCTCGACGGAGGCGCGGTCTCGCTCGGCCGGCTCGCCGCGTACGTCCGCGACCGGCGCATCCCGCTCGAGATGTGCCCGTCCTCGAACCTGCAGACGGGGGCGGCGGAGTCGATCGCCGCGCACCCGATCACGCTGCTCAAGGGTCTGCGCTTCCGGGTGACGGTCAACACCGACAACCGGCTGATGAGCGGCACGTCGATGTCGCGCGAGATGCAGCTGCTCGTCGACGAGGCCGGGTGGACCCTCGAGGACCTGCGCTGGGTGACCATCAACGCGCTCAAGTCCTCGTTCCTGCCGTTCGACGAGCGGCTCGAGCTGATCGAGCACGTCGTCAAGCCGGGGTACGCCGCCCTCGGTGCCTGACGCCCCCGTCCACTGATTGCGAGTTCCGCCGCTCGACACGCCCCGCGCCGGCGCGTCGGGCGGCGGAACTCGCAAGAAGTCGGAGCTCGGGCGATCGGAGGCAGGCCCGGCGACTGGTGACGAGACCCGCGCCGGGGTCAGGCGAGGGGGTCGGCGCCGACGACGCGGCGCCGCAGGGCGTCCTCGCGGGCGAGGCGCTCGGTGTCGCGCCGGCGGCGCTCGGCGATGACGGCGGAGAGCACGTACTCGGGGTGGAAGCCGGCCGGTGGGGCGGGCGCGACGAAGCGCAGCACGTCGGTGAGCAGCTCGCGGGCCATCGGCTCGCGCGAGGCCGGGGTCAGGCTGCCCGAGCGGGCGAGGAACTGGCGCACGGCGACCGTCAGCCCGGCCGGGAGCGCCGCGACGTCGGCGGCGCCGGCCCAGGCGGCGAGCGGCGGCGGCATCACGGGCGGCGGCAGCAGGCGCATCCGGCTGCGCTGGGTGACGACGTAGGTGCCGGCGGCGTAGTCGCCGAGCCGCTTGCTGCGGGCGCTGACCACCGACGACACGAGCGCGGGGACGCCGAGGAACGGCGGGGTCCACAGCTCGACGACCCCGACGAGCGCGCGGGTCAGGGCGTGGCGGACGGTGATGGGCCCGCCGTCGTCGCGCACGGTGCGCAGGCCGAGCGCCAGCTTGCCGAGCGTGCGTCCGCGGGTGAGGGTCTCCATCGCCGTCGGGAAGCCGACGAGCACGGCGACGGTGGCGACGAGCCCGAGGGCGGTGGCGACCGCGGTGCTCGCGTTGGCGACGAGCCAGCCGACGCCGAAGCCGATCGCGATGAGCAGCACCACCGTCACGACGACGTCGATGAGCCCGCTGGCGGCCCGGACGAGGGTGCCGGCGACGGGCAGCTCGACGGCGACGCCCTCGCCCGTCACGACGTCCTCGCTCGCGTACGCGCGGTAGCCCGTCTGCTCGCTGCTGCTCACGGGCACAGGCTAACCGGGTGGGCCGACGCGCGCGGTCGCCTAGGCTGAGCCCGTGGACCTCGACGCCTACGTGGCCGCCCACCAGGCGCAGTGGAACCGGCTCGAGACGCTCGTGGGGCAGCGTCGGCACACCGGCGCCGAGGCCGACGAGCTGCTCGACCTCTACCAGCGCGTCTCGACACACCTCTCGGTCGTCCGCTCGGCGAGCCCGGACCCCTCGCTCGTCGCCCACCTCTCCTCCCTCGTCGCGCGGGCGCGGTTCGCGACGTCGAGCCGCCGCGGGACCTGGTGGCGCACGCCGATCACGTTCTTCACGACGACGTTCCCCGCCGCGCTCTACCGGCTACGGTGGTGGTGGGTGACGACCGCGCTCGTCAACGTCGGGATCGCCTTCCTCGTCGGCTGGTACGCCTACCGCCACCCGCAGGTGTGGACCCGGACGATGACCCCCGAGGAGATCTCGCAGTTCGTCGACACCGACTTCGAGAACTACTACAGCGAGTACGCGCACCTGGACTTCACCGGGCTCGTCTGGACGAACAACGCCTGGGTGTCGGCGCTGGTCATCGCGCTCGGCGTCCTCGGGCTCCCGGTCATCTACATCCTCGCGAACAACGTGCTCAACGTCGGCATCTCCGGGGCGCTCATGGCCTACAACGACCGCACCGCGCTGTTCTTCGGGCTGATCCTCCCGCACGGGTTGCTCGAGCTGACGGCCGTCTTCGTCGCCGGCGCCGTCGGGCTGCGGATCTTCTGGTCGTGGGTCAGCCCCGGCGGGCTGCCCCGAGGGCGGTCACTGGCGCGGGAGGCGCGCACCGGGACGGGGGTCGCGCTCGGGCTCGTCGCGGTGCTGTTCGTCAGTGGCGTCATCGAGGGGTTCGTCACGCCGTCGGGGCTGCCGACGTGGGCACGCATCGCCATCGGGCTGCTCGCCGAGACGGCGTTCGTGCTCTACGTGTTCGTCGTCGGGCGGGCCGCGGCCGCGCGGGGTGCCTCGGGCGACGTCGCCTCGCGCGACCTCGGCGACTCGGTGCGCGTCGCCGCCTGACCAGGGGGGAACCGGACGAGGAGCCCACCGCGCTCTCGACCGACTCAATTGTGGCGGGAGCAGCGCGTGCGTGGGTCATTCACTGCCGCGCATCGAGACCAGCTCACTCTGACGAACCCTTTAACGGTCCAGCAGCGTTGGCAACTTTACAATCTGTGACTACTCCCCGTGGTTAAAGGTTCGGGTCAGAGGTCCCGCTGGTGGCGGCCAGTCGTGACATGATCGATGCCGTGGATGCTTTTGGGATCGCCGTGAATGCAATCTTTCTTGTTGCGGGAGCAATTATGGGCGTGGCTTTCACGGAGCTAGCCAAGCGACCAAAATTGGTGATAACTGGTAACTCCTCGGGGCGCGTAGCATCTGCAGATCCTGCTACGGAAGAATATTGGCGCTGCTCCGTGACACTGACGCACCCACCGTCCTTTTTGGGTGTAAATGTCGGGGAGACGATGTTATTTGGTAGAACTATCATTCCTCCCATACGAATCGGCTTGAACATTGACCGCAATACGACTAAGTGCCAGGCGATCCTTTCTGACGCGCACGCGGGATTCTCGCAAGGTCTCGCTTTCTATACCTCTAATGGTCCCTCGAAACACTCCGAGTTGGTAGAAGTGCCGTGTGGAGAGTCGGTTGCGTTTCACCTGTTTGCTCGACCCGCGCACACGGCATACCCGTATTTCGTCTTCGCGCGGAACTCTGCGGGGGAGGAATCGCCACGTCCAGCGGCCCTAACATTTGACAGGCCGCAGAAGTTTCGATTGATGGTCCTTTATGCGCACGGAAGCCGGAGGCTTACCGAGGACGTTTCGGTAGAGCCGATGGCCGATGGGCGGCTCCTGATCAGCGTAGGATCGCAGCGCATCTACTGCTGAAATCGGGATTGCACCCCCCGGCATGGCAGCCGCTGCGAAGCCGGAGGGTGCGCCGCCCGCCTTTGACTAACTACTTGATTTGTCACCAGGGCTGTAGAGGGCCGGTTGCCCACGGCTGCTGTCGTTGAGCCCTAGGAGAGTTCATAATCGCGCATCGGCGATACAGACGCTTGAGGGTGGGGCGTTTGTAAAGAGTATGTAGGACTGTCGGCGGCGGTCAGACGATTGGCATGACTTCGAGCGGGGTGCGCTCACGCGGCGGGGCTGGCGCGGTCATCGGGTGGGCGGCGGAGGGCGCGGTCGTACGAACCGGGGGTGAGGTCCCAGGCGACGTGGTGGCCGTGCTGGTCGGGGTGTGCTCGGACGGTGGCCCAGAGGCGGCGGTGGTGGACGTGGGTGTGGTGGCGGGGGCAGAGGAGGGCGGCGTTGGTGACGTCGGTGGGTCCGCCGTCGGCCCAGTGCAGGACATGGTGGGCGCGGGTCCAGGCGGCGGGGGCGGTGCAGCCGGGGTAGGTGCAGCCGCGGTCGCGCAGGAGCAGGTGGCGGCGTTGGCCCCGGCTGAACAGTCGCAGGACGCGGGTGAGAGTGAGGGGTTCGCCGCGGGCGCCGAGCAGGTGGATCAGGAGGCCGGCGTCGCAGCCGAGCCGGCGGACGCTCTCGGGGGGTAGGAGGGTGCCGTCGGCGGTGGTGGCGAGCACGGTCCCGGCGCCGCGCGCGGTCCCGGTGAGGTTCGTGAGCAGCTCGCCGGGGTCCGGAGTCGTCCCGGTGGTGGTGAGGTCGGTGAGGGGGATGGTGAGGTGGAGGGTGGTGTCGGGGCCGCGGTCGGTGTCGTGGGTGCCGGTGTGCAGGGTGGTGGCGGT
>NZ_BOPU01000006.1:0-207554 GCF_017312765.1 Phycicoccus sp. DTK01 | reverse complement strand
TCCAGCCACCAGCGCTCGAGTGTCAGCGATGTCCTGTCACATCACCTGTCAGGCATGTCCTGGCACACCACAGTCGGCCTGCCGACGTTCTTCACACACGTTCGGGGGGGGGGGGGGGGGATGCCTGGGGGTGTGGGGCGCCTCGCGCTTGCCCGAGTTTGCATTCTGCTAACTGGAGCAAGCACAATGGGGGCATGAGCAAGAACCCGCTGAACGACCTGGGCGAGAGCCTCGGCGAGTACCTGCGCGACCAGCGCCGGTCCGCCCGGCTGTCCCTGCGTCAGCTCAGCGAGCTCGCCGGGGTGTCCAACCCCTACCTGTCCCAGATCGAGCGCGGGCTCAAGCGCCCGAGCGCCGAGATCCTCCAGCAGCTGGCCAAGGGTCTCGAGGTCTCGGCCGAGTCGCTCTACGTGCGCGCCGGCATCCTCGACGCCGAGCACGCGCCCTCGACGGACGGCGCGCCGGACGTGCGCCGGGCCATCGCCGAGGACCCGCGCCTCACCGCGCGCCAGCGCAAGACCCTCCTCGACATCTACGAGTCCTACGTCGAGGACGACGCCCGGCCCTGAGGCCGCACCGCCCCACGGCAGCGCCGCCCGCCGGGCCACCCAGACACCGTCAGCACCGCAGTCCCACCACGAAGGAGCCCACCATGGCCGTCAAGGACGACCTCCGCAAGACCGTCGACACCACCCCCCTCTACGCCCTCGCCGGCGCCACCGACCTCGCCGTCGAGAAGGTCCGCGAGGCCCAGAAGCGCGCCGACGCGCGTCGCGCCGAGATGACCAAGCGCGCCGAGGCCGCCCGCGCCGACCTCGCGCCGGCCGCCATCCAGGCCCGCGTCACCACGGTCGCCGGCCAGGTCAAGGAGCTCCCGGCGCTCGCCGTCAACCAAGGCCTCGTCGTCGGCGGCAAGGTCTCCGAGGGCTACGACGACCTCGTGACCCGCGGCAAGGACATCGTCGCCCGCATCCGCCGCCAGCAGGCCACCCAGGACCTCGTCGCGCAGGCCGAGACCACCGTCGCCCAGGCCAAGGGCGCCGTCACGACCGCCCGCAAGGCCGTCGCCGAGGTCGAGCGCTCCGCCAAGGCCACCGTCACCGTCGGCCGCAAGGAGGCCGCCAAGGCCTCCGACGTCGTCGCCGAGACCGTCGAGCAGGACGCGAAGGTCGCCGAGACCGAGGTCAAGACCGCTGCCAAGCGCACCCGCACCGCGGCCAAGCGCACGAGCACGACGACCAAGAAGGCCGCGAAGAAGACGACCTCCTCCACCAAGGCCGCGACGACGAGCGCGCGCAAGACGGTCAAGGCCGTCGAGAAGGCCGTCGAGGCCGGTGCCGCCAAGGTCGGCGACTGACCCTCGCACCACCTCCCGGGGCCTGACCCCGTCGAGTGAACAGGACACGCCGTGTGGGCACCAGCCCGCGCGGCGTGTCCTGTTCACTCGACGGGTGGGGCGGCGGTGGGGGCGCACCCGGCGGGAGGGACCGGCGCTAGGGTCGCTGGCGTGTCCGACCCCGCCGCACCCGTCCCGCCGTCCGCCTCCTCCCTCGCGTCCTCCTCGATGCCCACGGCCCCGATGCCCACCCCGCCCGCGCTCGCGGACGCCCCCGTCCTCGCCCACGTCGTGCGCGGCGGGGTCGTCGAGTCCGCGCACCGCGCGAGCGTCGCCGTCACCGCGCCCGACGGGAGCATCGAGCACGCGTGGGGCGCCGCCGACGACCCCGTCTTCCCGCGCAGCTCGAACAAGCCGGTCCAGGCCCTCGCGATGCTCCGTGCCGGCCTGCAGCTGCCCCCGCCGCACCTCGCCCTGGCGAGCGCCAGCCACAGCGGCGAGCCGTTCCACCTCGACGGCGTCCGGGCGATGCTCGAGGCCGCCGGCTTCACGGAGGCCGACCTCCGGAACACCCCGGACCTGCCCTACGACCCGCAGGAGCGCGACGCCTGGCTCGCCGGCGGCCGGGCCGCCTCGTCCGTCGCCCAGAACTGCTCGGGCAAGCACGCCGGGATGCTCGCCGCCTGCCGCGCCGCCGGGTGGGACCCCGCCACCTACCTCGACCCGCAGCACCCGCTCCAGCGCCTCATGGACGCCACCCTCGAGGACCTCGCCGGCGAGCCCGTCGCGGCGACGGCCGTCGACGGCTGCGGCGCCCCGGTCATGGCCGTCTCGCTCGCCGGCCTCGCGCGGGCGTTCGGGCGCATCGCCGCCGCCGACCCCGGCACCGACGAGGGCCGGGTCGCCGACGCCATCCGGTCCCACCCCGAGATGCTCGGCGGCACCCGGCGCGACGTCACCGCGCTGATCCGCGGGACCGAGGGCGTCGTCGCCAAGGACGGGGCCGAGTCGGTCTACGCCGTCGGCCTCCCCGACGGCCGGGGCGTCGCGCTCAAGGTCGCCGACGGCGGGCAGCGCGCCCGTCCGGTCATCCTCGCCGCGGTGCTGCGCCGGCTGGGCGTCGCGTCCGACGCCTACGCGCGACTCGAGGACGCGCCGGTCCTCGGGCACGGAGCCCCCGTCGGGGCGGTCGTCGCCGTCGGGCTCGACGAGGGCGCTGCGTGAGGGCGGTCCTCCAACGGGTCTCGCGGGCGGCCGTCCGGGTCGAGGGTGAGGTCCTCGGGGCCATCGACCGGCCGGGGCTCGTCGCCCTCGTCGGCGCGACCCACGACGACGGGCCCGAGCAGGTCGCGACGCTCGCCCGCAAGATCGCCGAGCTGCGCATCCTCCACGACGAGCGCTCGGTGCTCGACGAGGGCGCCCCGGTGCTCGTCGTCAGCCAGTTCACGCTCTACGCCGACACCCGCAAGGGGCGCCGGCCGTCGTGGAACGCCGCGGCGCCGGGGCCGGTCGCCGAGCCGCTCGTCGAGGCCGTCGTCGCGGCCCTGCGCGAGCGCGGGGTCGAGGTGGCGACCGGTCGCTTCGGGGCGCACATGGAGGTCGAGCTGGTCGGTGACGGCCCGGTGACCATCCTCCTCGACGTCTGACACCTAGGCTGGGGGCATGAGCTGGCTGGCCAACGCGCAGTACGCCGTCTACCTGGTGCTCTCGATCGCCGCGCTCGGCGTCGAGCTCTGGGCCCTCGTCGACTGCGTGCGCCGTCGTCCCGACGCGTTCGTGGCCGCCGGCAAGCGGACGAAGAACTTCTGGATGCTCGTGACGGGCGTCGCGGCCCTCGTCGGGTTCGCCACCGCCGCGAGCCCGGCTGCGCTGGGGCTGCTCGGCATCGCCGCCCTCATCGGCGCCGGCGTCTACCTCGCCGACGTCAAGCCCGCCCTGGACCAGGTGACGGGTCGCGGCAGCACCGGCCGGCAGGGCCCCTACGGCCCCTGGTGAGGTGCGACGGCGGACCAGGCGAGCGTCAGCTCACCGAGCCGCCAGCGTGACGGGCCGTCGACGAGCGGCCAGCCGGCCTCCCGCAGCGCCGTCGCCGTCGCGATGAAGCGCTGCCGCACCCCGTAGGACGCGAGCGGTGCCTGGCGCAGCCACGCGTCGTCGAGCGCGCCGAGCAGCGCGTGCACCGGTTCGCCGGGGACGTTGCGGTGGATGAGCGCCTTGGGCAGCCGCTCGGCGACCACCCCCGGCCGCTCGAGCCCGCGCAGCCGCCACGACAGGGTCAGCGTCTCGGGACCGTCGGCACCGACCGCCACCCACGCGGCGAGCCGGCCGAGCTCGTCGCACGTGCCGTCGACGAGCAGCCCGCCGGGTGCGAGGCGCTCGACCGTGGTCGCCCACGCCTGCTCCACCTCGTCCTCGTCGTACTGGCGCAGGACGTTGAAGGCACGCACGAGCACCGGTCGTGCGCCGGCCGGCAGGGGCACCTCGAAGCCGCCGCGCGCGAACCGCAGCCCCGGCCGCTCGAGGGGCCGGGCGGCCGCCACGCGGGCCGGGTCGATCTCGATGCCGACGACCTCGACGTCCGGGCGCACCCGCCGCAGCCGGTCGTGCAGCTCGAGGGCCGTGACCGGCGAGGCGCCGTAGCCGAGGTCGACGACGACGGGCGCCGCCCCGGCCCGGCGCAGCCGCCACCCCTGCGGCCCGGCGAGCCAGCGGTCGCACCGCCGCAGCCGGTTGGGGTTGGTGGTCCCGCGCGTGATGACACCCACGGGTCGCTGGCCGGCCACCGGACCAGCCTAGGGCGACGGGCGCCGGCATCGGCCCGCCGTCGAGGGACGTCCACCGCGCACCGGGTCCCCGGCCGGCCGACATACCCTTGACCGGTGCTGACGTGGTGGCGCTCCGAGGGGCGGGAACAGCGGGTGAGCCTGTCGATGGTCTCGCTCGTGCTCTCGCTGACGGCCGCCCTCGTCCTCGGGCTGACCTCGTGGGTGCCGCGGGTGCTGGCCCGCGACATCGGCATCGTCGACGCCGAGCCCGGGCTGCTCCAGGTGGCCCAGGGGGCGTTCGGGGTGCAGTCGCTGGGGGCCGGCCTCACCGTCACCCTCTACGACCGCGGCTTCCGGCTCTCGCGGGGCAGCACCGTCCTGGCCGACACGGTGACCAAGGGGGCGCCGGTCGTCGCGATGACCGGCACCGTCGACGAGACCGGCGACCACCCGCGCGAGACGGTGTCGCGCGTCTACTCGGCCGTGAGCATCGACGCCGTGAGCCGCGACGACGCGACCGTCACCTACAGCGGCGTCGTCCACGACGCGACGGGCAGCCTGCCGCTGCGCATCCGGTTCGAGCCGACCGACGGGCGCATCCGGATGGACGTCGCGGTCCGCGGTGCCTCCGCGGTCGCGGTCAACCTCGACTGGCGCCCCGCGACGGTCGGCATCGCCCCGGCGCTGCCCGAGCGGAACCTGCGGGAGCGGGCGTACTGGGTCGACCCGGTCGAGACCGAGCAGCCGGCCTTCACGTGGGTCCTCGGGACCGACGTCTCCATCGCGCCGGTCCAGGTCCCGCGCGCCGTCGACCTGCGCCAGGACGGCCGCATCGGGATCCACGTGTGGTCCCCGCGGGCCGTGGTGACCGTCACGGACACGCCCCGGCCGAGCGTGGAAGACTCGGCCCCATGACCGACCCCACCGGTGCGTCGCGCCCGCACCGGGTCGCGATGGTCACGGTGCACACCTCCCCGCTCGCGCAGCCGGGCACCGGCGACGCCGGCGGGATGAACGTCTACGTCCTCGAGGTCGCGCGCCGGCTGGCCCGGCTCGGGACGCAGGTCGACCTCTTCACGCGGACGACGAGCGCGGCGCAGGCCGAGGTCGTCGAGGTCGAGCCCGGGGTCGTCGTCCGGCACGTCGCCGCCGGCCCGTACGAGGGGCTCTCGAAGGAGGACCTGCCCGGTCAGCTGTGCGCCTTCGCCGCCGGGATGATGCGGGTCGCGGCCCACGCGCCGCTCGGCTACTACGACCTCGTGCACTCGCACTACTGGCTCTCGGGCCAGGTCGGATGGCTCGCCGCCGACCGCTGGGGCGTGCCGCTCGTGCACACGATGCACACGATGGCCCGGGTCAAGAACCTCCACCTGGCCGACGGCGACGAGCCCGAGCCCCGGGGTCGGGAGATCGGGGAGTCGCAGGTCGTCGAGGCGGCCGACCGGCTCGTCGCGAACACCGAGCGCGAGGCGCGCGAGCTCGTCGACCTCTACGACGCCGACCCGGCGCGGGTGGCGGTCGCGGCCCCCGGGGTCGACCTCGGGACCTTCACGCCCGGCCCGGTCGCGCAGGCGCGCGCCGAGCTCGGGCTGCCCGCCGACGCGGTGCTCCTGCTCTTCGTCGGGCGCGTGCAGCCGCTCAAGGCACCGGACGTGCTCGTGCGGGCCGCGGCCGAGCTCGTGCGGCGGCACCCCGCGCTGCGAGAGCGGCTCGTCGTCGCGGTGCTCGGCGGGGCCAGCGGCGCCGGCGAGCGCACGCCGATGGGGCTGGACGCGCTGGCGGCCTCGCTCGGGATCGGAGACCGGCTGCGGCTCGTCCCGCCGGTCGACCGCGCGACGCTGGCCCGCTGGTACCGCGCCGCCGACGTCGTCGCCGTGCCGTCGCACAACGAGTCGTTCGGGCTCGTCGCCGTCGAGGCGCAGGCCTGCGGCACACCGGTCGTCGCCGCGAATGTCGGCGGGCTGCCGACGGCCGTCGGGGATGGCGGGCTGCTCGTCGACGGCCACGACACCGCCGACTGGGCGACGGCCCTCGGGCGCGTCGTGCTCGAGCCCGGGCTGCGGGACGCGTTGTCCCCGAGGGCGGTCGAGCACGCGCGCGGTTTCGGGTGGGAGCGGACGGCCGAGCGCCTGCTCGAGGTCTACGGCGAGGCGCTGGCCCGGCCGAAGGACGTCTCCATCCACGGCGCGCAGCGCATCGCCGGTGTGCCGCAGGCGGTCATCCCGTGAGCACCCCCGACCTGCTCGCCACCGTGCGGGCGTTCCTCGACGAGTCCGGCCTCGAGTGGGAGGCCGGCGCTCGGGACGACGAGGTCGTCGTCGCGCTGCCCGGCGAGAAGAAGCTGAAGACCGTCGTGTCGCTCGTCTGCGGCGAGCAGGCGTTGTCGGTGTCGGCGTTCGTCATCCGCAACCCCGACGAGAACCACGGCGAGGTGTACCGCTTCCTCCTGAGCCGCAACCTGCGCCTGCCGGGGCTCGCGTACGCCGTCGACCGGTCGGGGGACGTCTTCGTGACCGGCCGCGTGCCGGCCGCGGGGGTGGACGCCGACCAGCTCGACCAGCTGCTCGGGGTCGTGCTGGCCGCGGCCGACGAGCCGTTCAACGAGCTGCTCGTCATGGGCTTCCTCTCCTCGATGCGCAAGGAGTGGGAGTGGCGCGTGTCGCGCGGCGAGAGCCTGCGCAACCTCGAGGCCTTCCGGCACATCCTCGAGCGGCCGGGCGACCCGCCGCGCGAGGGCTCCGCCTGACCCGGCCGGCGGCCTCCGTGCGGGGGCGTCCACGGGGGCGGATGGTCGGTTCGGTGGCGTCCGCGGCTCGCTAGGCTGGCGGCATGACGGAGCACACGCTGATCCTCCTGCGCCACGGCGAGTCCGACTGGAACCAGAAGAACCTCTTCACCGGATGGGTCGACGTCGACCTCACCGACAAGGGCCGCGCCGAGGCAGTCCGCGGCGGGCAGCTGATGCGCGACGCAGGCCTCCTGCCGGACGTCGTGCACACCTCGGTGCTGCGCCGCGCCATCACGACGGCCAACCTCGCGCTGGACGCGTGCGACCGCCACTGGGTGCCGGTCCACCGCAGCTGGCGCCTCAACGAGCGCCACTACGGCGCGCTCCAGGGCCTCGACAAGGCCGCGACCCGTGACAAGTACGGCGACGAGCAGTTCATGCTGTGGCGTCGCTCGTTCGACACCCCACCGCCGCCCATCGAGACCGGCAGCGAGTTCGACCAGACCGGCGACCCGCGCTACGCCGGCGTCGACGTGCCCGCCACCGAGTGCCTGGCCGACGTCATCCCGCGGATGATGCCGTACTGGGAGAACGAGCTCCGGGCCGACCTCGGCGCCGGGCGGACCGTCCTCGTGACCGCGCACGGCAACAGCCTGCGGGCGCTCGTCAAGCACCTCGACGGCATCAGCGACGACGACATCGCCGGCCTCAACATCCCGACGGGGATGCCCCTGGTCTACCGGCTCGGCGAGGACTTCATGCCGACCGGTGCCGGCGAGTACCTCGACCCCGAGGCCGCGGCGGCCGCCGCGGCGGCGGTGGCCAACCAGGGGCGCTGAGCCCGGTCAGGCCGGGTTGGGCAGCACCGGCACCTCGCCGCTGGTGCCCCTGGCCGGCAGGCCGAGCCACCCCGTGTCCTGGTCGCCGAGCAGGGCCTGCCCGACCGGGGGCACGCCCGTGTAGACCAGGCGACCCGCGGCGTCGCGCACGACGAGCCGGAACGCCGCGGCGTCGTCGGCGTTGACGACGGAGACGACCGCGGTGCGGCGCTTCATCGGCGTCACCTTCGAGACGGGGTACGCGTTCGGGCTCGTCGCGAGCAGCTGGCAGGTGGCGCCACCGTCGGGGACGACGACGAGGAAGCGGCCGGTGCCGGGCGGGTCGTCGTCGAGGCGGTAGACGGCGGGTGCGCTGGCCTGCTCGGCCGGGACCACGACGGCCGGGAGGACGAGGAACCCGCTGCGGCCGGAGCGGCCGTCGTCGCGGACGTCGAGCCGGCGGACGACCCCGCCGCCCGGGAGCCGCACGCTGCTGAGCAGGACGCGCCCGTCACCACCGGTGGGGGAGTCCGCGGAGGTGTCGAGGACGCTGCCGACGACCGGTGAGTCGCAGAGGACCTCGCCGCGCAGGTCTCGGCGGGCGAGGCCGGTCGCCGAGGCGACCTGGTCGAGGAGGCCGTCGAGCGGTGCCCCGGTGGCCGACGTGAACGCGGCGGCGTTCCAGTCCTCGGGGGTGACCGGCGGGCCGTCGTAGGCCGAGACGGCCACCCGGCCGGCGATGCCCCAGGGTCTCGCGGCGAGGGTGCCGACGCCGTCGCGGAGCCGGACCGGGAGCGAGTCACGTTCCACCGCACCGGTCGTCGTCGGGAGGACGAACGGGGAGAAGCGCGCCGACGTGACGGTGGGTCGGGTGAGGACGAGGAGCGCGGCGTCCTCGGCCCGGGGGACGCCGACCGCGACGACGTCCTCGGCGCCGAGGATGGCGTCGAACCCGAGGCGCACCTCGTCGAGGCGCTCGGCGGGCGAGCGGGCGTCGCCGGTCCACACGCGGACCGAGGTGCTGGAGGGGCGCTCGCCGAGGAGGGTCGTCGCGACGACGACCCTGGTGTCGTCGAGGTCGCCCGCCCAGAGCAGGCGGGTCCCCGGGCCGGCGCGCGCGACGAGGGCGAGGATCCCGAGGTCGTCGCGCAGGGGGCCGCGAGCCGGCCACCGGGACGCAGAGGCCCAGGCCGGGTCGTCCGGGCCGGCGGTCGTCGGGGCCGGCGACGGGCGGGGTGGGGTGGCGGTGGTGCTGCTCGTCCGGCGGTCGACCACCGCCCAGGCGAGCGCTGCGGCGCCGGCCGCGGCGAGGCCGCCGAGCACCACGGTGCGGCGGGAACGTGAGCGGTGGAGGCCGGCGACGAGCTCGGCGGGGTCGGGGGGGTCGGGCTGCGAACGGGCGAGACGGAGGACGAGGTCGTCGAGGTCGCTGCGCAGCCGGGCGTCGTCGGGGGCGAGGCCGACGACGGCGCGGGCCTGCCGGTGCGCGGCGAGCATCCGGTGGTGGGTCTCCGCCGCGACGGGCGGGGCCGGGCCGGGACCGTCGTCCCAGAGGACCTCGGCGGCGAGGGCCAGGCGCTGCTCCGGCGGGGTGGCGGCGAGGGCGTCGAGGAGGGCGGCGGGCACCGGGTCGTCGGGATCGGCCACGAGGGCCGTGAGCTGGGGGAGGTGGGTGGGGGCCTCCTGCGCCTGCCCCGTTGATGCGGTGCCGGGGCGGGGCGGGATGTGCGGGAGGCGGGTGACGAGCCCGTGGCGGGCGACGGCGGTGGGCGCGCCCTCCTCGACGGCCTCGGCCCAGCGGCGGCGTACGGCGACGAGGGCGTCGGTGGTGGTGCGGCGGGCGGCGACCGGGTCGAGCAGGGTGACGAGGGCGACGGCCTCGAGGTCGGGCCAGCGGGCGGCGACGAAGCGGTCGGCGTCGGCGGCGGTGTCCGCGTCGGCCGGGCGGCTCGTCGTCATGCGCCCATGATCACCCGACAGGAGGGCCCGTGGGGCCGACCGCGCGGTTCGGAGGACGGCGCTCGCCTTCCTGAGAGCGGCCGGGTGGGGTAGGTGCTCCCAGCCTCCATGCGCCGCGGAAGGAATCCCTTGCCAGGTGGAAGGAATTCCTTGCGAAGCGGAAGGACACCTTTCCGGGTGGAAGGACTCCCTTGCTGACTGAAAGGGAAACCTTGCGGGGCGGAAGGAATCCCTTGCCGACTGAAAGGCAAACCTTGTGGGGTGGAAGGAATCCGTTGCCGGGTGGAAGGGAAACCTTCCGCGGAGGCAGGAGGCTGGGAGAGCACACCTGTGCTCCCGGCTCAGCTCAGCCGTAGTAGGTGCCGGAGCCGGAGCCCACGTCGTAGAGGTCGTACAGGTCGAGGACGTCGCGACCCTTGGGCGGGACGTCGTCGTAGAGGAGCCGACCGCCCGCCCCCCGCGCCACGACGCGCACGTCCTCCCCGGTGAACGCGCTCGTCAGCCCGGGCAGAGCGGCGCCGCCCCGCACCGGCGTCGGACGGCACAGCGGCGCCCCGCTGAGGGTCCGCAGCTCGACCGTCGTCGACCTCGCCGGGGCCGTGACGAAGTAGGTCGGGCGCTCCCCGTCCCCGATGAGCGGGGTGACGTACGGGCTGCGCACCGACGCGGCGGGGATGACGAACGGCGCGTCTCCGTACTCGGCGCTGCCGTCGGCACCTCCGCCTCGGAACGAGGCGAACCGCACGACGGCCCCCTCCCGGGTCCGGACGAGGACGACCTCCGCGGAGGCCGGCCCCCGCACCCCGAGCACGTCACGCAGGCTGTCGTCGGGGAGGACGTGCGAGGTGCGCTCGACCTCGAGCGACCGACGGGGCACCCCGAACGTGGCCGCGAGCTCGGCGACGGTGCTCTCGGTGAAACCGCCCGGGCCGACGACCCTGTCGTCGTCCGTCAGCTCGTAGGGGAGCGGGCCGTCGAAGTCGCCCAGCCGGAACCGGGCGGCCGGACCCGGGGACCCGGTGAGCACCGTCGTGGCGACCCCGTCGCGCAGCGCGAAGCGGCTCCACGAGCGGTCGACCCGACCCTCGGGTGTCGGGTGCACCACCAACGAGCACTCGCCCTCGCTCACGCCGGGCCGGGTCAGCGCGACGAGCACCGACCGCCGGCCGGAGCGGACGACCAGGCCGACGGCGTCCGTCGCGAGCCCGCCCCAGCCGGAGCCGAGCTGGAGCGAGGTGAGGCGCGACGCCGCCGTCCGGGCGAGGCCGCCCCACGCGCGGATCGCGAACCCGTCGTCCGCGACGATGGCGGGGTCGGTCGACAGGACGACGCGCCGGCCCTCGACGTCCCCGGCGAAGAGGAGCCGCGACCCGGCCGCGTCCGACGCGAGCATCGCCAGGACCCCCGGGTCGCGCGCCAGCTCGCCCCGGGCCGGCCAGCGGTAGACCGACCCCCACGCGGGGTCGTCCGGGCCGGCGGTCGACGGAGCCGGGCGCGGGCCGCGGGCGACCGGGGCAGGGGTCGTCGGCCGCGACGCCACCGCCCAGCCGCCCACCCCGACTCCGGCCACGGCGAGGGCGCCGACCACGACGAGCGAGCGCCGGCGCACGCCGCGCTCGCGGGCGCGCACGAGGTCGGCCGGGTCCGGGGGGTCGGGCAGCGTGGCGGCGAGCCGGTCGAGGAGGTCGGCGAGGTCGATGTCCACGCGGTGGTCCGCGGGCGCCGCGCCGGCCTCGGCGAGCGCGCCGCGGTGCGCGTCGAGCAGGCGATCGCGGGCGGCCCGCAGCGCGTCTCCCTCGACCCCGCGCGGGCGACCGAGGCCCGTCCGGCCGGCCGCGAGCCGGTCCACCTCGTCGCCGCCCAGCTCCCAGAGCGGCCCGGCGGCGAGCAGCGCCCGCACCGGTGCCGGCTCGCGCGCGAGCGCCGCGAGGAGAGCCCCGGGGACGGGGTCGCCGGGCGCGGAGGGGTCGCGGGCCGCGTCGGTCAGGCGCTCCGGGGCCGCGGTGCCGCCAGCCTCGCCGAGCGCCCGCACCCGCGCGAGGAGCTCGAAGCGCGCGGCCGCGGTCGGCGCCCCGTCCTCGACGACGGCCGACCACCGGCCGTGCAGCGCCGTGACGGTGGCCGTCGTCACCGTGCGGGCGAGGCCCGGGTCGAGCGTCGCGACGAGCGCGACGGCCTCGAGGGCGGGCCAGCGCGCGGCCGCGAACCCCTCGAACCCGTCCCCCTCGTCGTGCGTCACGCCGCCATGATCGCCCACGAGCGCGATCGTGTGCAGCCCTTCGCGGCGAGCGGTCGGTCCGGACCCGCCGACGGGGCCCGGCCGACGTCAGAGCCGCGGGAGCACCCGCTCGGTGTGCTCACCGGGCTCGAAGATCCGCGACGCGGGGCCGACGATGAGCGGGTCGGGGACCCCGACGAGGTCGACGTCCTTCGAGGCGTAGTCGACCCCGCTGAGCAGGACCCGCATCGCCTCGAGCCGGGCCCGCTTCTTGTCGTTGCTCTTGACGACGGTCCACGGGGCGTCACCGGTGTCGGTGTAGAAGAACATCGCCTCCTTGGCCTCGGTGTAGGCGTCCCACTTGTCGAGGCTCGCGAGGTCGGTCGGCGAGAGCTTCCACTGCCGCACCGGGTCGTTCTGGCGCGAGGCGAAGCGCGCGGCCTGCTCCTCCCGGCTGACGGAGAACCACAGCTTGACGAGGTGGATGCCCGAGTTGACGAGCATCCGCTCCAGCTCCGGTGCCTCGCGCATGAACTCGAGGTACTGGCTGGGGGAGCAGTAGCCCATGACGCGCTCGACGCCGGCCCGGTTGTACCAGGACCGGTCCATGAAGACGATCTCGCCGCCGCTCGGCAGGTGCTGCACGTAGCGCTGGAAGTACCACTGCGTGGTCTCGACCTCGGTCGGCTTCTCGAGCGCCACGACGCGCGCACCGCGCGGGTTGAGGTGCTCCATGAACCGCTTGATGGCCCCGCCCTTGCCGGCGGCGTCACGCCCCTCGCAGATGACGAGGACCTTGCTCCCGGTCTCCTTGACGTGCAGCTGCAGCTTGATGAGCTCGATCTGCAGGCGGCGCTTGGTCCGCTCGTACTCCTCGCGCGGGAGCTTCCTGTCGTAGGGGTAGCCGTGCTGCCACGCCTTGCCGGTCGTCGGCGCCGCGGCCTCGCCGGCGGCGCCCTCGAACTCCTCGACCTCCTCGAGGTCGTGCAGCTCCTCGAGCTCCTCGGCGTAGTCCTCCGTCACGGACCGGCGCTGGTCGTCCACACCTCGAGCGTAGCCGCGTCCTCGCGGCCCGTCAGGGGGTCAGGCGACGGTGTGCTCACCGACCTCGTCGTGGCCGCCGGCCGCCTCGTCGCCCCACTCGCCGGTGACGATCCAGATGACCCGCTCGGCGACCGACACGGCGTGGTCGGCGAAGCGCTCGTAGTAGCGGCCGAGGAGCACGACGTCGACGGCGGTCTCGGTGTCGTGGGCCCAGTCCCCGCCGGTCACGTGCGTGAAGAGGTCGCGGTGCAGGCGGTCCATCGCGTCGTCCTCGCGGGCGACGTCGCGGGCGGCGTCGACGTCGCGGGCCGCGATGACGGAGCCGGCCTTCTCGACGACGAGCTCGGCGACGGTGCCCATCTCGCGGAAGGTGCCGCGCAGCTCCGGCGGGACCGCGGACGCGGGGTAGCGCAGGCGGGCGACCTTGGCGACGTGGCGGGCGAGGTCGCCCATCCGCTCGATGTCGCTGCTCATCCGCATGCTCGTGACGACGACCCGCAGGTCCGTCGCCACCGGCTGCTGGAGGGCGATGAGGTCGAACGAGAGGAGGTCGACCTGCTCGCGCATCCGGTCGATCTCGGCGTCGGCGGCGATGACGGAGTCGGCGAGGCTGACGTCGGCGTCGAGGAGGGCGGTCGTCGCGCGGCTCATCGCGGACGCCGCGAGGTGGGTCATCTCGACGAGGCTCTCGGCGATCCGGTCGAGCTCCTCGTGGTAGGCCTTGCGCATCACGGCTGGGGTCCTTCGTGGCTGGGGGTGCGTCGGCGCGCGACGGCAGCGGTCGGTCGCGCCGTCGCCCGGGAACCATCCCACCCGGGGATGAACCGCAGACGTGGCCGAGGTGAACTTCGGGCGTCCGGAGGCGCGGCAGGGCCCCGGATGGCGGGGAGCGGTCGGTGGACCCCCGTACCCTGACGTCGTGGATGCGACCATCGCGGCGAGCCTCGGCGGGGCGGCCGGCCTCGTCGTCGGCGCCGTCGCCGTGCTCGCGGCCCGGTGGTCCGAGCGCAGCCTCGACGACGCACCCGTCGTCGAGGAGCCGCCGCTGGCCCGCGGCGTCGGGGACGTGCTCTCGGTGCTGCGCTCCATCGCCGTCGTCGTCGACGCGTCCGACGCGGTGGTCAAGGCGTCGGCCCCGGCCGTCACCTACGGCCTCGTGCGTCACCAGGAGCTGGTGCACCACGAGCTGCGCCACCTCGCGCGCCAGGTGCGCCGCGACGGCGTCATCCGTGAGGCCGAGCTCGACCTCGCACGCGGGCCGAACCCCGACGGCAGCGTCGTCATGCGCGTGCGCGTCGCCCCGCTCGGCGTCGCCCACGTGCTGCTGCTGGCCGAGGACCACACCCACGCGCGCCGCGTCGAGGAGGTCCGCCGCGACTTCGTCGCCAACGTCAGCCACGAGCTGAAGACCCCCGTCGGCGGCATCTCGCTGCTCGCCGAGGCCGTCCTCGACGCCAAGGACGACCCCGTGGCGGTGACGCGCTTCGCGCAGCGCATCCGCGTCGAGGCGACCCGGCTCGGGCGGCTCGTCCAGGAGATCGTCGACCTCTCGCGCCTCCAGGTCGCCGACACCCTCCACGAGCCCGAGCTCGTCGACCTCGGCACGGTCGTCGTCGAGGCCGTCGACCGCGTCAAGGTCGCCGCCGAGGCCAAGGAGATCGAGCTCGGCCTCGCGACCGAGCGGGGGCTGCGCGTCTTCGGCGACCGCGAGCTGCTCGTCACCGCCGTCACCAACCTGCTGACCAACGCGGTCAACTACAGCGACCCCGGGACGAAGGTCGGCCTCGGCGCCCGCCGCGTCGACGAGACCGTCGAGGTCGCCGTCACCGACCAGGGGCAGGGCATCCCCGCCGCCGAGCAGGAGCGCATCTTCGAGCGCTTCTACCGCGTCGACGCCGCGCGCTCGCGGGCCACCGGCGGCACCGGCCTGGGCCTGGCCATCGTCAAGCACGTCTGCGCCAACCACGGCGGCGAGGTCACCGTGTGGAGCCAGGAGGGGCGCGGCTCGACGTTCACCATGAGACTCCCCGTCGCGGCCACCCCGGTCGACGATGACGACGCGACCGCGCCGGACCCCGGCGCCGGGGTCGCCCGAGAAGAGAGCACCGCATGACGCGCATCCTGATCGTCGAGGACGAGGAGTCGTTCTCGGACCCGCTGAGCTACCTCCTGAGCAAGGAGGGCTACGAGGTCTCGGTCGCCGACAACGGGCACGATGCCCTGAGCGAGTTCGACACAGGGGGCGCCGACCTCGTGCTGCTCGACCTCATGCTGCCCGGCCTGTCCGGCGTCGACGTCTGCCGCGCGCTGCGCCAGCGCTCGAACGTGCCGGTCATCATGCTCACCGCGAAGGACAGCGAGATCGACAAGGTCGTCGGTCTCGAGCTCGGCGCCGACGACTACGTGACCAAGCCGTACTCCTCGCGCGAGCTGCTGGCGCGCATCAAGGCCGTCCTGCGCCGCGGGGCCGAGCCCGAGGAGCTCCTGCCGACGACCCTCGAGGCCGGGCCGGTCCGGATGGACGTCGAGCGCCACGTCGTCACCGTCCGCGGCGAGCAGCGCTCGATGCCGCTCAAGGAGTTCGAGCTCCTCGAGATGCTGCTGCGCAACACCGGGCGGGTGCTGACCCGCGGGCAGCTCATCGACCGGGTGTGGGGCAGTGACTACGTCGGCGACACCAAGACGCTCGACGTCCACGTCAAGCGCCTGCGCGCCAAGATCGAGACCGACCCCGGGGCGCCGCAGCACATCGTCACCGTGCGCGGGCTCGGCTACAAGTTCGAGGCCTGAGGGCCGCCGGCGCCCGGTGCGGCGGCCGGCGGGCGCACCGGCCGGCGCCCGTCGTCAGCTGGTGCTGGGCGACGGGGTGGCGCTCGGCGTCGCCGACGGGCTCGGCGCGAGGCCCTCGTAGTAGTTCTCGGGGCTGAGCACCGGGATGAGGACGACGTTCTGCCCGGCCTCGCGGGTGGAGACGGTCAGCTGGACCATCGACCCCGGCGCGGCGGGGACGGACTCCAGACGCACCTTGGCGTCGGCGAGGCCCTCGCCGGAGTAGGCCGGCACCGAGGTCGTCGCGGGGGTCCCGCCCTCGACGGTGAAGCTGATCTCGACCGGCTCGGCGGCGTTGTTGACGACCTGGCCGATGAGCGTACCGGCCGCACCCTCCTGCGCGGAGACGACCGCGATGTTG
Organism: Phycicoccus sp. DTK01; assembly: GCF_017312765.1. NCBI lineage: Bacteria > Bacillati > Actinomycetota > Actinomycetes > Micrococcales > Intrasporangiaceae > Phycicoccus > Phycicoccus sp. DTK01. Next base: position 191,496 of record NZ_BOPU01000006.1, on the reverse strand, counting down.
CGCAGGTCGAGCCCGGGGACCGTGAGGTCGACGCCGTCCGCCGGGATGTACGGGTAGTCCGTCTGGACCGGCGAGAAGACGCCGCAGGCGGAGACCGTGAGGGTGGCGGCGGCGAGTCCGGCGAGCCGGAGGGCGGAGGCGGCGCGGGTCGTCACGCGCCCAAGGATAGCGGGGGGTCGGGTGCGGCCTCGCCCGGTGTCCCGGCCCGCGTCGTCGGACGCGCTCGCGCGGCGCGACGAGGCCGTCTGGGCGGCGCGCCCGCGTCGCGCGCGAAGCACGTCGCGGGCACGTCTGTCAACCCCCGATTTTCTCCCGGGGATGCTCGTTTCAGGCCCCTGACCTGCGGAAACGTCCCGCGTTCCCGTTGGGCCGGATCGGCGTGTCGTGGTATTCTTGGGGCCTCGAAAGGGGACAACACCACATGGTTTTCAAGGTCGGCGAGACGGTCGTGTACCCGCACCACGGGGCCGCGCGCATCGAAGAGATCAAGACCCGCACGATCCGCGGAGAGGAGAAGCTCTACCTCAAGCTGAAGGTCGCGCAGGGCGACCTCGTCATCGAGGTACCCGCCGAGAACTGCGACCTCGTCGGCGTCCGTGACGTCGTCGACAAGGCGGGGCTCGACAAGGTCTTCGAGGTCCTCCGCACTCCGTACGCCGAGGAGCCGACCAACTGGTCGCGCCGCTTCAAGGCCAACCTCGAGAAGCTCGCCTCCGGCGACGTCATCAAGGTCGCCGAGGTCGTCCGCGACCTGTGGCGTCGCGACAAGGACCGCGGCCTGTCCGCCGGTGAGAAGCGGATGCTGGCCAAGGCGCGCCAGATCCTCGTCTCCGAGCTCGCGCTCGCCGAGAAGACCGACGAGGACAAGGCCGAGTCCATCCTCGACGAGGTCCTCGCGTCCTGACGCACCCGGTCGCCCCGGCGACCGCTCCGACGTGACCGACGACGCCCGCACCGCCCCGCGCGGAGTGGGCGTCGTCGTCGTCGCGGCCGGGTCCGGGACGCGCCTGGGTGCCGGGATGCCCAAGGCCTTCGTGCCGCTGGCGGGGCGCCCCCTGCTCGGCTGGGCGCTCGACACCGTGGCCCGGGTGCCGGGCCTGCGCTCGGTCGTCGTCGTCGCCCCGTCCGGGCTCGCCGACACCGGCGCGCCGGCCTGGGCCGGTGTCACCCTCCCGGAGGGCGCCATGGTCGTGCCCGGAGGGGCGGAGCGCACCGACTCCGTCGCGGCCGGGCTCGCCGCGCTCGACCCCGCCTGCGACGTCGTCCTCGTCCACGACGCCGCCCGCTGCCTCGCCCCGGTGGCCGTCTTCGTCCGCGTCGTCGACGCCGTCCGGGCTGGCGCCGCCGGGGTCGTACCGGGCGTCGCGGTCGTGGACACCGTGAAGACCGTCGACGCGCGCGGGGTCGTCACCGGCACCCCGGACCGCGCGACGCTGCGGGCCGTCCAGACCCCCCAAGGCTTCCGCCGCGAGGTGCTCGAGGCCGCCCACGCCGAAGGCGCCGGGGCCACCGACGACGCCGCCCTCGTGGAGCAGCTCGGCCACGACGTGCGCGTCGTCGACGGCGACCCCCGCTCCTTCAAGGTGACGACGGTCGACGACCTCGCCCACGCCGAGCGCCTGCTCGCCGGCGCCTAGCATCGGGGCATGAGCGTGCTGCCCCGGGTCGGTGTCGGAGTCGACGTCCACGCCCTCGCGCCGGAGGGGTCCGCCCGCGAGCTGTGGGTCGCCGGCCTGCACTGGCCGGGCGAGCGGGGGCTCGACGGGCACTCGGACGCCGACGTGGCCGCTCACGCCGCCTGCGACGCCCTCTTCTCCGCCGCGGGCATCGGGGACCTCGGGGCGCACTTCGGCACGGCCCGGCCGGAGCTCGCCGGGGCGTCGGGGGTCACGCTGCTCGCCGAGGCGGCCCGGCTGGTCCGGTCGGCCGGCTTCGAGGTGGGCAATGTCGCCGTGCAGGTCGTCGGCAACCGGCCCAAGGTCGGCACCCGCCGGGCCGAGGCCGAGGCCGCCCTCTCGGCGGCCGCCGGCGCGCCTGTGTCGGTGAGCGGCACGACGACCGACGGCCTCGGGCTGACCGGCCGCGGCGAGGGCGTCGCCGCCATCGCGACCGCACTCGTCGTCGCCCGCGACTGAGGGCACGTCCCGCGAGGGGCTGCGCGACCGCGGTACGGGTCAGCGGGAGCGGGGGCCGCCCTGCACACGCCGGTCGGCGCCGACGATGCGGGCCATCCGCTGCAGCTCCGCGACGTGCCCGCAGAGGGCGTCCCGGCCGGCGCCGGTGAGGACGACGGTCGTCACCTGCCGCCCCTCGCGGGACCCGCGCTCGAGCCGGGTGTAGCCCTTGCCCGACAGGGCTTTGAGGTGCTTGGACAGGGCGGAGTCCGACAGGCCGATCTCGTCGCGGACCTCGCCGAACTCGCGTCCGGCGCTGGGCACGAGGAAGGCGCAGATCCGCAGGCGGTGCGGCTCGTGGATGACGTCGTCGAACACCGGGTACGGCATGTCCGCAGGATACGTCGGCTTGCCCGTCGGGAAAGGGGCTTCGGTCGCCCGCGGGCGGCCCGTGCCCGTGGCCCGACCCACCGGGCACTGCCGTCGGCGCCCCGCCTTCGCTAGCGTGGCGAGACCCAGCACCGCCCACCCAGGAGGAACCGTGCCGCAGACCGTCAAGGGCGTCGTCGCCCGCGCCAAGGGCGCCCCCGTCGAGCTCGTCGACGTCGTCGTCCCCGACCCCGGGCCGGGGGAGGCCGTCGTCGTCGTCGAGGCCTGCGGGGTCTGCCACACCGACCTGCACTACCGCGAGGGCGGCATCAACGACGAGTTCCCGTTCCTCCTCGGCCACGAGGCCGCGGGCCGGGTCGAGGCGGTCGGCGAGGGCGTGACCGAGGTGGCCCCCGGTGACTTCGTCATCCTCAACTGGCGGGCCGTGTGCGGGCAGTGCCGCGCCTGCCGCAAGGGCAAGCCCTGGTACTGCTTCGCGACGCACAACGCGACGCAGAAGATGACGCTCACCGACGGCACCGAGCTCTCGCCGGCGCTCGGCATCGGGGCGTTCATCGAGAAGACGCTCGTCGCCGCCGGCCAGTGCACGAAGGTCGACGAGGCGGACGCGGCCGCGGTCGGCCTGCTCGGCTGCGGCGTGATGGCCGGCTTCGGCGCGGCGGTCAACACCGGCGGGGTCGGTCGCGGCGACTCGATCGCGGTCATCGGCTGCGGCGGCGTCGGTGACGCGGCCATCGCCGGCGCCAAGGTCGCCGGCGCGACGACCATCATCGCGGTCGACGTGGACGCCAAGAAGCTCGCCTGGGCGAAGGACCTCGGTGCGACGCACACCGTCGACGCGTCGACCGAGGACGCCGTCGAGGCCGTCCGGGCGCTGACCGGCGGTCACGGCGCGGACGTCGTCGTCGAGGCGGTCGGGCGTCCCGAGACCTACGAGCAGGCGTTCTACATGCGCGACCTCGCCGGCACGGTCGTGCTCGTCGGGGTACCGACGCCGGAGCAGCAGGTGACGCTGCCGATGATCGAGATCTTCGGACGCGGCGGGGCGCTGAAGTCGAGCTGGTACGGCGACTGCCTGCCCTCGCGGGACTTCCCGATGCTCGTCGAGCTCTTCCGTCAGGGCCGCTTCCCGCTCGACGCGTTCGTGTCGGAGCGGATCGGCATCGAGGGGGTCGAGGAGGCCTTCACGAAGATGCACGACGGCGACGTGCTGCGCTCGGTCGTCGTCATGGGCGGGTCGGCGTGAGCGGGGCCACGACCCTCGACGGCGTCCCCACCTCGCCGGGCGGCGTGCGGGTCGAGCGGCTCGTGACGTCGGGCGTCTTCGAGCTGGACGGCGGCTCGTGGGACGTCGACAACAACGTGTGGCTGCTCGGCGACGACGACGAGGTGCTCGTCGTCGACGCCGCGCACGACGCGCGCGCCATCCTCGAGGCGATCGGCGGCCGGCGGGTCGTCGGCATCGTCTGCACCCACGGCCACAACGACCACGTCAACGCGGTGCCCGACCTCGTCGCCGAGACGGGGGCGAGCGTCTGGCTGCACCCGGACGACCGCGTGCTGTGGGACATGAGCCAGGACGAGGCGCCGGACGAGGACCTCGCCGACGGCACGACCTTCACGGTCGGTGACGTCGGGGTGGTCACGCTTCACACGCCGGGCCACGCGCCGGGGGCCTGCTGCCTCCACGCGCCGTCGCTCGGGGTGCTGTTCAGCGGGGACACCCTGTTCCAGGGTGGGCCGGGAGCGACGGGTCGCTCGCACAGCGACTTCCCGACCATCGTCGAGTCGATCAGCACCCGGCTGCTCTCCCTGCCGCCCGAGACCGTCGTCCTCACCGGCCACGGCGACGCGACGACCGTCGGGGACGAGGCGCCGCACCTCCAGGAGTGGCTCGACCGCGGCCACTGACCCGGCCCGCCCACCCTCGAGGTTCCGCGTCGTCACCGTGACGGCGCGGAACCTCAGCCCTGACGGGGATGCATCCGCGTCCGGATGGAGCAACCGCGTCGTCACCGTGATGACGCGGATGCTCACGGCCTGGGCAGCAGCCCACGAGCCGCCGCGCGGGAGAGCGCGGCCCGGACGAGGGCCGCCACCCGCTGCGGGCTCGCGAGGTCGGCCCAGGTGAGACGCACGATCTCGTAGCCGAGGGCCCGCAGTCGGTCCTCGCGCACCTTCTCGGCGGCGAGCGCTGCTCGCCCGTCGGCCCCCTCGTACTTGACGAGTCCGTCGAACTCGACGACGACGCACCCCTCGACCAGCAGGTCGACACGGGCGAGGACGATCCCGTGCCCGTCGGCGATGCGGACCTGCGACCGCACGCCGTGGCCGAGGTCGACGAGCATCAAGCGGGTCCGGGTCTCGCCCACGGACTCGCTGAGCGGGTCGGCGAGGTGGAGCCACCGGAGTGCGCGGGTGGCCCGGCGAGGGGACTCGGCCAGCTGCTCGACGAGGTTCGCCACCCGCGTCAGCTCGGTAAAGCCGTCGCGCAGCGCTCGGTCGGTGGCGACCACCACCGCGTCGCGTCCCGCGCGCAGCGCGACCTGGGCCAGGGCGGCCTCCACCGGGATCGTCGGGCAGCCCGTCGACCGTCTGCACCGGCAAACCGGCCGGCGGGTGGATGCGCAGGCCGCTCGCCCGGCGGACCCGTGTGACGTTGCCGCTCACGTCGACCACGTCGAGGGCCACGTCGTGCAGGGGCAGCCCGTGGACGGCGAGGGCGCTCTGGTGGGTCGCGGCCTCGTGCGGCCGGCCCCGTGCGTGGAGCACGGCTCGGGCGCGCAGGTCGAGACGTCGCTCCGGCGTGGCCGGTGCCCAGATGGTGCCGAGGACGTAGGCGCCGCGCCGGACCCGGACGAGCGTCCCGGCGTCGACGAGCGCCATGAGGGCGTTGGGGTCGACGTCGAGGCGGGTGGCATCCGGGCTGGAGACGACGCCGTGCTGCGCGGCGGCGAGGGCCAGGAGTCGGTCGGACATCGACCGATCGTGCCCGGTTCGTCGACGACGCCCGGCGCGTCATCCACAGGCCCCGTCCGTCGAGGCCGCCGAGGATCCGCGTCATCACGGTGACGGCGCGAAAGCTCCACCCGGACGGGGATACATCCGCGTCCCGGCTGAAGAACCGCGCCGTCACGGTGACGTCGCGGAAGTTCCGGGCGGTTGCTGCGATGCGGGGCGCTCGCGGCCCGGCCGGTAGCCTGTCGCGGGTGACCCTCAGGCTGTTCGACTCCCTCACGCGCGAGCTGCGTGACTTCGTCCCCGTCGTGCCCGGCAAGGCGGGGATCTACATCTGTGGGCTCACGACGCAGGCGCCGCCGCACATCGGGCACGTCCGCTTCGCCGTCGCGTTCGACGTCCTGCGCCGCTGGCTGGCGGTCGGGCACGGCTACGACGTCACGCTCATCCGCAACGTCACCGACATCGACGACAAGATCCTCGCGAAGTCGGCCGAGGCCGGCGAGCCGTGGTTCGCCCTCAGCTACCGCAACGAGATGGAGACCGCCGACGCGCTCGCCGCGCTCGGGGTGCTCCCGCCCACCTACGAGCCCCGCGCGACGGGCCACGTGCCCGAGATGGTCGAGCTGATGGAGACCCTCGTCGGCTCCGGACACGCCTACGCCGCCGCGGACGACTCCGGCGACGTCTACTTCGACGTGCGCAGCTGGCCGAGCTACGGCGAGCTGACCCGCCAGAGCGTCGAGGACATGTCCGACGCCGAGGACGCCGACCCGCGCGGCAAGCGCGACCCGCGCGACTTCGCCCTCTGGAAGGGCCGCAAGGCCGACGAGCCCGCGACGGCGTCGTGGCCGACCCCCTACGGCGCCGGCCGCCCGGGCTGGCACCTCGAGTGCTCCGCGATGGCCCGCAAGTACCTCGGCGACACCTTCGACATCCACGGCGGCGGCGTCGACCTGCGCTTCCCGCACCACGAGAACGAGGTCGCCCAGTCGCGCGCCGCGGGGCTCGGGTTCGCCAACTACTGGCTGCACAACGCGTGGGTGACCATGGGCGGCGAGAAGATGAGCAAGTCGCTGGGCAACTCGCTGCGCGTCTCGGAGGTCGTCCGCGAGCACCGGCCCCTCGCCGTCCGCTACTACCTGACGGCCGCGCACTACCGCTCGACGATCGAGTACCACGAGGGCTCCATCGAGGAGGCCACCGCCACCGTCGAGCGCATCGAGGGCTTCCTGCGCCGCGCGCTGCCGGGCGTCGACACCCTCGTCCCCGACGGCTCGGCCGAGCTGCCCGCCGACTTCCGCGAGGCGATGGACGACGACCTCGGGGTCTCGGACGCGCTCGCGGCGCTGCACCAGGCCGTCCGCGCCGGCAACACCGCCCTGGACGACGGCGACCACGACGACGCCGCGACCATCGCGCGCCAGGTCGTCGCGATGGCCGACGTCCTCGGCGTCAACCCGCTCGACCCGCACTGGGCCGCCGGTGGGTCGGAGTCCGACGAGATGACGGCGGCGCTCGACGCGCTCGTCGCCGACCGCGTCGCCGCCCGGGCCCAGGCCCGCGCCGCCCGCGACTACGAGACCGCCGACGCCATCCGCGACGCGCTCACCGCGGCGGGGATCGCCGTCGAGGACACCGCCGCCGGAGCGCGGTGGACCATCATCCGAGGAAAGGGCGACTGACGTGGCCGGCAACTCCCAGCGCCGCGGCGCCGTACGCAAGAGCAACAAGAAGGGCTCCACCGTCGGCTCCGGTGGTCAGCGCCGCCGCGGCCTCGAGGGCAAGGGCCCGACCCCGAAGGCCGGCGACCGCCCGAACCACAAGGCCCACAAGATGGCGAAGGCCGCCGAGAAGCGGGGCGGCGGACGCCCGCCGCAGCGCTCGCCGAAGAAGTCGGCCGCCTCGAGCGAGGTCGTGGCCGGGCGCAACTCCGTCGTCGAGGCGCTGCGCGCGCACGTGCCGGTGACGACGATGTACGTCGCCGGCCGCATCGACTCCGACGACCGCGTCCGCGAGGCGATCAAGACCGCCACCGAGCGCTCCATACCCATCCTCGAGACGCCGCGCGGTGAGCTCGACCGGCTGACCGACGGCGCGGTCCACCAGGGCCTCGCGCTCCAGGTGCCGCCGTACGCGTACGCCGACCCGCGCGACCTCGTCGACCCCGAGCAGCCGGGCATCCCGCTCGTCGTCGCCCTCGACGGCATCACCGACCCGCGCAACCTCGGCGCCATCGTCCGCTCGGTCGCCGCGTTCGGCGGCCACGGGGTCGTCGTCCCGAGCCGTCGTTCGGCGGGGATGACCGCCAGCGCGTGGAAGACCTCCGCCGGCGCGGCGGCCCGCATCCCGGTCGCGCAGGCCACCAACCTCACGCGGGCGCTCGAGGACTTCCGCAAGGCCGGCTTCTTCGTCATCGGCCTCGACATGGACGGCGACGTCGAGCTGCCCGACCTCGAGCTGGCGTCCGAGCCGCTCGTCGTCGTCGTCGGCTCCGAGGGCAAGGGCCTCTCGCGGCTCGTGCGCGAGACCTGCGACCAGATCGTGTCGGTGCCGATGAGCTCGGCGGTCGAGTCGCTCAACGCCGGCATCGCCACGGGCGTCACCCTCTACGAGGTCGCGCGCCGCCGTCGCCGCTGACGCCGGGGACTGCGGGACGGGCCGGTCCGGCCCGTCGCGCCACGGAAGCCCGCCGTGGGTGTGCCACGATCGAGGGGCGAGCGGTCCACCGACGACCGCCGTCGCCGCTCGCGAGGAGGGATGACCGACGATGTCCGACCAGTACCCGCCGCCCCCGCCCCCCGGTGAGCCCACCGGCCCGGGGACGCCCCCGCCGCCCGGAGGCAGCGCCCCGCAGTACGGCACCCCGCCGGCCGAGAACCCCTACGGCGCACCGCCGCCCGCGCCGGCGTACGGCTACGCCCCGCAGGCCGGTCCGGTCACGCGCCCGAAGTCGATGGACACCGCCGTCATGCTCATGCGTGTGGGTGCTGTGCTCTCCCTCGTCTCGCTCGTGCTCAGCTTCGTCTTCGCGGGCGACATCCGGGAGCAGGCCACCCAAGCGCTGGAGGACTCCGGCCAGACCGTCGACCCGACGCTCGTCGACGGTGCCGTGACCATCGGCATCGCCATCGCGGTCGTCTTCGGCCTGCTCGGTGCCGGCCTCTGGCTCCTCATGGCCTGGGCCAACGGCAAGGGCAAGTCGTGGGCGCGCATCACGGCCTCGATCCTCTTCGCGCTCTCGTTCGTCACGTTCCTCATCGGGCTGGCGCAGCCGACCCCGCTCCTCTCGCGGGTGCTGAGCATCGTGAGCATCGCCCTCGGCGGGTACATCGTGTACCTGCTCTGGCGCAAGGAGTCCTCGGAGTTCTACGCCGCGAGCAACGCCCCGCGCTACTGACCCCGCGTTACCCACGAGGATGCCCCGCACCGGCCACCGGTGCGGGGCACCTTCGTCCACGGACCTCACGAAACCGCCTGCCCGCGAACCGGGTCTGTGCCACGATCGACGCCGCCGGACGAGCCGGCACGGGGTGCGGGGCCGGCGACCGATGAGGTCGGGTCCGCCCCCGCCGACCTCCAGGAAGCGAGGCGACATGTCCGCCTACGGTGCCACCCCTCCGCCGCCCGTCCCGGGCCACCCCGCCGGGGGGCCGCCCGACAACAAGCTCGTGTGGTCCATCCTCGCGACCCTCTTCTGCTGCCTGCCGTTGGGCATCGTGGCCATCGTCAAGTCCGCCGAGGTCAACACCCGCTGGGGCGCGGGCGACGTCGCCGGCGCGCACGAGTCGGCCGCCGCCGCGGGGAAGTGGATCAAGTGGTCGGTCATCGCGGGCGTCGTCGGCATCGTGCTCGGCGTGCTCCTGTGGTTCGGCCTCGTCGCGAGCTTCGTGGCGGCCACGTCGACGACGACGAGCCCCTGACCGGATGACCACCGCCGCCGCCTCGCGGCTCGAGCGGGTCCGCTCGCTCGAGACGAGCCCCGTCCGGTGGCACCGGCTCGTGCGCCCGGCGGCGGTGGCCGGTGCGGCCGCGACCCTGGTCACCGTCGTCGGCTCGCTCGACCCGAACGCGCCGGGCCACTACCCGCCCTGCCCGTGGCTGTTCCTCACGGGCACGTGGTGCCCGGGCTGCGGGTCGCTGCGTGCCGTCCACGCCCTCGCCCACGGCGACGTCGGCACCGCGCTGGCCCGCAACCCGCTCGCGGTCGTGGCGGCGGTCTGGCTGACGGCGTGGTTCGTGCGCTGGTCGCGCCGGCAGTGGCTCGGCCGACGACGCACGACGATGGCTCCGGCCTCCGCGATCCACGCACTGCTCGGCGTCGTGCTGGCCTACTGGGCGCTGCGCAACGTGCCGGGGTGGAGCTGGCTCTCGCCGGCCTGAGCAGCCGGCCGCGAGGTCAGGCGGGGGAGAGGAACTCGGCCCCGGGCAGGTTGCGCACCACGCCGAACACGAGCACCGCGACGCCGAAGGCGACGGGCAGCCAGTTCGGGACGACCGTGCGGACCGGGCGCCCCTGGCGCGCGCGCAGGAGGCGGTAGCCGAGGTAGAGGGCGACCGCGAGGTAGAGCGGCGGCACGAGGGGGTGACGCTCGAAGGCAGCCCCGACGTGGCCGTGCAGCAGCTCGTAGGTGGCGCGCGTCCCCCCGCACGCGGGGCAGTACAGGCCGGTCGCCGCGTACAGCACGCAGCCGGGGTAGTGACCGGCCTCGTAGGGGGAGTGGGTGGCGAGCCACGCGGCTCCACCGGCGACGGCGACCCCGGCCGCCCCCCACCACACGCGTGGTGAGAGGTGACCGAGGCCGCCGACGTGGGTCGTCATCTCAGTTGGAGAGGTTCGCGGCGACGTTGGCCGCACCGAGGGCCATCAGGATGATGGCGAGCACGACGGCGATGATGCCGGTGACGAAACCACCCTGCGCGAGACCACGGCCGGCCTGACCGGTGCGGGCGATCTCCTGCTTCGCGAGGTGACCGACCACGGCGCCGCCGATGCCGAGCAGCAGCCCGACGATCGAGCAGCAGATGGCGAAGACGAGGCCGAGGACGCCGAGGACGAGGGCGATGACCGCCTTCGTGTTGTTGCCGCCGAGGCCGCCGGCGGGGGAGCCGCCGGGGACGGGCATGCTCGGCGGCGCGGTGTAGCCACCACCGGCACCGGGCGGCGGCGGGGGCGGCGGGTAGCCGCCGGTGGCCGACGAGTCGCCCGGCTCCTCGGGCTCCGGCGGGGGCGGGTAGCTCCCACCGGGCGGGGGCGGCGGGGGCGGGGGCGTGCTGCTGCTCATGGGTCCTCCGTCGTCAGGGGCCGGCGAGCGCCGGCTCGCGTTCACCCTAGCGGCCGCGCGGCCGTGCGCCGCGGCATTCCACGGCCGTCGTGGGGGCCCCGGTGCGCCCGGATCCTCGGGGGTCGAGGTGATGTCCGACCACCTGGGGGTCGGACATCACCTCGACCCGAGGAGGTCAGGACTTCGGGACCTTGATGACCGTCGAGTGGACGGCCTTGTCGGCGACCGTCTGCCGGTTGTCGTCCCAGAGCATCCAGAGGTAGGAGAGGTAGACGACGCCGTTGACGACCCCGCTGACCAGCTCGCGCAGGAAGCAGTTCCCCGCGCCGATCGGGGCGCCGGTGCGGGCGTCGACGAGCTTGAGGCCCACGACCGACTTGCCGATGCTCTGGCCGCGCCGGCCCATCCGGAAGACCCGGTTCCACAGCTGGAAGCCGACGCCGACGAGCCAGAACAGCACCATGACGGCGATGCCGACGGCGATGAGCGCACCGTTGGCGTCCCCGTACGTCGTCATCCCGTACTCGTCGACCCCGTTGCGGTCCGGGACCCCCGCGACGATGAAGGGGATGCCGGCGAGCATGAGGAGGAACGGCAGGAACGAGAGGCCGACGTCGACGAGCAGCGCGAGCACCCGGTCGCCGAACGACGAGACGGGGCCGAAGTGGGCCTCGACGTACGGCACCGACTCCGGCACGGCGGGTCCGCTGGCGTACGCCGGCGCGGTGGTCCATCCGCCGTACGGGTTCTGCTGCGGCGCAGGTTGGTTCGGTGCGGCGGGCTGGTACGGCGCGGGCGGCGGCGTGGTGGGTCCCGGGGGCGGAGCGGGCTGCTCCGGGGTCGGGGGCTGCTGGTCGCTCATCGAGGTCCTCCGTCGGCGTGCGGCGGGGCGGCCGCCCCGCGGTGTCGCGTGCGCACGCCGTCGATCCTAGGGCGCGGCCGGCGGCCGGTCGGGGACGTCACCGGTCGGCGATGACCGGCAGCTCCTCGGTGTCGACGCCGAGGACCGCGCGCTCGTCGGGCTTGCCGGGGAGCACGTTGGCGACGTAGTCGTCGACGACCTCGCGGATCGGGACGTCGTGCTGCGCGCGCTCGGCCATGTACCACCGGTGCTCGAGCACCTCGTGGAACACCTCGGCGGGCTCGAGCTTGGCCACGAGGTCGCGGGGCACACCCCGGGTCACGGGTTCGTAGACCTGCGCGAGCCAGTCGTGCGCGATGATCTCCTCGTCCTCGCCCTGACGACCCGTCGCGGCCGAGTACACCTCGAGGTCGTTGAGCAGCCGGCGCGCCTGGTTCTCGCGGACGTCGAGACCGGTGAGCCGCAGCAGGCGCCGCGAGTGGTGGCCCGAGTCGACGACCTTGGGCTGCAACCGGATCGACGTGCCGTCGATATCGGTCGTGATCTCGAGCTCGTCGACGTCGAAGCCCAGCTTGTTGAGGCGGCGGATGCGGTCGTCGACCCGCCAGCGCTCGGTGTCGTCGATGGTCTCGGCGTTGGTCAGCTCGGCCCACAGCTCGCGGTAGCGGGTGACGATGCGCTCGCTGACGTCGACCGGGTCGCGCTCCTCCTGGAGCAGGCCGCCGGCGTCGAGGTCCATCAGCTCGCCGGCGATGTTGACCCGCGCGATCTCGAGGTCGTGCTCGCGCTGGCCGTCGCTCAGCCGGTTGCGCAGCTCGCCCGTCTCGGCATCGACGAGGTAGGCCGCGAACGCGCCGGCGTCCCGACGGAAGAGGGTGTTGGACAGCGAGACGTCACCCCACCAGAAGCCCGTGAGGTGCAGGCGCACGAGGAGCACGGCGAGGGCGTCGATGAGGCGGGTGGCCGTGCCCTTGCGCAGCGACTGGCTGTACAGGGCGCGGTAGGGGAGGGAGTACTGGAGGTGACGGGTCACGAGGCAGGCGTCGAGCGGCTCGCCGTCGAGGCCGACGCGCCCGCTGACGACCGCGAACGGCTCGACCGACGGCAGGTGCAGCCGGCGCAGGTTGCGCAGCATCTCGTACTCGCGGCGCGCGATGTCGTCCTTGATCTCCTTGATGGCCAGGACGCGGCCGGAGAGGCGGACGAAGCGCACGACGTGCCGCGAGATGCCGCGGGGGAGCGCGGCGAGGATGTCCTCCGGCCACTCCTCGAGCGGGATGCGCCAGGGGAGGTCGAGCAGGGCGGGGTCGGGGCGGGCGGCGGTGAGCTCGAGGGCCATGACGGGCTTCCGGGGTCGGGGGACTCGGGACGGCGGGCGGGCCGGGGACGGGCGACGCCCCGGACGAGTGTCTCGTCCGGGGCGTCGTCGCGTGCGGGCGAGTCGGCGGAACGCCTCAGAGGCGCTTGCCGCTCTCGGGGTCGAAGACGTGCATGTGCTGCGCCTTCGGGTAGACGTAGACCTTCGAGCCCTTCGGGGGGACCGAGCGGCCGTCGACGCGCGCGATGAACGGCTTGGCGAGGTTGTCGTCGCCCCCGACGAGGCTGATGTCGCCGTCGGTCGGCGTGCCGTAGACGTACGCGTCGGCGCCGAGCTCCTCGACGACGTCGATCGTCAGCTCGAGGCCGTCGTTGTTCGTCGTGATCTCGACGTCCTCCGGGCGGACGCCGACGACGACGTGCGAGCCGCCGTGCTCGACGCCCTCGCGGGGGATGGTGACCGTGTGGTTGCCGAACTTCGCGCCGTCGGACGAGGCCGGGACGGTGACGAGGTTCATCGCGGGGGAGCCGATGAACCCGGCGACGAACAGGTTCGCCGGGTTGTCGTACATCTCGCGCGGGGTCGCGCACTGCTGGAGGACGCCGTCCTTGAGCAGGGCGATGCGGTCGCCCATCGTCATGGCCTCGACCTGGTCGTGCGTGACGTAGACGGTCGTGACGCCGAGGCGGCGCTGGAGGCTGGCGATCTGGGTGCGGGTCTGGACGCGCAGCTTGGCGTCGAGGTTCGACAGCGGCTCGTCCATGAGGAAGACCTGCGGGCTGCGGACGATCGCGCGGCCCATCGCGACGCGCTGGCGCTGGCCACCGGAGAGGGCCTTCGGCTTGCGCTCGAGGTACTGGGTGAGGTCGAGGATCTTCGCGGCCTCCTCGACGCGCTTGCGGATCTCGCCCTTGTCGACGCCGGCGATCTTCAGGGCGAAGCCCATGTTGTCGGCGACCGTCATGTGCGGGTAGAGCGCGTAGTTCTGGAAGACCATCGCGACGTCGCGGTCCTTCGGCGAGAGGTCGGTGACGTCGCGGTCACCGATCCAGATCTTGCCGCCGTTGACCTCCTCGAGGCCGGCGAGCATGCGCAGCGAGGTGGACTTGCCGCAGCCGGAGGGACCGACGAGGACGAGGAACTCCCCGTCCTGGATGTCGATGTTCAGCTTGTCGACCGAGGGGGTGTCGTTGCCCGGGTAGATGCGGGTGGCCTCGTCGAACTTCACAGTTGCCATGGCGTCGTTGCCTTTCCTTCACCGGCAGGAACGTGCCGGACGATCCGTCGTAAAGGGGTGGAGCTCCCGCCTGCGTCGGTGCAAACGGTTTCGCCAGTATGCCGGACGACCCGCCCGCGCCGCGAGGACCGTCCCAGGGGATGGCGCGGCGGCCCGGCTTCCTCTGGCGCGTCCCGCCGGGAGTCCCTACGGTTGGGCCATGAGGATCGCGGACGTCGTCAAGCGCAAGGGTGATGCGGTCGTCACGGTGCGGCCCGACGCCACCGTCACCGAGCTGCTGGCCCTCCTGGCCGAGCACCGGATCGGCGCGGTCGTCGTGAGCGGCGACGGCTCGTCGGTGCACGGCATCGTCAGCGAGCGCGACGTCGTGCGGCACCTGCACTCCGACGGCGCCGGCGCGCTGGAGGCCCCCGTCGAGCAGATCATGACCGCCGACGTGCACACCTGCACGCCCGACGACTCGCTCGAGGACCTCGCCACGCGGATGACCGAGCGGCGCATCCGGCACGTGCCGGTCGTCGTCGACGGCGCACTGGGGGCGATCGTCAGCATCGGCGACATCGTCAAGTTCCGGATCGACACGCTGCAGGCCGAGCGCGACCAGCTCCGCGACTACATCCAGCAGTAGCCCTCCCGGGACCTCCCGCCACGCCGCGAAGGTCCTGCGTGGCGCGGGAGCATCCCGGTGCCGCGCGTGCCGGGCGGGCCGGACGTGACACATTCGTCGAGTTCCCTACGCACGGGGGTCGTGGGGAGCGGTCCGGGGGTGCACCCGTCCAGCGCGTACCCAGCCCCAGCGAATACCGTGGAGCCATGACCGCCGACGCCCCCGTGGACGGACATCCGTCCCCGGATCCCGACGACCCGGGGACGCACGCCCGGCTCGGGCCCTACCGGCTGGTCCAGCGGCTCGGCGAGGGCGGGATGGGCGTGGTCCACCTCGGGCTCGACCGCCACGGCCGGGCGGTCGCCGTCAAGGTCCTGCGCTCCCACGTCGCGCACGACCCGGACGCCCGCCGGCGCCTGGCCCGCGAGGTCGACACGCTCGAGCGCATCCGCAGCCCCTTCGTCGCGCCGGTCGTCGACGCCGACGTCGACGGCGACACCCCCTACGTCGTGACCCGCTTCATCGACGGCCCGGCGCTCGACACCCACGTCGCGGCCCGGGGGCCCCTGCCCCCGCCCGAGCTGCACCGCCTCGCCGACGGCCTGGCCCAGGCGCTCGAGGCCATCCACGCCGCCGACGTCGTGCACCGCGACGTCAAGCCGGGCAACGTCCTCCTCGTCGACGGCGATCCGGTCCTCATCGACTTCGGCATCGCCCACGTCGTCGACGACGTCCGGCTGACCAGCGTCGGCCTCGTCATGGGCACCCCCGGCTACCTCGCCCCCGAGGTCGTCCACGGCGACGACGTCACCGACGCCACCGACTGGTGGGGATGGGCGGCCACGACCGCCTTCGCGGCGAGCGGCACGCCGCCGTTCGGCAGCGGCGGGATGAGCGCCGTCCTCGCGCGGGTGGCGGCCGGCGAGCCGGACCTCGTCGCCGTCGACCCCCGCATCGAGCCCCTGCTGTACGCCGCGCTCTCGCCGTACCCGGACGAGCGACCGCACCAGCACGAGGTCGTCCGCGCCCTCGAGCGCTACGCCCGTGGGGAGCTCGCGACCTCGGCCATCGAGGTGCGCCGCGCCCGCCCCGAGACCCAGGCGCGCCCCGAGACCCAGGCCCTCCCGGCGTCCGGCACCGCGGTGCTGCCCGCGCCGGCCACGGCGCCGGCGCCGCTGCCGCCCGTCGCCCCGCGCGTCCGACCGCAGCCCGCGCCGTCCCGCGACCCGCTCCCGCCGCCCCCGACCGGCGCCGGCCGGCCGGGGCCGCCGCCCTACGCCCTGCCGCCCGCACCGCGACCGGACGACGACGACGTCCTCGAGGCGCGCGTCGACCCCCGCATCGGCCTGCCCACGCGCTCGGGTGTGCTCCTCGCGCTGCTCGCCCTCCTCGCGGGGCTGACGGCCACCGCGCCGCTCGTCGCCCTCGCCGCGCTCGCGGTGTGGATGGTCCTCGCGCGCACCGCCGACCGGTCCGTCACCTCCCTCGTCATGCGCCGCCACGACCGGGGGGCCCGCGGCAGCGACGTCGCCGTCGCCGTCGTCAGCAGCCCGTGGCACGTCGTCGTCGGGGCCGTCGGCACCCTCGTCACCCTCGCGCTCCCGCTGCTCGTCGGGGTGTCGGCGATGTTCGCCGGGGCCCTCGTCGTCGGCAGCGTGACCGGCGGGGCCACCCGGGCCGACGGCGTCGTGCCGCTGCTCGCGGCCGGTGTCTTCACCGCGCTGACCGCCTGGTGGGGCCCCGGCGGCGCCGGCCTGCGCCGGGGCAGCCGCAGCCTCGTGCGCGGCGCGACCGGGCACCCGACCGTGCGGCAGGTGCTCGTCGTCGCGCTCCTCCTCGCCGGGGCGCTGCTCACCGCGCTCACCGCCTCGAGGGGAGGGCCGGAGTGGTGGCCGCTGCCCGAGGCCCCGTCGTGGGTCGACCAGGTGGTGCCGCAGCTGTGACCGACCCCCGCACCCGGCGGGCCCGCATCCTGCGCGGCGACCTGCCCACCGAGCCGATGCCGATGGCGGACCTGCTGCGCCGCACGCCCTACCGGCACGCCCGCATCCCCGGCGCCTCCGCCCCGGACCCGACGATCGAGCGCGGGCTCGACCTCGCGCTGCGCGTCGGTGCGCTGATGCTGCGCTGCGGCGCCGGCGCCCCCCAGGTCGAGGGCGCGATCGCCGCGACGGCCGCGGCCGCCGGTGTCGACCAGGTCGAGCTCGACATCACCCTCCAGTCGATCCTCGTCCAGGCGCGCAGCGCGGAGGGGCGCCAGCACACGATGCTCAAGGTCGTGCGGCACACCCGCTTCGACTATGCGCGCCTCGTCGCGGTGCACCGGCTCGTCGAGTCGCTCGTCGCCGGCGAGGTGACCCCCGACGAGGCCTCCGACCGGCTCCGGCAGATCAAGCGGACCCCCCGCACCTACCCGAAGTGGGCCATCTCGCTCGCCAATGCCGTGCTGGCCTCCGCCGTCGCGGTCGTCATCGGCGCCAGCGCGCTCGCGGCCCTCGCGACCATCGGGGTGGTCCTCGCGGTCGCCGGGATCGCCCGGCTGCACGCCCGGGTCGACCTGCCCGAGTTCTACGGCAACGCCATCAACGCCTTCGCGGCGACCCTCCTCGCCGGCGGCCTCTACGCGATCGGCGCGACGGGGGCGATCCCCTTCACGGAGGCCGACTTCGCCTTCGTCGTCGCCGGCGGCATCGTCGCGATGCTGCCCGGACGCACGATGGCCTCCGCGATCGAGGACGTCATCTTCGGCTACCCGCTGACCGGCGCCGGGCGCCTGCTCGCCGTCCTGCTGTCGCTGACCGGACTGATCATCGGCATCGCGTCCGGGCTCTCCGCGATGCTCATGCTCACCCGCTGGACCAGCAGCAGCTTCGTCTCGCCGGACGTGCTGGACCTGCGGGTCAGCCAGGCCCCGATCGTCCCCGCCCTGCTCGCGTCCCTCGTCGTCGGTCTCGCCGCCGGGGTCACCGTGCAGAGCCGCCGCGGGCTCATCCTCCCGATGGGGCTGCTCACCATCGTCGGGGTCGCGGTGTCGGCGGTGCTCACCCGCGGCCCGGGGGTCGGGGCCGTCACGGCCACCGGCATCGCGGCCGTCGTCGTCGGTGTGCTCGGCCGGCTGCTGGCCCAGCGGATGGATGCCCCCTCCCTCGTCCTCGTCGTGCCCGCGAGCTTCGGCCTGCTGCCCGGTCTGACGATCTTCAGGGGCCTCTACGAGCTCGTCGCCCAGGGTCAGGACTCGGGGCTGCTCACCTTCCAGTCCGGCCTGTCGACGCTGCTGTCCGCCGGCGGCGTGCTGCTGGCGATCGCCACGGGGACCGTCCTCGGTGAGTACCTCGCCGCGCCGTGGGACCGCCACGTCCGGGGCTCGCGCCGGCCGCGCACCGACGCGGTCCCGCGCTGACGCAGCCCGACGACGGGTCCGTCGTGACGGACCCCGGGAGCGGGGTCAGCCCCGACGCGGGTCGGCCGGCGGCCGCGGGGTGGCCGGAGCCGGGGACGCCGCCGGCGGCGAGGGGGCGGGGCCGGCCGGGCCGCGCGGAGCGGGGGCGCCGCCACCGAGGGCACGCGCGAGGTCGCCGGCGGCGCCGGGACGGGCCGTGGCCTCCTCGTTGGCCGCGCGCACCGCGAGGTAGATCTCCTCGCGGTGGATCTGGACGTCACCGGGCGCCTCGATGCCCAGGCGCACCTTGTCACCGCTGATCTCGAGGACCGTCACGACGATGTCGTGGCGGATCCGGATGGCCTCGTGGGGGCGTCGGCTCAGGACGAGCACGCGAGCACCCCCCGGCCGAGCATCCCGGCGCCGGTCATGCGGCCACCAGGGGCGCCCGCAGGGGGAGGTCCTGCCCGGTGAGGACGACCTGCTCGGCGTCGGAGGTGCGGGTGTTGACGACAAGGGGGGCGAGGAGGTTGGCCGTCGAGCGGGTGATGTCCTCGGCGATCGTCACGACGACGAGGACGAGGGCGTCCTCGGCGGTGCTCAGGTGCAGCCGGTCGGCCGTCGCGTCGTCGATCTCGGGGTGGTAGTCGGGGAAGAACGCGGCCGCGTCGGCGGTGACGAAGCTCGGGCCGGCGTCCCCGACGGGGGCGAGGTCGAACAGCCCGGTGGCGACCGCCCGCACCTCGTACTCGGTGGCGGGGAAGCCCACGAGGCCCTCGGGCAGGTGGATCCGACGGACGTCGAGGTCCGCCTCCTGGGTCTGCTGGGTCATCCGGTCCCTCACGTGGTCTCGTCGAAGAGGCGCCCGGCGGTGTCCCGGTCACGCCGTCCGCTGGCGGTGTAGGTGGAGCCGGCGCCGGCTCCGTGGAAGCGCGAGAGCGCCTCCTCGATGGCCTGCGCGCTCGAGGCGAGCAGCTCGCGGTTGGCGAGGGCCGCCTGGAGGAGCGCGGCGGTGGCCTCGCCCAGGGCGTGCCGGTGCTCGGCGAGCACCTGGTCCCAGGGCGCCGGCACGGCCTCGGCCAGCTCGCGCAGGCTGGCCTGCGGGGACAGGCCGAGGGCCTCGGTCAGGGGGAGGAGGTCGACCGAGCGCGCAAGCTCCGAGGAGCGGATCGTCGCGATCGTGTCGTCGACCTCGCGGGTCGAGCGGGCGAGCCAGCCGGAGCGCGCGGTCTCGACGAGGGCCCGCTGGACCTCGATGCGGTAGGCGAGCACGTCGAGCAGCTCGCGGGTGCGCCACAGCGACTCGGACAGGTCCGCGCAGGCGGCGGCGATGTCGGTCTGGCTGTCGGGCACGGTGTCCTCATCGGGTCGGGCGGGGCGGACTTGAGCGGCTCCGCGGCACGGATCCGGCTCTGGGTGCTCCAGCCAGTCTGCCACGCGCGCGCGCACGCGTGGCGCAGGCGCGGATCGGCACGACAACCGGCCGTTCGGACGACCCCCGGTGACCGGTCGGAGACGCCCCCGGTGGCCGAAGGGATCGAAGTCGGCCCCGGAGCCTTCTACGGCTGGCGACATGCCCGGACGTCCCTCGACAGTGGACCCATGACCACCACGGCCTCCCCTGCGGCCCCCCGTCACGACGTGGACGCGCTCTGCCGCGAGCACCTCCCGATCGTCACCTACGAGGTGCGCGCCCTCAGCGCCCGCCTCCCCTCCCACGTGGCGACCGACGACCTGACGTCGGCCGGCCTGTTCGCCCTCGCGTCGGCCGCCGAGTCGTTCGACGCGAGCCGGGGCGTGCCGTTCGGCCGCTACGCGGCGACCCGCATCAAGGGAGCCCTCCTCGACGAGCTGCGCTCGATGGACTGGGCGACGCGCTCGGTCCGCACCCGGGCCCGCGAGCTCGACGCCGTCCGGGGCGCGATGACCTCCGAGCTGGGCCGTGAGCCGGCGGAGCGCGAGCTCGCCGACCGCCTCGGCGTCGGGGTCGAGGCCGTGCGCCAGGTCTCCGAGGCCGTGCACCGCTCGGTCGTCGTCCGCCTCGACTCGCTCGTCGACGCCGGGGTCGCGGACGCCGCCCTGCCGCGCGACGAGCGCACTCCCGAGGACGTCGTGGTCCAGCGCGAGCGCGAGAGCTACCTCTCGGCCGCGGTCGCGGCGCTGCCCGAGCGGCTGCGCATCGTCGTCCAGGCCACGTTCTTCGAGGACCGGCTCCTCAAGGACGTCGCCGAGGAGCTCGGGGTCACCGAGTCCCGTGTCTCGCAGCTGCGCACGGAGGCCCTGGGGATGCTCCGCGACGGGATGCGCGCCACGCACGGCGAGGAGCGCCCCGCCGCCGCGGCCGCCGCGACGACCGCCGCCGCCCGCCGCCGCGCGGGCTACTACGCCGACATCGCCCAGCGCGCCTCCATGGCGCAGCGGGGCTCCCTCGCCGGCCGCCCGGCCGGCGTCCGGTTCGCGGGCTGACGCCCGCGCACCACCCCTGAACGGCCCCGGCGGAAAAAGTTCGCCGGGGCCCTCAAGTCCCTCACGGCGCCGCCGATGAGGGGTGTGCCGCCCCGACTGGGAGCGGCACGGATCGCCACGGACGGCGGTCCGAGACCCCATCCAAGGAGGAAACATCATGGGTCTGCAGGTCAACACCAACGTCGCCGCTCTGAACGCCTACCGGCACCTCAACTCCACCCAGAGCTCGATGAACACCAGCCTCGAGCGCCTGTCCTCGGGTCTGCGCATCAACCGCGCCGCGGACGACGCCGCCGGCCTGGCGATCAGCGAGAAGCTGCGCGCCCAGACCAACGGTCTCTCCCAGGCCACGTCCAACGCCCAGGACGCGATCTCCCTCGTCCAGACGGCTGAGGGTGCGCTCAACGAGACGCACTCGATCCTCCAGCGCATGCGCCAGCTGGCGGTCCAGTCGGGCAACGACACGAACACCGCGGACGACCGCACCGCCATCCAGAGCGAGGTGACCGCCCTCAACGACGAGCTCGACCGCATCGCCAACACCACCCAGTTCAACGGGCAGAACCTCCTCGACGGCACCGGTGGCACCGCCGGCACCTTCACGTTCCAGATCGGCGCCAACAGCGGCCAGACCGTCGACGTCGCGTTCGCGCAGGCCGACACGACGACCCTCGGCACCGACACCCTGGACGTGTCGACCTCGGCCGGCGCGGCGACCGCGCTCACCGCGATCGACGCCGCCATCAAGACCGTCTCGGGCAACCGGGCCGACCTCGGTGCGGTGCAGAACCGTCTGCAGCACACCATCAACAGCCTGAGCGTCGCGTCGGAGAACGCGGCCGCCGCCGAGTCGCGCATCCGTGACACCGACATGGCGAAGGAGATGAGCTCCTTCAGCCGGAGCCAGATCCTCTCCCAGGCCGGCGTCTCGATGCTCGCCCAGGCGAACAGCGCCCCGCAGTCCGTCCTCAAGCTCCTCGGCTGAGCCTGAGCACTGACTGACACCGTCGCCCGGGTCCGGCTCTCGCACGGACCCGGGCGAACGGTCAGCACCACCAGCGAGGAAGGAACAGGACCATGGCGGGAGTCGACGGGCTGATCTCCGGCCTCAACACGACGCAGATCATCAGCCAGCTGATGACCGTCGAGCGGCAGTCGGGCGCGGGCCTGACGAAGGGCAAGACCGCCAGCCAGACGATGGTCAGCGTCCTCCAGTCGCTCAACACGCAGATGCTGTCCCTGCGCGACGCCGCGAAGTTCTTCGTCCCGGACCCGCTCCTCAAGACCTCGGGCTGGACGACCACAACCTCCACCTCCTCCGCGCCGAGCGCCGTCTCCGTCGTCACCGACGGCACGGCCCTGCCGGGGACCACGACCTTCACGGTGTCGAGCGTCGCCTCCGCCGGGTCCGCGGTCTCGAAGGGGTCGGTCGCCTCGACCTCCACCGCCGTCACCGCCGGCCCGGTCGTCGCCGCGAAGGGCCTCGGAGCGCTCGGTGCCTCCGCCCTCCTCGCCGGCACGACGCTCGCGGCCGGGTCCCACACCGTCAAGGTGACCCAGGCCTCCGGTGGCGCCACCCTCTCCGGCGTCCCCCTCGGCTCGACCGTGACCATCGGCTCCGGCGCCCAGCTCGTCGTCGACCTCGGGTCCGGCCCCCAGAGCATCAGCATCGCCGCCGGCACCTACACCCCGTCGCAGCTCGCGGCCGAGGTGACCCGCGCGGCCGGCGGCGGCCTCACCGCGACCGCCGGCGACGACGGTGCGCTGCGCCTGGCCACCACCCGCGAGGGCAGCGCCGCCTCGCTCCAGGTCGTCTCCGCCGACCCCGCGCTCGGCCTCACCGACACGACCACGACCGCCCACGGCACCGACGGCGTCGTCGAGCTCGACGGCGTCGCGACGACGCTCAGCGACCTCGGCCCCGGCTCCACCGTCACGCTCGCCGGGGCGGGCACGGACTCCGTGCAGCTCTCGCTCGCGGGCGGCCTGCGGGCCGGCACCGCGACCCTCGCGGACCTCGGCCTGGCGGCGGGGTCGAACATCGCGCAGGTCGCCTCGGCCGCGACCTCCTCCTCGCTCGGCCTCTCCGGCACGACCATCAAGGTCGGCGACGCCGCCTACAAGCTCCAGCTCACCTCGTCGACCACCGGCGCCGCGTCCGACGTCATGGTCTCGGCCGGCGCGTTCGGGGCGAGCGGCCTCGGCGACCTCGTCGAGCTCCAGGCCCCGACCGACACGGTGCTGCGCGTCGGCACCGGCCCGGGCGCCTTCGACGTCCGCTCGGCGAGCAAGGACGTCACCGGGCTGCTGCCGGGGACGACCATCACCGCGACGAAGGCCGACCCGACGACGCCGGTCACCGTGACCGTCGCCGGTGACTCCTCCGGCATCGCCGACAAGATGCAGGCCCTCGTCGACGCGGCGAACGCCGCCATCTCGTTCATCGGCGCGCGCTCCGGCTTCAACGGCGACACGAAGACCGCCGGTGTGCTGCTGGGCAACTCGCTGACCCAGAACATCGTGCGCCGGGTCACCGACGCCGCGGTCGGCGGCTCCGCCTCGCAGCCCTCCGCCGCCGGCATCACCGTCGGGCGCGACGGCAAGATCGCCCTCGACAAGACGGCCTTCCTCGCCGCCTACGCCAAGGACCCGGCCAAGGTGACGGCCAACCTCACGAAGATGGCGTCGAGCATCGCCGACGTCGCCCAGCAGGCCGCCGACCCGCTCAAGGGCTCGATCACCAACGCGGTGAAGTCCGAGCAGGGCCGGATCCGCGACTACACGAACCAGATCGCGTCCTTCGAGACGCGGATGTCGCTGCGCGAGGACACCCTCAAGCGGCAGTACGCCGCCCTGGAGTCCCTCCTCGGGACCGTCAAGTCCCAGGGCGACTGGCTGACCGGCCAGCTGAAGACCCTCCCGACCAACTCGAGCTCGAACTGAGCCAGGAGACGACGACGTGACCACCACCGCCACCCTGCGCCGCCTCTACCAGAGCGACTCCGTGACGACGGCCTCCCCGAGCCGCCTCGTCGTCCTGCTCTTCGACCGGCTCGTCAAGGACCTTCACCTCGCGATGATCGCCATCGAGAAGCGCGACATCCAGGGTTCGCACCACGCCCTGCGGCACGCGCAGGACGTCGTCACCGAGCTCTCGACCTCGCTCGACCTCGAGATGTGGCCCGAGGGTCGCGGCCTGGCCGCCCTCTACGACTACGTCGTCGAGCGCCTCGTCCGGGCCAACGCGACGAAGTCCCACGAGCTCGTCGCCGAGGTGCTCGAGCTCGTCGAGCCGCTGCGCGAGGCCTTCACGACCGTCTCGGCCACCGCGGAGGCGTCGTGACCGTCGCCGACCTCTCCTGGGACGACGCGCTCGACGCGGTCGAGGGCGACCTCGCGCGCGCCGAGCACGCCGTGCGCTCGGGGGACCTCGTCGACCTCGCGGAGGTGCTCGGCCGCTCGCCGCGCGCCACCGGCCCGCTGCCGGAGCGCCTCGCCCCCCGCGCCACCGCCGCGCTCGAGCGCACGCGCGCGCTCGAGGCCGAGATCGGCGAGCGGATGGCCGCCACGGTCCGTGCCCTCGGTGCCGACGAGCGCCGCCCGCACACCACCCCCGTCCGGCAGACGCCGGCCTACGTCGACGCGAGGGCCTGAGATGTCCAGCGCCTCCTCCCTCGGCATGGGCCTGAGCGCCCTCCAGGCCGCCCAGCGCGGACTCGAGATCGCCGGCCAGAACATCAGCAACGTCAACACGCCCGGCTACACGCGCCAGCGCATCGACCAGGCCGCCGCGTCGAGCACCGACGTGCCGTCGATGTTCGGGCGCATCCCGGCGATCGGCGAGGGCGTCGTCGTGCTCGGCACGACCCGCATCCAGGACCAGCTCCTCGAGGTCCGTGCGCAGCAGACCCGCGGCGCCGCGACGGCGGCCACCCAGGTCGCCAACGGCTACTCCATGGTCGAGTCCGCCTTCGGCGAGCCGGGCGACACCGGGCTGCAGGCCGGCATGGCCGAGTTCTGGAGCACGTGGGGCGACCTCGCGACCGACCCGACGAGCAGCGCGGCCCGCACGAGCGTGCTCGAGGAGGGCGGCCGCCTCGCCTCCCAGTTCCGCGAGCTCGCCGGCCGGCTCTCGACCCAGTGGGGCGGCACCCGCGAGGCGCTCAACTCCTCGGTCGACCGCGTCAACCGGCTCGCCCAGGACGTGGGTGACCTCAACGACGCCATCCGCGCCTCGAAGGTCGCCGGCGTCAACACCTCCGAGCTCGAGGACCGCCGCGGCCAGCTCATCGGCCAGCTCGGCGACGTCGTCGGTGCCATCGCGCAGCCGATGGAGGACGGCACGATGACGCTGACGGTCGGCGGCTCGGTGCTGGTCTCCGGCGCGCACGTCAGCAGCCTCGCCGTGTCCGGCCCGTCCACCGGCCCCGGTGGCGCGAGCCCGGTCTCGGTCGTGTGGGCGGCCAGCGGCACCCCGGCCACGGTCGGCGCCGGCGAGATCGGTGGGATGCTCACGACGCTGGACAGCACGATCCCGACCGTCATGTCGCGCCTCGACGCCGTCGCCGCGTCGCTCGCGAGCACGGTCAACGCCCAGCAGGCCGCGGGCTACGACGCGACCGGCGCGGCCGGGGCCCCGTTCTTCGCCGGCACCTCCGCGGCGTCGCTGCGCCTCGCGCCGCTCACCGCGGCGGGGGTGGCGGCCTCCTCCGCGCCGCCGCCCGCCAGCGACGGCAAGAACGCCGACGGGATGTCGGCCCTCTCGGAGCTGCAGTCCGGCCCCGACGCCACCTACCGCGACCTCGTCGTCTCCATCGGCGTCCAGGTGCAGGGTGCCTCGCGGCGGGCCGACGTCCAGACGGCGCTCGCCGGCCAGGCCGAGTCGGCCCGGCTCGGGGTCTCCAGCGTGAGCGTCGACGAGGAGATGGTCTCGCTCATGGGCTTCCAGCACGCCTACGAGGCGGCCGCGCGCTTCATCAGCGCCGTCGACGAGACGCTCAACACGCTCATGCAGATGGCACGATGACCATGTCCGACGCCTCGCCCGTCCCCGGAGCACCGCGATGAACCGCGTCACGCCCAGCGCCACCCGCCAGCAGGTCGTCTCGTCGCTGCAGGCCAGCCTCGCGCGCCTGCAGGCGACCCAGGACCAGATCAGCTCGGGCAAGCGCCTCGGCAAGCCGTCGGACTCGCCGACCGACACCGCGACCGCGATGTCGCTGCGCTCCGAGAGCCTGCGCAACGAGCAGCTGCAGCGCGCGATGGACGACGGCGCCGGCTGGCTGGCCAGCGCGGACTCCGCCCTCATGCAGAGCGGCCCCCTGCTGCAGCGCGCGCGCCAGCTCGTGCTCGCGGGGACCAACGACACCAACAGCACCGACGAGCGCGCGGCGATGGCCGCCGAGCTCGACCAGCTGCGCTCGAGCCTGCTCGACGTCGCCAACACCCGCTACCTCGGCCGCGCGGTCTTCGCCGGCACGCAGGACACCGAGAACGCCTACGCGAGCAACGGGGCCTACCTCGGCAACACGACCGCGGTCGAGCGCCGCATCACGACGGGTCCGGACCGGCTGGAGGTCAGCATCGTGGGACCGCAGGCCTTCTCGACCCTCTTCGCCGACCCGAGCGACCCGGCCGGGGCCGGCATCCTGCAGCGGCTCTCCGACGCGCTGCGCAGCGGCGACAAGACGGCGATGGAGCAGGGCCTGAGCGACCTCGACGCCGCGAGCTCGACGCTGCGCACGAGCCAGAGCATCATCGGGTCGCGCACGACGCGGCTGGAGTCGGTCCGCAGCGTCAGCGAGACCGCGGCGACCCGCGCGTCGGTGCAGCTGTCGACCGTCGAGGGCATCGACCTCGCGAAGGCGCTGACCGACCTCAGCGTGCAGCAGACCGCCTACCAGGCGGCGCTCCAGGCGACGGCCAAGGTCGTCCAGCCGTCGATCCTCGACTTCCTGCGCTGACCCCGGCCCGGTGCACATTTCGGGGTGACCCCGAAAAGTGCGCGAGACAAGGGAACGGTTCCGGGGTCTCGTGGACATTTCGGGGTGACCCCGAAAAGGTGAGGCACCGGGAGGGGCTGCGCGCAAGCCGACCGGGGAGGTCCGGCCGAGCGTCGGAACGTGACTCGGCCGTTCGGCCACACCGCGGTTGGCGCCTCAAGTCGCCCGGGGGGACGCCGATGGGGCAGTCGGTCATGGATGGCCGTCAGCCGCCAGGGACGCGCGGCGTACCCGACGCACCACCGTTCGCGGATGGTGCGTGACGCCTCCAGGAGAACCATGATCGACCCCGTCGGCGACAGCACGTTCCGTGCTCTGGGCCGGGCGCTCACCGGTCTGTCGGTGCGCCAGCGCACGATCGCGGACAACATCGCGAACCTCCAGACCCCCGGGTACACCGCGCAGCGCGTCGACTTCGAGAGCAGCCTCGCCTCCGCGTGGGCCTCCGGCGGCGACACCGGCTCGTCCTCCATCCGCACGATGGCGTCCTCCGACCCCGCCGGCCTCAACGGCAACAACGTCAACCTCGACGAGGAGACCCTCGCCGCCACCGAGACCGGCCTGTCCTACCAGCTCGGCGTCCAGGCGATGACCGACCGCTTCCAGCGCCTGCGCAACGCGATCGGCGGTGCGTGATGGCCCTCTTCGGTGCGATGAACACCGCGGGCAGCGGTCTCCTGCTGCACCGCACCTGGCTCGACGCGATCTCCGACAACATCGCCAACGTCAACACCGTCCGTCCGACGAGCGAGAACGCCTTCCAGGCGCGCTACGTCGTCGCCCAGTCCCGGGGCAACGGCACGGGCGTCGACGTCGCCGGCATCCAGCTCTCCTCCGCGCAGGGCCGGCTCATCCACGACCCGAGCAACCCGATGGCCGACGCGCAGGGCTTCGTCCGCGCCCCCGACGTCGACCTCGGCGAGCAGATGACCCAGCTGATCATGTCGCAGCGCGGCTACCAGGCGAACCTCGCGACGGTCGAGCGCGCCCAGGCCGCCTACCAGCAGGCGATCGGGCTGGGCCGCTGATGAGCATCAGCCCGATCTCCTCGCTCGGCGCGCTGCCCCCCGTCGGGGCGACCCAGCGTGCCGCCGGCCCCCAGGCCGCCGGGTTCGGCGACGCCGTCACCCAGGGCCTCGAGAAGCTCGACCAGCTCCAGAAGGTCAGTGACACCAAGGCCGTCGAGGCCGTCACCGGCCAGCTGAGCGACGTCCACGACTACACGATCGCCGCCAACCAGGCCGCCGTCGCCACCCAGCTGACGGTCGCTGTCCGCAACAAGGCCGTCGAGGCCTTCACCGAGATCATGAGGATGCCCGTATGACCGGCCCGGACCCCAAGGCCCTCCTCGCGCGCGGCGGGAAGATGTTCTCCGACCTCACCTCCGGCCAGAAGATGGTCGCGCTCGTCGCGGTCCTCGGGGTGGCGATCGGTGGGTTCTTCTTCGTCCGCTGGGTCTCCACGCCGGCCTACGCGCCCCTGTTCACCGGCCTCAGCGCCTCGGACGCCGGCGCCGTCACCTCCGCGCTCACCGACGCGGGGACGCCCTACCAGCTCGCCGACGGCGGCCAGACCGTCCTCGTGCCGCAGGCGCAGGTCTACCAGCAGCGCATCTCGCTCGCGGGCCAGGGCCTGCCGGCGGGCGGCGGCGAGGGCGCGACCGGCTACTCGCTCCTGGACCAGCAGAGCATGACGAGCAGCGACTTCCAGCAGAAGGTCACCTACCAGCGCGCGCTCGAGGGCGAGCTGGCCAAGACCGTCCAGGCGCTCGACGGCGTGCAGTCGGCCGTCGTCCACCTCGCGGTCCCGCAGGAGGACGTCTTCACCTCCGACGCGACGAAGCCCACCGCCTCGGTCCTCGTCAAGACCGCCCCCGGCAAGACCCTCTCGACGGGCGCCGTCGACTCGATCGTCAACCTCGTCTCCGGCTCCGTGCCGAAGCTCGCCGCGGCCGACGTCACCGTCTCGGACGCGACCGGCCAGGTCCTCAGCGCCGGCGGCAACGGCACCGGCGCCGGGGGCAGCGACGCCCGCCAGACCCAGCAGCGCGCCGTCTCGGACGCCGCCGCCGCCAACCTCCAGTCGATGCTCGACAAGGTCGTCGGCCCGGGCAAGGCCGTCGTCCGCGTCGACGCCACCCTCAACTTCGACGCCCAGCAGACCGACCGCGAGACCTACATCCCGACCAAGCCGCAGACCACCACACAGCTGCAGACCTCCAAGGAGACCTACACCGGCACCGGCGCCCCCGCCGGCGGTGTGCTCGGCGGCACGACGACCACGGGAGCCGGTGGCACGGGGTCGTACTCGAAGACCGAGACCAGCCAGACCAACGCGCTCGGCACCCTCAAGGAGTCGGTCAAGAGCACCCCGGGCAAGGTCGAGCGGATGTCCGTCGCGGTCCTCCTGGACTCCGCCGCCTCGGCCTCGGTCAGCTCCAACGACATCACCCGCCTCGTCACCGCGGCCGCCGGCCTCGACCCCAAGCGCGGCGACCTCGTCGAGGTCACCTCGCTGCCCTTCGACACCTCCGCGGCCGCCGCCGCGCAGAAGGAGCTCGAGGCCGCCGCCGCGGACGCCAAGCAGCAGAACATGATCGACCTCGCCAAGACCGGCGGGCTCGCGCTCCTCGTCCTCCTGGCCCTCGTCTTCGGGTTCCTCCGCAGCCGCCGCCGCAAGGGCGACGCCGAGCCCGAGGAGATCGAGTACTACCGCGTGCCCGAGGGCCCGGCCCCCGCCGACGCCGTCCTCGAGATGGCCGAGGCCCGCGCCGCCCTGCCGATGCCCGCGGAGACCCAGCTCGTCACCGCCGGCTCCGGCGCCGTCGAGTCGATGGCCCGCGACAACCCCGACGACGTGGCCCGCCTGCTGCGCGGCTGGATCTCGGAGGGCGCAAAGTGACCGTCACCGCCCAGCCGATGAGCGGCATCCGCAAGGCGGCCCTGCTCCTCATCCAGCTCGGCCCGGACCAGTCGGCGCCGGTGCTGCGCTCGCTGCGCCCGGAGGAGATCGAGGCCCTCATGGCCGAGGTCGCCGCGATGGACGTCGCCGACGAGGACTCGCGCGAGGCCGTCCTCGCCGAGTTCCACGAGATGGTGCGGGTCAGCAAGCAGCGCACCCGCGGTGGCTTCGACATCGCCGAGGAGATGCTCGTCAAGGCCGAGCACGAGCAGTCGCGCGAGATCCTCGGGCGGCTCTCCACGGCCATCACGCACGCCCCGTTCGCGTCGCTGCGCACGGTCGACGGCGCCCTGCTGCGTCCTTTCCTCGAGGACGAGCACCCGCAGACCATCGCCCTCGTGCTCGGGCACCTCTCGAGCGAGCAGGCGGCCCTCGTCCTCTCCGGCCTGGCCGACGCGGTCCGCGCCGACGTCGCCCACCGCCTCGCGACGATGGACAAGACGAGCCCCGAGGTCGTCCGGGTCGTCGAGTCGCACCTCGTCCGCAGCCTCGCGACCCTCGGCGACGCCCGCGACCACGTGACCGTCGGCGGCCTCGACCCGCTCGTCGGCATCATGAACCGCTCGCAGCGCGAGACCGAGCGCGCCATCCTCCTCGGCATCGAGGAGCGCGACCCCACCCTCGCCGAGGACCTGCGCTCGAAGATGTTCGCGTTCACCGACATCGTCGACCTCGACGACCGGACGATCCAGCTCGTCCTGCGCCAGGTCGACGCCAAGGAGCTCGCGCTCGCCCTCAAGGGTGCGACGCCGGCGGTGCGGGACAAGGTGTTCCGCAACATGTCCGAGCGCTCCGCGGCCGCCCTCCAGGAAGAGGTCGAGGTGCTCGGCCCGGTCCGCACGGCCCAGGTCGAGGAGGCCCGCTCCGCCGTCGTCAAGGGCATCCGTGCCCTCGAGGAGGCCGGCGAGATCGTCATGTCCCGGGCGGGAGGCAGCGATGACCTCGTCCACTGACCTCCGCCCGACGACCCTCCTGCGCGGCGCGGACGAGCTGCGCCCGGCGAGCTTCGGCCGTCAGCTCGCGCCCGCCGGCGACCCCGCCGGCGTCGGCATCCCCGCCGAGTGGCTCGAGGGCCGCGAGGCCGGGATCGCCGCCGGCCGGCGCGAGGCCGCCGCCGAGCAGCTCGCCTGGCTGGAGCGCGCCGAGGCCGCCACCGCCGCCGAGCGCGCCGAGCAGGCCCGCCGCGTCACCGCGGCGCTCGCCGGCATCGGCCGCGCCGCCGAGGACGCCGTCGCCGGGCTCACCGTCCGTGACGTCCTCACCACCGCCGCGGCCCTCGCCGTCGACATCGCCGAGGCGCTCGTCGGCCACCACCTCGAGGTCGACGGCTGCGCTGCCCGCGACGCCGTCGCCCGGGCGCTCACCGAGGTGCCGCGCGGCGGCACCGTCCTCGTCCGCCTCAACCCGGACGACGCCGAGCTGCTCGCCGCCTCCGCCGAGGACCTCGGCGCTCTCGCCCCCACCTCCGTCCTCGAGCTCGTCGCCGACCCCGCCGTCGAGCGCGGCGGCTGCCTCGCCGACGTCGGCGACCGCACCGTCGACGCGCAGCTCTCCTCGGCCCTCACCCGCGTCCGCGAGGTGCTCGCGCGATGACGACCACCCTCCGCGACGAGCTCGTCGCCGCGGCCCGCCCCCGGGTCACCGGCCGGGTCACCCGCGCCATCGGCGTCGGCCTCGAGGTCAGCGGCCTCGACGTCGCCGTCGGCGAGGCCGTGCGCGTCGTGGGGGAGCGCGGCTCGATCCTCGCCGAGGTCGTCGCCCTCGACGACGGCACCGCCCGCTGCATGCCGGTCGGCGAGCTGCGCGGCGTCCGCGTCGGCGACCGCGTCGAGGCCACCGGCGGCCCGCTGCGCGTGCCGGTCGGCGACGGCCTCGTCGGCCGCGTCGTCAACGCGCTCGGCCAGCCGATCGACGGCGGCCCGGCGCTGACCGACGTCCAGTGGGTCGGCACCGACGGCACCCCGCCGCCGGCGATGACGCGCGAGCGCATCAACACCCAGCTCGGCCTCGGCATCCGCGCCTTCGACACGCTCATCCCGTGCGGCCGCGGCCAGCGCATGGGCATCTTCGCCGGCTCGGGCGTCGGCAAGTCGAGCCTGCTGTCGATGATCGTCCGCGGCACCGACGCCCCGGTCACGGTCCTCGCGCTCGTCGGCGAGCGCGGCCGCGAGGTGCGCGAGTTCGTCGAGCACGACCTCGGCCCCGAGGGCCTGGCCCGCGCCGTCGTCGTCGTGGCGACCTCCGACGAGCCGGCACTCGTGCGCCTGCACGCCGCGTTCACCGCGACCCGGATCGCCGAGTGGTTCCGCGACCAGGGTCGCGACGTCCTCCTCGCGATGGACAGCGTCACGCGCGTCGCGATGGCCCAGCGCGAGGTCGGCCTCGCCGCCGGGGAGCCCCCGACGACCCGCGGCTACCCGCCGTCGGTCTTCGGCATCCTGCCGCGGCTGCTCGAGCGCGCCGGCACCGCCGAGCGCGGCAGCATCACCGGCCTCTACACGGTGCTCGTCGAGGGCGACGACATGAACGACCCCGTCGCCGACGCCGTGCGCTCCATCCTCGACGGCCACGTCGTGCTCGACCGCCGCCTCGCGACCGCCGGCCACTACCCGTGCATCGACGTCCTCGAGTCGGTCTCGCGCGCCAACCGCGCCCTCACAGACCCGCAGCAGCGCGCCGCCGCCGACACCCTGCGCAGCCTCCTCGCCGCGCGCCGCGACGCCAAGGACCTCGTCGAGATCGGCGCCTACGTCGCCGGCACCAACCCGCTCGTCGACCGCGCCCTCGCGCAGAGCGGCGCCATCGACGCCTTCCTGCGCCAGGACCTCGACGACGTGACCGACGCCTGCGACAGCTGGGCCGCCCTCTCGAGCCTGGCGGGTGCGCTGTGAGCACCCGCACCGAGCGCCTGAAGACCGTGCTGCGCGTCCGCACCATCCAGGAGGAGCAGCGCCGCGGCGACCTCGCCCGCGCCGCCGCCGCGCAGGGGCGCGCCGCCGAGGCCGCCGCCGAGGCCGCGGCCCGCTACGGCGCGCGCGACGTCTGCGGCGTCGGCGTGCCGGTCGACCTCGCGACCTTCCTCGGGACGCGCGCCGCCGAGACCCGCCGGGCCGACGGCGTGGCCCACGCCGTCCGCGAGCAGGCCCTCGCCGAGGGCGAGACCGACCGCGCCCGCGCCCTGCTCACCGAGGCCCGCACGCGCACCTCGGGCCTCGAGCGGCTCGTCGAGCGCGCGGCCGAGGAGCAGCGCCTCGAGGTCCTCGCGGCCGACGAGCAGACCGCCGAGGAGTCGGTGCGCGGCCGCCGGACGGAGGACGAGGGATGAGCGTCGAGACCTCCGGCCCCGCCGCCGCCTTCGCCCGGATGGCCGCCATCCAGGGCGCGATCGCCTCCGTCTCCGGTGGCGCCCGCACCCAGACGGCGGCCGCCACCACCGGCGCGTCGTCCTTCGACTCCGTCTACGGCGCCGCGCTCGAGGGTGTCGAGGGCGGCACCGACCTCGGGACCAGCCTGTCCGCGGGTGGCTCCGACGTCGGCTCGCGCGCGGTGGCCGCGGCCAAGAAGTACCTCGGCGTCCCCTACGTCTGGGGCGGCACCACGCCGAAGGGCCTCGACTGCTCCGGCCTGGTCCAGCTGGCCTACCGCGAGGTCGGCGTCGAGCTCCCCCGGGTCGCGGCCGACCAGGCGCGCCAGGGCACGGCGGTCCCCGACCTGGCCCACGCGCAGCCCGGCGACCTGCTCGCCTTCAACTCCCCGGTCACGCACATCGCGATCTACGTCGGCGACGGCAAGATGATCGCCGCTCCCAAGCGCGGGGACGTCGTGAAGATCCAGGACGTCTACAAGACGCCGACGGCCATCCGCCGGATCGGCCCGACCGTCGCGGAGGGCGTCTCCGCCACCGGCCCCACCGCCGCCACCGGTGGTGTCGCGGCCCTCTCCGGCAGCGGTGCGCCCGCCGGCCTCCACCAGCTGTTCTCGGCCGCGACGGCGCGCTACGGCCTCCCGGCCGGCCTGCTCGACGCGGTCGCCAAGGCCGAGAGCGGGTACGACCCGCGGGCGGTCAGCGGCGCCGGCGCCCAGGGCCTCATGCAGCTGATGCCGGCGACCGCGCGCGGCCTCGGCGTCGACCCGTTCGACCCGGCCCAGGCCGTCGACGGCGCGGCCCGGATGCTCAAGCGCGACCTCTCGCGCTTCGGCCGGCTCGATTTCGCAGTCGCGGCCTACAACGCCGGGGCCGGTGCCGTGCAGCGCTACGGCGGCATCCCGCCGTACGCGGAGACCCAGCAGTACGTCCGCCGAGTTCTCGGCACCCTGGGGGTGAGCTGATGTCCCTCGTCGTCACGCCGACCGTCGCGCCCCAGCCGGGCACGTCGCGCCCCGGGCGGTCCGCCGCGTCCGACGACGGCTTCGCGGCCGTGCTCGCGGCCCGCTCCGGCTCCGCCTCCGACGAGGCGACGCCCGCGCGCACCGGCGACCGCGTCGACCCCGCCGACCCGCGCGAGCGGCGACCCGTCGAGGTGAAGCCGGCCCGCGCCCGCGGCGAGCGCGCCGCCGACCGCCCGTCCGCCCGCACCACCCCGGACGACGGGGGAGCGGACCGTCCGGTCGCCGCCGCCGCCGACACCACCGACACCGTCGACGTCGCCGCGACCCCTGCGGTCGACCCCACCGCCTCCGAGGTCACGGCGACGACGGCCGTGCCCGCCCCGACCGCGGGTGTCGTCCTCCCGGTCGTCGTCGGCGCCCCGGTTGCGGCCACCCCGGACCAGGCCACGGCCGACACCCCGGCGGCGACCGCCGTCGGTGCGGTGGACGGCGCCACGGTTCCATCCGCTGCCGCTGCCACCGCGCCGGTGGCCACCGGCGCCGCCCCGGCCGGCGCGTCCACGACGACCGCTGCCACGACGGTGCAGGACCCCACGAGCGACGGCACGGCGACCCACGGAACCACGACCGGGGGCACGACGACCTCCGGCGCGACCGTCCCGGCCACGGACGCCGCGGCCACCGCGGCCCCGGGTTCCGCGACCGCCACCACCGCGACCGCCACCACCGCGCCCGCCACCACCGCCACCGACGCGGCGGCCCCGACGAGCGCTCCCGCCACCACGCCCGCGACCCCGGCCCCGGCCGGCGCGCCCGCACCGGAGGGTGCCACCGGCGACGCCGCCTCGGCGCCGACGACCGGTGCCCCGACGACCGGTGCGAAGTCGGCCGACGCGCCCGCCCCGGCCGCGACCGACGTCCCCGCGCCCGCCCACGCCGCGGTGCACGAGGCCCTGACGACGGCCGCCGCGAGCACGGCCGACACCACCCCGGCGCCGACCGTGGTGGCTCCCGTCCTCGCGGCGCCGGCGCCCGTCACCGGCGCGACGGCCGCGGCGGCCACCCCGGCCGCCGCGCCCGTCCCGCAGCCGGCGCACACCCAGGTCCTCACCGCCGTCGGTCCGCTCCTCACGGGCGCCGACGGCAGCCACGAGCTGACCATCCGCCTCGACCCCGACGGCCTCGGCGCCGTGCACGTGCGCCTCTCGGTGAGCGGCGACGAGGTGCGGATGCACCTGACCGCCGCCGAGACCGGCACGCGGGACGCGCTGCGCGACGGCCTCACCGAGCTGAAGGCCCGCCTCGAGGAGTCCGGCCTGCGGGCCACGAGCCTCGACGTGGGCACCGGCAGCACCCCCGGCCGGAACGGCGCCGACGCGCAGGACCTGCGGCAGCCGCGCCCGAGCGGGCACGCGACCGTCCGCCACGGCCCGGCGCCGCCGCTCGTGGCTCCGACGCCGACACCCCTGCAGCACACCGACTCCCGACTCGACCTGAGGATGTGAACCCGATGAC
Source organism: Phycicoccus sp. DTK01 (assembly GCF_017312765.1). Lineage (NCBI taxonomy): Bacteria > Bacillati > Actinomycetota > Actinomycetes > Micrococcales > Intrasporangiaceae > Phycicoccus > Phycicoccus sp. DTK01. The sequence continues at coordinate 156,073 of NZ_BOPU01000006.1, read as the reverse complement.
CACGATCCCCACCGGCGCCGCCGCCGCGGGGCAGGCGGCCGCCACCGGCTCGACGGCCGCGACGAGCTCAAACAAGAGCTCGATCGACTCCGGCGCCTTCCTCAAGCTGCTCGTCGCGCAGCTGAAGTACCAGGACCCGAGCAAGCCGGTCGACAGCTCCGCCTTCATGGCCCAGACCGCGCAGATGCAGATGGTCGAGAGCATGAACCAGCTCGTGTCCCAGAACGCCGCCATGATCGGCGGCCAGAACAGCCTGAGCGCCCTCGCCCTCGTCGGCAAGGACGTCAGCTGGACCGTCGACGGCGTCACCAAGTCCGGTGTGGTGCAGGCCGTCAAGCTCGACTCCACCGGACCGCTCCTCGTCGTCGGCAGCGCCGAGGTCCCCCTCTCCGTCGTCTCCCGCGTCAGCCAGCACGGCACGGCCTGAGCCGCGCCGCCCCGACCTCGCACCACCGACCCCGAAGGACCCCCACCATGCTCCGTTCGCTCTTCTCCGCCGTCACCGGCATGCGCAGCCACCAGACCGCGATGGACGTCATCGGCAACAACATCGCCAACGTCAACACCGCGGGCTTCAAGTCCAGCCAGACGCAGTTCCAGGACACCCTCAGCCAGGCGCTGCGCGCCGGCGGTGGCGGCGTCAACCCGGCCCAGGTCGGCCTCGGCGTCCAGGTCGCGGGTGTCGCGACGAACTTCAGCCAGGGCAGCGCCCAGACGACCAACCGCCCGAGCGACCTGATGATCTCCGGCGACGGGTTCTTCATCGTCCAGCAGGCCGGCTCGCAGGTGTACACCCGCTCCGGCGGCTTCTCGCTCGACGACCAGGGCAACCTCACCTCGCCCAACGGCGGTGTCGTGCAGGGCTGGCTGGCCGTCGACGGCCAGATCAACACCGGCACCTCGATGACCGGCCTGCGCGTGCCGACCGGCCTCATCATGGCGCCGACCCCGACGCAGGCGGTCGACGCGGGCGGCAACCTCTCCGCCGACGCCGCGGTCGGCGCGACGGTCGTCAACGGCATCGACGTCTTCGACCAGACCGGCCGCAGCATCCCGGTCACGCTGACCTACACCAAGACCGGCACGGACACCTGGTCCGCCGTCGCCACGGTGACCAACTCGGCCGGCAGCACCGCGACCGTCGGGTCGGCCAACCTCGCGTGGAACTCCACGACGATGGCCTTCACGCCCGAGACGGTGACGATGACCAACGGCGCGCTCGCCTCCGCGGGCTTCGTCTTCCCCGGCGACGTCGCGGTCAACCTCGCCGGCGACGGCACGCCGCTCACGCAGTACGCCGGTGCCAGCACCGCCACTCTGCGCGGCCAGGACGGATCCTCGGCCGGCCAGCTTCAGAGCTGGGGCGTCGGCGCCGACGGCGTCATCACCGGCTCGTTCTCCAACGGCCGCACCCAGTCCCTCGGCATGGTGGCCCTCGCCTACTTCGGCAACCCGGAGGGCCTCGAGAAGGCCGGCGACACCTCGTACCGCGTGTCCGCCGCCTCCGGCCAGCCGGCCATCGGCGTGCCGGGCTCCGGCGGGCGCGGGTCCATCGCGGCCGGCCGCCTCGAGATGAGCAACGTCGACCTCGCGCAGGAGTTCACCAACCTCGTGATGATCCAGCGCGGCTTCCAGGCCAACTCCCGCGTCGTCAGCGCCTCCGACGAGATCCTCCAGGACCTCGTCAACCTCAAGCGCTGAGCCGGAGCCGGTAGATGACCGACGGTCCCTCGGCGGGCCCGCCCCCCTCGGGGGCGGGCCCGCTGGCGTGCCCGTCGGGCGACGGCACGCACGACCCCTCGCACGACCCCGCGGACGGCCCGCTCGCCCCCGCGATCCCCCTCGTCGGTACCCGCCAGGACCTCAAGTCCTGGGCCCGGCTGCCGATGGGAACCCCGACGCGCCACGGACGGCGCATCCAGCACACCCAGGACGGACCCGGCCCCATGATCATCCTCACCCGCCGCAACGGCACGCGCTTCGGGATCAACCCCGACCTCGTCGAGCGCGTCGACGAGACCCCGGACACCATCGTCCTGCTCGTCACCGGCTCGCGCTACGTCGTGCAGGAGACCCTCGACGAGGTCGTCTCGATCATGCGCGAGTCGCGCGCCTCGGTCCTGCACGCCGCCGAGGAGTCCGGCACCGGCCAGCCCGGGTCCCGCCCCGGCGCCGGCCGCGTGGCCCTGCGTGCCGTCCGCGGCCTGGAGGACTGAGCCATGGAGCTCGCGACCATCGGTGGGATCGTCCTCGTCTTCGTGGCGGTCATCGTCTCGCTGATCATGGAGGGCGCCTCGCCCACCTCGATCATCCTCATCCCGCCGATCATCCTCGTCTTCCTCGGCAGCATCGGCGCCGCCGTCGCCGGTGGCTTCCTCTCCGACGTCTCCTCGATCCTCAAGCAGACGGTCAAGGCCTTCACGACCTCCGCCCCGAAGAGCGCCGACGCCGTGACCGAGCTCATCGGCCTCGCCGACATCGCCCGCCGCGAGGGCCTGCTCGCCCTCGAGGAGAAGGCCCGCAGCGCCAAGGACCCGTTCCTGCGCGAGGGCCTGGAGATGACGGTCGACGGCACCGACGCCGACGAGATCTACGACGTCCTCGCCGCCCGCATCAAGACGCGCAAGAAGGCCGACCAGCTCGGCATCAAGTTCTTCGCCGACATGGGCGGGTACGCGCCGACCATCGGCATCATCGGCACCGTCATCGGCCTCATCCACGTCCTGAGCAACCTCGACGCCCCCGAGGAGCTCGGCCACCTCATCGCCGGCGCCTTCGTCGCGACGCTCTGGGGCGTCATGACGGCCAACGTCATGTGGCTGCCGCTCTCGAGCAAGCTCAAGCGGATCAGCGAGGCCGAGGCCCTGCACCTCGAGATGGTGCTCGAGGGCATCATGTCGATCCAGGCCGGCACCAGCCCGCGCGTCGTCGAGAAGCGGCTGCGCGCCGTCATCGCCGGTGACGCCCCGCTCCAGGACGCGGCGTGAGCGGCCCCGGGCCCGGCGGCAAGCGTCGCAAGGGCCACGAGGAGGAGCACGAGGGCGGTCACGAGAACGCCGAGCGCTGGCTCCTCAGCTACGCCGACATGATCACGCTGCTCATGGCGCTGTTCATCGTCCTCTTCGCGATCAGCCAGGTCGACCAGCAGAAGCTCCTCCAGCTCTCCTCGGGCCTGCAGGAGTCCTTCGGCGCCCCGCAGATCACGAACCACACCAACGGCGTCCTCGACGGCACCTCGGTCGACTCCGCCATCCAGGCGATCGCGCCGATCGCGCCGCAGGTGACGAGCGACATCGCGTCGGCCCCCGGCAAGTCGCAGACCTGCGTGCCGGTCGACGAGAAGGCCAAGCAGGCCTCCCGCGACCAGCTGACCGCGGTCCGGCAGAAGATCACCAAGGCGCTCGCCGCCCAGGGGATGGCCAACGCCGCGCACTTCGAGGTGCGTGACGACGGGCTCGTCGTCGACATCGTCTCCGACCGGGTGCTCTTCGACCCGGGCCAGGCGACGCTGCGCGACGGCGGACGCAAGGTCCTCACCGCGATGGCCCCGACGCTGCGCCAGCTGTCGAACACGATGACCATCGAGGGCCACACCGACGACGTGCCGGTCGCGAGCTTCTACCGGTCCAACTGGGAGCTGTCCACCTCCCGCGCGACGACGGTGCTCGAGTACCTCATCGCCTCCGGCGTCCGCGGAAAGCAGCTCTCCGCCGCCGGCTACGCCGACCAGCGCCCGCTCGCGAGCAACACGACCGACGCCGGCCGGGCCCGCAACCGCCGGGTCGCCGTCGTGGTCCACGCCGCGACGACCGGCGCGACCTCCTCCACCTCGACCAGCGCCACCGCCACCTCAGGAGGCTCCCGATGAGCACCGCCACCGTCCCCGCCGCCGCGGCCGCCGCCGCCGCGCCGGAGAAGAAGAAGAAGCCGATGATGCTCATCGCCGTCGTCGTGGCCCTCGTCATGGCCGGCGCCGGGTACTGGTTCTTCCTCAAGCCCTCGTCGGCCGAGGGGGCCGACGCGCCCAAGCCCGAGCCGACCCCCGGTGTCGTCGTCGACCTCGACCCCCTGACCCTCAACCTCGCCGACGGCCGCTACCTCAAGATGGGCCTCTCGCTCGAGGTCACCGAGGAGGCCCAGGCCGCCGCCGGCAAGGAGGGCGTCAACGGTGCCAAGGCGCGCGACGCCGCCATCACCATCCTCGGCCAGCGCACCTACGAGCAGATGCTGCAGCCGAAGACCAAGGAGGCGGCCATCAAGACGCTCGAGAAGGAGATCAAGAAGCGTTACGACGGCGACGTGATGGACGTCTACGTGACGGAGCTGGTCATGCAGTGACCCTGCACTGACCCTCGGCCTTCGGGCCGGCACGGACAGGGAGCCGGCCCGCAGCCACCCGGTCGGGGGACGCCGCCCACTCGGGCGCTCGTCCCCCACCGGGTCGGCCGAACGGCCCTTGCTGCCCCCGTGCGACACGAACCGCTCAGGTCCCCCCGGTGGGTGCCGATGGGCAGGCCGTGAGTGTGGAGCCACAGACGTACGACTTCCGGAGCCCGGACCGTCTCTCGCGACAGCGTGAGCAGGCGCTCCAGGTCGTCGTCGAGACCTGGGCGCGGCGCGTCTCCACCGTGCTGTCGACCGCCCTGCACACGATCGTGCCCGCGAAGATGGTCGCGCTCGGCCAGTGCACCTACGGCGAGTACCTCGAGTCGATGGCCCGCCCCAGCGTGCTCGGCGCGCTCGCGGTCGAGAACCTCCCCGGCGGCGGCCACCTCCAGCTCTCGCTCGGTGACGCCATGGGCTTCGTCGACCGCATGCTCGGCGGCTCCGGCACCGGCGCGCAGCCCGAGCGGCCCCTCACGGAGATCGAGTCCGGTGTGGCCGAGCTGCTCCTGGCCCAGATGGTCGGCGAGCTGCCCTTCTCGTTCACCGTCATCGGCGACCTGCCCGTCGCGATGACCGGCCTGGAGTCGACGGTGCGCTTCCACCAGGTCGCCCGCACCACCGACCCCGTCGTCACGGTCGAGCTCGAGCTGCTCGTCTTCGAGCGGCCGGTCCCGCTGACCGTCGCGGTCACCCTCGCCACGCTCACCCCGCTGCTCACGTCCCTCGACAAGATGGCCGACGACGACGGCGCGGGGGAGCGGGCGGCCCAGGTCCGCCGCGTCGTGACCGACCGCCTCGGCCAGGTCGAGGTCGACCTCGCCGTCTCCTTCCGCGAGGTCACGCTGACCTCCGCCGAGGTCTTCGCCCTCTCCGTCGGCGACGTCGTCCCCCTGCGCCACCGCACCGCGGAGCCGCTCCTCGTGTCCGCCGGTGGCACCCGCGTCGCCCGCGCGACGCCCGGCAGCCACGGCCGCCGCCTCGCCGTCCAGATCGTCCCCTGACCCCCGACCCGACCGGAGACCCGCCATGAGCATCGCCGACACCCAGGACCCGTTCGCCGTCACCGGTGAGGAGGCGCCCGCCCCGATGACCGAGGCCGCGCCCGCGCTGCCGCCGCTCGGTGGTGCCGTGCCCGCCGCCGCGCCGGCCGCGCCCGCCGCGGTCGACCCCCGCCGCCTGCACCTGCTGCGCGAGGTGGAGCTCGGCATCAGCGTCGAGCTCGGCCGCAGCCGGATGACGGTGCGCGAGGTGCTCGGCCTGGCTCCCGGCGCCGTCGTCGAGCTCGACCGCCCGGCCGGCAGCCCGGTCGACGTCCTCGTCAACGGCACCCTCATGGCGCGCGGCGAGGTCGTCGTCGTCGACGACGAGTACGCCGTCCGCGTCACCGAGATCGTCAGCGCCGACCCGGCCCTGGGGCTCGGCGCCTGATGGACGGATCCGTCGTGCTCGTCGTGCTGCGGCTGCTCGTCTCCCTCGGCGTCGTCCTCACCCTCCTCGTGCTGCTCGCCCGCTGGGCGCGCAAGCGCGGCCTCGGGGGTGCGGTCGGCTCGCGTGCCGGGGTGCAGGTCGAGGTGCTGTCGCGGCGCGCGCTGGGCCGCGGGTCCGCCCTCCACGTCGTGCGCGTCGGCGAGCAGGTGCTCGTCCTCGGCGTCACCGACCAGCACGTCTCGCTCCTGCGCGAGCTCGACCCGCAGGTCCTCGAGGTCGTCGAGCCGGAGCAGGAGGCCCCCGTGGTCACCGCCCCGACCGTCGCCATCGCGCCCGCCGCCGCGCCGGACTTCGCCGCCGCGCTGCGGGCGCAGGCCGACGGGACCGGCCTCGACCTCGGCCCCGCGGCCACCGTGCCGGTCGCCGTCGCCTCCGTCGCTCCCGCTGCTCCGGCCACCCGCGCCGGTCGCCACGCCGCGGCCCGCCGCCCCGTCCTGCCCCGCCCCGCCGCCCCCGCGGCCGGTGGCGCCCCGGTACCGACCGGCTGGCCGTGGAACGCCGCGAGCCTCGTCGTCGGCGCGATCAAGGGGAGTCGTGCCTAGTCCCCTCGCCCTCCTGCGGCGGGTGCGCCCGCTGCTCGTGACCGGACTCGTGCTGTTCACGGCGTTCGGCCCCGGCGCCGCCCTCGCGTCGGCCGCGCCGAGCCCGAGCCCGTCGCCCACCCCCGGTGGGGTGTCGGTGACGCTCGACGGCGGCGCGACCCAGCCGAGCCAGACGGTGACGATCATCGTCCTGCTCACCGTGCTGTCGCTGGCGCCGGCGCTGCTCATCCTCACGACCGCCTTCACCAAGGTGATCGTCGTGCTGTCGCTGACCCGCAACGCGCTCGGCACCCAGACCATCCCGCCGAACCAGGTCCTCGTCGGCCTCGCGCTCTTCCTCAGCCTCTTCATCATGGCGCCGGTCCTGTCGCAGATGAACGACCAGGGCATCCAGCCCTACATGAAGGGCGACATCACCCAGTCGCAGGCGATCGAGCGCACCGTCAAGCCGCTGCGGACGTTCATGGGGGAGCAGACCCGCCCGGTCGAGCTCGCGACGATGGTCAAGCTGAGCGGCGAGGAGAAGCCCGCGACGGTCGACGACGTCCCACTGACGACGCTCGTGCCGGCCTTCGTCCTCTCGGAGCTGAAGTCCGCGTTCATCATCGGCTTCGTCATCTTCGTGCCGTTCCTCGTCATCGACGTCGTCGTCAGCTCCGTGCTCATGTCGATGGGCATGATGATGCTGCCGCCCGCGCTCATCTCGCTGCCCTTCAAGCTCCTGCTCTTCGTCATGGTCGACGGCTGGGGCCTCATCGTCACCGCCCTCGTCCAGAGCTACCGGTGAGGGGGAGGACGTGACCGACGCCGACATCGTCCACATCGGGGTGCAGGCCATGATCGTCAGCGCGAAGCTGGCGATGCCCGTGCTGCTCACCGCCCTGGCCATCGGCTTCGTCATCTCGCTCTTCCAGGCGGTCACGCAGGTGCAGGAGGTGACGCTCAGCTTCGTGCCGAAGCTCCTCGGCGTCGCGCTCGTGCTCGTCGTCGCCGGCCACTGGATGCTCCAGGAGGCGGTGTCCTTCACCCGCGCCATGTTCGACCTCCTGCCGCAGCTGCTCACCTGATGACGATCGCGTTCGCCGCCGACTCGCTCGTCACGCTGCTGCTCGCGACGACGCGGCTCTCGGTGTTCTTCCTCCTCGCCCCGCCGTTCAGCAGCAAGGCCGTTCCGGCGCGCGTCAAGGCCGGTCTGGCCGTGGCGCTCTCGCTCGCGGTGCTGCCGGCCATCCGTGGGCAGGCGACGCCGGCGCTCGAGCTCTTCCCGCTGCTCGGCGCGGCCCTCTACCAGGCGGTCGTCGGCGCGGCGATGGGCTTCGTCGTCCTGCTGGCCTTCGCGGTCGTGCAGGCCGCCGGCGAGCTGCTCGACCTCGCGAGCGGCTTCACGCTCGCCTCGCTCTACGACCCGATGTCGAACGCGACGAGCAGCATCTTCGGGCGCATCCACCAGCTGCTCGCGATCACCCTGCTCTTCGCGACCGGCGGGCACCTCTTCCTCGTCCGCGGCCTCATCTCGACCTTCACGGTCCTGCCGCTGCACCCGATGGCCCTCGGCGACCTCGCCCGCCTCGTCACGGACGGCATCGGCACCTTCCTCGGCGGGGCGCTCCAGGTGGCGGCGCCGGTGCTCGTCGTGCTCTTCCTCTCGGAGATCGCGCTCGGCCTCGTGTCGCGGGCCGTCCCGACGCTCAACATCTTCGCGATCAGCTTCCCCGTGAAGATCATCCTCGTCATCTCCTTCGCGGGGATGGCCTTCGCGCTGCTGCCCGGGGTCGTCAGCGAGCTGCTCGACCAGACCGGACGCGACATGACGTCGGTGGCGCGGATGCTCGGGGCGGGTGGGTGAGCCGGTGAGCGACAAGTCGCAGAAGACCGAGAAGCCCACCCCGCAGCGGCTCAAGAAGGCGCGCCGCGACGGGCAGGTCGCCCGCACCGCCGAGCTCAGCGCGTGGGCGGCCGTCATGCTCGCATCCGTCGTCCTGCCGCACCTCGTCTCCGGGCTGTCCGAGCTGTTCGTCGGCACCCTCCAGGGGCTGCGCGAGGTCATCCTCGACCCGCAGCCCGAGCGAGGCGTGACCGTGATGCGGCAGACGGGGATCGACGCCGTCAAGGTGCTCGCGCCGTTCCTCGGCGTCATGGTCGTGGCCGCGCTGGCCAGCAGCGCGGCGCAGGGCGGCATCCGCGTCTACCCCGGCAAGTTCAAGCCCAACTTCGGTGTGCTCAACCCGGCCAAGGGGCTCAAGCAGCTCGTCTCCGCGCACGCCGCGTGGACCCTCGGCAAGACCCTGCTGAAGTTCGTCATCTTCGGGTGGGTCGGGTACACCGAGCTGCGCGACGTCGCGATCCTCATGACGACGCACGGCTCGTGGTCGCTCGGGGCTGCGGCGTCCGCGGCGGTCGGGGCCGTGACGCACGTGCTCCGGCTCGTCGCCGGCGTCGGGCTCGTGCTCGCCGCAGCGGACTTCGTCATGGAGAAGCGGCGCATCGGGTCACAGCTGAAGATGAGCCAGGACGAGATCAGGCGCGAGCACAAGCAGTCCGAGGGCGACCCGCTGCTCAAGGGCATGATCCGCGGCAAGCAGCGCGAGATGAGCCGCAACCGGATGCTCTCCAACCTCGCCTCGGCCGACGTCGTGCTCGTCAACCCGACGCACGTCGCGGTCGCGCTCAAGTACGAGATGGGCCTCGGCGCGCCGCGGGTCGTCGCGCGCGGCGCCGGCGCGGCGGCGGCCCGCATCCGCGAGGAGGCGGCCGAGCTGCGGCTGCCGATGGTCGAGGACGTGCCGCTCGCGCGCACCGTCTACCGGATGTGCGACGTCGGCGACGAGATCCCGCCGGAGCTCTTCGACGCCGTCGCGGGCGTGTTCGTCTTCGTCCTCGGGCTCAAGCGCCGCGGCGTGACGAGCGGCTTCCACCGCAGCCCGTACGCGGGCACCGACCGGGCGGGGGTCGCCGCGTGAGCTCCGCGACCACCCCGACCGTCTACACCCCTCAGGTCACGTCCCCGTCTGCCGATGGGAGTCCCGAGATGACTGCCACCACCCGCTCCCGTCGCCACCGCGAGGTCCGATGAAGAACGCACGGCTGAGCCAGATCGGCATCCCGGCGGCCGTCGTCGGCGTCGTCGTCATGATGGTCGTGCCGGTGCCGAGCATGCTGCTCGACCTGCTGCTGGCCCTCAACCTCACGATCTCGGTGCTCGTCCTGCTCGTGGCCCTGCGCGTGACGCGGCCGCTGGACTTCGCGGTCTTCCCGTCGCTGCTGCTCGTCGCGACGCTCTTCCGGCTGGCGCTCAACATCAGCGCGACCCGCCTCGTGCTCGTCGACGGGTTCGCCGGCAAGGTCATCGAGGCGTTCGGTCACTTCGTCGTCGGCAGCTCGCTCGTCGTCGGCCTCGTCATCTTCCTCATCCTCGTCGTCATCCAGTTCGTCGTCATCACCAACGGTGCGGGGCGCGTGGCCGAGGTGGCCGCCCGCTTCACCCTCGACGCGATGCCCGGCAAGCAGATGGCCATCGACGCCGACCTCAACTCGGGCCTCATCGACGAGGACGAGGCGCGGCGCCGCCGCAAGGAGGTCTCGGGCGAGGCGGACTTCTACGGCGCGATGGACGGTGCCTCGAAGTTCGTCAAGGGCGACGCGATCGCCGCCATCGTCATCACGCTCGTCAACCTCATCGGCGGCCTCGTCATCGGCGTCGTCCAGAACGGCCAGGCCGTCGGGGACGCGATCCAGACCTACAGCCTCCTGTCGGTCGGCGACGGCCTCGTCTCGCAGATCCCCGCCCTGCTGCTGTCCATGTCGACCGGCATCATCGTCACCCGCGCCTCGACCGAGCGCGACATGGGCGGCGACATCATCCACCAGTTCGGCCAGCAGCGCGGCGCCATCCAGATCGCCGGCGTCGTCATCATGGCGCTGGCGCTCGTGCCGGCCCTGCCGAAGCTGCCGTTCATCCTCATCGGCGGCGGCGCCGTGCTCCTGGCCCGCGCGATGCCGAAGCTCGAGGAGCGCGAGGAGGCCCGCCGCGCCGAGGAGGCCGCCGCCGAGCGCGAGGCCCTGCCGTCTCCCGACAGCCCGCAGGTCCTCGCCCACGACATCCGCGTCGAGCCGCTCGAGCTCGAGCTGGCCTTCGACCTCATCGGCCTCGTCGACGCCGACAACGGCGGCGACCTGCTCGGTCGGGTCAAGGCGCTGCGCCGCAAGCTCGCGATGGAGCTCGGCGTCGTCATCCCGCTCGTGCGCACCCGCGACAACCTCGACCTGCCCTCGCACACCTACGCGATCCGCGTCCACGGTGTCGAGGTCGCCCGCGGCGAGGCGCCCGCCGGGCACGTGCTCGTCATCGGCGACGCCATCGCGCACCTCGAGGGCATCCCGACCCGCGAGCCGGTGTTCGGCCTCGAGGCCAAGTGGGTCGCCGCGCACCTGCGCGGCCGCGCCGAGGCCCTCGACGGCACGGTCGTCGACCGTTCGTCGGTCATCACCACCCACCTCGCCGAGACCGTGCGTAGACACGCCGCCGACCTGCTCGGGCGCGAGGACGTCAAGCTGCTCGTCGACGCCGTGCGCTCCACCCACCCGCAGGTCATCGAGGAGCTCACCCCCAACCCGCTCGCGCTCGGCGAGATCCAGCGCGTCCTCAAGGGGCTGCTCGTCGAGGGCGTCGGCATCCGCGACCTCGTCCGGATCTTCGAGGCGATCTCGCTGCGGGCCCGGGTCACCACCGACCCCGACCAGCTCGTCGAGGCAGCGCGCCTGGCGCTCGGCCCGGCCATCGCGGCGTCGCACGCCTCCAACGGCGACCTGCACGTGCTCACCTTCGAGCCGCGGCTGGAGCAGAAGCTGCTCGAGTCGCTGCGCTCCGGCGACGGCGGCCCGCAGCTGCTGCTCGACCCGTACTTCGCCGACCGGCTGGCCACCGAGGCCGCCCGCGTCTCGCGCACGGTCGAGGAGGGCGGCGTGCAGCCGGTGCTCGTGTGTGCACAGCCGTTGCGGCGGGCGGTGCGCCGGCTCGTCGAGGGCGCGGCCCCGCAGCTGCCGGTGCTCGCGTACCAGGAGCTCGGTGGCCACCTGCGCCTGACCACGGCCGGCGTCGTCGACGTCGCCGCCGCCGACGCGCTCGGCACGGCGGGGGTCTGACGTGGGCAGGAAGAAGGCTGGGGGAGAGGCGAAGGCCAAGCCCGCGAAGGCGCACTCGCCGGAGCGCTTCGCGTTCGGTGCGCTCTTCGGGGTGGCCCTGTTCGTCCCCGCGGGGATGCTCGTCTACGCCGGCAACCTCTCGATCGACCAGGCCGTGTACCGCTTCGGCCTCGCGTGGCTCGTCGCGGTCGTCGGCGTCGGCATCGTCGCGTCGACGCTCCAGAACCCGGTCGTCCGTACGCCTGCTGCGGCTCCCGTGCCGGTCGCCGCGCCGGCTGAGCAGCCTCCGGTCGACGAGACGATGGCTTTCCCCACGACCGACCCCGCGGACCCGCAGGCCGGCTGACCGCCCGCCGGTTCGAGGTGAAACCCGACCACGTCAGGGTCGGTTCTCACCTCCACCGGATGAGGTGCGCGGGGGTCCGTTACGCGCTGCCCTGAAGCCGCGCATCGGGCTGTGGAGCGGCCGATAGAGTGTGGGGCCGTCGGCCTCCGGGTCGGCCCGCTGGCGTGGCGCAATCGGTAGCGCACCTGTCTTGTAAACAGGGGGTTGGGGGTTCGAGTCCCCCCGCCAGCTCCACCCCCGCTGCCTCGCTGCGCCCGGTGGTGTCGTTGATGGCGTCGCAGCCGGGGTGATGACCCAGCTGCGACGCCACGAGCCACGGCACGGTTCGCCCCAGTGCGCCACCCGCGTTCGAGCTGTCGCGAGCCCGGATCCCGAAGAGCCACTCCATGGCCTCGTCGGTCGACATCGGCCCTTGCCGGCGCTCGTCGCCGTAGTTGCGTTCGATGGCGAGATGCCGGCCTGCTTCATGCGGCGCGCGGCGACAACTCCACGTGTCGCACCTTCCCTCGGGCCCTGCCGTCGCACCCTAGCGAGAGCCGACCGGCGTGCGGGCGCTCGTGCTCCCCTGAGCGGCACGCCGGGCAGCATCGATCCGACCGGGTCCACCACCACGTGGAGACCCGGCCCATGACGTCGGTCCTCGGCGTCCTCCGTGGTCCCGATCCCCCTGCACCGATCGCTCGACGTGACCAAGCCGTCACCGAGACTCGACCCATGACACCTGCCTCCCGCGCCACGCCCCTCGTCGTGAACAGGGTTCGCTGATGGCCTTGCTCGACGCGGAGTCGGGGCTGTTGTTCACGGCCGCGCCCGGCACGGCCAGCACGGCCCTGCGCGAGGCCCTGTTCGCGCGGGGCGGCGTCGTCGAGGTACCTGCCGCCGACGCCGTGCGGGTCGAGGGCATCGACGTCAAGCACGCGACCGCGGCCCAGCTGGTCGGTGCCGGGTTCCTGGCGCCGGACCACGGGCTGCGCGTGGTCACCACGACCCGCAACCCGTTCGACTTCTACGTCGCGGAGTACGAACGCACCCGCCGGCGCTGGGTGCACGAGCTGAGGCGGCCGGACTCCTGGGTGTACGCCACCCCCGGCGCGGTCGGGCGGATCGTCGATGCCGTGACGCTCGAGTTCGACCAGTGGCTGGCGCTGGCCGTCGACGGCCCCGGCGAGCGGCGCGTCAACCGCGGCCACGTCGAGGAGGCCGACGTCGTGCTGCGGATGGAGCACCTCGAGGAGGACCTCCGCAGCCTCCTCGGCCTCGAGCTCACGGTTGCGCCCACCAACGTCACCGACCGCGAGCGGGCCTACTGGCGTGCGTACGACGCCGCCAGCCGTGACCTCGTGCAGACCGCCCACGCCGCGGACCTCGAGCGGTTCTCCTACGCGTTCTGACCGCGCGACCGGCCCGCTCCCTTTGGTCCCGCGAGCCCGGCCTTCAGCAGACGACCCGCCACACCGGAACCTGTCGGCGTGACGTCCACGGCTGCGGCGGAAAGCAGCTGCGGTGCAACGAGGTCCGGCCGATCCCACAGCGCGGCCCGGCGCAGCGCGCGCAGCGACCGGACCTCGAGGAGGGGTCGGCCGTCGTGCTCGACGGTGACCCGTCCGGGGGCAGCGGCGCGGTCCACGTCGGACAGCAGCCGGTGCCAGGTGGCGGGGGAGGCGTGGGCAGGGGAGTGAACGTGGACGTGGCGCCGGTAGCGGCCGGCCGCGTCCAGCAGCGCCACGTCGGGGACGCCGTCCGCGTCCCCGTCGGGTCGAGGACGCACCCGACCCTCGTGCTGCAGCAGCGCGGCGTGGGCATCGTCGAGGAGCAGTCGCGCGGTCGGAGCAGCTTGGAGGAGGGGGTCGAGCGTGACGACGAGGGCGGCGAGGTCGAACCTGGGTGACACCGTCACGACCACGTCGTCCGCCCCCAGGTCGAGGGCGCGCGTGGTGACCCCGGGGACGCCGACGCGGCCGGCGACGGCGAGCGACTCCAGGTCCTTCGTGCGAGCGGCGTCCTCGCGTCCCCAGTCCCGGGGCTCCTCGCCCGCGTCGGGGCCGTCGTGCCAGACGGTCGCGTCGTGGGCGTGGGCGAGCAGGCCCCCGGCCTCCCAGGCCCGCGCGGCCCACTCCCAGTCCTCGCCGCCGTAGGAGGTGAACCCCTCGTCGAAGCCACCGACGTGGTCGAACCACCAACGGCTGCACGCCACGGCCGCCGAGATCACGTGACGGAACGACAGCGCGTCCGCGTGGAGCAGGTCGGCCGAGCCGGAGTACGCCTCCCGCAGCCACGCCGGCTCGGCCAGCTCGTGCGCGGGCCCGCTGGTCTCGACGGGCGCCTCCACCGGGACGGTCGCGAGGTCGGCGTGCCGTCGCCGACCGACGACGACGGCCTCCGGCAGCAGCCGCGGGAGCCGGGTGACGGCACGGAGGAATGACGGCTCGGGTGTGGAGTCGGCGTCGAGGAAGACGAGCACGTCGGCCCGGGTCGACCGAGCGCCGGCGTTGCGGGCGGCGGCCGCCCGGAAGCCGCGGTCCTCCTGGGTCACCAGGCGCACGCCGTCGGGGACGCTCGGGGGCGGGTCGCTGCCGTCGTCGGTGACGACCACCTCGACCGCGTCCGCCGGGTAGTCCTGGCGAGCGAGCGCGTGGAGGGTGCGATCGAGCTCGCGCTGCTGGTGGTAGTGGAGCACCACGACACCGACGCTGCGGACCGGCGCGTCCTGCCCCTCGACGAGGTCCCAGCGGTTGCCCGGTACGGCTGCGCCCCAGGGGGGTTGCGGACTCATCGCGCCCACCAGGACCGGTAGGCGCGCACCACGTCCTCCAGCGTGTGGGGCGGCCGGTAGCCGGGGGGCAGCCAGGTCCGCGCCGGGTCGTCCAGGGCCAGGACGGCCTCGGCGGGCCAGGCGTCGAGGCCACGGACGAGGTGTGCGCCCGGACGGAGCTCGTCGAGCTCGACGGTGGAGGGGTGCTCCCGCAGGAGGGGTCGCCGGCCCGCGGCGACCCAGCTGTTGACCGACCCGGACGCCGACGGATGCCGGTGGGCGGCCACCGGCACCGTGGTCTCGTGCATCGCCCGGACCAGGGCGTCGTCGTCGAGGTACCCGGTGACGTGCCACGCCACCCCGAGGCGGTCGGCGAGGCGCGCCAGGTCGTCCGCGAGCTCGTCGTGGCCGGCGACCACACCCCCGAGGGCGGCGACACCGAGGGCGCGGCCGGTCGAGTGCAGGGCCGCCGCGAGCTCGATGGCCTCCTCGTGGCCCTTGTCGGGGTAGACCCAGCCGAGCACGCCGATCCACCCGTCCCGGGCCCGCGGTGCGTCGGCCGGCAGGACGGCCGAGCCTGCGCCCACGGCTCGCGTCGGACCGGTGGCCCAGGGCTCGAGCACGATGGGGAGCGGGATGACCTCAGGGCCGCGGGGCGCCTCCGGCAGGGCCGCCGCGGCGAGGGTCGCCTCCCAGCGGCTGTTGACCGCCCACGCGGACGACCGCGCCACCAGGTGGGAGTAGACCGCCGCGCGTCGCCCCCATCGCGACCCCTCGGCCGACTGCGGGACGTCGTGCAGGGTGAGGCTCAGCCGAGTCCGGGCCGCCCACGCGTCCACGACGTGGCGGGCCGCCTCCGGGGAGCCGAACAGACCGGTGGAGAAATGGAGATGGACCGGGCGACCGTGGAGCCGGGCGGGCACCTCGTGGCCCCGGACGACCGGGGATCCGGCCGCGTCGGCCACCTGGCGGGCGAGCAGGGTGACCCCGTGCCGGTCGGGACCCGGGAGCCAGTGCACCGGCAGGTCGTCGACCTGCGGGGCCATCGCCTCGCTCATCCTGCGGACCCCCGGGCGAGGAGCGCGGCGTACACCTGCGCGTGCACGGCGCGCACCTCGGTGACCTGCCGCGCGCGGGCGTCGGCATCGGCACCCGGGAGACCTGCGGCGCGCGTCCTCAGGGCACCCTCGACGGCGGCGAGCAGCGACGCCTCGTCGGCGCCGCCCGGGCGCCACCGATAGACGCCCTCCGGCCCCTGGTCGACGAGGTGCCCGACGTCCGGCGCGACGACGCTCGTCCCGAGGTCGTGGCACGCCTCCAGCCATCCCGAGTGCGTCCCGTGCCGGTAGGGCAGGACGGCGACGTCGAGCGAGGCCAGGTGCGACCAGAGGGTGTCGTCGTCCATGGGCGGGTGGACGACGAGCCGGACGCCGTCCGCAGCGGCCTCGGCCAGGGCGCGGCACACCTGACGGGCCCGGTCGTCCGGCGGCGCGTTCCAGGTCCGTTCGTGCAGCCACACGCAGACGTCGGCCTCGGGCATCGCCCGGGCCAGGTGACGCAGGGCAGGCAGCAGGCCGAGAGCGTCCGTGCCGGCCCGCAGGTCCTTCAGCGTCGTCCCGACGACCGGGCGCGTCACAGGTGCGGCCGCCCGCGAGACACGCACTGCGCGCATCGTGGTCAGCGGGACGAGGTGCGGGTGCGGCACGACGACGGCCGGTCGGGCCCAACGTCGCTCGATCTCGGCCGCGGCCCCGGGGGTGAGGGTCAGCACTGTGTCGGCGGCCTCGACCAGGAGGCAGAGCCGCTCCTCGTGGCCGGCCTGCTCGTGCAGGTGGGGGTTCTCCAGGTCGTGGACGGTCTGCACGAGCGGTCGCCCCGTCTCCCGCAGGGCGCGGACCGTCTGCTCGAGGGTGGACAGCGGCACCTGCTCCACCCCGAAGTGGACGTGCATGAGGTCGAAGTCGGAGCGCGCGACCCACTCGGGGGTGAGCATCCGCGGCGGCCACCAGCGAGCCCCGGCCACCTCACCGTCCAGGTCGGGATGGGGGTCCGGCAGCGCGGCGAAGCCGGCCTCGACGGGCATGACCGTCCGGGAGTACGCGTGCGCACCGGGCACCACCGCCACCGTGCGGACCCGTCCCGGCTGGTCGACGAGCACGCGGGGTGCGGCAGCAGGCGGGACAGCGAGGGGCACGGACGTCACTCCCGGGATGGTGGGACGGGGCCGCTGCCCCGCGGGTCGGTATCCCACCGGCTCTACCCACCGGCGGCGCGGGCCACGCATCCTGCCTCCGCCGGCCGGTGACGGGGCGCCCTCGGTGCGAGGGCGCCCCGTCCGGTCAGTCGCCGAGACCGGCGCGGTCGACCTTGCGGTGGAAGCGCATCCCGGCGAGGCCGCCGAGGACGGCCCCGAGCAGGCTGACGACGGCGACACCGACGAGCGCGAGGATGCCGGCGGTGCCGACGTCGCCCTCGCCGACGGGGAGCCGGGGGAAGCTGTTGAGCTGGCCGAGCACGTTGTACCGGTCACCGGCGACGAGCCCGAGGACGGCGACGACGAGCGCGATGACCAGGGCCCAGAGCCAGACGGCGAGGCCCTGCTTGGCGCCGTTGAAGCGGGCCATCCGGCCGGCCACGTAGCCGCCGCAGTAGTAGGCGACGAAGAGGACGACGAGCAGGGCGATCCCGCCGGCCAGCCCCACGGTGGTGGGGTCGCTGGTGGCGCGGTCCGCGGCGTCCTGGACGTCGGTGCCGGTCGCGATGCCGACGCCGGTGCCGGCGGCGGCCACGAGCGCGGTGAGGAGCACGGCGGAGCCGGTGGCGGTCAGCCAGCCGAAGAAGGCCGAGCCGACCTTGATGCCGCCGTACCGCTCCTTCTCGGCGTCGAGCACCTCGTGGCGCGTGGGTGCGGCGTCGCGCGGCACGGTGTCGCGGGGGGTCTCGGTGTGGTCCACGGTGGTCCTGTCCTCGTGAGGGGTGGCCATGGCGGTCAGCGGGGGGTGCTGGCGTCGTACGCCGAGGTGGGCTGGGTCGCGGCGCGCGCCTGGCGCGCGGCGTCACGGGCCTGGTCCTCGACGCTCGGCGACGCGGCCACGTGGGCGCGCATCTTCGGGGCCTCGTCCTCGACCGTGCCGAGGTAGCGCTCCCAGCGCGACTGCATCGGCTTGACGAGCCCGCCACCGACGCCGACGACGAGGATGCCGCCGATGGTGGCGAGGACCGCAACGAGCACGGGGGTCGTGACGGTCGTCGCGATGCCGACCTGGTTGAGCGCGGCGATGACGCCGAGGCCGAGGATGAAGACGCCGGCGATGTTCGCGAGGACCTTGCCGTACGACAGGCCGCCCAGCGTGTTCTGGATCAGGCCCTTGACCGCGGCCGAGATGGCGGCGGCCACGACGACGATGACGATGGCGACGAAGACGCGCGGCAGGAAGGCGATGACGCCGGTCAGCAGCTCGCTGATGGGGTTGGGCCCGAAGGCGCTGAAGGCCAGCTGCAGGGTGAAGAGCAGGATCGCGTAGTAGACGATCTTCGCGAGGATGTCGGAGGCGTCGTACGACGAGGACTCGAGCATCCGGCCGATGCCGCCACGCTCGATGGCGCGGTCGAACCCGACGCGCGTGAGGACGGCCGAGACCGCCTTGGCCAGGGCCTTCGCGACGACGAAGCCGATCAGCAGGATGACGAGGAACAGGAGCAACCTGGGGACGAAGGTGGCGACCGCCGCCAGGGCGTCGCGCAGTGCGTCGTTCATGGAAAGCCTTTCGAAGGGGCCGCTGGAGGCGGCTCACGGGGCGCGCCGAGAGCGGCACCTTCGGGGCCTACCCCCGATGTTTACGACGTAAACATCGGACCGCCGCGGCCGGCCGCGTCCCGCTCCGGACCCGGTGTCGCGCCCCCGTGGCAGGGTGGGGTGACACCCGCGAGGAGGTCGCATGCCACCGACGGACGAGCTGTCGCCGCAGGAGAGGGCCGAGCCGCGCCGCCCGCTCGACCGGGAGGTGGTGGTCGCGGAGGCCATCAGGATGATCGACGCCGAAGGGCTCGAGGCGCTGACCATGCGCTCCCTCGGGGCGCGGCTCGGGGTCGAGGCGATGGCGCTCTACCGCCACGTCAACGGGCGCGAAGACCTGCTCGAGGCGATCGTCGACTCGCTCGTCGACTCCATCGCGGTCGACCCGGGCGACCTCTTCGAGCCGGCCGACGGCTGGCAGGCGTTCCTGCAGTGGATGGCGCACTCGGTGCGCTCGCTGGCAATCGCGCACCCGGCGGTCTTCCCGCTGGTCGCGACCCGCCACCCGGCGGCGCCGTGGCTGCGGCCGCCGCTGCGCAGCCTGCGCGTGGTGGAGGGGTTCCTCGACGGGCTGACCCGCCGCGGCTTCACCGACGCCCAGGCCGTCGAGGCCTACCGCGTCTTCACGAGCTTCCTCCTCGGCCACCTGCTGCTCGAGGTCGCGACGCTCGGGGCCACGACCTCGCCGGTCGAGGAGCCGCTCGACGAGGGCGGCGCCGGCGTCCGCCCGCCGGGTGAGGAGGTGTCGGTCGAGGACTTCCCCACGATCCTGCGGACCGCCCCGCTCCTTTCCGAGGACCACACGGTCGAGGAGTTCGAGCGGTCGCTCGAGGCGCTGCTCGACCGGCTGGACCTCGTCCTCTCGCAGTGACGTCCGAGCCCGGCGATAGGCTCTGCTGGTGTCGAACGCGCTGGGCGACTACCTGCGCGCCCGCCGGGCGCAGGTGAGCCCCGATGCGGTGGGGATGCCGCGCGGTCGGCGCCGCGTCGCGGGGTTGCGCCGCGAGGAGCTGGCCGTGCTCGCCGGGGTGAGTCCCGACTACTACACGCGCGTCGAGCAGGGGCGCGACCGCAACCCGTCCACGCAGGTGCTCGACGCCATCGGCCGGGTCCTGCGGCTCGACGGCGAGGCGATGGCCCACCTCCACGAGCTCGGGCGAGCGGCCGCCGGGGCCCCCACGGCCGCCCCGGGCCTCGACGACGAGGTCCCCGACGGCCTGCGGTCCTGGCTGCGTCAGCTGCCGTTCCCGGCGTTCGTGCAGGACCGGGTGATGACGGTGGTCGCCGCCAACTCCCTCGCCGCCGCCCTGTCGCCGCACTTCACGGTGGGAACCAACCTCGTCCGCGCGGTGTTCCTCGACCCGGGCGCCCGCACGCTCCACGCGGACTGGGAGCGCGCCTCGCAGGAGGCGGTCTCGGGGCTCCGGTCCCTGGCCGGAGCCCGGCTGGACGACCCCGCGCTGACCTCGCTCGTCGACGAGCTCGGCGCGGCCAGCCCGCGCTTCCGCGCCTTGTGGGAACGGCAGGACGTGCGCGCCAAGGTGGGTGGGACCAGCGAGTGGGTGCACCCGGACGTGGGTGCGATGACGCTGGGGTTCGAGAAGCTGGCCGTCAACGGCTCCGACGGCCACCTCCTCGTGGTCTACCACGCCGAGCCGGGGACGCCGTCGCACGATGCCCTGCAGCGCCTTGTCCCGGCCGACCCCGAGCATCCCTCGTCGCCGGCCCGCGGCTGACCCGAGGGCGGACGGGGCCCGCCGCCCGCCGCCCAAGGCCCGTGCGGAGGTGACGGCCGGCTGGCGGGTCGCCGCGTGCGCCGGTCAGCGCAGGTCAGCCCAAGAGGGCGGTGGACAGCGACCACAGGCGGTCGGCGCCCTCGGGGTCGAGCGCGTACCGCGCGACGCTGCCCGCGAGCCCGCCTGCGTCCGGGCTGCGCTCGTCGACGACGGTCGCCTCCTGGCAGTCGTCGAGGTAGCGACCGCCGACGCCGTCGAGCAGCCGGGAGGTGGCGGCGAAGACGCTCGTGGCCGCGCCCTGCTGCACCGTCTTGCGCTCGTCCTCCGGCGTCGCCAGCCGGCCGCCGACGTGACGCTGGAGGTCGGTCGCGATGGCGCCCGGGTTCACCGCGTTGACGGTGATGCCGTCGTCCGACCAGCGCCGGCTCGCGCCGACCGCGAAGAGGATCTCGGCGGTCTTGGACTGCGCGTAGGCCGACAGTGGGTCGTAGGCGCGGAAGCGGTAGTCGACGTCGTCGAAGACGACCGGCCCGAAGAGATGACCGGTGGAGCTCACCATCACGACGCGCGCACCGTCGTCGGCGGACGCCAGGGCCTGGTGCAGGCCCGTCGTGAGCTGGACGTGGCCGAGGTGGTTCGTCGCGAACTGCATCTCGCGGCCCTCGGGGGTGCGCGTCAGGTCCTGGATCATCATGACGCCGGCGTTGTCGATCAGCAGGTCCAGCGGGCCCGACCACGCGTCGACGAACTCGGCGACCGAGCGCCGGTCGGTCAGCTCGAGGTGGCGCACGCGCACCGCCGGGTTGCCCGTGTCGGCGCGGATGTCCTCGGCCACTGCCTCCGCCGCGTCGACCCGGCGGGCCGCGATCGTCACCTCGGCCCCGCGCCGCGCGAGCGTGCGTGCGGTCTCGACGCCAATTCCGGAGGCGGCGCCCGTGACCACGGCGCGCCGGCCGGTCAGGTCGATCCCGGCGCTGACCTCGTCGGCAGTGCTGGTGGCGTCGAACGGGCTGGTGATGCGGTCGGTCATGGGGAGGGTGCCTCTCGGTGTCGCGTGCCTGGTCCCCTCGATCGTGCGCCGGTCCGCACGGTGGTGACAGACCGCGCCGGGTCCGGCCCTGTCAGGGCCACCCACGAGGGCCGGGGTCAGAGCGACGCGATGGAGAAGACCGGCCAGCCGATCTCGGTGCGCCAGGCGGCGGCGTCGTCGGTGTCGCGGGGCCCGACGAGGTAGACCTCGCGGACGGGGCCGGCGACGGCCAGGGCGTTGTCGGCGACCCACGCGCCCACCTCCCCGTACGTCACGTCGATGTCCGAGTGGTCGCCGACGTGGGTCGCCGAGACCAGCTCGACGGCGGGGAGCTCGACGGGGCGGACCCGGCCACGACGTGGTGGGTCCAGCGCGGGGCGGTAGACGAGGACGTTGCCGCGTCCGTCCTCGAAGAGGGCGTTGTCGTAGACGCCGCCCGGAGGCCCCGCCCGGTCGGTCACGGTGGCGTCGAGCTCGGCCATGGCGCCGGCGTACCAGCCGAGGACCTCGTCGTGGTCGACGACGGCCTCGACCGCTGCCACCGTCGTGGCCGGCACCGTCCTCACGACCACCCGGACCGGCGCCGGTTCCGGCGCGAGGAGGCGGCGCAAGGAGGTGACGGCGCCCCGCGTCCGGTCGAGCTCGACTTCGAGCCGTCGCAGGTGCTCGGCGACCAGGGCCGACCTCGAGCCCGGGTCGGAGGCCGCGAGGATGCGCTTCACCTCGGCCAGCGGGACGTCGAGGTCGCGCAGGCGGTGGATGATCTGCGCCGTCGGGATCTGCTCCGCGCTGTAGTACCGGTACCCGGTGGTGGGGTCGACGGTGTCGGGCACGAGCAGGCCGGTCTCGTGGTAGCGGCGCAGGGTGCGCACGCTGAGGTGGGTCATCCTCGAGAAGGCGCCGATGCTCAGCCGGGTGCGCATCCCCGGAGTCTGCACCCTCTCCCGGGGGGAGGGTCCACGACTTGACCCTCCACCGGCCGGAGGCCGCACCGTCGTCCCATGACGACACCGACCGACCTCGACCCCGTGGGCCGTGACCTTCCCGGCACCCTCCGCTCCTTCCTCGCCGCCCACGCCGCCGGAGACGTCGAGGCCTCGCTCCAGCAGCTGCGGCCCGACGCCGTGGTGACCGACCAGGGCGAGCGCTTCGCCGGCACCTCGGAGGTGCGGGCCTTCCTCGAGCGCGCCGGGAACGAGTTCACCTACACGACGACCCTCCTGAACGCCGACCGCGTCGACCCGGAGTGCTGGGCGGTGCGGGTCCGCCTCGACGGGGACTTCCCGGGAGGCGTGGCCGTCCTCGACTACCGCTTCCGTCTCGAGGGTGACCTCGTCGGCGGGCTGGACATCGTCCCCGTGAGGGCGTGAACGGCAACCGACGCGTGCAGGTCTCGGCGAGGCACGTCCCGGCCCGTCTCAGCATCCAAGAGCCGCGCGGTGGCGGACGTGACCGGGACCCTGCTGGCGATTCCGCTGCATCCGTGGCCGTCTCGGCACAATGCTTCGGAATGAGTGCACTCAGGTGGATATTTCTGACTCATCCGTTCGGCCGATCTTCGGGGCGGAACCCATCCAATCCGAGCGCCGAGAGTAAAGGCCCGGTAAAGTCATCGTCAGCAGAAGGGCAGGACAGAGGGTCGCAGGGGCCCGACGAAATCCGGTCTGCGACAGCCCACAGGGCTTGGCAGGGAAGCCACCCGAGAAGTCTTCGGGACGACAAGTGAATCCAGCAGTTCGGGTCAGCACTCACCCACTCCGTGCAGGGCGGAACCGGTGAGGACGGACGAACCACCAAGGGCGCAGGGGCTCGCGGTGGACCGGACTGGAGGCCAGGCGGCCTGGCCAGCTCCGCAGGGGGAGCTGACGCCACAGCCGCCGAACCGACACCACGGCGCCCCGTCCGACCACCAGGTCGGGCGGGGCGCCGTGGTGTGCCCTGCGGGCTCAGAGGTCGGTCCTCTCACCGCGTGCGACGGAGCACCCCCGACCGGACCAGCGACGACATCGCGACGAGGGCGACGGCCGGACCGGCGGCCAGCGCGGCGAACGCCCACCCCCACCCCGCGGCCGACTCCAACGCAGGGACCACCCAGACGATGGGGACGGTGACGGCGTACCCGATCGCCATCTGCAGGGTGAGCATGCTGCCGACATAGGTCTGGTCGGCCACCGTCGTCACGAGCGAGGAGAACTGCGCCGAGTCGGGGATCACGGACAGCCCCCAGACGAGGGCGACCCCGACGACGAGCCAGAGCGGAGCCGCGCCGAGCCACCCCGTGGCGAGAGCGCAGCTGCCGGACACCACGAGGCACAGCATCGCGACCCGGGCCGACCCCACGCGCTCGGCGAGGCGGCCGCCGGCCCAGCACCCGACGGACCCGATGCCGATGACGAGGAAGGCCAGCAGGCTGGCAGTGCGGCTGCCGGTGCCGCCCTGCCCGACGACACCGACGAGGAAGACCGAGATCCAGGCCCACATGGCGTACAGCTCCCACATGTGACCGAAGTAGCCGATGGAGGTGAGCAGCACCGGGCGCGCGCAGAAGGCACGGACGGCGCCGCGCAGCCGGAAGGTCCCGGCCGGGAAGGGGTGGGGCCCGTCCGCGGTCAGCGTCAGCACGACGACCCCACCGAGGGCCCCGAGACCGGTCGTCACCCAGACGACCAGCCGCCAGTCGAGCCCGCCCGTCGCGGCGACGAGGTGGGGGGCGGCCGACCCCAGGGTCAGCGCACCGATCATCACGGCCAGGGCGGTGGCCCGGGAGGCCCGGAACCACGTCGCGACGATCTTCATCGCGGACGGGTAGACCGCCGCGAGACACATCCCGCTGACGACCCTGGCGCCGACGGCGGACGCGCCCGACCAGGCGGCGAGGAGCCCCAGGTTGGCCAGGGCCGAGGCCAGGGCGCCGCACCCCATGAGCCGGCGTGCTCCCACCCGGTCGGGCGCCCCGGTGAGGGCGATGCCCAGCGCGCCGATGATGAACCCCACCTGCACCCCGATGGTGAGCCAGGCGGCCCCCGTGTCCCCCAGGGCGAACCGCTCGCGCAGCTGCGGGACGACGGCGGACGCGGAGAACCACGTCGCCATGCTGAGCAGCAGGGCGAGGGCCAGCCACCCGAGGTTGCGGTAGGCCCCGGGCGGGACGACCCCCGTGGACGGAGTGGTGGTGGCGGAGGTCACGAGTCCTGGTCGAGCGGAGCGGTGTAGGTGACCGCCTCACCGTCGATGCACACCTCGCCGTCGGCGTTGGTCACCGTCGTAGCGAGGGTGCAGATCGGCTTGTCCTCCCGCACCGTCGAGACGGTCACCGTCGCGGTCATCTCCTCGTCGAAGTAGGTGGGCCGCCTGAAGTTCCACGAGGTCGACAGGAACACGGTCCCCGGGCCGGGGAGGTGCTCCGCGACGACGGCGTTGAGCAGGCCGGACGTGACACCACCGTGCGTGATCAGGCCACCGAAGCGCGACGCCTGCGCGACCTCCCGGTCGAAGTGCAGGGGGTTGTGGTCACCGCTGATCTCGGCGAACAGCGCGACCTCGTGAGCGCCGAGCCTCTTGGTGATGCTCGCCGTGGCGCCCACCTCGGGCATGCCGTTGCGCGTCCCGGTCCAACCGTTCATCGTGCGTCTCCTCGGGTCGTGGTCTGGTGGCGGGCCGAGACGTGCGCCGGGCCCGGGTCGGTGCGGGTCATGCCGCCTCCAGCAGCAGGGCGGCGCCCTGCCCGCCGCCTCCGCAGAGGGAGGCCACGGCGTACCGGCCGCCCCGACGCCGCAGCTCACGCGCAGCCGTGAGCACGAGCCGGAAGCCGGTGCCCCCGAGCGGATGTCCCAGGGCGATGGCGCCTCCGTTGACGTTGACGACGTCCATCGGCACCGACAGCTCCCGCCGGCTGGCCTCGACGACACCGGCGAAGGCCTCGTTGATCTCGAGCAGGTCCACGTCGGCCACCGTGAGCCCGGCCCGCTCCAGGACCCGGGCGACGGCCACGGCCGGCTTGAGGTGCAGGGAGGCGTCGGGACCGGCGACCTCCGCGTACCCACGGATGCGTGCGAGCGGGCGGACGCCCTCGCGCTCGGCGACGTCCGCGCTGACGACGGCGCCGTACGAGGCGCCGTCGGTCATCTGCGAGGCATTGCCGGCCGTGATGGTGCCGGCCGGGTCGAACGCGGGGGCGAGGGCCGCGAGCGACTCCGGCGTCGTCGCGTCGCGGATGCCCTCGTCGTGCTCGACCACGCGACCGGCGGCCTCCAGTGCGACGATCTCCTCGGCCAGCCGACCCTCGTCGCGGGCGGCGCGCGCCCGCTCGTGCGAGAGTGCGGCGAGGTGGTCCTGGACGTCCCGGCCGATACCGAGCTCGGCGTTGACGCGGTCGGACAGGACGCCCATCGAGAGGTCGTCGAGCGCGCACCAGAGCCCGTCCGTGCTCAGGGTGTCGACGAGGGTGGCGGAGGCCATCGAGGGACCCTGCCGCACGAGGCCGGCGTGGACCGCGCGGCTCATGCTGTCGGCTCCGCCGACGAGGTAGGTGTCACCCTCGCCGAGCGTGACCCGGCGACAGGCGTCCCAGACGGCGCTCACCCCGCCGAGGCACACGTTGTTGAGGGTCACGGCCGGCGAGCAGCGGTCGACCCCACCCCGGTCGGCGGCCTGCCGGCCGGGGTTCTGGCCCTGGCCGCCCTGCAGGACCTGGGCGTGGAGCGTCGCGTCCGGGCGGGCGAGGAACGGGTGGCGCTCGAGGAGGGCGCGCACGACGTGCGCCGCGAGGTCGACGGACGCAACGGTGGACAGGGCCCGGCGATAGCGGCCGAACGGTGTGCGCAGGCCGTCGAGCAGGACGGGGTCGGGGGCGCTCACGAGGGCTCCTCGGGGACGAACACCGGCAGGACGTAGTCGTTCTGCTCCCGCCAGGTGACGACGAGGGGGGTCCCGACCTCGGTGCGGGTGCCGGCAGGGACCTCGACGTTGCTGAGCATCCGGAACCCCTCGTCCAGGTCGACGAGTGCCACCGAGTACGGGGCGGCGTCCGCGAAGCCGGGATGACCGGGGCGGTGGACGAGGGTCTCGCTGGCGAGCCGGCCGTGACCGGTGCTGCGCTCCCACCGCAAGGAGCGGCGCCAGCACGTCGTGCAGTGCCCCCGCGGGGGGAAGACGGTGGCGGCGCAGTCCGTGCAGCGCTGGAAGAGCAGCTCGCGCTCGCGCGCGCCGTCCCAGTAGGGCTGGGTCAGCGGGGTCGGGGTGGGATCGGGTCGACGCGGGGGCGTCGGGTCGGTCATCGGGTCCTCCTCAGTCGGGTCGACGCAGGACGAGGGCGGTGGCCTCGCTGAGCGTCGCGCCGTTGCCGGTCACCAGGGCGGTGCCGACGTCGCGCACCTGGCGGTCCCCGGCCTCGTGCCGGAGCTGACGGACGGCCTCGACGAGGTGGGACATCCCGCCGGCCAGGTCCGCCTGACCGAAGGACAGCTGGCCGCCGTGCGTGTTGAGCGGCAGCTCGCCTCGCCAGGTCAGGTCGTGCTCGGCGATCCACGGACCGCTGGTGCCGACGGGGCAGACGCCGGCGTCCTCGAGGGTGATGGCCGCCACGATGCTGTAGCAGTCGTAGAGGGACAGCAGGTCGAGGTCGCGCGCCGTGATGCCCGCCTGGGCGTAGGCCCGCTGGATCGCGGGTCGCAGCGGACCCGAGGTCAGCGACTGGGCGGCCGACATGGCCCGGTGGGTGACCTTCTCGCCGGCGCCGGCCACCCGGACGACCGGGTGCGGGAAGGAGCGGGCGCGAGCGGCGCTCGTCACGACGACGGCCGCGCCGCCGGCGCACGGCATGACGATCTCCAGCAGGTGCAGCGGGTCGACGACCATCGGTGACCCGAGCACGTCGTCGACCGTCAGCCCGACGCCGCGGAAGACCGCGTCCGGGTGCAGGTGGGCGTTCAGGCGCTGGTCGACGACGAGCTTCGCGAGCTGCTCGCTCGTCGTGCCGTACTCGTGCATGTGCCGACGGGCCAGCAGGGCGTAGGAGGTGTTGGCCCCGGACGCGCCGTAGGGGACGTCGAACTCGCGGATCGGGTTGCGGTTGGGGGAGCGTGGTGTGACGCCGCGCTCGCGGGCGTTGCCGAGCACGCACAGGACGGTCTCGCACATCCCGGCCGCGATGGCCGCTCCCGCCCGCCACACCATCCCGGCGCCGGAGGCGCCACCGAGGTCGACGACATCGGCCATCGCGGGGCGCAGGCCCAGGTACTCGGCCACGGTCGCCGGGACGTGCTGGGGGGTCTCGCCGACCTGCGGCCCGACGAGCAGGCCGTCGACGGCATCGGGCTCGAGCCCGCAGTCGTCCAGCGCGAGCCGGCTCACCTCGGCGACCAGGTCGAGGGTGGTGCGCCCCTCGCTGTACCGCTGCGGGGCGAGCTCGCCGACGCCGACGACGGCGGCGTCCATCAGCGCACCTCCGACCGGTCGAGGAGCTCCGGCGCCAGGGCCGCGAGCGACTCCGGGTTCACGAGGGAGGCGATGTTGCGCACCTCCCGGCCGAGCACCGTCGACAGGACGGCGCCCTCGACCTTCTTGCCGGCCAGGTTGTACGGGAGGGCGTCGACGCGGAAGACCCGGCGCGGGACGTGCCGTGGCGAGGCCTGGGCGCGCAACGACCGTCGGAGGGCGGTGGCGTCGACCTCGCGCCCCGCGGCCGGCACCACGAAGAGCCAGATCTCCTGGTCGTCGTCCTGCGGGTAGCCGATGGCCATCGAGTCGGCGACGCTCGGGTCGTCCTCGACGACGCGGTAGATCTCGCTCGTCCCGATCCGGACGCCGCCGGGCTTGAGGGTGGTGTCGGTCCGGCCGGTGATGACGGCCCCGCCGCTGGGACGCATCTCGACGAGGTCGCCGTGGGTCCAGACCTCGGGCCGCTCCGAGAAGTAGCTGTCGAGGTAGCGCTCGTGCCCGCCCGGCCCCCAGAACGTCAGCGGCATCGAGGGGAAGGGCTCGGTGCAGACCAGGTCGCCCGTGCGTCCGACGACGGGCAGGCCGCGTGCGTCGAGCGCCGCGACCGCGAGGCCCAGACCGGGAGCCTGCAGCTCCGCGCTGCGCACCGGCAGCAGGGGGTTGCCCAGGACGAAGCAGCCGAGGATCTCGGTGCCGCCGGAGATCGACGCCAGCATCAGGTCCGCCTTGACCTCCGCGTAGACCCACGAGAAGTGGGAGTCGAGCAGCGGCGCCCCCGCGGAGAAGATCGCCCGCAGGTGGTGCAGCTCCCACGTCGTGCCGGGCGTGACACCGTGGGCGGCCATGACCGAGAGGTACTTGGGGCTCGTGCCGAAGTGGGTGACCTCGAGCTCGTCCGCGAGGCGCCAGAGCAGGGCCGGTTCGGCCGCGGGGACGGCGGCCCCGTCGTACAGCACCACCGAGGCGCCGCACGCCAGGGCGGAGATCGACCAGTGGTACATCATCCAGGCGGTGTTCGTGAAGTAGAGCATCCGGTCGCCGGAGCGCACGTCGCCGTGGAGGAGGTGCTCCTTGACGAGGTTGAGCAGCACTCCGCCGGTGCGGTGCAGGATCGACTTCGGGAGA
The DNA here is from genome assembly GCF_017312765.1 of Phycicoccus sp. DTK01. Lineage (NCBI taxonomy): Bacteria > Bacillati > Actinomycetota > Actinomycetes > Micrococcales > Intrasporangiaceae > Phycicoccus > Phycicoccus sp. DTK01. The sequence continues at coordinate 127,292 of NZ_BOPU01000006.1, read as the reverse complement.
CCCGTCGTCCCGGACGTGTAGAGGATGAACGCGGGGTGGTCGAAGGGGAGGTCGGCGTAGCGCGGTTCGGACGGGGACACGACGGGGAGGTCCGCCGCCCGGTGGACCGCGGCCCGCACCCCCGCGAAGCCGGCACCCGGGTCCGGGGTGATGGGCTCGCCGACGAGGACGACGTGCCGCAGCGAGCCCAGCTCCGCGGCGACGCGGGCCGTCTTCTCCGCGAGGTCGTGGCGGCGGCCGTCGTAGACGTAGGACTCGGCGGCGACGAGGACCACGGGCTCGACCTGGCCCAGCCGGTCCAGCACGCCGGCGGGCCCGAACTCGGGTGCGCACGAGGTCCACACCGCACCGGACGCCAGGGTCGCGAGGGTGTAGCAGAGCGCGTCGGCGGTGTTGGGGAGGAGCCCGGCGACCCGGTCGCCGGGCTCGACCCCCAGCCCGTCCAGCACGGCCTGGGCCCGGGCGACCCCGGTGCGCAGCTCGGCGCGGGTGAGCGACCCGGCGACGCCGCGTTCGCCGGCCTCGACGACGACCGTCTCGTGGGCCGGCCCACGCAGGAGGTTGGCGGCCAGGTTGGTGACGCCGTCGGGGAAGAAGCGCGAGCCCGTCATCGGGTGCTCCTCGTCGCGCACGAAGGTCGTGGCGCCGGGGTCCCCCTCGAGCTCGGCGTACTCCCACACGTGGCTCCAGAAGGCGCCCGGGTCGGCCACCGACCAGCGGTGCAGCGTCGCGTAGGGCTCGTGGGCGAGGCCGACGCGGGCGGCGAACCGCGCGAGATGGGTCTGCTCCCGGCGCTCGGCGTCGAGCTCCCACAGGACCGGGGCCAGCGGGGTCGTCACGGTGCACCGCTCGGGGCGAGGTCGCCCGAGCCGACGGGCGGTCCCGGGGCCGGCGGGACTTGCTGCATCTCCTGCAGCCGTCGCCGTACGTGCTCGCGGTCCTCCGGTGTGCCGTACCGCCAGAAGTCGCGCAGCACTCGTGACCCCGCGTCCGGCGCGGCGTCGGGACCCACGAGGCGGAAGGTGTCGGCGGTCACCGTGGCGAACGGCAGCACGACGGCCAGCTCCGGGTCGTCGACGTCCGCCGGGTCGACACCGGCGAGCCGGCCGAAGCGGATGGCCATCTCGTGCTGCTCGCGGTAGCCGTCGTGGTGCCCCTCTGCGACACCGGCGAGGACGGCGGCCTGCAGCTCCTCACGGGACGCCGCAGCGATCGTGCCGCCCCAGGTGTAGGCCACGTACCGGGCTTGCTGCTCCAGCGGCACGGCGTACGGGCCGAGCTGTGACCAGAGGCCGGCGAAGGCCAGCCCCGGGGTGTCCGGGTGGAAGGTGAAGTCGGCCAAGGCCATCGACGTCGGGGTGAGACGAATGGTCCGGCGGATCTCGTCGTCGAGGAAGGGGAGGTTGAGGTGGAAGCCGGTGGCGACGACGATCGCCTCGGCCTCGACCGACGTGCCGTCGGTGAACTCCACCGAGCGGTCGTGCACCCGCGCCACCCAGGGGTGGGTCGTGACGCGGTCCTCCGCGACGAGGTTGAGGTAGTGGGGGCTGCCCGTCACACCCGCGCGCGCGATGTCCGCGTGCGGCGCCGGCGCACCGTAGCGCGTCGGGTCCCCGCCCAGGCGCAGCACCCGCTCGGCGGTGGTGCGGTGGATCTCCTCCACGGGCAGCTCCTGCTGCGCCAGGGCCCACGACCGCGAGAAGACGTAGGACTCGATGGGCGTGCCGGCGACCATCTTCGGCATGACGTAGCGCTGGCGTCGCTGCGCGAGGTGGACCTCGGCGCCGATCATGGCGAGGTCGCTCGCGATCTCCAGGGCCGAGATGCTCCCGCCGCACACCACGACCGTCTGTCCGCGGTAGCGGTCGGGGTCCTTGTACCGGAAGGCGTGACTGACGCCCCCGGGCCCCGAGAAGGAGCCGAGGCCGTCGATCGGCGGGATCTCGGGCAGGTTGTACCGCCCGGAGGCGACGACCACCCGCGGGACGGTGACCGTGCGAGGCCCGCCGTCCTGCGTCCAGGTGACCGTCCAGCCCCCGTGCTCGGCGCGGCCGACGCGGTCGACCAGGCAGCCGAACCGCAGGGACTCGTCGAGGTCGAACATCGCCACGTAGGCGCGCAGCAGGTCCAGGACCTCGCCGTTGCGGGGGAACATCGCGATCCCGTCGGCGTAGTCGAGGTCCGAGAAGTGGGTGAGGAAGCGCGCGGTGTTGGTGCGCATCGCCGGCCACACCCCGCTGTTGGGGTTCTCCCGGTTCCACTGCCCGCCGAGGTCGGCGTGGGACTCGAGCACGAGCACCCGGAAGCCCTGCGCCCGCAACCACCGTGCGGAGCTCAGGCCCGCCATGCCGGCACCGATGACGACGACGTCCACGTCGGCGGCCGAGGGCGCATCCGGTCCCGACGTCGTGCTCGTCATCGTGCCTCCCGGAGCGCACAGAGCTCGGCGACGAGGAGCTCCGCGAACGCCGGGTCGTTGATGTTGTCCTCGGACTCCACCACGCGGACCGAGGGGTCGACCGCGCCGCGGAACGCGTCGCGGAACGCGGCGTCGGCGGGTGGCGACCAGAACGGCATGCCGGGGGCGTCCAGCTCGGAGAAGCCCCCGAGCGGCAGCACGACCGTGGTCGTCGCCGGGGCGCTCGCCACCCGGTCGGCGAAGAGTCGTCCCAGCCGCGCGTTCTCGTCCGGGTCGGACCGCATCAGGGTGACGTGCTCGTTGTGCCGGTGCAGGGTGCGCCCCGAGAACCGTTCCGGGACGGACTGCCTCGCACCGAAGTTGACGCAGTCGATGGCCCCCGGCACGACCACCTGCGGGACTCCGTGCCGGGCGGCGGCGGTGAGCCGGTCGGGCCCGGCCGACAGCGTGCCGCCGGCGACCAGGTCGGCCAGCTCCGTCGTCGTGACGTCGAGCACGGCGTCGACGCGCCCCTCCGCGACGAGCCGTTCGAGGGTGGCTCCGCCGGTGCCGTTGGCGTGGAAGACCGAGACCTCCGCGCCGGTGGACTCGAGCCGGGCCCGGGCGGCGGAGACGCACCGGGTCGTGATGCCGAACATCGTCATCGCGACACGGGGTCCGGAGGAGGGGGTGTCCGTGGCACCGACGTGGTGGTCACGGGCGAGCGCCGCACAGGTCGTCGCGGTCCGCCGCACCACGTCGCGGAGGATGCCGTTCATGCCCTCGACGTCGACCACCGGGTAGAGGAGCACCGCGTCCGTCCCCTGCAGGTAGCCGCGGGTGTCCCCGGCGACGACCGTCGACGCCAGCACCTTGGGCACCCCGAACGGCAGGCGAGGGGCCGCCGCGGCGAACACGGTGCCGGCACCGGACCCGCCGACGACGACGAAGGCGTCGACGGACCCGACCGCGTGCAGGCCGGTGAGCACCTCTCCGACCGCGGCGCCCATCGTGTCGAGCGCCGCGCCACGCCCCGTGGACCGGATGGCCGCGAGCGTGCGCCCCGACCGCTCGGCCAGCCGTTCCGGCGTCGTCTCGGCGTCCGAGGCGTGGTCTCCGAGACCGAAGTCGACGCGGTGGACCCGACAGCCGTGCCGGCGCACGAGGTCGCAGAGCAGCTGCAGGGCTTCGGGTTTGGTGTCGAAGGCCCCGGCGACCACGACGGTCGGCGCCGAGGGGTCGGTCACCGGTCCGTCCCGAGCTTCTGGTCCTTGAAGGCCGACACCACGGCGCGGATCGGTTCCTCGATGGGGATGCGCTCGATGCTCGAGGCACCGATGAACCCGACGGAGCGGGTGTGCTCGAGGACGTAGCCGGCGTCGTCGGGTGTCGCGATGGGTCCACCGTGGCTGACGACCATGACGTCGGGGCGCAGGCTGCGGACGGCGTCGGAGATGGCGTTGACGACGTCCACGCACTCGTCCAGCGAGCGGGCGAAGGCGTCCGTCGCCCCGATCGAGCCCCCGGTCGTCAGGCCCATGTGCGCGACGACGACGTCGACGCCGGCCTCGACCATCCGGCAGGCCTCGTCCGGCGTGAAGGAGTAGGCCATCGTGAACAGGCCCAGGTCGGCGGCCTGCCGGATCATCTCGACCTCGCGGTCGTAGCCGAAGCCGGTCTCCTCGAGGCTCTGGCGCCAGCGACCGTCGATGATGCCGTGGCTCGGGAAGTTGATCACCCCGGCGAACCCGGCGTGCTGCAGCGTCGTGAGGAACCGCGGCATGACCCGGGTGGGGTCGGTGCCGTTGACGCCGGCGATGACGGGGGTGTCCCGGACGACCGGCAGCACCTCCCGCTCACCCATCTCGAGGACGATCGCGTTCGCGTCGCCGATCGCGAGCAGGCCTGCGTTGGAGCCGTGCCCGCCCATCCGGAAGCGCCCGGAGTTGTAGATGAGGATGAGGTCGGCCCCGCCCCGCTCGGCGAACTTCGCCGAGATCCCCGTTCCCGCGCCGGCACCGACCACGGGGCGTCCGGCCTCGACCTCGGCGTGCAGCCGGGCCAGGACCTCGTCTCTCGAGTACATGCGAATCCTCTTCTGCTGGGGGTCGTCAGGAGCGACCGGCGGAGAACTGGGGGACCTCGACGCGCACGCCGCCGGCCAGCGCCGACTCGTGGGCGCAGATGCCGGGAGCCGTCCAGGCGGCGGCGGTGGGTGCGTCGATCGCGGCGGGACGGCCCTGCACCACGGCGGACACGAACTCGTGGACCAGGTGCGGGTGTGAGCCGCCGTGCTCGGCCCGCCGCAGCAGCACCGGACCGCCGTCGGCCGGATGGACCTCGAAGTCGGTGACGTAGGGCGCGAGCTCGGGGGGCAGGTCGGACACGTCGTCGGGAGCCTCCACCAGACGGGTGACGGACTTGCGACCTCGCAGGCCGGTGGCCGGCAGGTGCTCCTCGAGCGGCTGGAGGTCGTGGACGACCAACGGGCCCACGTGGTCCGCGGGCCACTCGACGGAGCCGAGGTCGCCGTGGACGTCGTAGCCCTCGATGTAGGGCCGGGCCACCTGGAAGAACGACATCTCGACCTCGGCCACCACGTCGCTGCCCCGCAGGGTGAACAGCCCCTTCTCCGCCGGGAACGGATTGTCGAACCGGCCGCGGCGCTCCTGCGTCAGCCGCCCGGAGCCGAACGCCACGACGCTCTCGATTGTCGTGCCGGTCAGGCCGAGCAGCGGGCACAGGGCGTGGGTCGCGTACTTCATCGGCGGGTACCCGCGCCAGTACTCGGGGTAGCCGTCGAGGTTCTGGTGGTGGAAGCCGCGGTAGGCCGTGAGCGTGCCGAGGAGGCCGGCCTCCAACCGGCTTCGGACGTAGCGGTACTCGCGCCCGTAGACGGTGGTCTCCATCATCATGTAGCGCTTGCCGCTGGCCCGCTCGGCGTCGACCACGCGCTGCAGGTCGTCGAGCTCGAGGGCCATCGGGACGGCGCACGCGCAGTGCTTGCCCGCCTCGAGGGCGGCGACGGCGAAGTCGGCGTGCAACGGGACCGGCACGAGCACGTGGACGGCGTCCCAGCGGTCGTCGGCGAGCATCTCGGCGTAGTCGGTGAAGCGGGAGACGATGCCGTACCGGTCGCCGACGGCGGCGAGCCGGCGCTCGTCGGTGTCGACGACGGCGACCTCGCGCACGTCCGGGTGGGCGAGGTAGACCGGGAGGAAGTCCTCCCCGAACCCGAGGCCGACGACCGCGACCGAGACCCCGGAGGTCCCGCTCATGACGTCGCCACCTCCTCCTCGACGCCCTCGACGAAGGTCACGCCCCCGGTCGCGAAGTTCGGGACGTCGGCCGATGCCGCCCGGCCGGCCTCGGAGGCGAGGACGGCGTCCATCGCCTCCTTGCTCTCGGCGTACAGGTCGACCACCAGGTGGACCGGTGGCGTGAGCTCGCCGGACTGCCGGTCGGTCCACGTGAGGGTCCACCGGGACAGCCCCCGCATCCCCTGCGCGAGGGGGATGTGCACGTCGCGGTAGTAGCGGTCGAACTCCGCGGGGTCGTCGGGTCGGCCGTACAGGATGGTCATGCGGTACACGCGGGTCCCCTTCCGGATCCGGTGGCGGTCACTTGACGCTCCCCACGGACAGCCCCTCGACGAGCCGGCGCTTGGCGACGACGAAGACAGCGAGGAGGGGCAGCGAGGTGAGCAGGGCCAGGCCCATGAGGCGGTTCCAGCTGACGGAGTACAGCGACGTCTGCTGGGCCAGCAGGCCGCTGACCGGCAGGTTGGCGGGGTCGGTCATCAGCGTCGTCGCGTAGATGAACTCGCCCCAGGTGATGATGAAGACGATGGCTCCGACGGTGGCGATCCCGTTGGGCAGCAGTGGGACCACGATGTTGCGGAAGGTGCGCAGCCCGGAGGCGCCGTCGATGTCGGCGGCCTCGTAGAGCTCTCGCGGGATGGCGAGGACGAAGGGACGCATCAGCATGATGGCGAACGGCGTCATGAGGGCGACGTCGGCGAGCACCAGCCCGTAGATGTTCCCCACGAGGCGCCACTCGGCGAGGATCCCGTAGAGGGGGATGACCGCCATCGGCTGCGGGACCATCTGCAGCACGAGGAAGACGCCGAGGAACCACGCACTGGCCCGGCTCCACCGGGTCGTGAGCCGTCGCCCGAGGGCGTAGGCGGCCGGGACGGCGATGAGGACGACGAGCACGGTCACCGACACGGCGATCTTCGCCGAGGTGACGATCGACGAGCTCGCGGTGTCGACGATCGAGGTGAAGGTGGCGAGAGAGGGGCTGAACACCACCGAGTTCGGGTGCGCGCGGACCTCCTGGTCGGACTTGAACGCGGTGAGGACGATCCACAGCAGGGGGACCAGGTAGACGAGGCCGAGGACCGCGACGACGAGGCGTGTCCCCACGGAGTGGCGGGCGCCGATCACGAGCCCTCCTCCTTGCGCACCCCGAGCACGTAGGGGATCGCCAGCACGACGACCGCGAGCATCGCGATGCTCGCGATGGCGCCGCCCGTCCCGAACGAGTAGGTCTTGAACGCCTCCTGGTAGGCGAGGTAGGGCAGCGTCGTCGTCACGGTGCCGGGCCCGCCGCTCGTCATCACGTAGACGAAGTCGAAGCTGCGGAAGGCGTAGAGGATCACGAGGATGACGAGCACCATGAGCGTCGGCCGCAGCAGGGGGATGACCACCGACACCGCGCGCCGGACCGGGCCGGCGCCGTCGATGGCGGCGGCCTCCAGCACCTCGGTGGGGATGGAGAGCAGGCCGCCACGGATGATGAGGATCGCGAAGGGCAGGCTCGCCCAGGCGGCGACGCCGCTGACCGCCCAGAGGGCGACGGAGGGGTCGCTCAGCCAGTCGACCCGACCGAGGCCGAGCGTCTGGAGGACCGCGTTGATCGCCCCGTCCCCCGCGAGGAGGAACTTCCAGACGCTGCCGCTGACGAGCGGGGGGAGGGCCCAGACGAACACCATGAGCGACAGGACGACCGAGCTGAGCCGCCCGCGACGGGCGAGGGCCTGGGCGGCGACGTAGCCGATCGTGAGGTCGACGACGAGCAGCACCGCGGTGAAGATGCCGGTGGCCTTCGCGGCCTGCCAGAAGCCCGGGGTGTCGAGCACCTCCCGCACGTTCTCGGTCCCGGTGAACGCCCAGTCGCCGATGAGGTTGGCCGGCCCGACGTCGCTGACCGCCATCCGCGCCATCTGGACCAGCGGGTACACGCACAGCAGGGCGCAGACGACCGCCGCGGGCAGGAGGAACGGGCCGAGGTGGACCCGGGAGCGCCGCCTCCGTCCCGGCGTGGGGGGCTGCGCCGAGCCCTCCACGCCGGGACGGACGCTCGACTCCTGACGGACCGTCATGAGCAGGACCCGCCGCCCTTCTCGCGCGCTGCCGAGACGCCGTCCATGGCGTCCTTCGCGGCCTTGGCCGGGTCCGACTGGCCGGAGATGACGGCGCTGAACGCCTGGCCGACGGCCGTCTGCATCGCCGCCGTCTCCTTGTTGAGGGGCCACGCGCCCGTCTCGCCCGCGGCGGCCACGAACGGCTGGACGAGCTCGTCGCCGGTGATCGCCTCGTTGTCGGCGAGGTCGGAGCGGGTGGGGATCTGGCCGGACGCCTTGAAGTTGATCAGGCTGGCGTCCTTGGACATCCACGCCTCCTGCACGTACTGCCAGGCGAGGTCCTTGTCCTTGGCGAACGCACCGATCCCGATGGCCTCACCGCCGGGGAAGACGTGGCTGCCCTGGGGGCCGGCGGGGAAGCGGGTCGTGCCGACGGTGAAGTCGGCCGACTTGGCGTCGGCGAGGTTCCAGTTGCCGTTGATCCCGAACGGGTACTTGCCGCTCATGAACGCCTGCCAGGCGTCGGCCTGGTCCCACGTCGCGGTCTCGCGCGGGATGATCCCGCCCTGCGACCAGCCCTGGACGGTCTGGAGGTTCGTCGCGAGGTCGGACTCCGTCATGCTGCAGTAGTCCTTGCCCTGACCGAGGAGCATCGGCATGAACATCCACGCCCCCTCGACGGTCGGGGCGCCCGACTCGGCGAGCACGCTGTTCTTGTGCTCGGGGGCCAGCTTCTCGAGGGCGGCGGTGAGCTCCTCCATCGTCTGCGGCGGCTCGACGCCGGCCGCGTCCAGCAGGTCCTTGTTGTAGTACAGCCCGAGCAGGTTGGTGTAGCTCATGACGTTGTAGACCTTGTCGTCGAACTTCCACACCGCGGAGTCCGGGAAGAGGCCCTTGTCGGCGTACCCGTCCCAGTAGCTGCTCAGGTCCGCGAGCACCCCCGCCGAGGCGAGGGTGGGGAAGTCGACGACGACGTTGTCGAGGACGACGTCGGGGCCGTCCTGGGTCGTCGCGGTCGCCAGCAGCTTGCTCGGCAGCTGGTCGAAGGGGATCTGGACGGTCTCGATCTTGACGTCGGGGTGGGACTTGGCCCACAGCGCGTTCTGCTGCTCGAGTGCGTCGTTCTGGCCGCCCGCCGTGTAGTAGGTCCACACCGTGAGGGTCTTCTGCCCACCGGAGGCTCCCGACCCCGAGTCCGACCCGCTTCCACAGGCCGAGAGGACGAGCATCCCGATGACAGCGACTCCGGCTGCCTGTGCTCCAGGTCGCATCACGCGCCCACGCTCCTTTGCGTACTGGCTTCGATCCGAATTAGATCGATGGTCATCGTATTTACGTCGATGGCGAACGTCAAGGGTCCCGAGTAACATCGCTGCTCGACCGAAATTCCCCGACCGGGTGGAGGACTGCGATGGCGAGCGTGCCGGTGACGGACGTCGGCGAGGTCCTGGCTCCGGCCCGGGCAGCGGTCCCCCCGCGGCTCAGCCGGGCGGGTGAGGTGCTCGAGCTCGTCCGCAGCGGGCGGGCGACGACCATCTCCGAGCTGGCCGCGGCGATGAACGTCGCCCGCTCGACGGTCACGGACCGCGTGGATGCCCTCGTCGAGCGCGGTCTCGTGGTCGCGCAGGGCGAGATGGTCGCCGGTCGGGGCCGGCCGGCGACCGTGCTGGCGTTCAATCCGGCTGCGGGAGTTGTTCTCTCGGCGCAGATCGGCATGAGTGGCATCCGGGTCGGTGCGTACGACCTCGCCGGGGAGCCGCTGGCCGCGGAGGAGTCGACCGACATCGCCGTCACGGAGGGGCCCGAGCGCGTGCTCGCGGTCCTGGAGGCCCGGCTCGACGCCCAGCTCGAGGCGGCCGGACGGACGCGCGACGACGTGCTCGGTGTCGGCATCGGCATGCCCGGTCGGATCGAGCTCGAGACCGCTCGCGAGGGCGGCTCCGCCGCAGCGCGCCCCTGGGTCGACTACCCGGTCGCCGACCGGCTCCGGACGTCCTACGGCGTTCCCGTGGCCGTCGGGCGGGGCGTGGCGCTCCTCGCCGTCGCCGAGCACCGGGCGTTTCATCCCGAGGCGAGCGTGCTGCTCGGCCTGAAGGTCGGCACGGTCGTCGAGTGCGGGGTCGTGGTCGAGGGTCGCATCGTCGGCGGCGGCTCCGGGCTGGCCGGCGAGATCGGCCACACCCCGGTGCCGGACATCGACACGATCTGCGTGTGCGGCAACCGCGGGTGCCTCAACGCCGTGGCGGGTGGTGGGGCCCTGGCCCGGGACCTCGCGCGGCTGGGCCACGACGTCGACTCCGCCCGGGGCGTGGCCGAGCTGGCCCAGGCGGGGGTGGTCGAGGCCGGCCTGGCCGTGCGTGAGGCGGGCCGGAGGATCGGCGCCGTGCTCGCCGGCACCGTCAACCTCCTCAACCCGGACGTCATCGTCGTGTGGGGGTACCTGGCCGACGCCGGCGACCAGCTGTTCGCGGGGCTGCAGGAGAGCCTGTACCGGATGGGGGTCCCGGCGGCCACCCGCCACGTGCAGATCGGCTACACGCGGCTCGGTGTCGACGCCGGCGTCCGCGGTGCGGCGGTGAGCACCACCGAGGAGATCCTCGACCCGACGAACGTCGACCACCTCCTCGCGACGTGGCGTTCCGGCAGCTCGGTGGCGGCCCCCGTCGCCTGACCGGGACCACGGAGCCCGTGCGCCGACCGGTCGGGCCGCGCACCTCGTCGTGATCGCTCGCCCCGGCACGGCGACGACCGGGTGCGGCTGTCGGGTCCGGCCGAGCGGACCGACGTGCATCGTTCGTCCGCACCTTTTCTCGCGATCGACCAATCCGTCGGGGCGAGGGCCCCGAAGCACCCATGACCGGTCGCGTTCTTTAGCAGGGGCGTGACGCCGCCCGGCACCGGCGCCGGACGTCACCCGCAACCGATCAGCAGGGGCCCTTCGTGCGTCATCGCATCGCTCTCGTCTGCCTGTCCTCCGTCGCTCTCCTCCTCCCGACCTCCACGGCACTGGCCGCCGAGCCGCCGCGCCCGGCGGTGTCGAGCACCGTCTCGGACGCCAGCCCGAGCCCGGTGCTGCCCGAGCAGGGCGGCTCGCTCGCGGACCCGCTGGGCGGGGGCATCCCGGCGGTCGGCGACCCGTCGACGACCCAGGCGCCCGCGGAGCCGCCGCAGCAGGCGTCGGTGTCGGAGAACCCGTCCAGCGTGCTCGGGTGGGCCAGCGTCCTCCTGCTCGTGCTGGTGTCCCTCGTGCTGTCGGGGGTCGCGTTCACGACGCTCGCGTGGATGCTCCACGCCTGGCGCACGCCGGAGGGCTTGCGCGCGACCCGGTTCGGCGGCCGCTCCAGCCGCGAGAAGCCGCTGCGTTTCAGCCTGCTGGTCCCGGCGCGGCACGAGGAGCAGGTCCTCGGCGACACCCTCGACACGCTGAGCGCGCTCGACTACGGCGACCTGGAGATCATCGCGATCGTCGGTGACGACGACGAGGGCACGGCTGCCGTCGCGCACGCGGCCGCGAAGCGCCACCCCGGCCGCGTCCGGGTCGTCGTCGACTCCAGCGTCCCGAAGAACAAGCCGAAGGCGCTCAACACGGCGCTGCGCGAGGTGACCGGCGACGTCGTCGGCGTGTTCGACGCGGAGGACGAGGTGCACGAGGACCTCCTCGCGCACATCGACGCGCGTTTCCACGAGACGAAGGCCGACATCGTCCAGGGCGGTGTGCAGCTGATGAACGTCCACACGACCTGGTGGTCGATGCGCAACTGCCTCGAGTACTACTTCTGGTTCCGCAGCCGGCTGCACTTCCACGCCGGCCAGCGGTTCATCCCGCTCGGCGGCAACACCGTCTTCATGCGCACCGACCTGCTGCGCGAGGTCGACGGCTGGGACCCCGAGTGCCTTGCCGAGGACTGCGAGATCGGCGTGCGCGTCTCGACCCGCGGCGCCACGGTCGCCGTCGCCTACGACCCCGAGCTCGTGACCCGCGAGGAGACCCCGGGCGCCCTGCCGTCGCTCATCAAGCAGCGCACCCGCTGGAACCAGGGCTTCCTCCAGGTGCTCGCCAAGGGCGTCTGGCGCGAGCTGCCGACCGCCCGCCAGCGGCTCCTGGCTCGCTACACGCTCTCGATGCCGTTCCTCCAGGCCTTCACCGGCCTGATGATCCCGGTCTCGATCGCCCTCGTCGTCTTCGCCAAGGTGCCGACCTGGGTCAGCCTCGTCACCTTCCTCCCGCTCGTCCCGACCCTCGTCACCCTCGCCGTCGAGGCCGCGGGCCTCCACGAGTTCGGCCGGGCCTACGACGTGAAGGTCCGCCTGCGCGACTACGTGGTCCTCGTGCTCGGGGCCTTCCCGTACCAGGTGCTCCTCGCCGGCGCCGCCGTGCGCGCCGTGTGGCGCGAGAAGCGGGGCCAACGCGGCTGGGAGAAGACCGAGCACAGCAACCTCCACCGCACCCCGGCGCCGGCCCTCGCCCCGGTCGTCGAGCTCGCCGAGCGGAAGGCCTCCTGATGACCGTCATCGACCGCCCCACCACGACCGCCGGGTCGACCCCCGAGGCGGCGACGCCCGAGGCCTCCCGCCTGCGCCGCGCCTGGCGACGCGCGACCGACCCGCGCGGCGAGCTGGTCGTCCTCGGGCCGCTCCTCGTCCTCGCCGGCGTCGTCATGCGCATCGGGCTGTACAGCGCCCCGCAGCGCATCGACGACGAGGGCACGTACGTCGCCCAGGCGTGGGCCGTCTTCCACCTCGGCGAGCTGACCCACTACACGTACTGGTACGACCACCCGCCGCTGGGCTGGCTGCAGATCGCCCTCTACACCGAGCTGACGGGCGCCTTCGACCGCGCGCCGAACGCCGTCGGCGCCGGCCGCGAGCTGATGGTGCTGCTGGCGCTGGTCAGCGCCGCGCTCCTGTGGGTGCTGGCCCGCCGGCTGCGGATGCCCCGCTGGGGGGCCGGGCTGGCCGTCGCCCTCTTCACGCTCTCGCCGCTGGCGGTGCAGTTCCATCGCACGGTCTACCTCGACAACGTCGCGACCCCGTGGCTGCTCGGGGCGTTCGTCCTCGCGCTCAGCCCGCGGCGCCGGCTCGGTGCCTTCGCGGCGGCCGCGGTCTGCTTCGCCGTCGCGGTGCTCTCGAAGGAGACGACCTTCCTCCTCTTCCCGGTGCTGGCCTACCTCCTGTGGCGCCGCAGCCGGGGTGGCACCCGCCGCTACGCCGTCGCGGTCTCCGCGACCCTCTTCGTCCTCATGGGGACCTTCTACGTCCTCTTCGCCGCGCTCAAGGGCGAGGTCGTGCCCGGCCAGAACCGCACGAGCCTCCTCGGCGGCGTGCTCTACCAGCTGGCCGGCCGCGAGAGCAGCGGCAGCATCTTCGACCCCGAGTCGCTCGGCCACCGGACCGTCGCCATCTGGCTGCAGCTCGACACCGTCCTCCCGGTCGTCGCGGTCGTCGCCACGCTGCTGGCGCTCGCCGTCCGGCGGCTGCGCCCCTTCGCGGTCGCGATGCTGCTCCTCCTCGCGATGCTCGTGCGCCCGGGGTACCTCCCCGTGCCGTTCGTCGTCGCGCTGCTCCCGCTCGGGGCGCTGCTCGTCGCGGGCGTCGCGACGACGCTCTGGGAGAGCCGGCCGACCCGCCTCGCGGGCCGTCGGGTCGGCCGGGCGGGCGCCGGCGTGCTCGTCGCCGTGGGGCTCGGCCTCACCGCGGTCGCCACGCCCGCCTGGGCCGGACAGCTGCGCGGCCTGATGATCGCGCCGCTCGACCAGCCGATGACCGACGCGACCGCGTGGATCGCGCAGAACGTGCCGACCGACGAGCGCATCCTCACCGACGACGCGCTCTGGGTCGACCTCGTCGAGCAGGGCCGGGACCGCAGCGACGTCGTGTGGTTCTACAAGCCCGACACCGACCCGGCCGTCCCGAAGGGCGCCGACGCCTACCAGTGGGTCGTCTCGACCGACTCCGTCCGCAGCGACCCGCGCTCCTTCCCGACCCTCGCCGAGGCGCTGGAGCGCAGCGTCCCGGTCGCGGCCTTCGGGACCGGCGAGCGTCGCGTCGAGATCCTGCGGGTGCAGCGCGCCGGCACCGACCCGGCCGTCCTCGACCAGCAGCGCGCCGCGGCGGCCGCGGCCGGTCAGCAGCTCGTCGCCAACCCGGCCATCACCACCTCGACGGCCGCGCGCGACGCGCTCCTGTCGGGCCGGGTCGACCCGCGGCTGCTCACCGTCCTCGCCTCGCTCGGAGCGCGGCACACGCTGACGCTCGACGCCCTGCCGCAGCCGGCGCCGGAGGAGACCGCCGGCGCCGCACGCCGCACCGTGACCATCACGCAGGTCGACGGCGACGCCGCCGTCCCGGACTCCGCGCCGGCCGCCGAGGTGGCGCGCCTGTCCGCGGAGCGGCCCGCTCCCTACCGCGCCGACGTGCGCTTCACCGAGGCCGGGCGCGACACCCCGCCCGCCCTCGTCCTGTCCTGGCCCCGGAGCACCCGATGACGCCCCGAGCCACCCCGACCCGTTCCACCAGGTCCGCGACGCGTGACCTGTCCGCCCCCGGAGAGAGGAACACCATGCACACCACCACGCCACACCGGACGCCCCGCGTCCTCGCGGTCCTCGCGGCCGCCGTGGCCCTCGCCGCAGGCGCCTTCGCGCCCTCGGCGTCCGCCGCGCCCGCCCCCGCCGCCGACGGGATGGCCACGGCCTGGGTCCGTGCCGCGCACCTCGTCCCCGGCATGGGGGAGATGACCATCAGCCTCGTGCCGTTCGCCGGTGCGGCGGCCGGCGACGTCACCAAGCCCGGTGTGCCGGAGGCCGACCAGCAGGACGGCGCCCGTGTCGTCGAGCCTGCTGCCGGTTACGGCACGGCGGGTGACTACCGCCAAGTCCCGCAGGGCCTGTACACCGTCACCGTCCGTCCTGCGGGCGCCGCGGCCGACGCCCCGCCGGTCCTCACCGGCACCGTCGACGCCAAGGCCGACCAGGCGTACACGCTGGCCGCGCTGGGCAGCAAGACCTCGCCGCGCATCCAGGTCCTCTCCGACGACCTGCGGCCGCCGAAGCCGGGGACCGCGAGCGTGCGGCTGCTCCCGGCGGCCACGCGTGCCTCGGCCGTCACCGTCGCCGCGCAGAACGGGCCGACGGTCGCCGACGACGCGAAGTTCGGCACCCCCACCGGGTACGCCGCGGTGCCCGACGGTCCGTGGACGCTCGACGTGAGCACCACGATGACGACCGGGGGACGCGCCATGCAGGGCAGCAGCACGACCGGCAAGGTCGACCTCGCGAGCGGGGGCGTCTACACGCTCCTCGTGCTCGACTCCTCGAGCGGCGACGGCGTCACCCTCAAGCCGGTCGTCGACGCGCAGGGCGTCGCGACCGCCCCGAAGGACGGGGTCCAGACCGGGGGTGGCGGCATGGCCACGCGCCCGGACGACCCGCGGCTGCTCGGGGGGCTCGGCCTCGCCGCGGCCGGTGCGTCCGTCCTCCTCGTCCTGGCCGCGCGTCGGCGCTCCTCCGTCCCGTCGACGCGCCGCGCCTGATGCGCTCCGTCCGGGGCCCGCTCGTGCTCGTCGGGGTCCTCTCCGTGGCGGTCGCCACGGTGCTGGCCCTCGTCGTCACCGGGTGGTCCCCCGACGGGGACGCCCCGCGGGCCGTCGCCCCGACCGCCGACCCGTCGGCCTCGGGGTCGGCGTTGCCCGCCGGACCCGACCTCGCCGCCCGCTTCGTCGACGCCTACGTCGACGCCGACGGGCGGGTGGTGCGCCGCGACCAGGGTGGTGACACCGTGAGCGAGGGTCAGGCCTACGCCCTGCTGCTCGCGGCCGCGGACGGTGACGAGCAGACCTTCGACCGGGTCTGGGGCTGGACCCGCGCGAACCTCCTGCGTCCCGACGGCCTGCTGTCGTGGACCTGGGCCGACGGCGCCGTCGTCGACGCCAACTCGGCCGCCGACGCCGACGTCGACGCGGCCCACGCCCTCGTGGTCGCCGGCGAGCGCTTCGACCGGTCCGACCTCACGGCGGCCGGGCGGACGCTCGCCACGGCCGTGCTCGACCACGAGACGGCGCAGACCTCGCTCGGCCGGGTGCTGCTCGCCGGGCAGTGGGCCGGCACCGAGCCCTACCGGGTCAACCCCAGCTACTCGGCTCCCGCGGCCTACGCCGTGCTGGGCCGGGCCACCGGGGACGCGCGCTGGGCGGAGGTCGCCGACGGAGACCGCGCCGTGCTCGGCGCCCTGCTCGACAAGGCGCCCCTCCCGCCGGACTGGGCGCAGGTGGGCCCGGACGGCGCGGTCGACGCGATGCCCCCGCCCGGGGGAGGCGACGTCGCCTACGGCCTCGACGCCCAGCGCGTCGCCGTCCGGTACGCGGTGTCGTGCGACGCCGGCGACCGCGCCCTCGTCGAGCGGCTCGGGGGTGCCCTCCCGCGGGCGAGCGCCGACGTCCGCGGGGTCTACGACCTCGGCGGCACCGCGACGGTCGACTGGCAGCATCCCGTGGCCCTCGTGTCGGCGGCCGCGGTCAGTGACGCCGAGGGCGACGCCGGCCCGGCCGGCGAGCTGCTCCGGGCGGCCGCCGACCTCGACACCCGCGCGAGCACCTACTACGGCGCGGCCTGGGCCGCCCTCGGGGAGGACCTCCTCGAGGACCCGACGACGCTCGGCATCACGTGCCGGCAGCAGGAGACCCGATGACCCTCGACACCACGCCCGTGACGTCCGCGCTCGTCGTCGTCCCGACCTACGACGAGCGGGAGTCCGTCGAGCGCGCGGTCACCCGGGTCCTCGCCGCCGACGCGCGCACCGAGGTGCTCGTCGTCGACGACGGGAGCCCCGACGGGACCGCCGACCTCGTCGCGGCGCTCGCCGCCGACGAGCCCCGGCTGCACCTGATGCGCCGCAGCGGCAAGGGCGGGCTCGGCAGCGCCTACCGCGCGGGGTTCGCCTGGGCGCTCGAGCGCGGCCATGACGCCGTCGTCGAGATGGACGCCGACCTGTCCCACCCCGCCGACCGGCTCCCGGCCCTGCTCGACGCCCTCGGTGACGCCGACCTCTCCATCGGTTCCCGCTGGGTGAAGGGCGGTGCGACAGAAGGCTGGCCGCTGTCCCGGCGACTGCTCTCCCGTGGCGGGAACCTCTACGTCCGCCTGATGCTCGGGCTCGGCGTCGGTGACGCGACCGCCGGCTTCCGCGCCTTCCGGCGCTCGGCGCTCGAGACGATCGACCCCGCGAGCCTGGCCAGCGAGGGCTACGCCTTCCAGATCGAGTCGACGTACGTCGCCCGCCGGCTCGGGCTGCGCCTCGCCGAGGTCCCGATCACCTTCACCGAGCGCGCCCAGGGCACCTCGAAGATGAGCGGTCGCATCGTCCTCGAGGCGCTGCTGCGGGTCACCGGCTGGGCGGTCGGGATCGGTCGGCCCCCGGCCTCCCGGCGCCGGGCGGTGCTCGCTCGCAGCGGGTCGGCCCCGGCGGTGGGACCGCTCGCGCGCGTCGCCGCGGTGCTCGCCGCGCTCCTGCTCGTCGGCGGGGTCGCGCTCGCGGCCCAGGCGGCGACGCACCCCGAGCCGGCGAGCCTGGCCCCGCTCCCCGCCCGCACCGGGGCGCCGTCGCCGACCGCGTCGGCCCCGGATGCCTCGGCGTCCGGCGGGGCGGGCGGGGCGGACGCGGCGCAGGGCGCGCCGGCCCGGGACGCCGGCTCGAACGACGCGTCCATCCCGGTGCCCGCCGCCGGCTCGGACACACCGGCGGCACAGCAGCCGGTCGCCATCCGCATCCCGGCCATCGGGGTCGAGTCGCGGCTCATCGACCTCGGCATCGCGAAGGACGGCACCATGCAGGTGCCCACCGACCCGGCGCTCGCGGGCTGGCTGACCGGGGCTCCGGCGCCCGGCGAGCGCGGCCCGGCGGTCATCGCCGGCCACGTCGACACCCACGAGGGACCGGCGGTGTTCTACCGGCTGCGCGAGCTCGAGCCCGGTGACGCCATCGAGGTCGAGCGGCGCGACGGCACGACGCTGACGTTCACGGTCCGCCGGCTGGAGAGCTTCGCGAAGGACGACTTCCCGACCGACCGCGTCTACGGCCCCGCCCCGGGCCCGGTGCTGCGCCTCATCACGTGCAGCGGGGACATCGACCCGGTGAGCGGGCACTACGTCGACAACACCGTGGTGTTCGCCTCCTGACCGTCCCGCGCCGTGCGGCTCAGGGGTCGGGGACGGCCTGGCTCGAGGCGGCGAAGTTGACGCTGATCCGCGGGCCCGACGCCGCGCCCTGCTTGGGGACGCAGTGCCGCCAGTCGGTCTGGCAGCGCCCACCCATGACGACGAGGTCGCCGCTCGCCGGGCGCAGCCGCCGGCTCGGACCGCCCTCGTACGGCCGGAGGAGGAAGTGCCTCGGCGCGCCGAGGCTGAGCACCGGGACGACGCACTCGCGCCGGCGGGCCGAGGCGCCGTCGCCGTGCCAGCCGGTGCTGTCGCGGTGGTCGCGGTAGAGGTTGAGCCAGAGCCGGTCGTAGTCGACCCCGTAGTGCTCGCCCAGCTCGCCGGCCAGCTCGCGCAACCTCGACGGTGCCGCGCGCGCGTCGGGGTACTCGGCGGTCAGCCGCGGCTCGGTGGCGACCTCGTCGTACATCCGGCGCCGCCGCTGCGTCCACCCGGGCAGGGCGAGCAGCTCGGCGAACAGGTCGTCGGCGCCGGCGAGCCAGCCCGGCACGTGCTCGACCCACGAGTGCTCGTCCAGACGCAGCCGCTGCGCCGCCGCGAACGACACCCCGGAGCGCGCCCGGTCGGCGCCGTCCTCGTCCCCGAAGAGGGGGAGGGGCACGTCGGTCATACCCCCACGACTACCAGCGGGCACCGACACCCGCCGGTCGGGTGCCGACGTGGTCAGCCCTGCGGGGTCTCCGGCGGGACGGCCCAGCCGCCGTCGTCCCGGATGGCCCGGACGATGCGTCGGCTGGCCTCGCGCAGCCCACGGGCCTGCGCCGCGGTGAGCCGGTCGAGCACCAGGTCGTGCACGAGCCGGACGTGCCCCGGCGTGGCCTGCTCGACCTTGTCACGCCCGGCGGCCGTCAGGGTGGCGAGGGTGTAGCGACCGTCCCGGGGGTCGGGCGACCGGCGCAGCCATCCGCGGGACTCCAGCCGGGTGGCCGCCCGGGACAGCCGCGAGAGCGTGCTGTTGGCGTACCCGGCGAGGACGCTCAGGCGCAGCTCCCCACCCTCGGCCTCCGCCAGCGCGTAGAGGACGCCGTACTCGAAGTGGGTGAGGTCGGCGTCCCGCTGGAGCTGCGCGTCGAGCGCCGCCGGCAGCCATTCCAGGACGGTGGCCAGCGCGGCCCAGGTCTCGAGCGCCTCGCCCGTGAGGCGCTGCGGGGCGGGGGAGTCCGGCATCCCTGCAGCCTACGCATCCGCAGCCGGTCCGCGGCCGTCATTGACTTGCCCGGGCAAGTCATCCGGCCTACATTGACTTGCTCAAGCAAGTGATTTCGGCCGGAGGCCGAGGACGGAGAAGAGCGTGGACCTGGACCTGGCCGGCAAGCGGGCGTTCGTCAGCGGTGCGACCCGAGGCATCGGGTACGCCGTCGCGCGAGGGCTGCTCGACGAGGGTGCGGAGGTGGTCGTCAACGGCCGGGACGAGCGGCGGGCGGCCGAGGCCGTCGAGCGGCTGCGCGCGCACCGCCCGGGCGGGCGGGTCAGCGGGATCGCGGCGGACCTCGCGGACGCCGCACAGGTGGAGGGGCTGATCGCGGCCCTCGGGTCGGTCGACGTCCTCGTCAACAACGTCGGGGTGTTCGAGGTCGCGCGCTTCGAGGACCTTCGCGACGAGGACTGGCTGCGGTACTTCGAGGGCAACGTCATGAGCGCGGTGCGCCTGTCGCGCAGCGTGATCGGGCCGATGCTCGAGCGCGGATGGGGGCGCATCGTCTTCGTCAACACCGAGTCCGCGGTCGACGTCCCTGCCGACATGCTGCACTACGGCGTCACCAAGGCCGGGGCGCTCGCGCTCGCCAACGGCCTGGCGAAGCTGACCCGAGGGAGCCGCGTGACGGTCAACACCGTCCTCGGCGGGCCGACGTGGTCCGACGGCGTCGCCGACGCGGTGGCGGAGGTGAGCCGGGCGCAGGGTGTGCCGGTCGACGACCTGCGCGCCGCGATCGTCGGGCCCGACCACCGCGGCCTCCTCCAGCGGTTCATCGAGCCCGACGAGATCGCCTCGCTCGTGCTCTACCTCGCGAGCCCGCGCTCCTCGGCGACGAACGGCGCAGCGCTGCGGGCCGACGGCGGGGCGCTGCCCACCATCGTCTGACGTGATGCTCCGCCGGGATGTCAGGTGGAGGAGGAGCGGCCGGCGTCCATCCGGCCGGCACGTGCGGGGTTGTCGCTGTCCGAACCCCTGGCGGCGCGCGGAAAGCCCGCAAGTGCGGGGTTGTCGCTGTCCGGACCCGCCAGAGACCGCGGAAAGCCCGCACGTGCGGGGTCGGTCGCGACGGCGACCGGCCCTGCGTGGGCATGCGCTCAGACCGGCTGGGGGGCCTCGGCCGCGAGGTGCGGCGCCACGAGGGCGGCGTAGCGCTCCTTCATCTCGCGGACGACCTGGTCCGGGTCGCGCGCCCAGACCTCGGCGTTGAAGATCTCGACCTCGACGTCCCCGGTGTAGCCCGCGCTCGCGACGGCGGCGGACCAGTGCGCGAAGTCGATGACGCCGTCGCCCATCATCCCGCGGGAGAGCAGGGCGTCCGCCGCGATCGGGAGGTTGAAGTCGCACACCTGGTAGGAGGAGATGCGGCCCTCGCGCCCGGCGCGCGCGACGGACTCCTCGGCCGCAGGGTCCCAGAAGACGTGGAAGGTGTCGACCACGACGCCGACCGCCGCCGGCGGGTGCGCGGCGGCGAGGTCGAGCGCCTGCTCGAGGGTCGACAGCACGGCGCGGTCGGCGGCGAACATCGGGTGGAGGGGCTCCAGGGCCAGGCGCACCCCGCGCGCCAGGGCGAGGGGCGCCAGCGCGTCGAGGCGCTCCGCGACCCGGTGTCGCGCCGCCACGAGGTCGCGGTCACCCTCCGGGAGCCCCCCGACGACCATGACGAGCTCGGGTGCACCCAGCGCGGCGGCCTCGTCGAGGGCCCGCTCGTTGTCGTCGAGCGCGGCGCGGACGCCGTCCGGGGAGGACGCCGTGAGGAAGCCGCCGCGGCACAGCGACGACACCCGCAGCCCCGCGCCGCGCACCCGGCGGGCGGCCTGCTCGACGCCGGCCTCCTGCACGCGGTCGCGCCAGAGGCCGACGGCTTCGAGCCCCGTGTCGGCGGCCAGCTCGACCACCTCGTCGAGGCTCAGCCGGTCGACGGTCTTGGAGTTGAGCGAGAGCCGGCGCTGGGCGTCACGCACCGGCACGCACCCCCATCACCGTGGACCACCCGTTGAACCGGTCCGCGGCCAGCGCGGGGTCGCGGAGCAGCCCGGCACGGTCGGCGAGGACGGTCAGGCGGGTCAGGTGCGCCACCGACCGGTTGCTCGCGAGGCCGCCGACCATCTGGAACCCGGGCTGGACCCCGTTGAGCCACGCGAGGAAGGCGATGCCGACCTTGTAGTGGTAGGTGGGTGCCTCGAACAGGTGCCGTCCGAGCTCGCGGGTGGAGTCGAGGATGCGCCGCGCCTCGGCCGGGTCGTCGTCGTCCAGGCGCTGGAGCGCCGCGGACGCCGCGGGCGCGATCGCCGCGAAGACACCGAGCAGGGCGTCCGAGAAGCGGCCGTCGTCGTCCGGGCAGACGAGCTCGGGGAAGTTGAAGTCGTCGCCCGTGTAGAGCCGGACCCCCTCCGGGAGGGCGGCCCGCAGCGCGCGCTCGTGGTCGGCGTCGAGGAGCGACACCTTCACCCCGTCCACCCGGTCGGCGTGGGCGCGCAGCAGCCCCAGGAAGGTCTGCGTGGCCGTCCCGACGTCCGTCGACCCCCAGTAGCCGGAGAGGGCCGGGTCGAACATCTCGCCGAGCCAGTGGAGGATGACCGGCCGCCGGGCGTGCTCCAGCACCGCCCCGTACACGTCGAGGTAGTCCCTGGCGGAGGAGGCGACGGCCGCGAGGGCCCGCGAGGCCATGACGATGACCGTCGCGCCCGCCTCCTCGACGACGCCGACCTGCTCGCGGTACGCCTCGACCACCCGGTCGAGCGGGTCCGCCGCGCCGACGAGGTGTGCGAGGTCGAGCTGGTCGGTGCCGGCCCCGGCGGCGATGCGCCCGCCCTCCTCCGCGGCCGCGGCGGCGGAGCGGCGGATCAGCTCGCGGGCGGCGGGCCAGTCGAGCCCCATCCCGCGCTGCGCCGTGTCCATCGCCTCGGCGACCCCGAGCCCCCAGGACCAGAGCTCGCGCCGGATGGCGATGGTCGCGTCCCAGTCGACCTGCGCCGGCGCCCCGGCGACGTTCTCGCCGTCGACGCGCGGCACCACGTGGGCCGCGGCGTAGGCGACGCGGGAGCGCAGCGGGGCCTCGGGCCTGGTCCACGTGGTCGCCGGCGAGAGCTCGTGCCGCCCCCCGTCGGGCAGGAGGAGGGCCGGCCTCACAGGGCGATCTCCGGGACGGCCAGCCGACGACCCTCCGCGGAGGAGCGCAGGCCGAGCTCGGCGAGCTGCACGCCCCGGGCGGCGCTCAGGAGGTCGTAGCGGTGGGGGCGGCGTGCGACGACGTCACGCAGGAACTCGGCCCACTGCAGCTTGAACCCGTTGTCGAGGTCGTCGTTGTCGGGCACCGGCAGCCACTGCTCCCGGAAGGGCTCGGCGACGGGCAGGTCGGGGTTCCAGACCGGCTTCGGGGTGGCGCTCGCCGGCTGGACGACGCAGGAGCGCAGCCCGGCGACGGCCGAGCCGTGGGTCCCGTCGACCTGGAACTCGACGAGCTCGTCGCGGCGCACCCGCACGGTCCACGACGAGTTGATCTGGGCGACGACGCCGCCCTCGACGTCGAAGGTGCCGTACGCCGCGTCGTCGGCCGTCGCGTCGTAGGGCCGGTCCTGCTCGTCCCAGCGCTGCGGGAGGTGGGTCACCGTGCGCGCGCTGACGGCCTCGACCCGCCCGAGGATCCCCTCGAGCACGTAGTTCCAGTGGCAGAACATGTCGACGGTGATGCCCCCGCCGTCCTCGGCGCGGTAGTTCCAGCTCGGGCGCTGCGCGCGCTGGTGCTCGCCGTCGAAGACCCAGTAGCCGAACTCCCCGCGCAGCGACAGGATGCGCCCGAAGAACCCCTCGTCGACGAGGCGGCGCAGCTTGACCAGGCCGGGCAGGTAGAGCTTGTCGTGCACGACGCCGACGGTGCGGTCGCTCGAGGCCGCGAGCCTGGCCAGCGCCACCGCCTCCTCGAGGGTCTCGGCGGTGGGCTTCTCCATGTAGACGTGCTTGCCGGCCGCGAGGGCCGCGCGGACCGCCGGGGCGCGCCGCGAGGTGACCTGCGCGTCGAAGTACACGTCGACGGTGTCGTCGGCGAGCACGGCGTCGACGTCGGTGCTCCACTCGGGCACGTCGTGGCGGGCCGCCAGCCGCGAGAGCTTCTCGCCGTCACGGCCGAGGAGGACGGGCTCGACCTGGACGCTGCTGCCGTCGGGCAGCGTGAGGCCCTCCTCCCGCAGCGCGAGGACGGACCGGACGAGGTGCTGGCGGTAGCCCATGCGTCCGGTGACGCCGTTCATGGCGATGCGGAGGGTCTTCGGGGTGTCGGACATCGGTGCTCCTTGGTGGAGGGTCTGGAGGGAGGAGGGGGAGCGGGAGCCGGTGTCAGTCGGCCTCGCCCGTGGTGCGCAGCAGGGCGCGCACCCGGGTCGTGAGGTCCTGGAAGACGGGGCTGGCCATCGTGTCGCCGTAGACGCGGTGCCGCGGGAGGTCGACGTCGAGGACCTCCATGATCCGGCCGGGCCGGGGACTCATGACGACGACGCGGTCAGCGAGGTAGACGGCCTCCGGCACCGAGTGCGTGACGAGCAGGACGGTGGTGCCGGTGCGCTCCCAGATGGCCCGCAGCTCGATGTTCATCCGCTCGCGGGTCAGGGCGTCGAGCGCCCCGAAGGGCTCGTCCATGAGGAGCACCTGCGGCTCGTGCAGCAGGGCCCGGCAGAGCGAGACCCGCTGCTGCATGCCCCCGGAGAGCTCGTGCGGCAACGCCTTCTCGAACCCGGACAGGCCGGTCATCTCGATGAGCTCGGCCGCCCGTCGTCGCGCCCGGCCCTTGTCGTGGCCGCGCATCTCGGACTGCAGGAGGATGTTGCCCTCGACGTCGCGCCACTCGAGGAGCGCGGCTCGCTGGAAGACGTAGCCGATGTCCTGGCGCGGCCCGGTGACCGGTGTGCCGTTGAGCTCGACCGTCCCGCGCGAGGCGCGGGTCAGCCCGCTGACCACCTTGAGCAGGGTCGACTTGCCGCAGCCCGACGGCCCGGCGATCGTCACGAACTCGCCCGGGGCGACGGTCAGCCCGACGTCCTCGAGCGCCGTCACCTCACCCCGGGGCGAGGCGAAGCGCACGTGCAGGTCGGAGACGTGGACGGTGGGGCGGGTCACGGTGCCGGAGGTGGACGGCTGGTCCGTCACGGTGGTCATCTGCTCCCTCATCCCTGCGGCTGGGCCGAGGCGTCGAAGTAGGTGTCGACGCTCTTGCCCGCGGCGACGAGGCCCGCGTCCGAGAGGACCTTGAGCGTCGACTCCCAGTCGGCGGTCGCGTTGACCCCCGGGGCGTCGCCCTCGGTCGCGTCGGTGTGCAGCAGCTCGCTCGTCTGTTTCCACTGCTCGAGGAGGACGTCGTCGGCCGGCATCTGCGGGTCCTTGCCCGACATCGCCTGCACCGCGGCCTCGGGCTGCTGCTCGGCCGCGGCGAACGCCTCGCTCGTCGCGGCGACGAGCTCCTTGACGAGGGCGGCGTCGTCGTCGAGGGTGCCCTGCGGCGCGATGAGGCCGGTGCTGAAGTAGTTGAGCCCGACGTCGGAGTAGCGCAGGTAGGTCATCTCCTTGCCGCTCTTCGCGGCGATGGTCGGGCCCTGGTCGTGCGCGAACCCGATGAGGCCGTCGACCTTGTCGGTGAGGACGGCGGCGATCTTGCCGGCCGGGTCGAGGTTCTGGGTCTTGACGGCCCCCTCGTCGACACCGGCCATCTTCAGGTAGGTCGGGAACATGACGGTCGGCGCGTCCCCGGCCGACACGGCGATGGTGTGGCCCGCGAGGTCGGCGGGGGAGGAGATGCCGGAGTCGGAGAAGACCTGGACGGACGACGGCGTCGTCTGGAGGAAGACCCCGACGCTCTTGACGCCGACGCCCTTGTCGATGTTGGCGAGCACCGCGGGGGTGTCGGCCCACCCGAAGTCCACCTGGTCGCTGCCGACGGCCTGCACGGTCTTGGTCGAGCCCTGGCCGGCCTTGATCTGCAGGTCGATGCCGTGCTTGGCGAAGATGCCCTCCTGCACGCCGTAGTAGAACGGGGCGTGCTCGCCGTAGGGGTACCAGTTGAGCATCAGGCTGACGGTGCGGGTGCCGTCGGCGGCGGTCGCGGAGGGGGCGTCGTCGCCGCTGCCGCAGGCGCCGAGACCGAGGGCGGCGACCGCGGCGGCGGCCAGGAGGGTCGTGCGGGTGCGCGAGGTCATGGTGGTCCTTCGGGAGAGAGAGGGGGTGGAGGTCAGAGCTGGACGGTGGAGCCGGCGGAGGAGCGCCGCGAGGAGTGCCACGGGATGACGAGCCGCTCGGCGACCTGCAGCAGGGCGAAGAGGGCCACCCCGAGCAGCGACATGATGATGAGCGCGACGAAGAGCGAGGCCGTGTCGACGTTGCCGTTGGCCTGGAGGATCACGTAGCCCAGGCCCGAGTTGGACCCGACGAACTCGCCGACGACGGCGCCGGTCACGGCGAGGGTCGCGGCCACCTTGAGGCCCGAGAACAACTGCGGCAGCGACGCGGGGAAGCGCACCTTGGCGAAGACCTTGAGCGGGTTCGCGCCCATCGTGGACGTGAGCTCGAGGACCTCGGGGTCCACCGACTTGAGGCCGGCGAGACCGGAGATGACGACCGGGAAGAACGCCATGAGGACGGCGACGACGACCTTGGGCGTCATCCCGAACCCGAGCCACACGACGAAGAGCGGCGCGATGGCGATCTTCGGGATGACCTGGGCGAAGAGGACGAGGGGGTAGAGGGTGCGCTCGAAGGAGGTCGAGTAGATCATCGCGACCGCGACGAGCTCGCCGACGACGACGGCGACGACGAAGCCGATGACGGTCTCGACGAGGGTGACCCAGGTGTTGGTCCCGAAGTAGGCGAGGTTGTCGGCGAAGGCCGCCCACGTGTCGCCGGGGGAGGGCACGAGGTACCCGGGCAGGCTCGAGGTCACCGACGTGAGGAGCCACCAGAGCACGAGGACCGCCGCGACGAACGCGGCGGGTCGGCCGTACGACCGCAGCAGGGTCCCCGTGCGCGGGGTGCGTGGCCGGGGTGCCGGCGGGGCGGGTCGGGCGAGCGTGGAATTCGTCGTCATTGGCGAAGGCTCCTGGGGTGACGGGAGCGCGGCTCCTGTTGCGGATAGCGCTTTCCCGAACGGTATGGTCTGCTCTGAGGCGTGTCAACCACGTCGTGGGACCCAGGTGGTCGCCCGACGACCACCGACCCAGCACACTGGGCTCGGCCAGCGACGACGAAAGGGGCCACGATGGCGACGACGCTGCAGGAGGTCGCGCGGAGTGCCGGCGTCTCCCTCGCCACGGCCTCCCGCGTCCTCAACGGGTCCGATCGCCATCCCGGCCCGGAGATCGCCTCCCGCGTCCGCGCCGCCGCCGAGTCGCTGGGCTACGTCCCGCACGCCCAGGCGCAGGCCCTCGCGCGGGCGACGAGCGACCTCGTCGGGCTCGTCGTCCACGACATCGCCGACCCGTACTTCTCGACGATCGCCGGCGGTGTCCAGTCGGTCGCGCAGCCCTTGGGCAAGCAGACCCTCCTCGCGAGCACCGGCCGCGACCCGCAGCTCGAGACGGCCGCGGTGCGCTCCCTCGCCGCGCAGCGCACCCAGGCGATCATCCTCGCGGGCTCCCGACGGCGCAGCGCCGACGGCGCCCACCGCGACCTCGTCGCGGCCTGCCGGATGTACGAGCGCAACGGCGGTCGCCTGGCGTTCGTCGGGCAGCAGTTCGAGGGGTTCCCGGCCGTCGTGCCGGACAACGCCGGGGGTGCCCGCCGCCTGGCCCGGGCCCTCGTCGAGACCGGGCACCGGCGGTTCGCCGTCGTCGAGGGCCCGCGCTGGCTGCGCACCTCGGTCGACCGCGCGGACGCCTTCCGTCGGGAGGTCGGGCCGGAGCGGGTCGCGTGGTCGGTCCGCGGCGACTTCTCGCGCGCGGGTGGCTACGACGCCGTGCGCTCGGTCCTCGAGGGTGGTGACGACCCCGGGCCCCTGTGCGTCTTCGCGGTCTCCGACGTCATGGCGCTCGGGGTCCTCGCCGCGTGTCGCGACCTCGGGCTGCGGGTGCCCGAGGACGTCGCCGTTGCCGGCTTCGACGACATCCCGACGTTGCTCGACGTGACCCCCACGCTCACCACCGTGGCGCTGGACCTGCGCGCCATCGGTGCCCGGGCCGCCGAGCTCGCGCTGGACGGCGCCGGGTCGGCCCGCCGGGTGTCCGTCGCGGCGG
Organism: Phycicoccus sp. DTK01; assembly: GCF_017312765.1. NCBI lineage: Bacteria > Bacillati > Actinomycetota > Actinomycetes > Micrococcales > Intrasporangiaceae > Phycicoccus > Phycicoccus sp. DTK01. Next base: position 99,907 of record NZ_BOPU01000006.1, on the reverse strand, counting down.
AGGTGCGGTTGCGCGACAGCACCGCGCTCAGGGGCTGACGTGCAGCTCAAGGCCGCCGCGGGCCACGCCCCGCGGCCGCGCAGGGTCGTCGTCGCGTCGGACAAGTTCAAGGGTTCGCTCTCGTCCGACGGTGTGGGAGAGGCGGTCCGGCGCGGCCTGCTGTCGGTCCGACCCGATGTCGAGGTTGACGTCGTCCCCGTCGCGGACGGCGGTGACGGCACCCTCGCGGCCGCGGTGGCGGCGGGCTACGAGCTGGTGCCGGTGACCGCGGCCGGACCCACCGGAGAGCCGGTGGCGACCGCCTACGCCCGTCAGGGTGACCGGGCCGTCGTCGAGCTCGCGCACACCAGCGGCCTGGCGCTGCTGCCCGGGGGTCGACCGGCCCCGTGGACGGCGACGACGCGCGGCACCGGCGAGGTGCTCGCCGCGGCCCTCGACGCCGGGTGCCGCGACATCTGCCTCGGCGTCGGCGGCAGTGCGAGCACCGACGGCGGCGCCGGCCTTCTCCTCGGGCTGGGCGCCGGCCTCGTCGGCGCCGACGGCGCGCCCGTCCCCGACCCGGGTGCCCGGCCCGACCGGGTCGCGGCCCTCGACCTGCGGACGCTGCACCCGGGGCTGTCCGAGGCCCGCCTGGTGCTGGCGTGCGACGTCGACAACCCGCTGCTCGGACCGCGCGGTGCGGCAGCGGTGTACGGCCCCCAGAAGGGTCTGCGTCCCGACGACCTGCCGGTCGTGGAGCGCGCGCTGGAGGCGTGGGCGGACGTGGTCGACGCGGCCACCGGGACCGACCACCGGGCCACGCCGGGGGCCGGCGCCGCGGGCGGTGTGGGCTTCGCCGTCCTCGCGGCGCTGGGCGCCGAGGTCCGGTCCGGCGTGGAGGTCGTCCTCGAGCTGGTCGGGATCGACGAGCGGCTGCGCGGCGCCCCGCTCGTCGTGACGGGGGAGGGGGCGCTCGACGTGCAGACCCTCGCGGGCAAGGCCCCCGCCGGGGTCGCGGCGCGGGCGCGCGCCGCGGGGTGCGACGTCGTCGCGGTCTGTGGCGCACGGCAGCTCGACGAGGCCGGGCTGCGCTCGATGGGGGTGGGTGCGGCGTACGCGCTGCTCGACATCGAGAGCGACCTCGCCCGGTGCCTCGCGGAGCCGGAGGCGCTGCTCGAGGAGCTCGGCCGCACCATCGCCCGCGCCCACCTCTGACGAGCGCCTCGGCGCCGGTGGCGGGCGGGCGGCGCGTGGGCCGCCGGGCGTGCCTGTCGAGACGTCCCTTGCCATCGGCCGTGGTGACGCCTACTGTGCGGAAAGCGCTTCCCGCCGCAGGGGACCATCGCGGGGCGTGATCCGATCGACAATGACGTTGAGAGGCACCACATGCGACCAGCTGCCCGATCGCCACACGAAGAGACTGTGCGGCAACAGAATCCACGACGGCGGGGACGGATGCGCGCGGTCGCCTCCGTCGCGTCGGCCGCCGTGGTCGCCACGACCTTCCTCGGGGGAGGACCCGCCGCGGCCGCCGACGGCGAGTTCACCGAGCTGCTCGGCTTCGAGCAGTACGAGCGGTCCGCGCTCGACGGGCAGGACGGCTGGACCGCCTCGAAGGCGGCCCGGGTCGTCGCCGACCCGCTGAACGCCAACAACCAGGTCCTCGAGATGGTGGGTGGCGGCCAACGGGCATCGCGCGCGGTGCCTGGGATCGACGAGGGCGACACGGGGACGGTGTTCTTCCGGATGCTGCGCACCGGCACGGTCGACACCTCGTACGGCATCACCGACGTCGACGCGCCCACGGACTACTCGCAGAGCCGGGCGTACGTCAACAACCAGAGCAACGACACCCTCCTCGTGCGGGACGGGGGAAAGTTCACCGCCGCCGGCACCTGGGCCGAGAACACGTGGCAGTGCGTCTGGATCGTCGCCGACAACGCGTCCGACACCGTGGCGGTCTACAGCCAGGGCGGCCCGTACGAGGAGCGCACCCGGCTGCCCGAGGGCGCCGAGCGCCAGTTCGGGTTCCGGCAGGGCGTCTCCACGCCGCTGGACCGGTTCTTCTGGATCAACGGCGCGCGCAGCGACGGCGGTCTGATGCTGGACGACGTCGCCGTCGACCCCGCGGGGGAGAACCTGGCGATCCCGACCGGCAACCCGGGCGACTGTGCAGCGGCCGACGACGCGCAGGTGCCGCTGGTCAACCCGCTGCCGGACCCGCAGACCTCGACGCTCGGCGTCGAGCTCGAGGAGCTGGCGCAGCTCCCCGAGTCACACACGACCCCCGAGACGCAGGACCAGCGACTGGTGCGGCACAACCGGATCACGCACCTCGACGAGATCCCGGACGGCTCCGGCCGGCTCATGGTGCCCGACAACAACGGCACGCTGTACACCGTCGACAAGGCGAGCGGCGCGTACACCGCCTACCTCGACGTGCGCCAGGAGTTCATCGACAACTTCCACAACAGCGCGGGCCTCGGCACCGGCCTCGGGGCCGCCGAGTTCCACCCGGACTTCGCCGAGAACGGCCTCTTCTACACGGTCCACACCGAGGCGGGCACCGCCCTCACCGAGGACACGCCCGACTTCCCCGCCTTCGGGACCACCGGCTTCCACAGCGTCCTCACGGAGTGGAAGGCCGACGACCCGACGGCCGCCGTCTTCTCCGGCACCCACCGCGAGGTGATGCGCGTGCCGTTCAACGGGCGGGTCCACACGGTGCAGCAGATCTCGTTCAACCCGACGGTCGACCGGGGTGACCCCGACTACGGGATGCTCTACGTCCTCGCCGGCGACGGCGGGAACGGCGTCGGCAACGGCAACCCGCAGGACGTCACCACCCCGCAGGGCACGATCATGCGGATCGACCCGCTCGGCCGGGACAGCGAGAACGGGCGGTACGGCATCCCCGACGACAACCCGTTCCTCGACACCGCGGGCGCGCTGCCCGAGCTGTACGCCATCGGGATGCGCGACCCGCACCGCATCAGCTGGGACCCCGAGGGTGACCACACGATGTACCTCGGGCACATCGGCGAGTGGCAGGTCGAGTCGATCTACGCCGTGGAGCCGGGCGACGACTTCGGGTGGTCCGAGCGCGAGGGCCCGTTCCGGGCCGACAACCGGCAGATCTACCCGCTCCCGGACGACGACGCGGCGAAGGGCTACACCTACCCGGTCGCCGCGTACGACCACAACCGTGACCCCGGGCAGACCGGGGACGCCGGCGTCGCGAACAACGGCGGCTTCGTCTACCGCGGCAGCATCCCCGAGCTGCAGGGGCGGTACCTGTTCACCGACCTCGTCCGGGGCTGGGTGCTCTCGACCCGGGCCGAGGAGATGCAGCGCAACGACGGCGACGTCGAGGACCTCGCGCCCATCGAGCGGCTGCGGGTCTTCGCGGACGGGAAGCAGACGACGTTCCAGGACCTCGTCGGCGACGCCCGCGTCGACCTGCGCTTCGGCTCCGACGCCGACGGCGAGCTGTACCTCATCTCGAAGGCGAACGGGAAGATCTGGAAGGTCACCGGTGCCCATCGGGCCACGGCGTCGTCGCCGGTCGTCCTCCCCGACCTCGCCGGTGACGTCGTCGCGCACTACGACTTCGACCACCCGGTCGACGGCATGCCGACAGACGAGGCGGACCAGGGCCTGTCGGGCACCGACATCCGGCTCGTCAACGGTGGCGTGGAGATGCGCGTCGCCGACCGGGCCTACCCGACCGCGGGAGAGGCGCTCCAGACCCAGCAGATGAACCCGACCACCCAGGGCAACGACGACTGGAAGGCGGGGGTGTACGACGAGGACGGAGTCGCGAGCCTCGGCGCCTTCGCCCAGACCGGGCAGGCGGCCGTCATGGGCTGGTTCAAGCGGACGGGCGACGCCCTGCCGGGGCTGAACTCCGGCACCGCCGACCCCGACGACCGCTACAACGCCGTCGGCCTGGCCGGCGTGCTGACCGGTGACTCCGAGGGACACAACGTCCGGGCGCTCCTCGAGGTCATCACCGTCGACGGCGAGCTCCGCCTCGTGGCCCTCGGCCGACGCGTCGACGGTGCCGGCAGCTGGACGTTCGCCGCGGACCAGCCGTGGGACGAGATCCTCGCCCGGAACACCTGGGTCCACCTCACCGCCACGTTCGACTTCGCAGCGGGCGAGATGAAGCTCTACCGGAACGGCCATGAGCTCGCCGGGCGCTACACCGCGTCCAACCCGTGGGGTGCCGGAGCGACCTCCGACACGACGCCGCGGGGCATCAAGATCGGCGGCAGCTACCCGCAGAACACCAAGGAGTTCAACCCCTTCACCGGTCGGATGGACGACCTGATGTTCCTCGACACCGCGCCGACACCGGAGCAGGTGGCGGCCCAGTACGCGCGGTTCGGCGCACAGGCCCAGGAGCCGCCGACCCCGCCGTCCTGCACGCCGTCCGGGACGACGATCACCGACGTCATGGCCGCGGACGACTGGGCGCCGAGGACACCGTCGAAGTGGGACTTCCCGGGTGACCAGGTGGTGCTCACGGAGCCGGGGACGGACCCCGGCGACGGCATCCGCCGTCCGTTCGAGTACGCGACGCTCACGGCCGGACCGGAGCCGGGGTCGTTCGACCTCTCGGCCGAGGTGCGGATCGACGAGCCGGCCGACGTGAACAACAGGGACGTCATCGTGGTCTTCGGGTGGCAGTCCGACACGGAGTACTACTACGCCCACCTGTCGCAGGACAACACGATCTACCCGCACAACGGCATCTTCAAGGTCGACGGCAAGGTCCGGGAGCGGATCGACGACCAGTGGGACGGCAGCATCGGCGCTCCGCCGGCCATCACCGACGAGGAGTGGCACGACGTGCGCGTCGTCCGGTGCGTCGACAGCGGCGACATCGCCGTGTACCTCGACGGTGTCGACACTCCGCTGCTCACGGCGAACGACACGACGTTCGACCACGGGCGGGTCGGGTTCGGCTCGTTCGACAACTACGGCCGGATCCGCGACCTCACCGTGAAGGCCACGCCCCAGGACTCCACGCCGCCGAGCGTGACGGTCAAGGACGGTGAGGGCTTCACGGTGGGTCGGGACGGGACGTACTCGAAGGTGTCGTTCAAGCTCCACGACACCGACGGCACGGTCGACCGGCTCACCCTCAACGGGGTGGCCAAGGACCTCAGCGACAACGCCTGGTCGGACCTGAACGGCGTCGTACCGGGCCGGTTCGGCGCGGTCGAGGGAGCCAACACCCTCGTCGTGTACGACACCGCCGGCAACGCCACGACGGTGCAGTTCACCCTGGACGTCACCGCCCCCACGGTGACGGTCAAGGACGGTGCGGAGTTCACCGACGCCGTCAACGCCAGGAAGAGCCGCTACCGGATGGTGTCGTTCACGCTCCACGACACCGGCACGGTCGACCGGCTGACCCTCAACGGGGTCGGCAAGGACCTCAGCGACAACGCGTGGTCGGACCTGAACCACGTGCGGATCGGTGCCTACGGCGCGGTCAAGGGTGAGAACACCCTGGTCGTCTCCGACGTCGCGGGCAACACCACCACGGTGCAGTTCACCCTGCGCCCGAGCAAGGAGTAGCAGGCACACCGGCGGGCGGGGTGGCGGACCACGGGTCCACCACCCCGCCCGTCCGTGGGGCCGGGGCCACGCCGTCAGCCCGGGACGGCCGCCTGTGGGCTCGCGGGGTCAGCGACCGCTCTCCGAGACCTCGACCTCGTCGCCCACCGAGCCGACGTACCCGTCGGCCCCGGCGAACACGAAGCGGTAGGTGGAGTCGACGTCGCGGTCGATACGGGCCCACACCCAGCCGTCGTCGTTGGTCTCGAGGGTGTCCTCGGTCGTCCAGGTGGACGAGCCGTCGACCCGGCGCTGCAGGGTGACGGTCCGGCCGTCGAGGCGGTCGCTGGCGGGGGTCGTCAGGCGCCCGACGACGAGCGGGTGGCGACGTCCGTCGGTGAGGCGGCTGCTGAGCCGGGTCACGGTCGTCAGCGTCGTGGTCCCGGTCGTCGGCTTCGCGGTGCTCGAGCCGGCGAACGTGAAGCGGACGACGGTCGGCGTCTCGGGCGCCTGGGTCCAGGCCACGCGGCCGGCGGAGTCGGTCGTCGCCGTCCGCACGGTCCTGAACTGGGTCGAGCCGAGGTCGCGGGTGTCGATGCTCACGCGCGCGTTGGCCACGGCCTTGCCCGTGCTCTTGACGCGCAGGGTGAACGTCGCCGTCCGCGGCCAGGTGCCGGTGACGGAGAGCGATCCCGTGGTGACCGCCGGGGCCGGCGGGGCCGGGGGCTTCGGTGCAGGCGGCTTGGGGGCCGGCGGCTTCGGCGCGGGCGGCGGCGGGGTGGGCAGGGCGGTCCCGAAGAACTGCCAGTGCCACGGCTCGGGGTTCGAGCCCTTGGCCACGGCCCAGGTGGGCTGCGCCCATCCGTACTTGCGGCCGACGCTGGCCATCCACTTGTAGCGGGCGCCGCTGTACGCGCCGACGCCGCAGCCGAGGTCGACGGCCAGACCCCAGCCGTGGGTGGAGGTGCCGGGCTTGGCCGCGCGCGGCGACCCGTACTTCTTGAAGAGCGCGACCTGCTTCGTGTACGAGCGGTACGCGTCGTTGATGCAGAGGTTGGCGCCGAAGCGGGCCTTGTAGGCCGTGTTGAGCGAGGTGAGCTTGCGCGTCGCGTCGCAGCGCAGGCTGTCGGTCCTGTCCCAGGGGATGGCGCACAGCGCGGACGCGGGGATCTTGCCGTTGGTGTGGCCGCCCCACCCGAGGGAGGAGCCGGCGGCGGTGGCGGTGGGCGCGGCGGCGGTGGCGAGGCCGAGCGCGAGCAGGGGGACGGCGAGCAGGGTGGTGGGTCGTCTGAGGGCGGACATTCGGGCACGTTCCTTCCGGGTGGGCCGCCTACGGAACGTGACCTGTCGGGTTGGGACGCCGGTGCGCCCCGCCCTCGTGAGAGGACTTCACCCCGAGGAGCGACTCCATGTGCCTGGGCGCCCCGCCCCCACCATCACAGGGATCGCGAGGGCCCCGGGTGCTGGTGGGGTTCGGCGACACCCGGGCCGGTCGGAGCAGGGGTTCCGGCCGACGATGGTCCTCGACCAACGACGCTACGAGCGGGTCCCGGCGCGCGGGCGGGACCGGGCGGCGGGTGGGCCGAACGGCCCATCGGTTCACCCGTTCAGCCCTCTGACCATTGCCGATGCGGAGCACGGCGGGTGCGCGCAGCGGGCGCGACGCCTCGCACGGCACGGCCGGCGCGGTCTCGCCGGCCGCGTCGACGGACCCCGCGGCGTAGGGTCGCCGGATGGCGCGCGACCCGGCACCCGGCCCCCGGACGGAGGGGGACGCGCCGGTCCCGGACGGGCTCGCGTGGCACTACACCGACGGCCCTGGGCTGCTCGCGATCCTCTCCTCCAACACGTTGTGGGCCACCGCCGCACCGTTCCTCAACGACCGCGAGGAGGTCGCGCTCGGCGGCCGGATGGTCGTCGAGCGGATGCTCGAGGCGGGCGCGGCACACGGGGGAGTCGCGGCCGAGCTCGCGGACCGGGTGCGCGAGGCGACGGCGCACGGCGAGGGCCCGGGCGCCGGCAGCGCGTTCATCCTCAGCGCGAGCAGCTCGCCCGACTCGCTCGCGATGTGGCGGCTGTACGGCGGGGCGAAGGAGTCCTACGCGATCGGGCTCGACCCCGCGCAGCCCCTCGTCGCGCTGGCCCGCGACGACGTCGACCTCCGGCCGGGCCGCGACGGCGAGGTCCACCTGCGCCGGCACGGCTGGCAGCCGGTGCGCTACCGGCGGGAGGAGCAGCTCGAGCTCGTCGACGCGGCGCTCGCGCTGCTCGGCGACCTCGCGGGCGGTCCGGCGGCGCCCTTCGCGCGGCGCCCGCCCGACGACGGCACCGAGCCCGAGCTCACCCCGGCCCTGCGCGAGCACCTGGCCCGCCACCTCGAGCCCTTCCTCGACGCCCTCCAGGAGGCGCTGCTCCTCGTCAAGCACGAGGGCTTCGCGGACGAGCGCGAGACCCGCTACGCCGTCATGCTGCTCACCCGGCCGGGCGAGGCGAGCCGGCTCGTCGAGGCCTCGCTCCTGTCCTACCGTGCCTCCGCGTACGGCATCGCGCCCTACCTCCGGCTCACCGGGACCGACCCGGACCGGCCGGACGCCCCGGTGGCGACGCGACCCTCCCTGCTCCCGATCCGCGCGGTCGCGGTGTCGCCGTCCCCCAACGGCAGCGAGGCGACGGCGTCGGTGCGCACGCTCCTCCTCTCGCACGGCCACGACGTGCCGGTGCGGCGCTCGGCCATCCCCTTCCGGTCCTGACGCGCCCGTCCGGGCGCCCCGCGAGGCATCGGAGCCATCGACGCCGTCGCGCCCCGCCGGTAGCGTTCGGGGCCTCGGTGACCGCGACGTCGCCGTCATCGGGGGAAGGGACACCGGCGCGGCGCAGGCCGTCGTCTGGTGCAGATGCATCACGTCGGGTGGTGCACGGAGTTCTGGCGGGGCGACTCGGGGAGCGGGACGATGACATGACCGATGACAGGGAGCAGGACATGACACCGACGGCCGCGGCCGAGCCGCGCACCGGCACGGTCACCGTGGTCGTCGTCGACGACCACCTGCTGCTGGCCGACGCCGTGGCGACCGGCCTGCGGATGCGTGGTCGCACGACGGTGCTCGACGTCGCGGCCTCGTGTGCCGAGGGGCTCGCGGCGGTCGAGCGCCACCGCCCGGACGTCTGCCTCCTCGACCAGCGTCTGCCCGACGGCTTCGGCACCGACCTCATCCCCCGCCTCCTCGCCGCGAGCCCGGGCACCAAGGTCCTCCTCGTGACCGCCGACGACAGCGTCGACGTGCTGCACCAGGCCCTCGCCGCCGGCGCCGTGGGCATCGTCAACAAGGGCCAGCGGGCGGACGCCCTGCACGAGGCGGTGATGCGCGCGGCCGAGGGCATCACGATCCTCAGCGCCCGCGACGTCCAGCGGCTGCTGCCGTCGTCCGAGCGTGGTGGCCAGCAGCTGGGGGACGACCTGACCCCCCGTGAGCGCGACGTGCTGCGCCTGCTCGTCCAGGGTGTGTCGACGCGCGACATCGCGGCCCGGCTCTTCATCTCGTACGCGACGGCGCGCAACCACATCCAGTCGGTCATCGGCAAGCTCGGCGCCCACAACAAGCTCGAGGCCGTGACCATCGCCCTGCGCGAGAACATCGTGAGCGGGCCGTGAGCGCGTCGCGTGCCCACCGCCCCCTGCAGCGGGGTGTGCCGTGACGTCCACCGAGGTCGGGGTGCGGCGGGTGTTCCTCTGCGACGACCAGTTCGAGATGCGACAGGCGCTGACCGCGGTGATCACGGCGATCCCCGGTTTCGCCGTGGTCGGCGTGGGGGAGGACGGCGACCAGTGCCGCGAGGGGCTGCGGGCCGAGGACGTCGACGTGCTCGTCGTCGACGTCAGCATGCCCGGCGGTGGGGCGGAGCTCGTGGCGGCCGTGCGGGCGGAGCACCCCGACCTCGCGATCATCTCGTTCTCGGCGCACTCCGAGCCCGAGGTGCGTGAGGCGATGCTCGCCGCCGGGGCCGACGACTTCGTGCTCAAGACCGGCCGCCTCGCCCCGTTGCGCGAGGCGCTCCTGCGGCATTCGCCTGTCGTGGAATGAAATTGCCCGGGCGTCGCAGTTCGACATGACGTCGCGCCGGTCCGTGTGGCCCCCTAGCATGGGCGGCGACGGGGACGTCGAACGGTCCTCGGGTGGGGAGGGGCGGTGTCCGACGCATCGGACGGGGAGCACCGGCGAGGGCTGTCGGCGGCCCAGGCGCTCGAGCGGATCGTCGGGGGCGTGTTCTCGGTCGGCCCCGACGGCACGGTCCAGTACGTCAACGGGTCCATCCTCGCGATGCTCGGCGAGGAGGCCTCCGCGGTGGTGGGTCGCAACGTCTACGAGCTCTACCCCCAGGCACGCGACCCGGACTTCCTGCACTATCTCGAACGTGCCCTCGAGACCGGCGAGGTCGAGGAGTTCGAGGCGTTCGCCCCGCGGGTCGGGAGATGGCTGCGCCGCCGGCTCTACCCCACGACCGACGGCGTGACCGTCATCGTCGACGAGGGGCGTCCGGGTGACAGCGAGGACGTCCCGGACCCGCTGCGCGAGGCGCTCGGGCGGGCGCGCGCGGCCGAGCAGCGCTACCGCGACCTCCTCGACTCGATGGCCGAGGGCTGGAAGGAGACCACGCCGGCGGGAGACATCCTCGCCGTCAACGAGGCGCTCGCGACGATGCTCGGCTACGACGACGCCGCGGACCTCCTGGCCCGGGTCGGCAGCGCCAACGACCTGTACGTCGACCCCGAGGACCGGGTGCGGGGTCTGCGGAGCGAGTCGGGGGGCAAGCCGCGGATGATCGAGACGCAGATGCGCCGTCGCGACGGCGGGACGGTGTGGGTGCGCTCGACCCTCACGCCCCGTTACGGGCCGGCGGGCGACATCGGCAGCTTCCGGGGGTTCGTCGAGGACATCACCGAGCACCGCGACGCCGAGCGCCGACGGCGCGAGGCCGAGGAGCGGATCGAGGCCCGCGAGCGGATGCTCCTCGCCGAGGCGGTGCACGACGAGCCGCTGCAGCTCGTCGTCGCGGCGATCCTGCGGCTGGACGGCCTCCAGGCGCAGCTGCCTCCCGAGCTCGCCGAGCCCGTCGAGCACGTCGTCTCCCTCCTCGAGCAGACCATCGAGCGGCTGCGCAACCTCGTCGTCGCGCTCAGCCCGCCGGACCTGCGCGACGGCCTGGCGGCGTCCATCCGGGCGCTGGCCGAGGGACTCTTCATGGGCACGGCCACCGAGGTCGAGGTCGAGGGGCCCGTCCTCCTGCCGCTCGAGCCCGAGATCGAGACGGGGGCCTTCCGGGTCCTGCGCGAGGCGCTCGTCAACGTCCGCAAGCACGCCCGGGCCGACCGGGTGCTCGTCCGCCTCACCGAGTCGGGGGAGACCGTGGTGCTGGAGGTCGTCGACGACGGCGTCGGGGGAGCGAGGGCCAGCACCGAGCCCGGGCACCTCGGCATGACCTCGATGGTCGCCCGCGCCGAGAGCCTGGGCGGCAGCCTCACGGTCGACAGCCCGCCCGGCGGCGGGACCCGCGTCTCGCTCGTCGTGCCGGTCGGTGACCGCGCCTCGTAGTGCGACTGCATCAGTCAAGACAGGACGTCCGCCCCTGTCGGCTCCGGGGGCCCGCGCGCCACACTTGAGCCATGCCTCGGGGCCACGGCCTCCTTCCCCTGCAGGGGGCAGGCCCCCGGGACACGTGCACCAGGGCGTCCGGCCCCCTTTCCCCTGCATCGGGGCCGGCCTCCCGACCCGCACACCGCGAGAGCCCGGCCTCCTTCCCCCTGCACGGAGGCCGGGCTCTTCGCCGTCCCCCGGCCGGTGGGTTGCCCGGGGTGACGTGGACTGGCGCCGATGCATCACGTAGGTCCGGCCGTCCGCCCCTGTCGAACCCGGCTGCGCCGCAGGATGATTGTGGGCATGCCTCGGGGCTCCGGCCCCACCTCCTCCCCCGTCCCGGGGTCGGGGCCCCCGGGGCGGGCCGCGGGTGGTGCCACGAGTCGACCTCCGCGACGAGGGCACGAGGTGGTGACGCCGACCGCCCGGCCGGGGGTGACGAGCCACCCCCCCCGGCCGGAGCACCGGTCGGGCCGCAGCGGCGGCGTCACCACCTCCCACCCCTCACCTGCGGCCCCCGGGGCCCGGCCCGCGGGTCGGGCCCCGGCCGCGCGGGAGCACCACTCCGGACCGCCGGCCGGGTCGAGGTGAAACGCGACCGGCTGGTGGTCCCTTTTCACCTCGAACCGCGGTGCACGCAGCGGGGTCGAGGTGAAACCCGACCGGCTGATGGTCCTTCGTCACCTCGAACCGCGGTGCACGCAGCGGGGTCGAGGTGAAACCCGACCGGCTGACGGTCCCCTTTCACCTCGAAGCGCGGGCTGAACCAGCGGGGTCGAGGTATCCGGCCTCCCTCCCGAGGTGGCCGGACACCTCGACCCGTCCAGGCGGGGGCACCGGCTGGCCGCGATCCGTCCCTCGCACCCCCTGCCGGTCGCCCCAGCACCCGGAGCAACCGGGACGAGCGGCCGCCCACGACCGCTCGTCACGGTTGCGTCAGATGCGGGGGCGAACGACAGCGGCCGGACGACGCGTGCCGACCGGCTGGGCCGCCTCGTGACCGACGTCAGGAGCCGGGGCCCGCCTGGAGGTCGGCCAGCAGGTGCTGGTGCTCGCGCGTCGCCGGGTGCAGCGACGTGTAGGCGGCGTAGAGTTCGTCGTAGAGCCCCCGGTGCGTGGCGTCCGGCTCGACGACGCGGTCGAGGCTCGCCCAGTCGGCGTCCGGGGCCACGAGGCCGGCACCCTGCGCGGCCATCAGCGCGTCGCCGTAGGCCGCCCCGATGGTCTGTCGGGGCAGGTGCTGCGGGCGGCCGGTCACGTCGCTGACGACCCGGGTCCACAGGCCGCCCTGCGTGCCGCCGCCGACGGCCACGAGGCGCTCGACCGGGTTCTCGGGGGAGTCGAGCAGCTCGAGGATCTGCCGGATGCCGAAGGCGATGCCCTCGTACGCGGCGCGGAACAGGTGGCCGCGGCGGTGGCGCAGCGTGAGCCCGACGAGGACGCCACGGGCGCGGGTGTCGAAGATCGGGGTCCGCTCGCCGGCGAGGTAGGGCAGGAGCAGGAGCCCGTCGCTGCCCGGCGGGACGGCACCGGCCTCGCGTACGAGGTCCTCGAAGGGTGGTCCCCCGACGAGGTCGCGCACCCACGTCGTCAGGCTGCCGGAGGTCGACATCCCCGCCGCGAGCGAGAAGCCCGCAGGCGTGACACCCCGGGTGTTCCACAGCTGCGGGTGCGGGGCGGGGGAGCGCAGCTCCTGGACGAAGAACATCGTCGAGCCGTACATGAGCATGAGGTCGCCGGGTGCCCGGACGCCGGCGCCGTACGCCTCGGCCCACGCGTCGACCGTGCCCGCGCAGACGGGCGTGCCGACGGGCAGCCCGGTCTCGGCGGACGCGGCGGCGGTGACGGCGCCGACGACCTCGCCGGACCACGCGAGGGTGGGCGCGGCCAGGCCCGCCATCACCTCGTCGTACCAGTCGTGCGCCCAGTCGGCGGCGTGCAGGTCGTAGAGCGGCACCGACTGGCTGGCCGTGTGGTGGTCGAGGACGTACTCGCCGCTCAGCCGGAACGCGGCGTAGGAGCCGGCGCTGAACCAGCGCTCGGCCCTCGCCCACGCCTCGGGCTCGTGCCGCTGCACCCAGAGCGCCTTGGGCCCGACGGCCTGCGTGGTCAGCGGTGTGCCGCACCGCCGGAGGACCGCGTCCGCGCCGAGCCGCTCGTCGAGCTCGGCGATCTCGGCGGTCGCACGACCGTCGATGCCGTAGAGGATCGCCGGCCGGACGGGGGCGCCGTCGGCGGTCGTGAGGAGCAGGCACGGCCCGAGCCCGCTGACGCAGACCGCCGCCACCGGGCGCGCGGGGTCGACGAGCTCGCGGGAGATCGCGACGACGTCGGCCCACCACACCGCCTCGGCGTCCATCTCGGCGCGGTCCGGCCGCGGCATGACCATCGCGCCCTCGTGGGCGCGCACCGCGGTGGCGACGACCGTGCCGTCCGGGGTGGCGAGCACGCCCTTCGTGCTGCCGGTGCCGATGTCGATGCCCAGGACCAGCTCGTCCACGTCAGGTGCTCCCGTCGGTCGTGGTGGGCGCGGGCGGCCCGCTCGAGCCCCGCACGACGAGCGCGGGCGCGAAGAGGCGGTGCGGCTCGTGCGGGGTCTCGCCGCGGACGACCGCGAGGAGGAGGGTGAACGCCGCGACGCCCATCGCGTGGTGGGGGCGGGCGACCGTGGTCAGCGGCACGGCGAGCTGCGCGGCGAGCGGGATGTCGTCGTAGCCGACGACGGAGACGTCCTCGGGGACGCGGATGCCGTGCCGCTGGAGCTCCTGGAGGATGCCGACCGCGACGACGTCGACGGCGCACGCGACGGCGCCGGGGCGCTGCGCGGCGGGCATCGCCGCGATCGCCGCCCCGACCTCGCGGCCGCCCTCGACCGAGAGTGCGCACGGCAGGTCGACGAGGGTCGCGCCGGCCTCCGCGACGACCGCGCTGACGCCGTCGTGGCGGTCGCGGACGGGGATCGCGAGCGCAGGGTCGCCGGCGAAGGCGACGGCCCGGTGTCCGAGCCCGAGGAGGTGCTCGGCGGCGAGCCGGCCACCGAGCGTGTCGTCGACGCCGACGCTGACCGCCCCCTCGCGCGGGTCCATCCGGTCGAGGACGACGAGGGGGACACCGCCGGCCCGCACGCGGTGCAGCTGCGCGGAGAGCGGGTCGTGCGGCACGACGATGGCGCCGGCGACGCGGTGCTCGGAAAACACTGTGAGAGAGGCCTTCTCGCGCTCCAGACTGCGGGCGCTGTTGGCCATGAGGAGTGTCATCCCCGCCTCCGCGGCGGCGTCCTCGACCCCCCGGGCCATCTCGGCGAACGCAGGGTTCCAGGCGTCGAGGAGGAGGAGTCCGACGGTGCTGGAGTAGCCGGCCCGCAGCTGGCGGGCGGACTCGTCGCGGACGAAGCCGAGGCGCTCGATGGCCCGCTGCACGGCCTCGCGCCGGGGCTCGCTGACCCGCTCGGGGTGGTTGAGGACGTGCGAGACCGTGCCGACCGACACCCCGGCCGCGCGGGCCACGTCCTTGAGACCCACTCGTCGCGTCGTCACCCTCGACAGCTCCTGACCGTGATCCTTGACACGTTTCAGAAACGGACCCTACCATCGTCCGCACCTGCTTGAAACGATTCAAGCAGCCTCAGCGAAGAGGAGAACGCAATGGCGCGTGGTCGGATCATCCGAGGCGTGGTGCTGGCCGGGGCCGGCCTGTCGACCCTGCTCGTGGCGGCCTGTGGGTCCGGTGACAGCGGGGCGGGGTCGTCGTCCGGTGGCGGCGGTGGGGACGGGGCGAAGGTCGCCTTCCTCATGCCCGACACCGGCTCCACCCGGTACGAGCTGCACGACCGTCCCGGGTTCGAGAAGCGGCTCAAGGAGCTCTGCCCCTCGTGCCAGCCGCTGTACAACAACGCCGACGGCAGCGCGGACAAGCAGCAGCAGCAGTTCAACTCGGCCCTGGCCCAGGGCGCCAAGGTGGTCGTGCTCGACCCCGTCGACTCGGCGGCCGCGGCCTCGCTCGTCAACGCCGCGCACTCCAAGGGCGTCAAGGTCATCGCCTACGACCGCCCGATCCCGGACATCAAGGTCGACTTCTACGTCTCGTTCGACAACGAGAAGATCGGCAACGCGATCGCGACCTCGCTCCTCGAGAAGATCAAGCAGGACCCGGTCCCCTCCGGCTCCGGCCTGCTCGTCGTCAACGGGTCCCCGACCGACGCGGCCGCCGGCCTCATCAAGAAGGGCGTGCACTCGGCCGTCGACAGCAGCGGCATCCCGATCCTCGCCGAGTACGACACGATCGAGTGGAAGCCCGAGAACGCGCAGAAGTTCGTCAGCGGCCAGATCTCGCGGTTCGGCGACAAGATCATCGGCGTCGTCGCGGCCAACGACGGTACCGCGGGCGGCTCGATCGCCGCGTTCAAGGCGGCCGGGGTCAACCCCAACCCGCCGGTCAGCGGCAACGACGCCACCGTCGCCGGCCTGCAGCTCATCATCGCGGGCGACCAGTACAACACCATCAGCAAGCCGAGCGAGATCGTCGGCGGCGCCGCCGCCGAGGTGGCCGTCAAGCTGCTGAACAACGAGGCGCCCGAGACGACCGGGGACCTCTTCGGCTCCCCGTCGAAGCTCTACGACCCGACGCTCGTCACGGCCGAGAACCTCAAGGCCGAGATCGTCGACAAGCAGATCACCCCGGCCTCGGAGCTGTGCACCTCCGAGTACGCCGCCGCCTGCCAGAAGCTCGGCATCTCCTGAGCCCGGACCGCCGCCGGGGCGCACCCCGCCCCGGCGGCCGCCCGGCCGACCATCGGAGGACCTCGATGACCACGACCACCACCGCACCGCCGCTGCTCAGCCTGCGCGGCGTCACCAAGACCTTCGGCGCGGTCAACGCGCTGACCGACATCGACCTCGACGTCGCGCGCGGCGAGGTCGTCGCGCTCGTCGGCGACAACGGCGCCGGCAAGTCCACCCTCGTCAAGGTGCTCTCCGGCGTGCACGCGCCGGACGCCGGGACGATCTCGTTCGACGGCCGGCCCGTCACCGTCGCCGACCCCTCCGCCGCGATCGCCCTCGGCATCGCGACGGTCTTCCAGGACCTCGCCCTCTGCGAGAACCTCGACGTCGTCGGCAACCTCTTCCTCGGTCAGGAGCGCGGCCGGATGCGCCTCGACGAGGTCTCGATGGAGGTCCGCTCCTGGGAGCTGCTCCAGCAGCTCTCGGCGAAGATCCCGACCGTCCGCATCCCCATCGCGTCGCTCTCCGGCGGCCAGCGCCAGACCGTCGCCATCGCGCGCTCGCTGCTCGGCGACCCGCAGGTCATCATCCTCGACGAGCCGACCGCGGCCCTCGGCGTCGCGCAGACCGCCGAGGTCCTCGACCTCATCGAGCGGCTCCGGCAGAGAGGGCTCGGCGTCATCATGATCAGCCACAACATGGAGGACGTCCGCGCCGTCGCCGACCGCGTCGTCGTCCTGCGGCTCGGCCGCAACAACGGCAGCTTCGACGCGCGGTCGGTCTCGTCCGAGACGATCATCGCCGCCATCACCGGGGCCACCGACAACGTCGTCACGCGGCGTCGCGAGCGGGTCGGCGGCGGGTCCGCCGGAGCCGCCGCGGCGGCCGTCGACACCCCTGCCGACGAGGAGGTCGCCCGATGAGCACCGTCCAGCTCGACCGCGCCGACGAGCGCATCACCCACGACGCGACGACGGCCGGGCGCGCGCGAGCCGTCCTGCGCAACATCCGGTCCGGCGACCTCGGAGCGCTGCCCGTCGTCATCGGGCTCGTCATCATCGCCGTCATCTTCCAGAGCCTGAACTCGGTCTTCCTCTCGAGCGGCAACCTCGTCAATCTCATGCTCGACTCGGCCGCGGTCGGGGTCATCTCGCTCGGCATCGTCTGCGTGCTGCTCGTCGGCGAGATCGACCTGTCCGTCGGCTCGGTCAGCGGCTTCACGGCCGCGATCGTGGCGGTGCTCTTCGTCCGCCACGACTGGAACTGGGTGCTCGCGGTCGTCGTCGCGCTCGGCATCGCGGCCCTCATCGGGCTGGCGTACGGGCTGGCGCTCACCCGGTTCGGGATGCCCAGCTTCGTCGCCTCGCTCGCCGGGCTGCTCGCGTTCCTCGGCCTCCAGCTGGCGATCCTCGGCGACCAGGGCTCGGTCAACCTGCCCTTCGACTCCTTCCTCGTCACCTTCGCGCAGGTCGCGTTCGTGCCGCCGTGGCTCGCGTACGTGCTCGCCGCGCTCGGGCCCGTCGCGGTCCTCGCCAGCGGCTACGAGACGATGGTCCGCCGCCGGCGCGCCAACCTCTCCGCGACCTCGGTGCAGGTCCTCGTGGTCCGGTCGGTGGCCCTGCTCGTCGCGCTCGAGTTCGTCGTCTGGTACCTCAACCGCGAGCGGGGCGTCGGCTGGATGGTCGTCTTCTTCGTCGCGCTCGTGCTCCTGCTCAACTACGCGATCACGCGCACCGGCTGGGGCCGTTCGCTGCTCGCCGTCGGCGGCAACGTCGAGGCCGCGCGGCGCTCGGGCATCCCCGTCCGGCGGGTCTACCTCAGCGCGTTCGCGGTCTGCTCCTTCCTCGCCGCGCTCGGGGGCATCCTCGCCGCGGGCCGGCTCGCGTCGGCGAACCTCAGCAGCGGCACCGGCGACGTCAACCTCAACGCCATCGCGGCGGCGGTCATCGGTGGCACGAGCCTCTTCGGCGGCCGCGGCAGCGCGTGGTCGGCGCTGCTCGGTACGGTCGTCATCGCGGCCATCGCCAACGGCCTGACCCTGCTCAACCTCGACTCGTCCTACCGGTTCGTCATCACCGGCCTCGTCCTGGCCGTCGCGGTGGCGATCGACTCCCTCGCCCGGCGCTCCCGCGCCTCGCACGGCCGCGCATGAGCACCGCCGTGACCCCCGACGTCCCGTCCCAGGAGGACACCATGATGATCCGCGCGGCCGTGATGACCGGGCTCGGCCGGATCGAGGTGCAGGAGCGGCCCCAGCAGGAGCCCGGCCCGCACGAGGCGCTCGTCCGGCTGCGGGCCGTCGGGGTCTGCGGCTCGGACACCGCGTACTTCACGGTCGGCCGGATCGGCGACTGGGTGGTCGACGGCCCGATCGTCCTCGGCCACGAGGCCGCCGGCCAGGTGCTCGCCGTGGGGGAGGAGGTGACCGGCGTCGACGTCGGCGACCGCGTCGCCATCGAGCCGGGCACCCCCTGCCGCCAGTGCGGCGAGTGCATGGCCGGGCGATACCACCTCTGCCCGGACCTCGTCTTCCTCGCGACCCCGCCGTACGACGGGGCGCTCATGGAGACGATGGTCATCGACGCCCGCAACCTCCACCGCATCCCCGCGTCGATGTCGTACGAGGAGGGTGCGCTCGTCGAGCCGCTCTCGGTCGGCATCTGGGGGTGCAAGCGGGCCGGCCTCGAGCCCGGGGACGACGTGCTCGTCACCGGCGCCGGACCGGTCGGGCTGCTGGCCGGGGCCGTCGCGCTCGCCTTCGGGGCGCGGTCGGTGGCCGTCACCGACCCGAGCGAGTTCCGGCAGGGGATGGCGCGCGACCTCGGCCTCGCGGTCGACGACGGCACGGGCGGGCAGGACTTCGACGTCCTGCTCGAGTGCTCCGGCGCGAAGGGCGTTCTCGCGCAGGGGCTCCGGCGACTGCGGCCGGCCGGGCGGGCCGCGATGATCGGGATGCCCAAGGAGGAGCTCGTCGGGCTGCCTCTCTCGCAGCTCAACGTCAACGAGCTCTCGCTCAGCCTCGTCAACCGCTACAACCACACGTGGCCGCTGGCCATCGCCCTCGTCGCCTCGGGCCGGGTGAAGGTCGACTCCCTCGTGACGCACCACTTCTCGCTCGCCGAGACCGCCGACGCCCTGACGCTCGGCAGCCGCGTCACCGACTCGGTCAAGGCGGTCATCCACCCGGACCGCTGACCTTAAGGACGGCGACGGCGCCCTGCCGGTGAGGGGAGGGCGCCGTCGTCGTGTCGGCGGGCGGGTCCCTCAGCGAGCGGTGTCGGGCAGGGGCAGGTCGAGGAGGTGGTAGCCGAGCGTCTTGCCGTGACCGTCGAGCACCGTCGAGCCGGTCACGCCGCCCCCCAGCACCCCCGGCAGGACGAACACGAGGGCCGGCAGGTTCGGCATCACGGTGCGGCGCACGGCGTCAGCCTCGGTCATCCCGAAGTGCTCGCCCACGAGGGCCGCCGTGAGGTCGCGCACGAGGCGCTCGTGGGCGTCCGCGTCGCGGGGCACCACCGCGAGGATGAGGGTGTCGCCCTTGTCGCCGGCGCGGACGTCGGCCAGGTCGTCGACGGTGGTCACTTCGTCACCTCCACGCGCGTCCGCACCCGGTCGCGGGGGACGAGGCACGAGCGGATGGTCACCATGGGCTGCGCCTCGCGCCGCGCCCCGCCGCCACCGGCCGGACCGTTGGTGTACAGCGACTCGACCTCCCGGCCGACCGCGTGCGCGGAACGGGCGTCGGGCACGTGGCCGGAGACCCGGAGCCGGACCTCGGAGCCGGCGTCCGGCGCGGACAGGCCGCGGAAGGCGGCACCGGCCCCCACGAGCTCGACCGTGAGGTCGTCCTCCGCGAGGTCGTGGACGGCGGTGAGCCGCTCGAGCACGACGTCGGCCGCGAGGCGGGCCCGCTCGAGCGCGCGAGGGCCCGCGTAGGAGATCTGGCCCTCGCCGAGCCACCCGTCGCGGAAGCCCAGCGTCACCTTGAGGTCGTCGGGGCGGGCGCGGCCGCCGGCACCGGTCAGCGCGACGGCGTCGGCGCCGACCTCGGCGAACGAGACCCCCGAGAAGTCGGCGACGACGTCCGGGGTGACGTAGGCGGTGGGGTCGCCCACCTCGTAGAGCAGCTGCTCGGTGCACGTCCTCCGGTCGAGGCGGCCGCCGCTCCCCGCGGGCTTGCCGAAGCGGGCGTCGCCGTCGGCCGTGACGTCGGCGAACGGGAACCCGAGCCGCGCGAGCCCCGGCACCGGCTTGGTCGCGGGGTCGGCGAAGTACCCGCCGGTCAGCTGGCCGGCGCACTCGAGCAGGTGGCCGACCGCGGTCCCCGCGCCCAGTCGCTCCCAGTCGTCGGCGGCCCAGCCGAAGTGGTGCACGAGCGGGCCGACGTAGAGGGACGGGTCGGCCAGCCGCCCGGTGACGATGACGTCGGCCCCCGTCCCGAGCGCCTCCACCACTCCTTCGTGACCGAGGTAGGCATTGGCCGAGATGAGCTCGGCTCCCGTGCGCGACAGGGGTTCTCCGGTCTCCCAGAGCACCGGGTCGAGCTCGCGGACGAGCTCGAGCACGTCGTCGCCCAGCACGGCGGCCACCCGCGCGCGCAGGCCGAGGCGGTGCGCCGTGCGGGCCGCGAGCTCGGCCGCGGCCGGGGCGTTGGCGGCGCCCGAGTTGGTGATGATCGTCGTCCCGGCCGCTGCCGCGGGGGCCAGCGTGGCCTCCAGCCGTTCCTCCCACAGGGGGTCGTGGCCGGCCGAGGGGTCCTCGAGCCGCCGGGCCTGGGCCGCCGCCACGGTGCGCTCGCCGAGGCACTCGAACACGATGGCGTCGAGGTCGCCCTGCCGCACCAGCTCGACCGCGGGGTCGATCCGGTCGCCCGCGAAGCCGGCGCCGGCGCCGAGGCGCAGGGTGGGGGTCAGGCCCACAGGGGCACCGCCCCGGTGACGACGGCGACGGCGAGCATGACGAGGCTGACGAGCCAGGCCCACGTGAGGAGGTGGCGGATGTGGCTGCCGATCTGCACCCCGCCGAGGCCGACGAGGAGGAAGAAGGAGCCGGTGAGCGGGCTGATCGGGAAGCCGGTGGTCTCCTCGCCGAGGAGCGAGGCCCGGGCGATCGCCTCGCCCGAGACGCCGAACTGCTCGCCGACGCCGATGAGGACCGGCATCACCCCGAAGTAGTAGGCGTCCGGGCCGAAGAGCAGGCTCAGCGGGACCCCGAGCACGCCGACGAGGAGGGGGAGGCCCGGCGCGAGACCGCCGGGGATGAGCGAGGCCGCGCTCGTGGCCATCGCGTCGATCATGCCCGTGCCCTCGAGGATGCCGAGGAAGACACCGGCGGCCAGCAGCGTCGTGGCCATGAGCATCGCGCCCGTGGCGTGCGCCTCGATCCGCTCGGTCTGCCGGCGCAGGCCGGGGTAGTTGACGACGAGCGCGACGACGACACCGGCCAGGAAGCAGACCTCGGGCGGTGCGATGCCGCTCACGAGGGCCGCGACGACGAGCACGGTCAGCCCGACGTCGAACCAGAACAGGCGCGGGCGGCGCAGGTCCTCCTCGGCGGCGGCGTCGTCGGGCGCCTGGTCGGTGGGTCGGTCGGAGCGCTCGCGGTCACCGGCCGCGGCGCCCTCGTCCCGACCGGTCGGGCCCGCGGGGCCGTCCGCGGTGCGGGCGCCGACGGCCAGCGGGGTCCGCTGCTCGGCGGCGGCGGCCTCGGTGTCGACCCCGACCGTCGTGACGTCCTCCGTGGCGAGCCGACGCGCCTCGCGGCGGCCGAGCCACCACGCGATGACGACGACGGCGACCATGCCGGTCAGCTGCGCGGGGATGAGGGGCACCCAGAGCTCGTTGGCGTCGACCTCGACGGTCGTCGCGGCGCGCGCCGTCGGGCCACCCCACGGCAGGAGGTTCATGACCCCGGCGCCCAGGCCGACGCAGGTGGTCAGCACGAGCCGGCTCATGCCGAGGCGGTCGAAGAGGGGGAGCATCGCGGGGATGGTGATGAGGAACGTCGTCGCGCCGGCGCCGTCGAGGTGGGCAGCCATCGCGAGCACCGCGGTGCCGACGCACACGGTGACCGGGGCGCTGCCGGCGAAGCGGACGATGCGGGCGATGATCGGGTCGAACATGCCGGCGTCGCGCATCAGGCCGAAGTAGACGATGGCGAAGACGAACATCGTCGTCGTCCCGACGACGCCGCCGAGGCCGTCCTTGACGAAGCCGCCGATCTCGTCGGGGCCGAAGCCCGCGGCGAGGGCGGCGGCGAGGGGGACCCCGGCGAGGGCGACGACCGCTGCGACCCGGTTGGTCAGCAGGAGGGCGAGGATGACCGCGACGGTGAGGTATCCGAGCAGGGAGAGCATCTGAGGCCTTTCTCGAGTGCTGCCCGAGGCTCTCAACCACCGACGTTGCCCGTCCAGCACCAATGCGGCATACATTGATGCGCTGTGAGCATCAACATCGGGATCCGGCACCTGCGGGCCGTCATCGCCGTCGCCGACCACGGCACGTACACGGCGGCGGCGCAGGCCCTCGGGGTGGCGCAGTCGTCGCTCTCGCGCGCCGTCATCGAGGCCGAGCGGCGGGTCGGGGTCCGGCTGTTCGAGCGGACGACCCGACGCGTCGAGCCGACGGTCGACGGGCGCGAGCTCGTCGAGGTGGCGCGGCGCCTCGTCGCGGAGTTCGACGCCACCCTCGCCCACGTCGAGGGCTACGTCGCCGGTACGCGCGGGGCCGTGAGCGTGGCCGCGCTGCCGTCGATCGCGGCGACCCTGCTGCCACCCGTCCTCGCCGCGTTCCGACGGCCGCGGCCGGACGTGTCGGTCGTCGTCCGGGACGGGCTCTCGGGTGAGGTGCTGTCCATGCTCGTCCACGGCGAGGTCGACCTCGGGCTCACGGTCGCCCGGGAGCTGCCCCCGGAGCTCGTCGCGCGGACGGTCGCCGAGGACGGGTTCGCCGTGGCCGTGCCGGAGGGCCACGAGCTGGCGGAGGCGGCGGAGGTGCCGTGGTCGGCGCTCGACGGGCGGCCGCTCGTCGCGTTCGACCGGACCTCGTCCATCCGCGGCCACACCGACGCGGCCTACGCCCGGGTCGGGATCCGCCCGGGGCCGCTCACCGAGGCCCGCAACGTGGGCGCGGTCGCCGGCCTCGCCGGGGGAGGGCTCGGGGTGGCCGTGGTCCCCGGGCTGGTCCTGCCGCTCGTCGCCTTCGCCGGTCTCGTGTGGCGGCCGTTGGTCGAGCCGGTCGTCCGCCGGGAGGTCCGCCTCGTCCGGCACCGCGACCGTCCGTTGTCGCGCACGGCGCGAGAGCTGATGGCGGCGCTGGCCCGGGCCTCGACGGGCGAGGTCGTGCTCCCCCCGCTCGTGTCCTGGTCCGACCCGGCCGACCCGGCGGAGACGGCGACGGCGCCCTCCCGGTGAGGGGGAGGGCGCCGTCGTCGTGCCGTGGTGGCGGTGGTCAGTCGCGCTCGAGCGCGCCGACGAGGCGCCACGCGGCGGGCAGGGCGCCGGCCGCGAGCAGCGCCTTGAGCGCGTCACCGAGGAGGAAGGGCACGACACCGACGGCGACCGCGGTCGCGAGCGACATCCCGGTCGAGAGCGAGAGCCACGTGACACCGAAGGCGTAGATGGTCAGCGAGGACGCGACGGCCGCGAGCAGCTGGCGCGGCACCGAGCGGTCGTGGCCGCGACGGGCCGCGAGCCCGGCGACGGCGGCCGCGGCGAGGAAGCCGACGAGGTAGCCGCCGGTCGCGCCGACCACGACGTGCGCCCCGTGCGAGCCGTCGGTGAAGACCGGCAGGCCGACGACCCCGAGGACGAGGTAGAGGGCCATGCTCGCGACCGCGCGGCCGGGGCCGAGCGCCGCGCCGACGAGGAGGACCGCGAAGGTCTGCCCGGTCACCGGCACGGGGGAGCCCGGCACGGGGATCGCCACCTGGGCGGCGAGCGCGGTGAGCAGCGCCCCGAGGCCGACGGTGACCCCGGTGCGGGTCAGCGCGCGGGGCAGGACGGCCTCCGCGAGGACGGGGCGGATCGGGGTGGCGAGGGCGGTCATCGGGTCTCCGTGTCTCGAGGGGCGGGGCTGCCCCCATCCTGCCGACCCCGGCGCGCGGCGGCGCAGCGGGGTGACCAGTGAGACACCCGGACCCGTCGGCATCCGCCGCGTTCGAGGTGAAAGACGACCTTCTGGTGGTCGGGTTTCACCTCGACCCGCGGCGGCCGCGGTCAGACCGGGCGCTCGAAGGTGACGAGCAGCCCCTCGACCCCGCCGGGGCCCATCCGGCCCTTGACGTCGGCGCTCGTGATGGCCTTGAGCTGCCAGCCCTGGCCCGCGTGCTCGTTGAGGACCTTCTCGAGGCGGTCGCCGGACATCTTGCCGCCGATCATCTTCTCGCGGAGCTCGACGACCTTGTACTGGTACGGCACGGTGCATCCCTTCGTCGCGGACGGACGCCTCCGACCGTAGCGGCGCGGGTGCCTCTCCGCCCAGACCCGGGTCAGCCCCGACGTATCACCGAGGGCGGTCCGCCCCTCCTCCCGCCGACGGCACCCGTCGTCGGTGGGAAGGAGCGGACATGCCCGGTTGGTACGTACACCTCGAGGCGGCGCACGACACCGCCCGGCTGCTGCGGGACGGCACCGTCCCACCCGGGTTCGCGGTCAGCGAGCCGGAGGCGAGGGTCATCGGCGAGCACTGCCACACCTGGCGCAACTACCTCGCGCTCGGCGCCCTCGGCCCCGACCTCTTCTACCTGCTGCCCGACTTCAAGGACACGACCGGCCAGGTCATCCGGCAGGTCGTGCAGTGGGCTCTCGACGTGTGGGAGGTCGTCGACGCGGAGTTCGTCGCGAAGTGGGAGAAGTGGATCGACCCGATCTCGACGAACAACGCGCAGCTCGCGTCGCAGCTGACCGGCGGGCTGTCGACGCAGCTGGCCCAGGTGCTCGACGAGCTGACGTCGGCGATCATGTCCGCCTTCAAGGGGCTGCTCGCGGAGATGGGTGACTGGTTCGGCGTGCTGACCTCCGGTGTGCCGCAGGGCTACGGCGACGACGCCTTCTACTGGTCGGACATGTTCCACTACCGGCGGACCTACCAGTTCCCGTTCGTCCTCTTCTCGCAGGCGCAGGCGGCGCTCGCGGCCGCGACCACCGACGACGAGCGCAAGGACGCGCAGGCGCGCATCGCCTTCGCCGTCGGCTGGATGTCCCACTGCGCCACCGACGTCACCGGCCACCCCTTCACGAACGCGAAGTCCGGCGGGCCCTACCGCGACCATTGGCAGCGCCACCACCTCGTCGAGAACCACATGGACTCCGAGAACTACGACGCGCGCCACCCCGGCCCGCTCTACGGCGAGTACGGCACGTCGGCGCTGCACTTCCGCGTCGCCTTCCGCCACCGCGACGACGCGCCCTACGACGGTCGCGACGACGCCCCCGCCTACGACCACTGGGCCGGGCTGCCCGCATACGACGACGGCGACGGACCGACGGCCACCGCCGCCCGGCGCGCCTTCTTCGACCTCGACAGCGGGCCGTTGCCGGGCCACCTCGTCGAGGGCCTCCTCGATGCGATGCACGAGGTCTACGGCGCCGACGGCCCGCACATCCTCCTGCAGGACCCGCCCTTCTCGGCGACCGACCCCGGCACCGGGCAGCCCGACGGGCGCCCCAACGAGGCCGCGATGAACCAGATGTGGGAGATCGTCTACCGCTACCTCAAGATGACCGGCAGCGACGCGATCAGCCTGCGCCTGCCGCCGCCCCCGTCGGTCTTCACCGACCACTCGTTCCCCACGCCGCCCGGCGGCGGGGGCTCCGGCATCGACGACGACCCCAGCCGTGGCGCCGACGTGGACGACGACGACTCGTTCAGCCTGCTCGACCTCCTGCTCGCCCTGTTCGCGTGGGCGGTGTACCTCGCGCAGGTGGTGCTCTGGCTGGCGACGATCCTGCCGAGCCTCATCGTCGACGTCACGACGTTCCCGGCGCGCGAGGTCGTCTACTGGGCGGTCATCGTCCCGGCCTGGAACCTCTACCTGCTCGCCCGGCGCGCCCTCGTGATGTCTGGCTTCGCGATGCCCAAGCCCGCCGAGGTCAACACGGGCCTGACGACCCTCGGGCGTCAGGGGACGTACGACATCGCCTCCGCCCTCGACGCGCCGTTCGGCCTGCCGACCGCGCCGCCGCCGGTCACCGAGCCGTCCGGCCGGCTGACCTCGCACTCGACGCACGCGCTCGACCACGCCTACCCGCGCGGCATCGTGCGCGACCTCCCGTCCGCGATCGGTAGGCCCGACCTCGCCGGCGCCCTCGGGCTCACGTCGCCGCTGCGGTACGCGGCGGACGCCCCCGGTGACGAGCTCAAGCCCTCGGAGTGGGTGGCGCCGTGGCGCTACCCGCTGCGCAACCAGGCGGGAGCCGGTGTGGCGCAGGAGGGTCCGGCCACGCACGTCGGCCCCTACGTCGTCGGCTCCGACTCGACCGTCCTGCTCTCCGGCCTCACCGGGGACGACGGGGCCCGGGCGGACCTCGAGGCGGCGTCGAGCCCGGAGGAGACGGCCGCCGTGCTCGACGTCCGGCTCCCGCAGGACGAGCACCTCGGCGGACCGGTCGACTACGGCCTCTACCTCGTCGGCCGGATGGCCGCCGAGAGCGGCGAGCCGGAGCTCTCGGTGCCCGACTTCAACCTCGACTCCGACCGCGGCTACGCCTGGCACTGCTGGGACTGGAACCGCTCGACGGTGCCCTGCGTGCCCGACATCACGCCGGTCGGCAGTGAGGACTACGGCTACCGGATGCCGTGCACGTCGCCGCAGCTCTTCCACGCCGACCACGACTGCCCGACGCACCCGGGCCGCTGGTACGTCGAGACGCACGACCTCGACGTGCACTACCTCCCCGGCGCCGGGCCCCGGCGCTGCGGGAAGCCGTCCGAGCACGAGCCCGTGACCGACCTCGAGTGGCAGCGCCACCTCGGCGAGGAGCGATGAGATGACCACCACCCCCACCGGCCCGCGACGCGACGGCCGGGACGACGAGCAGCACCCGGTCCTCACCGAGAAGGAGGACGCCGCCCAGCGGGGCGCCGACCCCGCCGGTTCGGTCGGCGCGACGACGCGGCCGAGCGGCGACCTCGCCGACGGCTGGACCCCCTCGGACCACCTCGCCCGCGAGGCCGGCGAGCTCGCGGCCGAGATCGGGCGCGAGCACCGGCCCCGGCGCGAGGACGTCTACCCCTACCTCCTCGTCCGCGCGGCGAGCCCCGGCGACCGCGGGGCGCGGCCGGTCTGGCCGCCCGTCCCGTGCTGGCAGTCCCCGGACATCCTCCTCATGGACGCCGCCGCCACCGGCCCCTTCGACCCGACGCAGCTCGTCGGCAGCCCGACCGCCGGGCGCCGCTACCGGGTGTTCGTCCGGGTCTGGAACCTCGGGCTGCTGCCGGCCGTCGGGGTCCACGTGCGCGCCTGGTTCGTCGACCCCGGCTTCTTCGGGGGCGCGACCGGGCCGGCCTACCAGCCGCAGCTCATCGGGGGTGCGATGGTCGGCCTCGACGACCGCACCCGCCCCGGCGCCGTCGCGGTCGTCGAGCTGGACCGCACCTGGGACATCCCCGAGACGCTGACCGGCCACGAGTGCCTCCTGGCGTCCGTGTCGTGCCCCCTCGACCCGTGGTCGGGTGTGCTGGACGCCAACGCCGACCGGCACGTCGGGCAGCGCAACCTGACGATCCTCGCCGGCAGCGACGACGCCAAGCAGCTGCTGTGGACGCTGGGCTCGCGCGTCACCGGCACGCTCGAGCTGGTGCACGGCGGGGCCACGGTGGGGCCGCTGGTGCGCGGCGTGCTCGGCGACACGCAGACCGGGCTCGGGGTGCCCGAGCGGCTGCTCCCGCCGTCCCCGAAGGCGCTGCGCCACGGGGTCGCCACGCCGACCGGGCAGCACCTCGCGACGATGCTGCGCACCCGCGGCGGCTGGCTCCTCGCCGACAGCGAGCGGGTCGTCGCGCTGGCGACCGAGCTCGGGCTCGTCGGCCGCGACGGCGGGAAGCCGCGCCGGGGCCGCCGCGACCCCGTCGCGGTGGACGTCGCGGGACTCGCGCAGGAGCTCGCGCCCGAGCACGCCGAGCGCATCGGGGTGCTCGTCGACGGCGAGCCCGGTGACGCCCTGCTCGAGGGTCTCGTGCGCCTCTGGGACGTCGGAGACCTCACGGCAGGCGGACTGGCGGGGGCGCTCGCCGAGGGCGGACCGGCTGCGCACCTGCTGCAGCTGGCGCACACCGACCCCGAGCGGCAGGAGACCGGCGGCTACTCCCTCGTCCTCCTCGGCTGAGGCGGAGGCCGACGCGGGGGGCCCGGCACCGTCAGCCGGCTCTCGTCCGTGCGTTCTGCGCGGATCCGGGTGCGACCGCACCGGGATCCGCGCAGGTCGCGGGGAGAACGGCCGGGACAGCCTTCGACGGCCGGGGGATCGGTGCGGCGCAGCGCGGTTGGGGTGCCGGCCGCAGACGTAGGTTCGGGGGGTTGCCGACCGAGAGGAACCACCCGATGGATGCCGATGCCGACCGCCTGGCCGAACGTCGTGAGCACGACCTCGCCGTGCAGGAGGTCGTCGACCGGCTCGCGGAGGAAGGGCCCCACGAGGACCCCACCCTCGTCGCCGACCGGCTCGTCGAGCGGCTGACCGCCGTCGGCGTCGTCGGGATGCCCGGCCCCTGGGTCGACTCGGTCGTCACCGAGCTGGTGGCCGGCAACCCCTACGTCGTCTCGCCCTTCACCGAGGAGCACGAGGACGTCCCGGAGCCCACGACGCCGGTGCGCTCCGAGGTCATCGAGTAGGGCGCTGCCCGGACGACGCGCCGGCCTGGGCCGGAGCGCTACTCGTCGCCGCGGAGGGTGAACGAGCGCAGGCGGTCGCCGGCGAACCACACCGACCCGACGCTCACGACGAGGGCCGCGACGACGGCGTACCCGAGCCCGGTGCCGCCCGCGTCGACGAGGTCGTCGACCGCGTGCCCGACCTCGCGGCCCCACGCGCCGACCGACAGCCACTTGACGCCGCTGAGCACCGAGCCGATGACGCCCTCCCAGAAGAGCGTGTAGAGCAGCCCGACGACGACGGCGTGGCGGGTCAGCGCGGCGAGGCCCAGGAAGAGCGCCGTGTACACCGTGCCCGCCACCACCCCGGCCGCGCCGAGGGCGAGGGCGCGCCCCGGGTGCGCGGAGTCGAGGACGAGGGAGGCGACGGCGAGCGGGAGGGCGCCGAGGGCCGTCGTCGTCAGCCAGGCGGCGGCGAACTTGCTGCGCGCGATGGTGTGCCGGCTCACCGGCTTGGCGAGCAGGTAGACGATGGAGCCGTCGTCGACCTCCGGGCCCAGCACGGCGGTGGCGGCCAGCAGCGCGACGAGCGGCAGCGCGAGCGTGTACCCGAGACCGACCGTGGCCTCGACCCCCACGGCGTCCGAGGTGAGCAGGCGGACGACGACCGCGAGGCCGACGAGCGCCAGCGGCAGCAGGAGCAGCACGACACCACGCCGCCGGCCGACGACGGCCTGCGCGGAGAGGGCGAAGAGCGTGCGGTTCACCGGGTCATCCCTCCACCAGGTACGAGAACACGCTCTCGAGCGAGTCGTCGGTGGGGGCGAGCTCGAGCAGCCGCAGCCCCTGCTCGCGCGTCACGGCGGGCAGGCGCAGCGCGAACGCGCCGAAGTCCGCCACCGACACCGACACCCCGCCGTCCGGGCGCAGCGCCACCGCGACGACCGACGGCTCCGCGATGAGGCAGGCGGCGAGGCGACGGTCGTCGTCGGCCGAGACGACGTACTGCACCGGGCGGTCGGTCATCAGCCGGCGGATCTCGCCGAACTCGCCGGACGCCGCGTGCCGCCCGGAGACGACGACCTCGATCTGCCGGGCGACCTGCTCGACCTCCTCGAGGATGTGCGAGCTGAACAGGACCGTGCGTCCCTCGGCGCCCATCCGACGCAGCAATGCCATGAGGTGGAGGCGCTGGCGCGGGTCGACGCCGTTGAACGGCTCGTCGAGGAGGAGCACCGACGGGTTGTGGACGAGGGCGGAGGCGAGCTTGACCCGCTGGCGCATCCCCTTCGAGTAGGTGCCGATGCGCCGGGCCGCGGGCTCGACCATGTCGACGACCTCGAGGGCCCGCTCGGTGGCGGCGCCGGGGTCGGGCAGGCCGTGCAGCTCGGCGTTGGCGAGGACGAAGCGCCGGCCGGTGAGGTAGCCGAAGCTCACCTCGCGCTCCGGGACGAGCCCCAGGTGCCGGTAGACGTCGGTCGTGCGCCACACGGGCGTGCCGTCGAGCGTCACCGTGCCGGCCGACGGCGCGAGGAAGCCCGACATGAGGGCGATGAGGGTCGTCTTGCCGGCGCCGTTCGGCCCGAGCAGCCCGGTGATGCCGGGACCGACGCTCATCGAGATGCCGTTGACGGCGACGACGTTGCCGTACCAGCGCGAGACCTGGTCCAGGACGAGCGTGCTCATGCGCTCGCCTCCCGGCGGTAGCGCGCGACGAGGGCGCCGACGCAGGCGGCCGAGAGGCCGACGAGGACGACGACGTACGCGGCCACCATCCCCGCGCCGGTCGGTGGGGCGAGGGTGTCGGCGTCGGTCCACGCGCCCATCAGCCCGCGGTAGAGCGAGTACGGGGAGAACAGCCCGGCGACCTCGGCGACGCGGGTGCTGCCCTCGCCGTCGGCGATGCCCTGGACCGCCGTCACCACCCCGTTGGCGATGACGAGGAAGGCGATCGTCGCGACGACCGCGAACCCGCGCCGCGTCGACCACGACGCGATGATCCCGCCGACACCAGCCAGCGACAGCGCGAGGAGCACCGCGAGCCCGAGCGCGACCCCGGCCTCACGGGTCTGGTCCGAGACGTCGAGCTCGGTGAGCAGGGCCGCGGCGTAGAGGATGACGACCGGCAGGACGAGGAAGACGAGGGTGGCGAGCAGGAGCGAGAGCCAGCGCGCGACCGCGTACGCGGCCGAGGGCAGCGGCCGGGCGAGGTAGAGCGCGATCGTGCCGTGCCGCAGGTCGCGCGAGAAGAGCACCGGCGCCTGCGACGCGACGAAGACGCCGAGCAGCACCTGCGTCGTCGACGCGTACTGCGCGTACCCGATGGGCAGCCGGTCCAGGCCGACGAAGGCCATGATCCCCGCGACGATGAGGGCGGGCAGCAGGTTGAGCCCGAGCAGCAGGAAGGGCAGCACCTTCGAGCGGCCCGAGCGCCCGAGGCCGAACGCGTTGCGGAAGCCGGTGAGCACGAGCGAGCGCGCGATGGCCGTGCTGCCGAGGCGTGGCCCGGTGTAGGGCCGGTAGCCGAGGTCGTGGATGACGCTGCGGCCGGCGTCGTCAGTGCCGCGGGGGCTCGTCGGCTCAGCCACGGGGCACCCCGGGCTCGTCGTGCACGGCGGCGTCCGACGGGTCGGCGAAGACGTCCTCGAGGTGGCGGTGGTCGGCCTGCATCCGCACGAGCCCGAGCCCGAGCTCGGCGGCGGTGTCGCGGACGACGTCGCGCACGTCGCGGGGTCCCCGGTCGGCGGCGTCGACCGAGAGCAGCGACCCGCGCCGGACCACCGGCACGCCGGCCGCGGCGAGGGCGTCGGCCATCCGCGTCTGCGCGTCGTCACCGAGCACCTCGACGAGGAGGGCGCCGGTGGCGTCGAGGAACTCGTCGGTCCGCGAGGCGCGCAGCAGGGTGCCGCCGTCGAGGACCACGACGTGGTCGCTGACCCGCTCGAGCTCGCCGAGGAGGTGGGAGGTGACGATGACGGCGATCCCGAAGTCGTGGCCGATCCGGCGGACGAGACCGAGCATCTCGTCGCGGGCGGCGGGGTCGAGACCGTTCGTCGGCTCGTCGAGCAGGACCAGACGAGGGTCGTGGACGAGCGCCTGGGCGAGCTTCGCCTTCTGCTTCATGCCGGTGGAGTAGCCACCCATCGGGCGGTAGCGCTCCTCGGCGAGGCCGACGTGGCGCAGCACCTCGGCCGCGCGCTCGCGGGCGGCGACGCGCGGCAGCCCCGACATCATCCCGAGGTGGACGACGAAGTCGCTGGCGCTGACGTCCGGGGGGAGGCAGTCGTGCTCGGGGAGGTAGCCGACCGCGGCCCGGACCTGCGCCCCCTCCGTGGCGACGTCGTGGCCGAGCACCTCGGCGCGGCCGCCGGTCGCGGGGACGAGGCCGAGGAGGATCTTGAGGAAGGTCGACTTGCCCGCGCCGTTCGCGCCGACCAGCCCGGTCGTGCCGGGGCCGATGTCGAGGGTGAGGGCGTCGAGCGCGAGCACCGCACCGTAGTCCTTGGTGAGGCGCTCGGTGCGTACGACCGGCTCCACCCGCCTCACCCTAGCCCGGGGTCGTCCGGGCCCGGGTGAGGAGAGGGTGGAGGGGGTGCGGTGATCCCGTCGACGTCAGTTCGGGACGTCGACGTAGACGAGGGCGTCGGTGCCGCCGCGGCAGACGACGGGCGTCGTGTTCTCGCAGCGCATCTCGTAGTCGCGGCCGGTCACCGGCGAGCGGGCCGTGACGGTGGCCGGCAGGTCGGCCGACGACGCCATGAGCGCCTGCGCGGTCTCGGTGGCGAAGTCGCACGACGTCACCTCGTTGCCGCTCCACGCGGTCGCGCCGTCGACGGTGCCGCACTCCTTGGCCGTCGAGGCCCGCTGCGTGGGCGTCGGACCGTCCGAGGGGGCGTCGGACGCGGTCTCCTCGGGGGAGGGGGCCTCGTCGGAGGCCGACGCGGAGCTCGACACCGAGGGGGCGGCGACGCTGGAGTCCTCGTCGCCGTCACTGCCGAAGAACCAGAGCATCCCGGCGAGCATGAGCAGGCCGACGAGGGCCAGGGCCACCATCCCGAGGCAGCCCGTGCGCCGGTCGGCCGGGGGCTCGTCGGACGCGCGCCCGCCGAGCAGGAAGGCGTCGTCGGGCTCGGCGACCGGCGCCGCCGTGGGGGCCGACGGCACGGTGGCCGCGGCCGGGACCGGCGCCCCGGCGGGCGCCGCCGGGGTCGGACGGGCCCCCGTCACGGGCAGCTCGGTGGTCGTCGCGTCGTCGGCCGGCGGGGTCGTCGGCATGGTGTGGTCTCGCGGCAGCGTCGTGCCGCAGAGGGAGCAGAATCGGTCCGCGGGGTGTACCGCGGCGCCGCACTCGGGGCAGGTCACGGGTCTCTCCGTCCGGGGGTGGACAACCCAGCCACGATAGCCACGGGGCCGCCCGCCGCCCCAAATCGCGAGGTCAGCGGGCGCTCAGGAACAGCACGACGGGTGGGTGCCGAGGCCCCGGTGGCTTGGCACCCACCCGCCGCGTCGAGGGGATGACCCGGTGGTGGTCACCGCGACGCCGGCGGACCCCGTCGTCCACCGGCGCGCCCACGCTAGGGGCAGCCCGGTGGGTCGCAGGTCAGGCGAACACCCGGAGTCGGTCAGGGTTCGGTCAGGCGACCGGGCCCGGGGCGGTGGTGTCCCGGGCCCCCCGCCGGTCGGACGGAGACGGGGGCAGGGGCCCGGCTCAGGTCGCGACCGGGACGTGCGTCGTCGCGACGCCGGTCCTCGGGGACAGGGTCCCGGGGTCCACGTCGTGCCACGACCACACGTCGTCACCGCGCAGGAGCACGTCCGAGCCGCCGTCGACGTGGACGGTCTGGCCGCAGACGTGCGTGTTCTCCTCGGAGACGAGCCAGGCGAGCAGCACGGCGACCTGCCCGGCCTCGAGGTACCCGCCCAGCGGCATGGGCACCACGGCGTCGAGGGCGGCGCGCCCGCCGGCCGTCGCCGTCATCGCCGCGGTCATCGGGGTGCGGACCACGCCCGGGGCGACCGCGTTGAGGGGGATGCCGGCCCCGGCCCACGCCGGCAGCGGTGCGACCCGCCGGACCCAGCGCGAGAGCGCCCGCTTGCTCGAGGGGTAAATGGTCGCGGCGGCCTGCGGCCCGGCCGCCTCCAGCTCCGCGGCCAGCGCGAGCGCGCGGTCCTCGTCGCCGGCCAGGCAGGCCTCGACGAGCGGTGCGTGCACCGGCAGCAGCGTGGCCATCGACGACGTGACGACCGCGCGAGGGGCGCGGGAGGAGGCGGCGAGGGCGGGGCGCAGGCCGGTCAGGAGGTCGACCGCGCCGAAGTGGTTGACCGCCACCGTCTCGCGGACCGGCAGCGCGAGACCGGCGTTGGCGACGACGGCGTCGATGCGGCCGCCGGTCTCGTCGAGCACGCCCTCGACCGCGTCGTCCCGGCCCCGGCGGGTCGAGAGGTCGGCCACGACGTCGCCGGACGTGACGTCGACCGCGACGACGTGCTCGCCGCGACGGGTCAGCAGCGCCGCGAGCGCCTGCCCGATCCCCGATGCCGCCCCCGTCACCACGATCGTCCGAGCCATGGCAGTCCTGCCTCTCGACCGGCCCCGCGGCGGAACCCGGGGCTCCTGCTCCGAGCCTAGGAAGGGCGGGGTCGGACGGCGGCCGGACGTCTCGGGGGTCACAGTGTCTGGTGCGTCACCCGGCCTGCGACGATGGGCCCGTGGACATCGTGACCCGTGGCTTCGTCGGACGGCGCTCCGGCGGCGACCCGCGCATCCCGCCCGGCCAGTACCTCGAGCGCGACTTCCCGGTGCTCTCGGCGGGACCGACCCCGGTCGTCCGGCGCGAGGACTGGACGCTCCGGGTGGAGGGCGTGGACGGCAGCAGCGGCATCCTGTCGTGGGCCGACCTGCACCGCCTCCCCGTCGAGGACGTGCGCACCGACATCCACTGCGTGACCAAGTGGAGCAAGCTCGACACCTCGTGGCGCGGGGTCGACGTGGAGGCCGTGCTGGCGGCGGCCGGCGTCGGCACGCAGGGCGCGACGCACGTGCTCGTCCACGCGCACGGCGGGTACACGACGAACCTGCCGCTCGCCGACCTGCGGGGCGGACGCGCCTGGATCGCGACGGAGTACGAGGGCGCTTCTCTCGCACCGGAACACGGTGGCCCGGCGCGGCTGCTCGTCCCGCACCTGTACTTCTGGAAGTCGGCGAAGTGGGTGAGCGGCCTGCAGCTCCTCGCGCAGGACCGGCCCGGGTTCTGGGAGCAGCTCGGCTACCACGAGTACGGCGACCCGTGGCGTGAGCAGCGCTACGTCGGCGACTGAGGCCGGGGCCCCGATGACCGTCGCGTGGTCCTCCCCGCCGCTGCCCATGCCCTGGTACCACGCCCGCGTCGAGGACGCGTGGCTCGAGACCCGCACCGCCCGCACCGTCGTCCTCGACGTCCCCGGCTGGCCGGGGCACCACGCCGGTCAGCACGTCGACGTCCGGCTCACCGCCGACGACGGCTACACGGCCACCCGCACCTACTCCGTCGCGTCGGCGCCCGAGGCGGGCCGGCTCGTGCTCACCGTGCAGCTCGTCACCGAGGGCGAGGTGTCGCCGTGGCTCGTCGGGGAGGCCCGGGAGGGCGACGAGCTCGAGGTGCGCGGCCCGATCGGCGGCTGGTTCCGGTGGGACGAGCAGATGCCGGAGCCCGTGCTCCTCGTCGCCGGTGGCAGCGGGGTCGTGCCCCTCATGGCGATGGTCAGGCACCGCTCGCGCGTCGGGGCCGTCCAGCCCTTCCACCTCGTCTACTCGGCGCGCACGCCGGACCACGTCATCTACACGAACGAGCTCTTCGCGCTCGCCCGCACCTCGCCGGGCCTACGGGTCGACCGGCTCTACACGCGCGGCGGGCTGCCCGACGACGAGCGGGAGCCGGGGCGGCTGCGGCCGCAGGACCTGCCGGCGGTCGACGCGTTCCCGGCGCCGCCGGTCGTCTACGTCTGCGGCCCGTCGGGGTTCGTCGAGGCGGCGGCGGGCATCCTCATCGACCAGGGCCACGACTCGGGCGCCATCCGCACGGAGCGCTTCGGCCCCTCCTCCTGACCCGTCTCTCGTCCCGACTTCTTGCGAGTTCCGCCGCCCGACACGCCGCCGGACGGCGCGTCGAGCGGCTCAACTCGAAAGAAGTGGGGTGAGGAGGAGGGTCAGCGGGGGTCGCAGGTGAGGTGGACGCCCTCGGCGACCCGGTAGGGCGCCGCCGCGACGATGGCCCCGACGACCCGCCGCAGCCGGCTGACCTCGGCGCGGACGGTCACCTGGTGCTCCTCGTCACCGAACAGCGAACGGCTGAGGGTCGCGGCCGTCAGCCCGTCGGGACCGGCCGCGGCGAGCAGGCGGACGATGGCCGCGTGCCGCGGCGTGAGCGCGGCCCGCCAGCCGCCGTCGTCCCCGCCGCTCACCTCGAGCAGCGCCTCGCCGCCGACGGTACGCAGCGTCGCCACCAGGACGGCCGCCTGCGCGTCGGGCCGCACGAGCCAGCCCTCGCCGAGCCGCTCCGGCAGGCACAGCCCGAGCCCCGGCACGGTGAGGGGCAGGTTCTCGCGGGGGGCCGCGATCCGGTCGCGGACGAGGACGCCGCTGTGGTGCGCGACCCAGCCGTCGTCGTCGACGAGCAGGACCGGGCCGTGCGTCGTCGCGAGGACGTGCTCGGCCGAGCGGCGCAGGCGCTGGAGCGACTGCTCGTGGTGGCGCCAGAGCCGGGCCTCGGCGAGCTTCGTCGCGGTGTCGACGAGGGCGATGAGCGCCGGGTGGAGGGTGAGCGCCGGGCCCGACACGTCGACGACGCCGAGCATCGCGCCGGTGCGGGGGTCGTGGACGGGGGAGGCGGTGCAGTACCAGGGGTGCTGCCCCTCCTCGAAGTGCTCGGCCGAGAACAGCTGCACCGGCGCCTGCTCGGCGAGGGCGGTGCCGATGGCGTTGGTGCCTACGTGGTCCTCGGTCCAGACGGCGCCCTCCGAGAAGCCGAGGGTGTCGGCGGTGCGCAGCACCCCGGGCGACCCCTCGCGCCAGAGGATGATGCCGTCGGCGTCGGTGACGACGACGATGAACCGCGACGCGTCCGCGACCGACGTCAGCACGGCCCGGATCTCGTCGACGACGAGCCGCAGCGGGGAGGCCCGGCGGCGGCGCTCGACCTCGCCGAGCGGCAGCGGGTCGCGGGCGTTGGCGTGCGTCGGGTCGAGCCCGAAGCCGAGCGTGCGGCGCCAGGAGCGGGAGACGACCGGCCGGACCGTCGCGACCGGGGCCGAGCCGCCCATCACCGCGTCGTGGACGCGGCGCAGCGCGCGGGCGTGCTGCCCGAGGTCGGTGCCCGGGGCCACGGCGCTCCCGGCGCGGTACGACGTCATCGTCGGCTCCTCACCCCCCGGCGGCGCCGCCGGGCGATGGCCACAGGCTAGCCCTCCGCGCCGACGCGCGCCCCGTCGAACCGGGTGGGGATGCAACGCGCTGCAACGCTTCCCGCGGCGGCCGTCCGCTTGCTGTCCTGTGCCCCATCAGCGCGCGTCGACGAGGACGCGCGGCGGACGACAGGAGCCCCCATGACCGACACCCTGGAGCGCACCACGACCGAGGAGGGGAGCGCGCCGGCCCGGGCCGATGCGTGGCTCTCCGGCTTCGAGCAGGCACTCACCGCGGGCGACCTCGACCGCGCCGCCGGGATGTTCGCGACGCGCAGCTTCTGGCGCGACCTCGTGTCGTTCACGTGGAACCTCACGACGGTCGAGGACCGCGACGGCGTGCGCGACCTGCTCGCCCACAACTCCGAGCGCACCGCGGCCTCGGGCTTCGCGACGAGCGAGCCCGCGACCGAGGACGGCGGCGTCGTCACCGCGTGGTTCACCTTCGAGACCTCGACCGGGCGCGGGAGCGGCCTCGTGCGTCTCGTCGAGGAGGACGGCGAGGACCGCGCCTGGACCTTCCTCACGACGCTCGACGAGCTCAAGGGCTTCGAGGAGCCGCGCGGCAGCCGGCGGGTCCGCGGCGCCGAGCACGGCGCCGACCGCTCGCGCACGACGTGGAAGGAGCAGCGCCAGCAGGAGGCCGAGTCGCTCGGCTCGACGACGCAGCCCTACGTGCTCGTCGTCGGTGGCGGCCAGGGCGGCATCGCCCTCGGGGCGCGGCTGCGCCAGCTCGGCGTCCCGAGCCTCGTCCTCGACAAGCACCCGCGGCCGGGCGACCAGTGGCGCGGGCGCTACAAGTCGCTCTGCCTCCACGACCCGGTCTGGTACGACCACCTGCCGTACGTCAAGTTCCCCGACAACTGGCCGGTCTTCGCCCCGAAGGACAAGATCGGCGACTGGCTCGAGGCGTACGTCAAGGTCATGGAGGTGCCGTACTGGTCGAGCACCGAGGCCAGGAGCGCGACGTGGAACGGCGAGACCGGCGAGTGGGTCGTCGAGATCGAGAAGGAGGGGCAGCCGCTGACGCTGCGCCCGACGCACCTCGTCTTCGCGACGGGCATGAGCGGCAAGGCGCGGATGCCCGAGGTCGAGGGGATGGACGTCTTCCGTGGCGACGTGCACCACTCCTCGCGGCACCCCGGCCCGGACGCCTACCGCGGCAAGAAGGCGGTCGTCATCGGCAGCAACAACAGCGCCTTCGACATCTGTGGGGCCCTGTGGGAGAACGACGCCGACGTCACGATGGTGCAGCGCAGCTCGACGCACATCGTCAAGTCCGACAGCCTCATGGAGTACGGCCTCGGTGACCTCTACTCCGAGCGGGCGCTCGCGGCGGGGGTGACGACCGAGAAGGCCGACATGATCTTCGCGTCGCTGCCCTACCGGATCCTCCACGAGTTCCAGATCCCCGCCTACGAGAAGATGGCCGAGGTCGACAAGGACTTCTACGACCGCCTCGAGAAGGCCGGCTTCTGGCTCGACTGGGGTGACGACGGCTCCGGCCTCTTCATGAAGTACCTGCGGCGCGGCTCCGGCTACTACATCGACGTCGGCGCCGCCGAGCTCGTGGCCAACGGCGAGGTCAAGCTCGCCCACGGGCAGGTCGTGCGC
The DNA here is from genome assembly GCF_017312765.1 of Phycicoccus sp. DTK01. Lineage (NCBI taxonomy): Bacteria > Bacillati > Actinomycetota > Actinomycetes > Micrococcales > Intrasporangiaceae > Phycicoccus > Phycicoccus sp. DTK01. The sequence continues at coordinate 61,143 of NZ_BOPU01000006.1, read as the reverse complement.
CTCACCGAGGACGCGGTCGTGCTCGACGACGGCACCGAGCTGCCCGCCGACCTCGTCGTCTTCGCCACCGGATACAACTCGATGAACGGCTGGGTCGCCGACCTCATCGACCAGGAGACGGCCGACCGGCTCGGCAAGTGCTGGGGCCTCGGCTCGGACACGACGAAGGACCCCGGGCCCTGGGAGGGCGAGCAGCGCAACATGTGGAAGCCGACCCAGGTGCCGAACCTGTGGATGCACGGCGGCAACCTCCACCAGTCGCGCCACTACTCGCAGTTCCTCGCCCTGCAGCTCAAGGCGCGCTTCGAGGGCCTCGACACCCCCGTGTACCGGCTGCAGGAGGTGAACCACACGTCATGAGGGCCGCCCGCTTCCACGCCCGCGGCGACATCCGCGTCGACGACGTCCCCGAGCCGGCGACCCGGCCGGGCACGGTCAAGGTCGAGGTCGAGTGGTGCGGCATCTGCGGCACCGACCTGCACGAGTACCTCGACGGCCCGATCTTCGCGCCGACGGTCGAGGCGCCGCACCCGCTGACCGGTGAGTCCGCCCCGATCACCCTCGGCCACGAGTTCGCCGGCGTCGTCGCCGAGCTCGGCGAAGGCGTGACCGACCTCGCGGTCGGCGACCGGGTCGTCGTCGAGCCGTACATCATCTGCGGGCGGTGCGACGCGTGCCGGCAGGGTCGCTACAACGTGTGCGCGACACTGGGTTTCGTCGGCCTCTCGGGCCACGGCGGTGGCTTCAGCCAGTTCGTCGTCGCCGAGCGCCGCTGGGTCCATCCGCTCGGGGAGCTCGGGACGGACGTGGGCGCGCTCATCGAGCCGCTCGCCGTCGCCTACCACGCGGTGCGGCTCTCGGGCGCGCAGCCGCAGCACTCCGCGCTCGTGTTCGGCGCCGGGCCGATCGGCCTCGTGACGACGGCCTGCCTCAAGGCGGTCGGCGTCGAGGAGGTGCTCGTCGTGGAGCCGGCGCGGGCCCGCAAGGAGAAGGCGCTCGTCGCCGGGGCCGACCACGTCGTCGACCCGCGGGACGCCGACGTCGTCGAGGCGGTCATGGAGATCACGGACGGCCGCGGCGCCGACGTGTCCTTCGAGTGCGCCGGCATCGACCAGGTGCTCGCGACGGCCATCCGCTCGACCCGCGCCGGCGGCCGCTGCGTCAACGTCGCGATCTGGGGCCACGAGGCGTCGGTGGCGATGAACGACCTCGTCTTCCGCGAGGTCGACGTCCTCGGCAGCCTCGCCTACTGCGACGACCACCCGGCGACCATCGCCATGGTCCGCGCCGGCAAGGTCGACCCGTACCAGTTCATCACCGGGCGGATCGACCTCGGCGACATCGTCGAGCAGGGCTTCCGGCAGCTCGTCGACAACAAGGAGGAGAACGTCAAGATCCTCGTCCACCCCTGATCGGGAGGGCGCGCCGGACCGCGCCCCCCGACGCCTCCTCCCGCGGCCGGTCCCTCCCCGGCCGCGGGAGGGGTGCGCGGTGGCAGGGTGGGAGACGGCGCCACCGACCGGTCGGCGCCGCCACGGACGATGGAGGAACGACGTGCGGGTCGCGGTGCTGGGGACGGGGATCATGGGCAGCGGGATGGTCCGCAGCCTGCTGCGCGAGGGGCACGAGGTCGTGGCCTGGAACCGCACGGCGGAGCGCGCCGAGCCGCTCGCCGCCGACGGCGCGACGGTGGCCGGCTCGGTGGCCGAGGCCGCGGACGACGCCGACGTCGTCGTGACGATGCTCTTCGACGCGGACGCGACCGTCGAGGTCGGCCGGGAGGTCGTCGCGCACCTGCGCGAGGACGCCGTCTGGCTGCAGTGCGGCACCGTCGGCGTCGAGGGGGCCGCGCGGGTGGCCGAGGTCGGTGACGGGCGGGTGCTCGACGCGCCGGTGCTCGGGACGCGCAAGCCGGCCGAGGAGGGAGCGCTGGTCGTGCTGCTCTCGGGCCCGGAGGCGTTGCGGCAGAGGGTGGCTCCGGTGCTCGAGGCCATCGGGTCGCGGTCGGTCGTGGCCGGTGACGAGGTCGGGGCGGCGAGCGCGCTCAAGCTCGCGTGCAACGCATGGGTGGCGCTGCTGACGGCGGGGACGGCGCAGTCGCTCGCCCTCGCCGGCGCGCTCGGGGTCGACCCCGCGCTGTTCCTCGAGGCCATCGACGGCGGCCCGGTCTTCGCTCCCTACGCGAAGGTCAAGGGCGGGGCGATGCTCGCGGAGGACTGGACGCCCTCGTTCGAGGTCGACGGGGTCGTCAAGGACCTCGGCCTCATGGTCTCGGCGGGCGCGGCGGCCGGCTTCCCGACCGAGCTGCTCCACGTCCTGCACGAGCTCTTCGCGCAGGCGTCGGGAGCCGGGCACGGCGCCGACGACATGGCCGCGGTCCGCACCGTCTTTCCCTGACCCTCCTCGGGTCGAGTGCGGAAGTGGTCACCGGGGCAGCCGCTTCCGCCCTCGACCCCGACAGGCGCGGGGGTTGAGGGCGGCGGTAGCGCAGGCAGCCGCTTCCGCACTCGACCCCGACGGGGGCGCTGGTCGCCTCGTCAGGAGCGGCCGACGCGCCAGGTGGTGCGGGCCTCGAACACCTCGCCGGGGCGCAGGGTCGCGTCGGGGAAAGCCGGATGGTGCGGCGCGTCCGGGAAGCCCTGCGTCTCGAGCGCCACACCGGCGGACCGGCGCAGCGGACGGCCGTCGAGGCCGGTCAGCGACCCGTCGAAGTGCGCCCCGGTGTAGACCTGCACCGCCGGGCGGTCGGTGTGCACCTCGACCCACCGGCCGCTCGCCCCGACGAGCCGGGCGGCCCGCCGCATCCCGGCCCCGTCGACGACGAGGTTGTGGTCGAGGCCGCCGCCGCGCACGAGCTGCTCGTCGTCGAGGGCCAGGACGTCACCGATGCGTCGCGCCTGCCGCAGGTCGAACGGCGTGCCGTCGACCGGCAGCACCTCGCCGGTCGGCAGCAGGTCCGGGCCGACCGGGGTGAAGGACGACGCGTCGACCTCGAGCCCGTGGTCGAGGACGTCCGGGGCGTCGTCCAGCGCGAAGTAGGCGTGGTTGGTCATCCCCAGGTAGGTGGCGGCCGTCGTCGTCGCGTGGTGGTGCAGCCGCACCTCGTCATCGGTGACCTCGTACGTCACCCGCGCGGTCACCTCGCCGGGCAGCCCCTGGTCGCCGTCCGGGCTGACCAGCCCGAGCACGACCCGGTCCGGCGTCTCCTCGAGGACCTCCCAGGTGCGCCGGTCCCAGCCCTCGGGCCCGCCGTGCAGCGCGTTGGCGCCGTCGTTCGGCGGGACGCGGTGCTCGGTGCCGTCGACGACGACGCAGCCGCCGCCGAGCCGGTTCGTGAAGCGACCGACGGTCGCGCCGAGGTAGCCGCCGTCCGCGACGTACGTGCCGGGGTCGTGGTGGCCGAGGACGAGGTCGACCGGGCCGCCGTCGTCGAGGACCAGCCGGCGCGCGGCGGCCCCGGCGGTGACGACCTCGAGGGCCAGCCGGTCGCTGCGCAGGACGAGGGTGCGGGAGGGAGCGCTCACGGCGCCATCCTGCCCGGTGCGGCGCTTCCTGAGAGGCGGGTGGGTCCGGCCGCCGCTCCGGCCGGGCGGGGCGTCGGCGCGCCCGCCTAGACTCGCCGCATGCGCGTCCGGCTCGGCCTGAGGAGCCGCATCCTCGCCCTGACGATGCCGGTCGTCCTGCTCATCAGCGCCGCGCTCGCCGGCATCGTCTACCTCTCGCTCGGGCAGGTGCTCGAGGCCTCCGCCCGGGACGTCGCGCGCGCCGAGGTGGTCGAGCTGCGCGCCGACCTCGCGGTGCACGGCGTGAGCGACCTCATCGGCACGCACGCCGTCCTCGACGGCAACCGCGTCGTCCAGGTCGTCGACCCGCGCACCCGTGAGGTCGTCGCCGCGACGGGCGGCGCCCCCACGACGCCGCTGCTCCGGGTCGAGCCCGAGGGCGACTCCGTGCGCGTCGAGAAGGTCAGCGACGTCACCGGGCTGCCCGAGGGCGCGTGGGTCGTGGCCACCGCCGACGCCGCCTCGCCCGAGAACGAGCACTACACGCTGCTCGTCGGGGTGCCGACCCGTGTCGAGACGACCGCGCTCGGGCAGTCGACCGAGTTCGCGTTCATCGGCGCCGTCGGGCTCATCGCCCTCCTCGGCGCCGTGACGACCTTCGCGGTCGGCCAGGCCCTGCGCCCCGTCGAGCGGATGCGCGACCAGGTCGAGGCCGTCGCCGCCTCGGGTGCGCCACCGGCCCCCGGCCCGGCCCTCGAGGTGCCCGCCGGGCGCGACGAGCTCGCCCGCCTCGCCGAGACGATGAACCACCTCCTCGAGCGGATGCACACCGCCGACGCCTCGCGCCGGGCGTTCGTCGCCGACGCCGGCCACGAGCTGCGCAGCCCGCTCGCGACGATCCGGGTGCTCCTCGACCGGCTCGCCGAGGAGCGGCCGAGCACCGACCGGCAGGCGACCGCGGCCCGCGCGTCCGCCGAGGTCGACCGCCTGGCCGTCCTCGTCGAGGACCTGCTGACCCTCGCCTCCGCCGACGAGCACGCGATGGTCCTGCACCGCGCCGAGATCGACCTCGACGACGTCGTCCTCGCCGAGACCGGGGCGCTGCGGGCGCGGGGGATGCCCGTCTCGGTCGCCGTCGAGCCGGTGCGCCTCGAGGGCGACCCCGCGCGGCTCGGGCGGGTCGTGCGCAACCTCCTCGAGAACGCCGAGCGGCACCGCAACGAGGTCGTCCGCGTCCGGCTCGGCCACGACGGGGAGGCCGCCGTGCTCACCGTCGACAACGACGGCCCGCCCATCGAGCCGGCCGACCGCGACCGCGTCTTCAACCGCTTCGTGCGCCTCGACGACTCGCGCACCCGCGGCACGGGCGGCACCGGCCTCGGTCTGGCCATCGTCGCCGAGGTCGTGGCGGCGCACGACGGCACCGTCGAGGCCACCGAGAGCCCCGAGGGATGGTGCCGCTTCGCGGTCAGGCTCCCGGTGCAGGCTCCGTCGGGTTGAGCCGGTAGCCGAGGCCGCGCACGGTCTCGATGACCTTCGTGTCGAAGGGCGCGTCGATCTTCCGGCGCAGGTACCCGATGTAGACCTCGACGACGTTGTCGGCGCCCGGGTAGTCGGAGTCCCAGACGTTCTCGAGGATCTCGGCCTTGCTCTGGACGAGCCCGACCTTGCGCATCAGGTGGTGCAGGAGCGCGTACTCGCGGGCGGTCAGCTGGATCTCCTGCCCCTCGCGGGTCACCCGCCGGGTCGTGGGGTCGAGGCTGAGCGGACCCGCCTGGAGGGCGACCGGCCGCTCGGGGGCGCCGCGCCGGGCCAGGGCCTGGAGCCGGGCGAGGAGGACGGGGGTGCTGAAGGGCTTGGTGACGTAGTCGTCGGCGCCGAGCTCGAAGGCGTCGGTCTGGTCGAACTCGCCGTCCTTGGCGGTGAGCATGAGCACGGGCGTCCACACCTTCTGGTGGCGCAGGTGCTTGAGGACGTCGTACCCGTTCATCCCCGGCAGCATGATGTCGAGGACGAGGGCGTCGTACTGGCTGGAGAGGCCGAGCCGCAGCCCCTCCATGCCGTCCTCGGCATGGTCGACGACCCAGCCGGCCTCGCGCAGGGCGTCGCCCAGCGCCGCGGCCAGGGGTTTCTCGTCCTCGACGAGGAGCAGCCTCATCGCGTCTCCCTCCGTGCGGTCGTCGTGCTGCGGGACCCTACCCCCCGCGCGTCGTCGGACGCTCCGGACGTCAGGTACAGTACTCGGGTCCGGTCGGCCGAGAGGCGCTCCGGACCTCGGACCGGCGTCCGGGAGCTGCGAACCCCCTGCACGCAGCTCCCGGGCGTCTTCCGTTGTGGGGGAATCTTATTCGTCGGGCGTGGAGCGCCGGGCCGGCGCTCAGTGGTCGCGCAGCGCCTCGATCAGCTCGTCCTTGGTCATCGACGAGCGGCCCTCGACCTCGAGCTCCCGGGCGCGCTCCTGGAGCTCCTTCTTCGTCCACTCCTCGTAGGCCGGGGACGAGCCCCCCTTGTGGCCCACGGCGGAGCGCGAGGTGTTGGCGGCGGCGTTGGCGATGCGCGCCGACTTCTCCTTGCTGTTGCCCTCGTCCCGCAGCTTCTCGTAGAGCTCGGGGTCCTTGACCGAGGGTCCGGGATCCTTGCGTGCGGGCACGGCCGCCTCCTTCGTCGCTGGTCCGTCGTTCCTACCCCCTCCCGGCCCCGGTCACGCTCCCGGCGCGGAACCGACCCTCGCACGCCCCGTGGGACGACGGATTCCGCGGGTTTCGGCAGCGATTTCGCGCGGTTAGGATGCCGCCATGATCGAGCAGCAGCGGATCCTCGCGACCGCCATCCCCGGCCCGCGCTCCCAGGAGCTCCAGGCGCGCAAGACGGCCGCGGTCGCCTCCGGCGTCGGCACCGGCCTGCCGGTCTACGTGACGGACGGCGCGGGCGGCATCATCCGCGACGTCGACGGCAACCAGCTCATCGACCTCGGCTCCGGCATCGCGGTGACGACCGTCGGCAACGGCAACCAGCGGGTCGTCGACGCCGTGACCGAGCAGATCGCCCGGTTCACGCACACCTGCTTCATGGTGACGCCGTACCAGCCTTACCTCGAGGTCTGCGAGAAGCTCAACGCGCTGACCCCCGGCGACCACGAGAAGCGCTCGGCCCTGTTCAACTCCGGCGCCGAGGCCGTCGAGAACGCCGTGAAGATCGCCCGGCACGCCACCGGCCGGCAGGCGGTCGTCGTGTTCGAGCACGGCTACCACGGTCGCACCAACCTGACGATGGGCATGACCGCGAAGAACATGCCCTACAAGCACCGCTTCGGCCCGTTCGCACCCGAGGTCTACCGCGTGCCGATGGCCTACCCGTACCGCTGGGCCGGCGGCCCGGAGCGCTGCGCCGAGGAGGCGCTGCGCACGGTGACCGACATGATCCACGCGCAGGTCGGCGAGGAGAACACCGCCGCCGTCGTCATCGAGCCGATCCAGGGCGAGGGCGGCTTCATCGTGCCGCCGGAGGGCTTCCTGCCCGGCCTGGCCGAGTACTGCCGCGAGCACGGCATCGTCTTCGTCGCCGACGAGGTGCAGTCCGGGTTCTGCCGCACCGGCGACTGGTTCGCCAGCGACCACGAGGGTGTCGTCCCTGACCTCATCACGACCGCGAAGGGGATCGCCGGCGGCATGCCGCTCGCGGCGGTCACCGGCCGCGCCGACCTCATGGACGCCGTCCACGGCGGCGGCCTCGGCGGCACCTACGGGGGCAACCCGGTCGCCTGCGCGGCGGCGCTCGCGAGCATCGAGTCGATGGAGGTCGACGACCTCGCCGGCCGGGCGCGCAGCATCGGCAAGATCCTCGGCGACCGGCTCGGCTCGCTCGCCGAGAAGCACCCCGAGATCGGCGACGTCCGTGGCCGTGGCGCGATGATGGCGATGGAGCTCGTCACCGACCCCGCGACGAAGGAGCCCGCGGCCGCCCTCGCCGCCGCCGTCAACAAGGGCTGCCACGAGCGCGGCGTCGTCACGCTGACCTGCGGCACCTACGGCAACGTGTTCCGCTTCCTGCCGCCGCTCTCGATCGGCGACGACCTGCTCCACGAGGCGATGGACGTCCTCGAGGAGTCGATGGGCGCGGCGCTGGCCTGAGCGTGGCCACCTCCCTGCCCGCCGCGTTCGACCTCTCCGGGCGCACGGCGCTCGTCACCGGTGCCGGCTCACCGACCGGCATCGGGATGGCCTGCGCGCGCCTGCTGGCCGAGTGCGGCGCCCGGGTCGTCGTCGGCGCCACCACCGACCGCGCGCACGAGCGGGCCGCCGAGCTGCGGGCCGAGGGCCACGACGCGGCCGGGGTCGTGGCCGACCTCACGACGCCGGACGGGGCCTCGACAGCCGTCGCGGCCGCGCTGGAGCTCGCTGGCGGGCTCGACGTGCTCGTCAACAACGCGGGGATGGTCTCGGTCGCGTCCGGCGGCGACTACCTCGGCGGCGACCTCGAGGGGACGCCGCCCGACCGGTGGTCGGCCTCGATCGCGCGCAACCTCGACACCGCGTACCTCGTGACGCGGGCCGCCCTGCCCCACCTGCGCCGCAGCGGGTCGGGGCGCGTCGTCATGGTGTCGTCGACCGCCGGGCCGGTCATGGCGCTGCGCTCGGACGTCGCCTACGCCGCGGCCAAGGCCGGGGTGGTCGGCCTGGCGCGGGCCGTGGCCGTCGACGAGGCGGTGCACGGCGTGACGGCCAACGCGGTCGCGCCGGGGTGGATCGCCACGGGGTCGCAGACCCCGTCGGAGGAGCGCGAGGGCCATCTCGTGCCTTCGGGTCGCTCGGGGACGGCGCAGGAGGTCGCGGCGGCGGTCGCCTTCCTCGCGAGCCCGGGTGCCGCCTACGTCACCGGCCAGCTGCTCGTCGTCGACGGTGGCAACGGGGTGGCGGAGGAGCGCCTGCCCCGCTGAGCGACGTGGTGCCGGGCGCCGCCGCGGTTCCTGCCGGATGCGCACGCAGCTGCCGGCGCATCCGGCAACACCCCCGGCGGCGTCGGTGGGTGACGGTCGTCAGGCGCGGTCGTGGAGCGTCACGTGGTAGCCGTCCGGGTCGGCGAAGGTGAAGGTGCGCCCGAACGGCCCGTCGACGGGCGCGGCCACGACGGGGTGACCGTCGGCGACGAGCGCGTCGTGGATGTCCTGGACGTCGGTGGCGTGCAGCCACACCGCGGTGCCCACGCCCGGGCGCTGGCCTGCCCCGAGGTCGGTGCCCGGCACGACGTCGCGCAGCGCGAAGGCGATCGGCCGGGTCTCGAAGACGACCGCGTGCGGCGGACCGGCGGGGGAGCGGACGAGGCCGAGGTAGGTCTCGTAGAACGCCTGCGAGGCGTCGAGGTCGCGGACCTGGAGCGAGACGAAGTCGGGGCCGGTCACGGGCATGGGTTCCTCCTGCGGTTGAGTGTCAGTTTTCTGACACGTGACACTGTATGTCAGACTTCTGACATGAGTCCAGAGCGCGACGGCGTCGACCTCGACACCTCGGTCGGGTACCTGCTCAAGGTGGCCTCGAGCGCCCTGCGCGCCGCGATGGAGCACGCGCTGCGCCCGCTCGGGATGACGGTCACCCACTACTCGACGCTCGAGCTGCTCGCCCAGCGCCCGGGCCTGTCCGGCTCCGAGCTCGCCCGCGGGACGTTCGTCACCCGGCAGTCGATGCACGTCCTGCTGCAGTCGCTCGAGGAGCTGGGGCACGTCAGGCGGCCGCAGGAGGCCGAGGTCGGCAGGACGCTGCCGGCGACCCTCACGCCGCTGGGGCGCCGGCGCCTCGCCCTGGCGAGCGCGGCCGTCCGGGAGGTGGAGCAGACGATGCTCGGCGGACTCTCCGAGAGCGAGAGGGCCGAGGCGTTGCGCCTCCTGCGCTCGATGGCCGACGCCCTGCGCTGACCCCGCACGTGCGGGCTTTTCGTGGTCGGGTGGGGGTTCGGACAGCGACAACCCCGCACGTGCGGGCTTTTCGTGGTCGGGTGGGGGTTCGGACAGCGACAACCCCGCACGTGCGGGCTCTCCCGCGGGCCGGGAGAGCGGTCGGGAGGGGTCTCGGACGCTCGTAGAATCGCTGGGTGACCCGCCCCGTCCTGCGCCAGGTGCACACGATCGGCAAGCGGCGGGCGTGGGCGATCTGGGTCGTCGGCCTGTCGGTCTACGTGCTCGCCGTCTTCCACCGCACCTCGCTCGGCGTCGCCGGCCTGCTCGCGGCCGAGCGCTTCCACATCTCCGCCGCCCAGCTGTCGACGTTCACCGTCGTCCAGCTCGCGGTCTACGCGGCGATGCAGATCCCGGTCGGCGTGCTCTTGGACCGCTTCGGCTCCAAGAAGCTCATGCTCACCGGCCTGCTGCTCATGTCCGGCGGCCAGCTGTGGTTCGCGGTCGCCGGCACCTTCGAGGTCGGCGTCGCCGCGCGCGTCATGCTCGGCGCGGGCGACGCGATGGTCTTCACGTCCCTGCTGCGCCTCGTCGCCGTGTGGTTCCGGGTCAAGCAGGCGCCGTTCGTCACCCAGCTGACCGGCATGATCGGCCAGCTCGGGGCCGTGGCCGCCGCCACGCCGCTGGCCGCAGCCCTGGCCACCTTCGGGTGGACGAGGTCGTTCGCGACCGCCGGCGGCGTCGGCCTGGTGCTGTCCGTCGGGCTCCTCGCCGTCGTCAAGGACTCGCCCTACCGCGGCGAGGCCGTCGAGAAGATCAAGGTCCGCGCCCTCGCGAAGACCCTCGCCGAGGTCTGGGGCAACCCCGGGACGCGCCTCGGCCTCTGGGTGCACTTCTCGTCGCAGTTCGGCGCGACGGTCTTCACGATGCTCTGGGGCTTCCCCTTCCTCGTCGCCGAGGGGATGACCCAGCAGGCCGCCTCGCTCGTGCTGGTCGCGATGACGGTCACCGCGATGGCCGCCGGGCCGGTCGTCGCCGCCTTCACCGCCCGGATGCCCTACCGCCGCTCGCAGCTCGTGCTCGGCATCGTCGGCGTCATCGCCACGGCGTGGGCCGTCGTCCTGCTCTGGCCCGGGCCCGCGCCCACGTGGCTGCTCTACGTCCTCGCGGTCGTCACCGCCTTCGGCGGCCCGGGTTCGATGGTGGGCTTCGACCTCGCCCGGACCTTCCACCCGTCCTCGCGGCTCGGCCGCGCGACCGGTGTCGTCAACATCGGCGGGTTCACCGCGTCGCTCCTGGCCATCGCGCTCATCGGCGTCGTCCTCGACCACCTCGCGCCGGGCGGCCCGGAGGACTACACGCTCGACGACTTCCGCATCGCGATGTCCGTGCAGTTCCTCTTCTGGGGCCTCGGCGCCGTGCAGCTCGTCCGCTACCGGCGGCGCAGCCTGCGGCACATCGAGGAGGTCAACCCCGTCGCGCTCGACCGGCTGCGCGAGGGCGAGACCCTGCTGCCCGGCATCTCGCGCGACCTCGACGGCTGAGCCCGCCGGCGGCCGACGCCCGCTGCTCGTTCGACGGTCACGCGCCCGTCGCGTGTCGGACCCGCCACGGACACCGGCGCCTGCCTAACGTTGACCACGGACCGGGCCACGTATGAGATGGCCCGGTCCGCCCGCGTCCGGGGGAGGTGGCGGCGTCAGCCCGCCGTGCGGGGGCTGTAGCTGCCGCTCGGGGTGGCGCAGTAGGTGAACGGGCCGCCCAGGCGGGCGTGGTACTCCATCGTGCGCTGGTCGACGCGCAGGAGCAGGAGCTCGCCCTCGACCGTCATCTGCGTGTAGGCCATGCCCTTCTGCGGGCAGCCGAGCGAGCCGTCGGCCCACGTGACCGGCAGGTACCCGCCGATCCGCACGTCACCCGCGACGATGCCCGCGCGGCCGGCGGCGTCCTGCATGGCGGCCTTCACCTCGGGACGGTCGGCGAGACCGGCGGGGACCTCACCGTCCGCGGGCGGCGGGACGGTCGGCCCGCTCGACGGGTCGGGGCCGCTGGGGCTCGTCGTCGGGTCGGGGGAGGGCGTGGTCGCCGGGGGCGGGGTGGTGGCGCCGGTGCTGGTGCCCGTCGCGGAGGGGGTGGTGTCCCCTCCGGGGGCGGTGGCGCTGCCGCAGGCGGCGAGCAGGGTGGCGGTCAGGGCCGCGGTGACGACGAGGGGGAGGCGCACGAGGGTTCCTTCCGGTGGAGGTCCGGGGGTGGGACGCGCCGGGGGCCCGACGGGTTCCGCCACTCAGCGCAGGACGTGCCGCCCGATGACGAGCCGCTGGATCTGGTTGGTGCCCTCGAAGATCTGGGTCACCTTCGCCTCGCGCATGAACCGCTCGGCCGGGAAGTCCTGGGTGTAGCCGGCGCCGCCGAGGACCTGGACGGCGTCGGTGGTCACCTTCATCGCGGCGTCGGTGGCGACGAGCTTGGCGACCGCGGCCTCCTTGCTGAAGGCGCGCCCGGCGTCCTTGAGGCGGGCCGCGTGCAGGTAGGTCGCGCGGGCGCTCGTCACCGCGGCCTCCATGTCGGCGAGGAGGAACGACAGGCCCTGGAACTCGCCGATGGCGCGTCCGAACTGCTTGCGCTCCTTGGCGTACGACGCCGCGAGGTCCAGCGCGCCCTGTGCGAGACCGGTGCTCGCCGCGGCGATGCCCAACCGGCCTGCGTCGAGGGCGGACAGCGCGATGGCCATCCCCTGACCCTCGTCACCGATGCGGCGGTCGGCCGCGACGCGGACGTCGTCGAACATCACCTCGCGCACGGTGTCGCAGTGCAGGCCCATCTTCTTCTCCGGCGTGCCGAACGACAGGCCCTCGGCGTCGGCCGGGACGACGAAGCACGACAGGCCGCGGCCGCCGTCGTCGGAGGTGCGGGCGAAGGTCGTGTAGTAGTCGGCGTGGCCGGCGTGGCTGATCCACGCCTTGCGGCCGCGGATCACGTAGGAGTCGCCGTCGCGCGTGGCCCGGGTCGTCATCGACGCGATGTCGGAGCCGGCGAGCGGCTCGGAGAGGCAGTAGGCGCCGAGCTGCGCGCCCGAGAGCATCCCCGGCAGAAGAGCGGCCTGCTGCTCCGCCGTGCCGAAGGCGGTGACCGGGTAGGCGGTGAGCGAGTGGACCGAGACGCCGACGGCGACGCTCATCCACGCGCTCGCGACCTCCTCGACGACCTGGAGGTAGACCTCGTAGGGCTGCCCGTAGCCGCCGTGCTCCTCGGGGTGGGGGAGCGAGAGCAGCCCCGCCTCGCCGAGCGTGCGGAAGACCTCGGTCGGGAACTGCTCGCCGGTGGCGGCGGCGCGCTCGGCCTCGTCGACCTGCGGTCGCAGGGTCTTGTCGCAGATCTCGCGGGTCAGGTCGATGAGGTCCTGACCCTCCTCGGTCGGCATCAGCCTCGTCGCAGCCATGCCCCGAGGGTAACGAGGTGGTTGGACGTCCAACAAAACCCGGGACGGACCGACCGCCCCGCCGTCACAGGACGGGCGGCCGGTGCGGGGTCGGGGCCTCGTCCGGGTCGCGGAAGCGCACCAGCTCCGGGCGCTTGGCGGTGCGGGCGTCGCCGGACGACGTGCCGCGCACGCGGCGCTCGACCCACGGGGCGGCGTGCGTGCGGACCCACTCGGCGTGCTGGCGCAGCTCGTCGGAGCGCGAGGTCCGGTCGGCGGGCGGCAGGGGAGTGGTCCAGTCGGCGGTGTCGGTCTCGTGGCCGAGCGCCGTGAGGGCGGCGAGCGCGACGCGGCGGTGGCCCTCGGTCGTCAGGTGGATGCGGTCCTCGGACCACATCCGCCAGTCGCGCAGCGCCCGCATCCCCCAGAGGTTGAGGACGTGGCAGCCGTGGTCCTGCGCGATCGTGAAGATGTTCGCGGCGTGGACGGCGTGCCGGCCGCGCAGTGCGCGGAAGAGGCCGGCGTCGCGGGTGTCGGTGGGCGTGGCGAGCAGGACGTCGGCGCCGGCGGCCCGCAGGCGCACCACCGCGTCCTCGAGGCGGGAGGCGAGGGAGTCGAGGTCGACGCTGGGGCGCAGCAGGTCGTTGCCCCCGCCGACCATCGAGACGAGGTCGGGGGCCATCTGCAGGGCGGCGTCGAGCTGCGGGCCGACGACGTCCGAGAGCGTGCGCCCGCGCACCGCGAGGTTGGCGTACCCGAAGGGCAGGTGCTCGGCCTCGGCGACGCCGTCGAGGGCGTGGGCGAGCCGGTCGGCCCAGCCGACGAAGGCGTCCGGGCGGTCGGGGTCGGGGTCGGACATCCCTTCCGTGAAGGAGTCGCCGATGGCGACGTAGCGGGTCCAGACCCGGCGCTCGGCGGGGTGGGTGGTCACGTGAGCCTCCAGTCGACCGGCGCGGCGCCGGCCTCGGTGAGCAGGGCGTTGGCGCGCGAGAACGGGCGCGAGCCGAAGAACCCGCCGTGCGCCGACAGCGGGCTCGGGTGGGCGGACTCCAGGCAGGGGATGCCCGCGCCGGTCAGGTGCGGCGCGAGCGAGCGGGCGTCGCGGCCCCAGAGGATCGCGACGAGGGGTCCGCCGCGCTCGGTCAGCGCCTCGATGGCCCGGCCGGTCACCTCCTCCCAGCCGCGGCCGCGGTGGCTGGCCGGCTTGCCGGGGGTCACGGTGAGCACGCGGTTGAGCAGGAGGACGCCCTGGTCGGCCCACGGCGTGAGGTCGCCGGTCTCCGGTCGGGGCAGGCCGAGGTCGGTCTCCATCTCCTTGTAGATGTTGACCAGGCTCTTCGGCACCGGGCGCACGTCGGGCTCGACGGAGAACGACAGGCCCATCGCGTGCCCGGGCGTCGGGTAGGGGTCCTGGCCGACGACGAGCACGCGCACGGCGTCGAGCGGCTGCTGGAAGGCGCGCAGGACGTGGGGGCCGCCCGGCAGGTAGCCGCGGCCGGCGGCGACCTCGCCGCGGAGGAACTCGCCGAGCCGGGCGACGGTGTCCTCGACCGGGGCCAGGGCCCGTGCCCATGAGGGGTGGACCAGCTCGTGCAGCGGCCGGGCGGGGCTCGGGGAGGGCGCGGAGGACATCGGCCCCACGCTAGTACGCGCCGGTTGGTGGCCCGCCGGGAGCACCCGCACGGGTCCGGTCAGGCGAGGATGCCGCGGACCTCGGCGAGGCGCTCCGGCACGAGGCGGTACCAGGCCCACGAGCCGCGGCGCTCGCGCTCGAGCAGGCCGGCGTCCGTCAGCACCTTGAGGTGGTGCGACACCGTCGGCTGGGCGAGGCCCACGAGGTCGGTGAGGTCGCAGACGCACGCCTCGCCGGCCTCGGTCGCCCGGATGGCACTGACCAGCCGCAGGCGCACCGGGTCGGCGACGGCCTTGAGGAGGCTCGCGCTGCGCTCGGCGTCCGCACGGGACATCCCGCCGTCGACGCCGATGCCGCAGCAGGCGCCGGTGGTGCTCGTGAGGGGCAGCTCGCGGACCGGCACGGGGACCTCCTGGATCGACAGGCCTCCATATTGACACACGTCGATGCCGTGGTCCACGCTGTCCCCATCGACGTCCGTCGATGCCAGACCTCTCCCGGAAGGTGCCCCCATGACCGCCGGCCCCACCACGCCGCCCACCGGCCGCGTGCAGCTCGCCCTCAACGTCAGCGACCTCGAGGCGTCGGTCGCGTTCTACTCGGCGATGTTCGGGGTGCCTCCGCACAAGCGCCGCCCGGGGTACGCCAACTTCGCCGTCGAGCAGCCGCCGCTCAAGCTCGTCCTCATCGAGACGAGCGAGGCCACGCGCGGCACCGGCGCCGCCGGCGCGCTCAACCACCTCGGGGTCGAGGTCGGCTCGACCGACGAGGTCGCCGCGGCGCGCGAGCGGTTCTCGGCCGCGGGGCTCGCGGCCTTCGACGAGGACGACACGACGTGCTGCTACGCCCTCCAGGACAAGGTGTGGGTCCACGACCCGGCCGGCGCCCCGTGGGAGGTCTACACCGTCAAGGACGAGAACCCGGTCGACGGCCGGCCCGCGACGGCCAGCCTCGAGGTGCTCGGCGCCGAGGGGACCTGCTGCCCGTGACGGTCCCCACCGACGCCCCGGCGCCCGCCCCCGCGGGCGCCGCCCGGCTGTCGACCCTCGACCGGCTGCTCCCCGTGTGGATCGGCCTCGCGATGGTCGCCGGCCTCCTGCTCGGGCGCCTCGTCCCCGGCCTCGGCGAGGGCCTCTCGGCGGTCGAGGTCGACGGCGTCTCGCTGCCGATCGCCCTCGGCCTGCTCGTCATGATGTACCCGGTGCTGGCCAAGGTCCGCTACGACCGGCTCGACACCGTGACCGGCGACCGGCGGATGCTCGTCGCGAGCCTCGTCCTCAACTGGGTGCTCGGCCCGGCGCTGATGTTCACGCTCGCGTGGCTGCTGCTGCCCGACCTGCCCGAGTACCGCACCGGGCTCATCGTCGTCGGGCTCGCGCGCTGCATCGCGATGGTCGTCATCTGGAACGACCTCGCCTGCGGCGACCGGGAGGCCGCGGCCGTGCTCGTCGCGCTCAACTCGGTCTTCCAGGTGGTCGCGTTCGCCGGCCTCGGCTGGTTCTACCTGTCGGTGCTGCCGGGGTGGCTCGGCCTGCAGCAGACCGCCCTCGACGTGTCGGCCTGGGACATCGCCCGGTCGGTGCTGGTCTTCCTCGGCATCCCGCTCGTGCTCGGTTACCTCTCCCGCCGGCTCGGCGAGCATCGCTGGGGGAGAGACGCGTACGAGCGCTCGTTCCTGCCGCGCATCGGCCCGTGGGCGCTGTACGGACTGCTCTTCACGATCGTCGTGCTGTTCGCGCTGCAGGGTGAGCAGGTCACGAGCCGGCCGCTCGACGTCGTCCGCATCGCGCTGCCCCTCCTCGCCTACTTCGTCCTCATGTGGGGCGGCGGGTTCGTGCTCGGCCGTTGCCTCGGCCTCGGCTACGCGCGGACGACGACCCTCGCGTTCACCGCGGCCGGCAACAACTTCGAGCTCGCCATCGCCGTCGCCATCGCGACCTTCGGCGCGACCTCCGGGCAGGCGCTCGCGGGCGTCGTCGGCCCCCTCATCGAGGTGCCCGTGCTCGTCGGGCTCGTCTACGTCTCGCTCGCCCTCCGGAAGGGGTTCTCCCGTGGCTGACCGCCCGTCCGTCCTGTTCGTCTGCGTCCACAACGCCGGCCGCTCCCAGATGGCCGCCGCCTGGCTGCACCACCTCTCGGGCGGGGCCGTCGAGGTCCGCTCGGCCGGCAGCGCTCCCGGCGACGCCGTCAACCCGGTCGCCGTCGAGGCGATGCGCGAGGTCGGCATCGACATCGCCGCCGAGCGCCCGAAGATCCTGACCCCGGAGGCGGTGCAGGCGTCCGACGTCGTCGTGACGATGGGCTGCGGCGACACCTGCCCGTTCTTCCCGGGCACCCGCTACGAGGACTGGGTGCTCGACGACCCGGCCGGCCAGGGCATCGGGATGGTGCGAGGCGTGCGCGACGAGATCCGGACGCGGGTGCTCGCGCTCCTCGACGAGCTCGGCGTCCCGGCCGCCGATCCGCCCCACTGACTGCGAGTTCCGCCGCTCGACACGCCCCGGAACGGCGCGTCGAGCGGCGCAACTCGCAAGAAGTCGGGAAGGGGCTGCGAGAGGGTGGGTCTCGACGGGGGTGGCGGCCGGGGGTGGACCGCCGTCCGGCCCGCGACGCCGCCCCGTCAGACTGGACCGGTGACCGCGACCCCGCCCTGGCCGACCGTCCTCTTCGACCTCGACGGCACCCTCGCCGACACGATCCCGCTCATCGTCGCCTCCTACCAGCACGCCTTCCGGGCGGTGCTCGGCGAGGAGGTCGAGGAGACGCGGGCGCGCGCGTGGATCGGCCGGCCGCTGCTCGAGGCGCTGCTCGAGGAGAGCCCCGAGCACGGCCACGCGCTCGACGCGACTTACCGCGAGTGGAACCTCGCGAACACCGGCCGGCTCATCCGCCGCTACGAGGGCGTCCCCGAGCTGCTCGAGGCCCTGCACGCGGCCGGCGTGACGACCGCCGTCGTCACCTCGAAGCGCCAGGAGACCGCCCGGCTCGCGCTCGAGGGCGTCGGCATCGACCACCTCGTCGAGGTCGTCGCCGGCCTCGAGGACACCGACCGGCACAAGCCCGCCCCGGACCCCCTGCTGCGCGGCGCGACCGTGCTCGGCGTCGACCCGGCCCGCTGCGTCTACGTCGGCGACGCGACGGTCGACGTGCAGGCCGCGCAGGCCGCCGGGATGGACGCCGTCGCCGTCACGTGGGGCGCCGGCGACCGTGCGGCGCTCGCGGCCCAGGGCCCGACGGCGCTCGTCGACGAGGTCGCCGACCTGCAGGCGCTCCTGCTCGGCCGCGCGGCCTCCTAGACTCCCGCCCGTGCACCCCACCACCCCCTACTCCCCGAACGCCCACGAGGAGCTCGCGGCCCTCCTCGACGCCGTCACCGCGTACGCCGAGGAACGCATCCGGATGGAGCCGCCGCTGGACCGCGTGCGGACCCAGGAGGACCTCGACGCCACGCTCGGCCGCACGGTCACCGCGGGAGGCCTCGGCGGCTCCGAGGCGATGCGGATCTTCTCCGACGAGCTCGCGCCGGCCTGCCTGTCGGTCGACCACCCGCGCTACCTCTCCTTCATCCCGTGCGCGCCGAGCGACGCCTCGGTCGTCTTCGACCTCGTCGTCGGCGCGTCGTCGATCTACGCCGGGTCGTGGCTCGAGGGGTCCGGCGCGGTGTGGGCCGAGAACCAGGCCCTGCGCTGGATCGCCGACCTCGTGGGGATGCCCGAGGGCGCCGGCGGCGTGTTCGTGCCCGGCGGCACGATCGGCAACCTGTCGGCGCTCGTCGCGGCGCGCGCGACGGCCCGCCACCGCGCGGCGGCCGGCCAGCGCCCGTGGCGGGTGGCGGCCACCGCCGGGGCGCACAGCTCCATCGCGTCGGCCTGCGAGGTCATGGACGCCGAGCTCGTCGGGGTGCCCGCCGACGAGGCCGGACGGCTGACCGGCCCGGCGCTGCGACGCGCCCTCGAGGAGCACGGCCCGGAGACGTTCTTCGCGGTCGTCGCGACCGCCGGCACGACGAACTTCGGCATCGTCGACGACCTCGCGTCGGTCGCCGAGGTCTGCCGCGAGCACGGCATCTGGTTCCACGTCGACGGTGCCTACGGCGGCGCCGGGCTCGCCGCCCCGTCGGTGCGCGACCTCTACGCGGGCATCGAGCACTGCGACTCCTTCATCGTCGACCCGCACAAGTGGCTCTTCGCGCCCTTCGACTGCTGCGCGCTGCTCTACCGCGAGCCGGCCCTCGCCCGCGCGGCGCACACCCAGAAGGCCGGCTACCTCGACGTCCTCACCGAGGCGCCCGACTGGAACCCGACCGACTACTCGGTGGGGCTGACCCGCCGGGCGCGCGGCCTGCCGTTCTGGTTCTCCCTCGTCGTCAACGGCACGGACGCGTACACGGCCGCCGTCGAGCGGACCCTCGACGTCGCCCGCTACGCCGAGGCCGAGATCGTGCGTCGGCCGGAGCTGGAGCTCGTCCGCGAGCGCGACCTCTCGGTCGTCGTCTTCCGGCGCCTCGGGTGGTCGCCGGCCGACTACCAGGCGTGGTCGGACCGGATGCTCGCCGACGAGTTCGCGTTCGTCGTCCCGACGACGCACGAGGGCGAGACGCTGGCGCGCTTCGCCGTCGTCAACCCGGCGACGACCGAGGACGACATCCGGGACATCCTCGACACGATGGCCTGACCGGTCGGTCGGGTCGACCGGGTCCGCTGGGGGCCGTGGGTCACGTGTGACTCGTGAGTCGGGCCGCAGAGGAGGTGTCCAGCCGACACGCCGCGGGACGCGCCGAGCGGAATGACACGGGTGTCATTCCGCGGCTACAGTGAGGGCCGAAGCCACACGCGACGAAGGGTCGAGAACACACCGTGAGTGCCGCCTCCGAACAGGTCACCCCTGCCGTCAGCGCCTCGGACCTCTCCGAGCGCGACCGGGAGGTGCTCGCCTTCGAGCGGCAGTGGTGGAAGTACGCCGGCTCCAAGGAGACGGCCATCAAGGAGCTCTTCGACATGAGCTCGACGCGGTACTACCAGGTGCTCAACGGGCTCATCGACAACCCGGTGGCCCTCGCGCACGACCCGATGCTCGTCAAGCGGCTGCGGCGCCTGCGCGCCAGCCGCCAGCGCGCCCGCTCGGCCCGCCGCCTCGGCATGGAGCCCTGAGCCGGGAGGCCCCCAGAACCAGAGATGCCCGTCCGTGAGGGAAGCCGGACGGGCATCTCTGCTGTCCGGCCCCTCCCGCGCAGCGCCGTCCCACCCGGCGGTCCGCGACGTCCCACCCGTCGAGTGAACAGGACACGCCGCGTGCGCGGGGGCGCAGGCGGCGTGTCCTGTTCACTCGACGGGGTGAGGGCCCGGCGTCAGGGGAGGTCGGGGTCGGGGAACTCGACCGGCCAGCCCTTCTTGGCCAGCTGGTCGCGCACCCGGCGCAGGTCCTTCTCGCTGGGGTCGGCGTGCGTGTACTCGGTGATGGCGGCGGCGATGTCCGACGGCCCGGCGGGGCTGACGTCGGCCCGGCGCAGCGCCTTGGCGATCTTCTTGACCTCGGAGCGGGTCAGGCGGCGCTCGAGGAGCGCGAGCAGCGGCACGTAGTCGTGCTCGGGCACGCCGCCCGGGTAGCCCTCGCGCAGCCAGTTGACGATGCGGGCGAGCGGGCTGCCCTCGCGCGGCGGGGCCTCGTCCTCCTCCTCGTCCATGCCACCGAGCGGCCAGCCGCCGAGGACGAGCTTGGCGCTGACCTGGCGGACCTGCTCGTCCTCGGGGACGAGGGCCCGGACGGCCCTGCGCGAGAGCAGCTTCTCGCCGGCCAGCTTGCGCAGGACGTCGTGCGCCGCGTGCGTGCCCAGCTGCTCCTGGAGGACCGCGCCGAGGGCGGCCGCCTCGGCGTCGGGGACGCCGTCGGGGAAACCGGCCCGGATGTGGGCGATCACCGAGTGCGACAGCTGCGGCATGGCGGAACTCACTTCTTGTCGACGATGGTCGGGAACACGTGCTCGAAGCTCACGGCCTTCCCGAAGCCGCTCGCGACGATGAGCACGAGGCCGAGCACGACCCCGGCGACGATGACCCCGACGAGCAGCCCGGCGACGGCCCGTCCGAGCGGCGAGTACCGCACGCTACCGTCCGGGGCCTCGTCGGCGCCGACGACGAGCGCGCGCATGGCGAGGGCGTAGATCACGGGCAGGCCGGCCCCGAAGAGCAGGCCGACGATCAGGACGTTGCCGGCGCCCTCGAGGGCGAGCTGGATGCTGCGCATGGTGGTCGGTCCTCTCCGTCAGCGGGTCGGGGTCTTGGTGGGGGCCGGGGTGGTGGCCGCGGGCTCGCCGCCCGTCGCACCCCACTCCTCGGTGACGTTGTGGGCCCCGACGTGCTCGCGCTTGGAGCGCAGGTACATGAACAGGGACGCGGCGCACAGGATCGCGAAGACGAGCAGCGCACCGGGCGCGCCGCCGAGCGTGTGCCCGACCCACCACATGAGCGCGCCCATCCCGGCGGCGATGGGGAAGGTCAGCGCCCAGGCGACGACCATCCGACCGGCGGTGGACCAGCGCACGTGGGTGCCGCGGCCGAGCCCACCACCGAGGACCGAGCCGGTGGCGACGTGGGTCGTCGAGAGGGCGAACCCGAGGTGGCTCGAGGCGAGGAGGACGGCGGCGGTGGCGCCGTCGCTCGAGAGGCCCTGGCGCGGCGTGATGTCGACCAGGCCCTTGCCGAGCGTGCGGATGATCCGCCAGCCGCCGATGTACGTGCCGAGGGCGATGGCCGTCGCGGCGCTCACCTTGACCCAGATCGGGACGGCGTCGGTGCGGTCCCAGTGGCCGCTCGCGATGAGGGCGAGGGTCATGACGCCCATCGTCTTCTGGGCGTCGTTCGTGCCGTGCGCGAGCGAGACGAGCGAGGCGCTGCCGATCTGGCCCCAGCGGAAGTACCGCTCGTTGAGCCGGTCCATCACCGAGGAGGTGATCCGGTGCACGAGCCAGCACCCGATGAACGCGACGACGAGCGCGACGGCGGGGGAGAGCAGGGAGGGCAGGAGGATCTTGCCGACGACGCCGTCGAGCTTGGTCCCGTCACCGGTCCACTTGACGCCCGCGAGGCCGAGCCCCGCGGCGCCGGCGCCGGTCAGCCCGCCGAGGAGGGCGTGCGAGGAGCTCGAGGGCAGGCCGAGCAGCCAGGTGAAGAGGTTCCAGACGATCCCGCCGACGAGGCCGGCGAGCACGATGAGCAGCAGCGCCTCACCGCCGTCGGTCAGGAGCTCGGGCCGTGGGGCCCCGCTCTTGTCCTGGATTTTGATGACGGCGTTCGACACGGTGAGGGCCACCTCGACGGAGAGGAAGGCGCCGACGAGGTTGAGCACCGCGCTGAGGCCGACCGCCACCTTGGGCGCGAGGGCCCCGGTGGAGATCGACGCCGCCATCGCGTTGGCCGTGTCGTGGAAGCCGTTCGTGAAGTCGAAGGCCAGGGCCGTCACGATGACGAGCACGAGGATGAGGGTCGCTGCGTCCACGAGGCACCAGTGTGGGGCGGCAACCCCGGCTTCACCAAGACGGGGCCCGTCGTTCACCCGTTGTTCACCCGGCGCGGCGGGACTGCTGCGGCTCCCGGGGCGCGTGGGGCGGCGCCGGGGCATCCGTTTTGTCAGGATGGGGTGATGAGCGACCTGGACTGGAGCACCCCGGACGGACTCGCCGCGATCCGCGCGCACCTCGTCGAGCGCATCGACGGATGGCGGGAGCCGGCCGCGCACGCCGTGGGGCTGTCACCGGCCTCCTCGACGCCGGACTGGCTCTTTCCGCACGTCACGGCGACGCCCGGCGGCCGGCCGGCCCTCGCGACGGTCGTCCTCGCGACGGTGCTCGGTCACGACGGCTCGACCGCCACCCTGCCCCTGTCGCGCTCGGACCTCGCGGCGGCCGTCGAGTCGCTGGCCCCGGCCGAGGCGTGCACGGACCTGCCGCACCCCAACCTCGCCGCGTGGCGCGAGGTCCTCGCCGAGCTGGACGGCAACCCGGCCCGCGAGGCGGTCGCCGTCTTCGTCGCCGACCTCGAGGACCCGGTGGCCTCGGAGGCCGACGCCTCGCTGCGCGTCCACCTCGACGGGGCCGACCCCGCGCTCTGATGCTCGCACCCGGCCCGGGCCGCCGGTGAGCGTTTGCACTCTCCCCCCGAGAGTGCCAATAATGACCATTAGCACTCTCATCATGAGAGTGACAGAACAGACCGGTCCGGTGAGGGCAGGTGCGCCGACGGTGACGTGAGCCGCGGCCCCGGCCCGTCCGTCGCGGGCACCGCCCGGTCCCACCATCGATTCGCGTGGGAGGAACCACCCGAATGGCCAAGATCATCGCTTTCGACGAGGAGGCACGCCGCGGTCTCGAGCGAGGCATGAACACCCTCGCCGACGCCGTCAAGGTGACCCTCGGTCCGAAGGGCCGCAACGTCGTCCTGGAGAAGAAGTGGGGCGCCCCCACGATCACCAACGACGGTGTCTCGATCGCCAAGGAGATCGAGCTCGACGACCCGTACGAGAAGATCGGCGCCGAGCTGGTCAAGGAGGTCGCGAAGAAGACCGACGACGTCGCCGGTGACGGCACGACGACGGCCACCGTCCTCGCCCAGGCACTCGTCCGCGAGGGCCTGCGCAACGTCGCCGCCGGGGCCAACCCGATGGCGCTCAAGCGCGGCATCGAGAAGGCCGTCCGCGCCGTCTCCGACGAGCTGCTCGCCAACGCCAAGGACGTCGAGACCAAGGAGCAGATCGCTGCCACGGCCTCGATCTCCGCTGCTGACCCCCAGATCGGCGAGATGATCGCCGAGGCCATGGACAAGGTCGGCAAGGAGGGTGTCATCACCGTCGAGGAGAGCAACACCTTCGGCCTCGAGCTCGAGCTCACCGAGGGCATGCGCTTCGACAAGGGCTACATCAGCCACTACTTCGTCACCGACACCGAGCGCATGGAGGCCGTGCTCGAGGACCCGTACGTCCTCATCGCGAACTCCAAGATCGGCTCGATCAAGGACCTGCTGCCCCTCCTCGAGAAGGTCATGCAGTCCGGCAAGCCGCTCCTCGTCATCTCCGAGGACGTCGACGGCGAGGCCCTGAGCACGCTCGTGGTCAACAAGATCCGCGGCACCTTCAAGTCCGTCGCCGTCAAGGCCCCGGGCTTCGGCGACCGCCGCAAGGCCATGCTCGGCGACATCGCCATCCTCACCGGTGGCCAGGTCATCTCCGAGGAGGTCGGCCTCAAGCTCGACACCGCGGACCTCTCGCTCCTCGGCCGCGCCCGCAAGGTCGTCGTCACCAAGGACGAGACGACGATCGTCGAGGGTGCCGGTGACAACGACCAGATCCAGGGTCGTGTCAACCAGATCCGCGCCGAGATCGAGAAGACCGACTCGGACTACGACCGCGAGAAGCTCCAGGAGCGCCTCGCCAAGCTCGCCGGCGGCGTCGCCGTCATCAAGGCGGGCGCGGCCACCGAGGTCGAGCTCAAGGAGCGCAAGCACCGCATCGAGGACGCCGTCCGCAACGCGAAGGCCGCCGTCGAGGAGGGCATCGTCGCCGGTGGTGGCGTCGCCCTCATCCAGGCCGGGGCCAAGGCGTTCGCGTCCCTCGACCTCCAGGGTGACGAGGCCACCGGGGCGAACATCGTCAAGGTCGCCATCGAGGCGCCGCTCAAGCAGATCGCGATCAACGCCGGTCTCGAGGGCGGGGTCGTCGCGGAGAAGGTCAGCAACCTCGAGTCGGGCTGGGGCCTCAACGCCGCCACCGGTGAGTACGTCGACCTCGTGTCGGCGGGCGTCATCGACCCGGCGAAGGTCACCCGCTCGGCGCTGCAGAACGCGGCGTCCATCGCGGCGCTGTTCCTCACGACCGAGGCCGTCATCGCCGACAAGCCCGAGAAGGCCGCTCCGGCCATGCCGGGCGGCGGCGACGACATGGGCGGCATGGGCTTCTGAGCCCCTGACGCACCACGGGTCACGACCGACGGGCGGTCCTCCTCCGGGAGGGCCGCCCGTCGGCGTCCCCACCCTCCCCGGCCCGCGTCAGGGGTGGACGGGGGTCGGGCCGGGGTGCTCACCCACAGCCGACGCCCAGCCTCGGACGGCAGGATGAGGCCATGAGCCACCCCGAGCCCGGTGAGGCCCACCCCCTCGTCCTCGGCCCGCTGCTCCGCCACGTCGACGACGTCTCGGCGACGATCTGGGTCCGCACCGCCGCGGCCGCCACGGTCACCGTCGTGCGCGACGGTCGCCGCTGGAGCGCGCCCACCTTCCGCGTCCACGG
The DNA here is from genome assembly GCF_017312765.1 of Phycicoccus sp. DTK01. Taxonomy (NCBI): domain Bacteria; kingdom Bacillati; phylum Actinomycetota; class Actinomycetes; order Micrococcales; family Intrasporangiaceae; genus Phycicoccus; species Phycicoccus sp. DTK01. The sequence goes on along the minus strand of NZ_BOPU01000006.1, from coordinate 36,427 downwards.
GTCGCACTACGCGCTCGTCGTCTGCGACGGCCTCGAGCCCGGCACCGACGACCCGTACGAGCTGCTCGTCGACGACGAGCGCGTCTGGCCCCTCGACGGCGCACCGCCGAGCCGCATCCGCACCCTCGACCCCGCCCGCATGCCGCACTTCGCCTTCGGCTCCTGTCGCACGACGGGCACGCACGACGACGAGGGCGTGCGGCGCCACGGCGTCGACGCCCTGCGCAGCCTCGCGGTGACGCTGCGCGACGTGCCGGAGGCCGGCTGGCCCGACCTGCTCGTCCTCCTCGGCGACCAGGTGTACGCCGACACGACGCCCCACCCCGAGCTCGAGGCGTTCATGCGCGCGCGGCGCAGCCTCGACGAGCCGCCGTTCGAGGAGATCAAGGACTACGCGGAGTACGACGAGCTCTACCGGATCACGTGGGTCGAGCCCGTCATCCGCTGGCTGCTCTCGACCGTGCCGTCGGCGATGATCTTCGACGACCACGACATCCGCGACGACTGGAACACCTCGTGGTCCTGGCGCCGCGAGATGCGGGCGACGACGTGGTGGCAGGAGCGCATCGTCTCGGGCCTCGCCTCGTACTGGGTGCACCAGCACATCGGCAACCTCTCGCCGGCCGAGCTCGCGCAGGAGGAGGCGTTCCGGCTCGTCCTCGAGCACGCCGCCGACCACGCGGCGCGCGGCTCGAGCGCCGTCGAGGACGAGCTCGACCTCACGGCGACGCTCGACGCGCTGGCCGCCCGGGCCGACGCCGAGCCCGAGACCTACCGCTGGAGCCACGTGCGGGAGCTCGGCGACTGCCTGCTCGTCGTCCTCGACTCCCGCGCCGCCCGCCACCTCGAGCCCGACCGTCGCTCGATGCTCGACGCGACCGAGACGCAGTGGCTCGACGCGACGCTGCGCGGCGGGTACCGGCACGTCTTCGTCGGCACCTCCCTGCCCTTCCTCCTGCCCCCCGGCCTGCACGACTTCGAGGCCATCGACGAGGCGGTGGCGCAGGGCGCGTACGGTCGCCGGGCGGCCCACGCGGCCGAGCGGGTGCGCCGGGTCGTCGACCTCGAGCACTGGGCCGCGTTCAACACCGGCTTCGACGAGGTCTTCGAGATGGTGATGGACCTCGCGCGCGGCCACCGCGGGCCGGCCCCCGAGACCGTCACCTTCCTCTCGGGCGATGTCCACAACTCCTACCTCGCCGAGGTCACCGACGCCGCCGGCCACGGTGCGCGCTCGCGCATCGTCCAGGCGGTGTGCTCGCCGATCCGCAACCCGATGCCGCGCGGGGTGCGCGTCGTGATCTCGATGCTCACCCGCTCCCTCGTGCGGCCGATGCGCCTGCTCGCGTCGGCCTCGCGGCGCGTGCCCGACCCCGCGTACCCGTGGACGGTGACCGAGGGGCCGTGGTTCGACAACAACGTCGCCCTGTGCCGGGTACTGCCGGACGGGCTGGACCTCACGTGGGTCACCGGGATGGTGCAGGGCGCCGACCACGACCACCCCTGGCTGCGCGAGGTCTGGTCGGTGCAGCTCGACGCGCCGGGCACGGTGACGGATCGACCGGTCGACGACGGGCCATCGGACCACCGCACGGTCCCCGCGGCAGCGGTCTCCGCCACGTCGCCTAGCGTGGGCCCATGAGCGTCGCCGAGTCCCAGCCCGGCCCGGCCGGCGCGTCCGCCGCCCCGCCGGCCCGTCCGCCCGCCGCCCGCGTCGAGAACCTCTCGAAGGTCTACGGCTCGGGCGACACCCGCGTCGTCGCGCTCGACGACGTGACGCTCGACCTCCACGCCGGCGAGTTCACCGCGATCATGGGTCGCTCCGGCTCGGGCAAGTCGACGCTGATGCACTGTGCCGCAGGCCTGGACGCGGCGACCTCGGGGCACGTGTACCTCGGCGACGTCGACCTCACGACCCTCAAGGAGCGCCGCCTCACCGAGCTGCGGCGCGACCGCATCGGGTTCGTGTTCCAGGCGTTCAACCTCGTCCCGACGCTCACGGCGGAGGAGAACATCGTCCTGCCGCTCGCCATCGCCGGGCGCAAGCCGGACCAGGCGTGGTTCGACGAGGTCGTCGACACGGTCGGGCTGCGCACCCGCCTCGGGCACCGGCCCGGCGAGCTGTCCGGCGGGCAGCAGCAGCGGGTCGCGTGCGCCCGGGCGCTCGTCGGCCGTCCCGACGTCGTCTTCGCCGACGAGCCGACCGGCAACCTCGACTCCGCCTCCGGCGCCGAGGTGCTCGGCTTCCTGCGCCGCTCGGTCGACACCCACGGGCAGACCGTCGTCATGGTCACGCACGACCCCGGCGCCGCGAGCTGGACCGACCGCGTCGTCTTCCTCGCCGACGGCCACGTCGTCGGCGAGCTGCGGGAGCCGACGCCCGAGGCGGTCCTCGACCGGATGGCGCGACTGGCCGAGTCGGAGGCCTGAGGTGCTGCGCGCGACGCTGCGCGGCATCCTCGCGCACAAGGTGCGGCTGCTGCTCAGCGGTGTCGCGGTCGTGCTCGGAGTGGCCTTCGTCGCCGGCTCGTACGTCTTCACCGACACCCTCGACCGCGCGTTCACGGGGCTGACGAGCGGTGCGGTCGGTGACGTCATCGTCCGTCCCGGCAGCGCCGACGAGTCCGGCGGCGGGGGCGGCCCGCTCGGCGCCGCCGCGGTCCGCACCGTGCCCGAGGACCTCGTGAGCACGCTCGCCGGGGTGCCCGGGGCCGCTCGGGCGGACGGGCGGGTCACGACCTTCGGGACGTTCGTCGTCGACCGGCAGGGCAAGCTCGTCGGCGGCGGCGGGCCGCCGGGGATCGGTGTCTCGTACAGCTCCGGCCCGGCGGCCAACGGGACACCGTCGGCCACCCTCGTCAGCGGTCGCTTCCCGGCCGCGGCCGGGGAGATCGTGCTCGACGCGACGTCCGCTCAGCGCTCCGGCTGGCGGCTCGGCGACACCGTCCCGCTGCTCACCGCCGGGGCGCAGCCGCGCATCGAGGCGACGCTCGTCGGCACCGCCGAGTTCGGGGGCAGCTCGCTCGTCGGGGCCAGCGTCGTGATGTTCGACGCACGGCAGGCGCAGCAGCTCTTCCTCGACGGCGGCACCGGCTGGTCGACCGTCTGGGTGACGGCCGCCGCCGGCACCACGCAGGACCAGCTGCTGCGCTCGGTGCAGGCCGTCCTGCCCGAGGGGTTCCGCGCCGACACCGGCGACGCCACCTCGGCGCGCGCCGCGACCCGCATCGACGAGGCGCTCTCGTTCGTCACGACCTTCCTGCTCGTCTTCGCCGGGGTCGCCCTCACCGTCGGGGCGTTCCTCATCGTCAACACGTTCTCGATCCTCGTCGCGCAACGCAGCCGCGAGCTCGCCCTGCTGCGGGCCATCGGCGCCAGCCGCCGGCAGGTGGCGCGCTCGGTGCTCGTCGAGGCCGGCATCGTCGGGTTCGTCGGCTCCGCGCTCGGCGTCGGGCTCGGCGTGCTGCTCGCCATCGGCATCCGGGCGGTGTTCGGGCGGGTGGGGCTCGACCTCGGGTCGACGCCGCTCGTCCTTGAGGGCCGCACGATCGTCGTCGCGCTGGCCGTCGGCGTGCTCGTCACCGTCGTGTCGGCGTATCTTCCGGCGCGCCGGGCCGGGCGGGTCCCGCCGGTCGCGGCGATGCGCGACGACGCCGTGCTCGCCGAGGGCGGCCTGCGCTGGCGGGTCGCCGTCGGCGCGATGCTCCTCCTCGCCGGCGTGGTCGGCATCGTCGGGGGCCTGCTCGGGTGGGGCAGCGAACCGACCTACGTCCTCGGCGTCGGCACCTTCGGGGTGCTCGTCGGGACGGCGCTGCTCAGCCCGGTGCTCGGCCGGCCGGTGCTCGGCGTCCTCGGGGCCTTGTACCGCCGGGCCTTCGGGGCCGTCGGGCGGATGGCCGAGCAGAACGCGCGCCGCAACCCCCGACGCACCGGGGCCACGGCGTCCGCCCTGATGATCGGCGTCTCGCTCGTCACGCTCATGTCGGTGCTCGGCGCCTCGGCGAAGGCCAGCCTCGACAAGTCGCTCGCCGAGGACATCGTCGCGGACTACGTCGTCTCGAGCGTCGTCGGCCAGGGCTTCTCGGCCGCCATCACCGACGCGGTCGAGAAGGTGCCGGGGGTCGAGGAGGTCGTCCGGGTGCGCGGGGCGCGGCTCGAGGTCGCCGGGGACCGCGAGTTCGCGACCGGCGTCGACCCGGCCGGGGTCGTGCGCGTGGCCCGCCCCGACGTGACGGCCGGATCGCTCGAGGCCCTGCGCGACGGCGACGTCGCGCTCTCGACGAGCCAGGCCGCAGACCTGGGCCTGACGGTGGGCGACGCGGTGACGACGACCTTCGCGGGCGCGAAGGTCGAGGGTCGCGTGGTCGCGACCTACGAGCCGGACGCCGTGCTGCAGTCCGACGTCACCCTCACGCTCGGCACCTTCGACGAGCTCGGGGTTCCGCCGACCGACCGGACGGCCTTCGTCGTCGCGCAGCCCGGGACCGACCGGCCGGCCCTGAAGAAGGCGCTCGACGCCACCGTGGCGGACCTGCCGCTCGTGGGCGTCGCCGACCAGGCAGAGTTCGCGGCCGAGCAGCGCAAGCCCATCGACCAGCTGCTCTTCATCGTCTACGCCCTGCTCGGGCTGGCCGTCGTCATCGCGGTGCTCGGCATCGTCAACACGCTCGCGCTCTCGGTCGTCGAGCGCGTGCGCGAGATCGGGCTGCTGCGCGCCGTCGGCCTCAGCCGTCGCCAGCTGCGCACGATGCTGCGCCTGGAGTCGGTGGCCATCGCCGTCCTCGGGGCGGTGCTCGGGGTCGTGCTGGGCCTGGTCTTCGCGGTCGCGCTGCAGCGCTCCCTCGCCGACGACGGCATCGACGTGCTGTCGGTCCCGTGGTTGCAGCTCGTCGGCTTCGTCGCGCTCGCCGCCGTCGTGGGCGTCCTCGCCGCCGTCTGGCCCGGCCGCCGCGCCGCCCGCCTCGACGTCCTGCGGGCGATCGCGACCGAGTGACCCGGCCGGTCGACGGGCCGGTGACGCCACCCGCCCGCGGCGGCCGGGCCCGCGGGTAGCGTCACCGTCGTGGACGAACCCACGGAGCTGCCCCACCGACTCGCGCTGCGCGACGACGTCGTGACCCTCGAGCGGGCCCGCGTCGCCGACGTGCCCGCCGTCGTCGCGCTGCTGCGGGACGACGCCATCGGCGCTGGCCGGGAGGCGCCCGCGGACGCCGCCGGCGACGAACACCTCGCCCCCTACCGCGAGGCCTTCGCCGCCGTCGACGCCGACCCGAACCAGCTGCTCGTCGTCGCCCGGGACCCCGACGGCGAGGTCGTCGGCACGCTGCAGCTGACCCTGCTCCACGGGCTCTCCCGGGGCGGGGCGACCCGGCTGCAGGTCGAGGCCGTCCGGGTCGCGTCCGCCCGCCGCGGGTCCGGCCTCGGACGCGCGCTGATCACCTGGGCGGCCGCCTTCGGTCGCGCCCGCGGGGCGGTGCTCGCTCAGCTGACGACCGACCTCCGGCGCGAGGACGCCCGCCGCTTCTACGAGGACCTCGGCTGGGTGCACTCCCACGCCGGGCTCAAGCTCGACCTGCGCTGAGGGTCACGAGAACATCCGCACCGCCTGGGCCTCGACCTCGGCGTACTGGGCGCCGGCCGCCCCGAGCACCCGCCCGATCGAGTCGAGCGACTCGCGCACCTGCTGCTGGGTGCCGCGCCACTGCTCGACGACGCCCTGGAACTGCGCCGACGCGCTGCCGGTCCACGCGTCCTGGAGGCCGACGAGCCGGGCGGTCATCGCGGCGACCTGCCCCTCGACCTCGGCGGAGATGCGGGCGACGTCGCCGGCGGCGGCGGTGATGCGGTCGGTGTCGACCTGGAACTGTGCGGACACGAGGACCCCCTCGGGCTGGTGGGCGACCCGGTGGCCACCCGTTGCCTGCACGCTAGGTCGGCCGCCCGACCCGGCCGCGGAGTTTTCCACAGGCCTGCCACCGGGCGGCGCCCCGCACCGGGTCCGGGCCGGGCGCGTGTGGGTCGGGGCGGGTGGTGGTCGGGCGCTCATCGCGGCGCCGCTGCTCGAGACCCCGGTTCGTCCACGAGACCCCGGCTCGGAGGTCCTGTCTCGTGGACATTTCGGGGTGACCCCGAAAAGGTGAGGCAGGAGGGGACGGGGAGTCGGGAGGGGACGGGGCGTCGGGGCCGGGGCCTACGATCGGCGGGTGGCCGTCCTCATCGATCCTCCGCGGGTCGAGGCGCACGGCCGGCGCTGGTCGCACCTCGTGAGCGACACGAGCCTCGCGGAGCTGCACGACTTCGCCCGCCGGGTCGGCATCCCCGCCCGTGGGTTCGAGGGCGACCACTACGACGTCCCCGAGGAGCGCTACGCGGCCGTCGTGGCGGCCGGCGCCGAGCCGACGGACGCCCGCGAGCTGCTGCGCCGCCTCGTGGCCAGCGGGCTGCGGATGCAGAAGCGGCGCGGCGACAAGGGCGTGGCCCGCGTCACCGGCGTGCGCCTGCCCGGGGTCGTCGTCGACGTCGACCTCATCCGCTCTCCACGCGACGCGACCCCGGACCGGGTCTTCGCCGCCCTCGTCCTCGTCCACGACGCCGCGGGCGACCTCGTGGTCGTGCGGTCGGTGTGGAGGGACGAGTGGGGTGCGCCGGGTGGTGGGCGCGAAGCCGGGGAGTCGGTGCGCGAGAACGCGGTCCGTGAGGTGCACGAGGAGACCGGGCTGTTCCTCGACCCTGCGGCGCTGCGACCGGTCGGCTACGAGCGCTTCCGTGCCGTCGAGGGGGAGGGGCCGTGGACGCGCGGCACCGACCTGCTCCAGCTCTTCGAGACGCACCTGGCGTCCGTCCGGCCGGCGCTGTCGTCGGCCCACGACGACACCTCCGACCGGCGGTGGGTCACCCGGCCCGAGCTGGAGCGACTCTGCGGCGCCACCTTCTGGTGGCCGCTCGTCGACGCGGTGCTCAGCCGGCCAGCCGGGTGAGCTCGCGCGCGAGGTTCTCGCGCGCCACGGGCTCCCACTCGCGCCGGGCGTGGGCCGACCGGTACACGTGCGGCCGCACGAGGAAGGGCCGCAGCACGGCGGAGCGGGCGGTCGCGTACTCGGCCGCCGGCACGTGCGCGTACTCCTCGCGCACCTGACGGCAGTACTCGTCGAACCGCGCTGTGGGAGAGGCGAGGATCCACAGGTCGGCGTCGTGCAGGGTGACTCGCGCGACGTCCGGCTCGGCGTCCTCGACGTCGTGGTCGAGCGTGTCGAGGACGAGGGTGACGACGCGCTCCACGAGGTCCGGGGCGCAGCCCAGGGCGGACAGCTCACGAGCGGCGAGGTCCGCGCTCCGGCGCTCGTCGTCGCCCCCGCCCCGGCCCTCGTACACCGCGTCGTGGAACCACGCGGCGAGCGCGACGGCGGACCGGTCGGCGCGGTGGGCGCGCCCCCGTCGTGCGAGGAGGTCGGCGGCGGCGAGGACCTCGGCGAGGTGCGCGAGGTCGTGGTAGCGGCGGTGGGGCTCGCTCCAACGGCTCAGGAGGTCGGCACCGAGGCGGTCGACGGCGGCGCGGTCCGCGCCGGGGACGGCGTCGGCGCAGTCGGCAACCCACCGTCGCTGCAGCCCGCTCACCAGCCCACTCTGGCAGACCGGCCCGCGCCGGTCACGCGTCCCCGGTGCTCGTCCGCGGGCGGGCGCGCTCCCAGGCGCGGGCGTAGCGGCTGCCCGTGGCCAGCAGCAGGAGCCCGGTGGCGATGAAGGCCACCGACCGGACGACGCCGTCGAGGGCGGCGAGGTCGAAGAGGAAGAGCTTCGCGACGGCGACGGCGCTGAGCAGCAGGCCGCTGCGCAGGGCGAGGTCGGACTCGGACGGGTGCTCGAGCGAGTGCAGCAGCAGACCGGCGGCGGCCGTCATCCAGACGACGGTCGCGACGGCGTGCCCGGCGGTGAAGCCCGTCGCTCCGGCCCCGAGGCGCACCCCGGCCAGCGTGCCGACGCTCACGAGCGCCGTGGCGGTGGCGACCAGCCCGACCGCCCAGGCGAGGACGGCGGCGAGCCGGCGGACCGGCTCGGCGACACCACGCACGGCGCAGGCGGCCCACCACGCGAGGACGGCCACGGCTGCGGCGAGGACGCTCGCCACGAAGGCCGAGGCGAGGTCGTGGTCGGTGGCCAGGCGGACGGTCGTCACCGCGAGCGCGTCCGGCAGCCAGGCGAGGACCCCCAGCGCTCCCACGCCGGCGCCGAGGCCGAGGGCGATCCGCGAGCGGGTGGCCCCGGCGACGGCGAGGTGGGCCAGGGCGAGGACGAGCAGGCCGCTGCGCACGAAGCCGTCGGGGACGCCGGAGAGGACGGCCAGCACCGCACTGACGCTGCCCGCGGTGGCGGTCGTCACGAGCAGGTGCGGGGCGACCCGGCCGAGGGGCGCCCGGCCGAGGGCGGTCGCCGCGAGCAGCAGCACCGCCCCGACGGCGCCGTGGACGAGGGCGCGCGGGGTCGACGACAGGGCGGCCGCGGCGGCGAGGGCACCCGTCGCGACGATCGCCAGTGCGGCGCTCGAGGCGATGTCGTCGGCGTCCCGGCGCACCGAGAGAGCGGAGGTGACGACGGTGGCGGCGAGCACGACCAGCCCGACGGCGACGAGGGGCGCTGCACCCGGCCGGCCGGCGGTGGCGGCCGCCCCGGCGAGCAGCGCCAGGGTGACGGGGACGACCCGGACGAGCGTGAGCCACGGCGTCGTGCGGCCGTGCCCCGCCCACCACCCGACGGCGGCGAGCACCGCGAGGACGGCCGCGAGGACCCAGTCGGCGCGGCCGGCGACGACCGGCGCGAAGAGACCGCCACCGCCGACGAGGAGGACCGCGAGCAGCTCGCTGCCCCAGCGGCGCGCGACGAGCGACCCGAGCGCGCTCACCGCGAGGCAGAGCACGACGCCGACGGAGGCCGGGAGCCATCCGTAGAGCGCGGTGACGGCGACGACGTCGAGGTAGGCCACCGCGGCACCGGTGGCGACGAGCGCCACGGGGGCGCTCCCCGCGGGAGAACCCCGGTCGCGGTCGCGCGCCCCTCCGCGCACGCCGAGACCACCGAGCAGTCCTGCGAGGAGCGCGCCCGCGGAGACCCGGGCGCCGGGGCCGAACCAGCCGTGACGGACGGCCAGGACGAGGAGCATCGCGACCCCGGAGAGCGTGACGACGGCGCCGGAGACCGCGAGCACGCGGGTCACGGCACCCTCGCGCCGGTACCAGGGCCCGCCCGGCACGGGCGGGGGACCGACGACGGGCGGGCCGGCGGGCGGCGCCTGCGTCGACGGACGTGGCACCGGGCCGGACGGCGTCGACCCTGCAGACGACGCCGTCCGGCCCGGTGCTCCGGCCACCGCCGGGACGGGGACTCCCTGGTGTCCCGTCCCGGCGGCGTGGTGCGGGAGGCCGCCCTGCGCGGCTCCCGCGACCCCGCCCTGCGCGGGGCCTCCCGACCGGACGGCGGCCGACGCCGTGCGGGGGGTGGTCGTGACGACCGGCTGCTGCTCGAGCTCGTGGCGGAGCCGGGCGAGACCGTTGCCGACGACGTACATCCGCTGCATCGCGTCGGCGAACTCGACCTCGAGGCGTGCCACGTCGTCCCGGTGCGTCATGCCCCCAAGACTCCCGGCGGAGCCCGTCGGGGCGCCTGAGCACCGGTACTCAGCCGGTCCCGGCGCCCCGACGGGTCGTCGGTCAGCCCTGGCTGCTCGCGGCCGCGGCGAGCGTCGCGCGGACCTCCGAGCTCTTGCCGTCGCGCAGGACGGTCAGCGTGACGGTGCTGCCGACGGACTGCTCGCGCACGTAGCCGATGAGCGACTCCGCGCCGTCGACCGGGTCACCGTTGACGGCGACGATGACGTCGCCCTGGCGCAGGCCGGCCTTCTCGGCGGGGGTGCCGGACTCGACCTTGGTCACCTCGGCGCCCGAGCGGGTGGCCGAGCCGTCCGAGGCGGTGCCGTCCTGCGGGTAGACCCCGAGGTAGGCGTGCTGCGCCTTGCCGGTGTCGATGAGCTGCTTGGCGATCGACTGCACCTCGGTGGCCGGGATGGCGAAGCCGATGCCGATGCTGCCCGACTGCCCGCCGGAGGACTGGCCGAGCGAGGCGATCGAGGAGTTGATGCCCACGAGGCGGCCCGACGCGTCGACGAGGGCGCCGCCGCTGTTGCCGGGGTTGATCGCGGCCGAGGTCTGGATCGCGTTGGTGACGACCGGCTCCGCCTGCGTCTGCTGCTGCTGGAAGCCGCCGTTGAAGGGGTTCTGCTGCTGCTGGGGCTCCTCGGCCTGCGTGCTGACCGGGCGGTTGAGCGCGCTGACGATGCCCGTCGTGACGGTGCCGGCGAGGCCGAGGGGGTTGCCGACGGCCATGACCGGGTCACCGACGGCGAGGGCCTCGGAGTCGCCCATCGAGATCGGCGTGAGGTCGTCGGGGGCGTTGTCGATGGTGATGACCGCGAGGTCGGTGGAGGGGTCGGTGCCGCGCACCTGGGCCGAGAACGTGCGGCCGTCGGCGAGGGTCACCTGCAGCTTCTGCGCGCCGGCGACGACGTGGTTGTTCGTCACGACGTGCGCGTTGCCGTCGATGATGACGCCCGAGCCCTGCGCCTCGCCGTTCGCGAGCTGCGCGGTGATGGCGACGACGCTCGGCGAGACCGCCTTGGCGGTCGCGGCCCAGTTCGGCGCGGACGCGTCGGCCTGCTGCACCGGCGCGGCGTCCGTGCCGCGACCCGACTGGGAGGTGGACACCGTCGACGTCGTCGAGGTGTCGTCCATCAGCCGAGTCGCGGCCAGGGTGCCGCCGGAGGACAGGACGGCGGCAAGCACCGCGACGCCGACGATCTCGGCGCCACGGCGACGACCGGACCCGCGGGAGGGGACGCCCGAGGGTCCGGCACCCCCGGCCGGCCCGAACGGCCCCGACGGAGGGGGAGGGGCCATCGGACCGGTCGGGGTGCTCTGGGGGTACCCGGTGGGGACCGGGGTGGTCGGCGAGCCCTCGCCCGTCGGCTGCGACGCGGTGGTGGTCCCACCGTGCGGGGTGTACCACTGCGGGGCGGTCCACGGGCCGGGGTTCTCCGGGGTGCGGGGCTGCTGGTCGTTCATCGCCGACGGGTCTCCTTCTGTTCGACTGGTCCCCACTCAACGCCACCGAGGTGGGCGTGCGCTGGTCAGTGGCTGGGAGTCCGCTGTGCGAACCGGACCACGAAGGTCGCGCCGCCGCCGGGCGTCTCGGCGACGCCGACCCGGCCGTGGTGGCTCGCGACGATGGCGGCGACGATGGCCAGGCCGAGGCCGGTGCCGCCCCCGCCGGTGCGTCCGCGCGAGGGGTCGGCGCGGTAGAAGCGCTCGAAGACCTTCGTCGAGATCTCCGGTGGCACGCCGTGCCCGTGGTCGCGGACCTCGAGGCTCGGCACGCCGTCGTTCAGGCCCACGGCGACCTCGACGGGTGTGCCCTCGGGTGTGTGCCGCAGGGCGTTCGCGACGAGGTTGGTGACGACCTGGCGCAGCCGAGGCTCGGAGCCGCGGACGACGCAGGGCTCCACCCCGCCCTCGAAGCCGACGAGCTGGATGCGCCGCTCGGGTGCCCGGGCGCGCGCGTCCGCGACCGTGTCGGCGGCGAGGACCGTGAGGTCGACGTCGGTGTGCTCGACCTCGGGCTCCTCGTCGAGGCGCGCGAGGGTCAGCAGGTCCTCGACGAGCGCGCTCATCCGGCCGGACTCGGCCTCGATGCGCTCCATCGCCGACCCGACGGCCTCGGGGTCGCGCACGGCGCCCTGCCGGTACAGCTGTGCGTAGCCGCCGACGGTCGCGAGCGGGGTGCGCAGCTCGTGCGAGGCGTCGGCGACGAACTGGCGCATCCGCTCCTCGCTGGCCTCGCGGACGGCGAAGGAGGTCTCGACCTGCGCGAGCATCGCGTTGAGGCTGCGGGCCAGCGAGGTGACCTCGTCGTCGGCCTGCCGGACGGGGATGCGCTGGGTGAGGTCCCCCTCGGCGATGGCGGCCGCCGTGTCCTCGATCCGGCGCAGCGGCCGGAAGGCGCGACGCACCGCGAAGTGCCCGAGCACGAGCGAGAGCACGAGGGCGAGAGTGCCGAGGAGGGCGGTGGAGACCAGGAGGCGGGTGACGGTGTGCGACACCGGTTCCAGCGGCACCCCGACCGCCACGACCGCGTTGCTCCCGCTGACCTGGGCGGCGATGAAGCGCCACGTCATCCGGTCGTTCTTCGAGCCGACGGTGAACGGGGTCTGGGTGCGGACACGGGGGTCGGACACGGAGAGCGAGGGCAGGAGCGGCTCGGCGTACCTGCCCACCGGCGGGCGGACCGCCGTGAAGGTCGGGGTCTGGATCGCGAAGGCGTAGCTCGTGGGCAGCGCGTCGTCGGGGCGGCTCTGGAGGTCCGAGATCGCCTGGGTCGCGACCGGGCTGAGGACGCTGCGCAGCTCGGCGTCGACGCGGGCGTCGAGGTCGCTCTTGAGCAGGTAGGCCGTCACCATGCTCGTGAGGATCAGCGCCGCGCCGACGAGGACGCCGACGATGAGCAGGAGGCGGGTGCGCAGCGGCACCGCCTCCAGCCGGCCGACGACACGCGACACCGGCCGGGCGAGCGAGGCCATCAGGTCTGCGGGGGCAGCCGCAGGACGTACCCGACGCCGCGCTTGGTGTGGATGAGCGGCGGGGCGCCCTCGACGTCGATCTTGCGCCGGAGGTAGGAGATGTAGGACTCGACGATGCCGGACTCGCCCCGGAAGTCGTAGTCCCACACGTGGTCGAGGATCTGCGCCTTCGAGAGCACCCGGTTCGGGTTGAGCATGAGGTAGCGCAGCAGCTTGAACTCGGTCGGGCTGGTCTCGATGACGCGAGTGCCGCGCCGGACCTCGTGGCTGTCCTCGTCGAGCTCGAGGTCCTCGAAGCGCAGGACCGGGCGGTCCTCGTCGACGTCACCCCGGGTGCGGCGCAGCACCGCCCGGATGCGCGCGACGACCTCCTCGAGGCTGAAGGGCTTCGTGACGTAGTCGTCGCCGCCGACGGTCAGGCCCTTGATCTTGTCGTCGACCGAGTCACGCGCGGTGACGAAGACGATGGGGAGGCGCCGGCCCTGGTCGCGCAGCCGACGGGTGACGGTGAAGCCGTCCATGTCGGGGAGCATGACGTCGAGGACGCAGAGGTCGGGCTGGTGGTCGTCGGCGACCTTGAGGGCCTCCGAGCCGCTCGCGGCGGTGGCGACGTCGAAGCCGGCGTACCGCAGCGAGGTGGCGAGGAGCTCGCGGATGTTCGGCTCGTCCTCGACGACGAGGAGCCGGGCCTCGGGGGGCTGCGTGGCTGTCACGTCTCCCAGTCTCGACCCCGAGTCTGTGAGTCCGCTGGACGTCGGCTGGGCAGGAGCGGCGAGCCGCGGCGCCTCAGGTGCCCGTGAACGCCCCGTTCGTGCCCGCGAGGACGATGATCCCGACGATCGCGAGGACCCCGAGGCCGATCGCGACGCCGAAGGAGATCCAGCCCCAGCGGGACATCTTCCGGGAGCTCTCGGGGTCGGAGGACTGCTTGGTCAGGCCGATGATGCCGAAGACGAGCGCGGGGACGAACACGATGCCGACGCAGAACCCGATGGTGATGACGGTCGTCAGGCCGGAGACGATGGTCAGGACGAGGGCGCTCGTGTTGTTGCGGGGTGCGGCGTAGGGGGAGCCGGGCCCGTAGGCGGGGGCGCTGCCGTACGGCGCGGCGGGGCCGTAGGGCGCGGACTGGCCGTACGGCGCGGACTGGCCGTACGACGGGACGGAGGCACCCGGGGCGGGCGGCGGCGGGTAGGTGCCGGCCGCCGACGGTGCGCCGTAGGGGTCGACGGGCGGGGCCGGCGGCGCGCCGTACGGGTTCTGCGCCGGGGTGGCGTGGGGGTCCGTCGCCGGCGGGGCGTCCTGCTGCGGCGCGCCGTAGGCGGGCAGGTCGTAGGACGGCGTCGAGTAGGTGGGCTGCTCGTAGGACGGCGGGGCCGGCGGCGCCGGCGGGGTGAAGGGGCGCGTGGCCTCCGCGCCGACGACCTGCGTGTCGTCCGGGCCGGGGGCGGGCGACGGCTCGGTGGAGTCGGGGAGCGGCGGGGGCGCGGTCGGGTCGCGGTGGTCGTCGCTGCTGCTCACGGTGCTGGGGTCCCCTCGGGTCGGCGTGGCCGCGGGTCGGCCTCCGCGCACGAGGATAGGGGGCGGGCGGCGTCGCCCGTGGAGGTCCGGCGTGTCAGGATCGAGGCGTGAGCCGTGCACTGCCGCAGGTCGAGCCGGACCCCTCCCTCCCGGAGCGGGTCACCGTCTACGAGGTCGGGCCCCGGGACGGGCTGCAGAACGAGTCGGCCGTCGTGCCGGCCGCCGTCAAAGCCGAGTTCGTGCGCCGCCTCCTCGCCGCGGGCCTGACGACCGTCGAGACGACCTCCTTCGTCGACCCGCGGTGGGTGCCGCAGCTCGCCGACGCCGAGGAGGTCCTCGGGCTGCTCGGTGACGAGGGGCGTGGGGCGCGCCGGCCGGTGCTCGTCCCCAACGTCCGGGGCCTGGACCGGGCGCTGGCCGCCGGGGTCGGCGCCGTCGCGATCTTCGGCAGCGCGACCGAGACCTTCGCCCGCAAGAACCTCAACCGCTCGCTCGAGGAGTCGGTCGCGATGTTCGCTCCCGTCGTCGAGCGGGCCCGGGCCGAGGGGCTGTGGGTGCGCGCCTACGTGTCGATGTGCTTCGGCGACCCGTGGGAGGGACCGGTGCCGGTGCCCCAGGTCGTCGACGCCTGCCGACGCCTCATGGACCTCGGCTGCGACCAGCTGTCGGTCGGCGACACGATCGGGGTGGGCACGGTCGGTCACGTGCACCGGCTGCTCGAGGGGCTCGACGCCGCCGGCATCGGGCCGGAGCGCACCGGGGTGCACTTCCACGACACCTACGGGCAGGCGCTCGCGAACACGCTGGCCGCGCTGCGTGACGGCGTCACCGTCGTCGACGCCTCGACCGGCGGGCTCGGCGGCTGCCCCTACGCGAAGTCGGCGACGGGCAACCTCGCGACCGAGGACCTCGTGTGGACCCTCGAGGGCGCCGGCGTCGAGACGGGCGTCGACCTCGACGCGCTCGTCGAGACCTCGGCCTGGATGGCGGGGGTGCTCGGGCGCCCCTCGCCCTCGCGCGTGGTCAAGGCGCTGACCGGCGGCTGAGCCGTCGCCCTGCGCCTCAGCGCTGCCGGACCCCGTTGACCTCCGGGGAGATCTGCCGCTCGAGGGCCAGGGCCAGGGCCGCGACGAGCGCGAGGCAGACGAGGAGGACGGCGACGAACACCCCGGCGAGCCGGCGGTCGAGCAGCCAGCCGGCGGCCACCGGCGCGGTGATGGCGCCGACCTGGAAGGCCATCCCCGACACCGCGTTGTAGCGGCCGCGGTCGTGGTCGCTCGCGAGGTCGTTGACGATGGCGGGCACGGTCGGCTGCAGGAGCGTCTCGCCGAGCCCGAAGAAGACGTGGAAGACGATGACGCCCGCGGCCGCCGCGAGCGTGCCGGCGACGAGGCCGGTGGCGCCGAGCAGCGCCCAGGCCAGTGCCCAGAGGACGACGAGGCCGAGGAAGACGCGGGTGCGGCGGCGGCCGTCGATGCGGCGCAGGACGAGGAACTGCATGAGCACGATGACGGCGGTGTTGGCCGCGAACGCGAACCCAATCGTGCGGGTCGAGACCTCGCTGACCTGCCGGGCGAAGGCGGGGAAGCCGGCCTCCATCTGCCCGTAGCCGACGAAGCTCGAGAGGAAGGTCAGCGCGGTGAGCCACAGTACGGCCGGTCGGCGCAGGATGGCCAGGTAGCCGGTGCCGCCCTCGCCCTCGGCCGCGGGGACCGGCCGGCCGGCCACCGCACGCAGCGGGCCGAGCAGCAGCGCGACGGGGACGAGGACGCAGACGGCGTCGACGACGAAGATCGCGCTGAAGGTGCCGGGGCGCGAGACGTCGGCGAGGAAGCCGCTGACGACCCCGCCGATGCCGATGCCGAGGTTGACCAGCGCGAAGTTGATGCCGAAGTACTGCGTGCGCAGGCGGCCCTCGACGATGCTCGCGATCATCGCGTTGAAGGCCGGCCAGCCGACACCGAAGCTGATGCCGAGGAGCACGACGGCGACGGTGAGGCCGGTCACCGTGGTCGCGAAGGCCATGACGAGGGCGCCGAGCACCTGCGCGAGCAGCCCCGCGATGACGACCGGGCGGGCGCCGAGCCGGTCGGTGATGACGCCGACGGGCGCCGTGACGACGACGGCCACGCCGGCGATGAGCCCCATGAGCAGGCCGGTGACCGACAGGGGGACGCCGCGGACCTCGTGCATGTAGATGGCGGTGAACGGCAGTGTCATCCCGCGCCCGAGCGTGGAGATGGCGGTCGTCGACAGCAGCCAGCGCCCGGCCGGGGGCAGCGCCGCCCAGAACCCGCGCACGGTCAGGTGCGCGTCGTCGGTGGCGGGGGAGGCGGTCTCGGGCACCGGGACACGCTCCCACGGCCCGCCGACACCCCGCGACCGGGTTCCTCCCGCCCCGCCCGCCGCCACCACCCCGACGGCTCGTCACGTGCGTCACCTGCGTATCGGGTCACCCGATACGGGAGCGCTCCACCCCGGAACGGTTGTCGGGGGAGGCGCAGCGTTGTCGGGTGACCCGAGACGGGCGCGCTGTACCCGGGAACGGTTGTCGGGGGAGGCGCAGCGTTGTCGGGTGACCCGAGACGGGCGCGCTCCACCCGGGAACGGTGGTCGGGGGAGGCGCAGCGGTATCGGGTCACCCGATACGCGTGGGACTCGGGGTGGGGGTGGGGTGGGCGGGCGCGAGAACCCGGCAGCGCGGTGTCGGCCCCAGCGGTTAGCCTTGGTCGTGGTGCCCGCTCCCGGGCGCCCCGCGTGACGACCGATGGATGAGGTGGACCGTGCCGACTGGCAAGGTGAAGTTCTTCGACGCCGAGAAGGGCTTCGGATTCGTGTCCGGCGACGCCGGCGAGGGGGACGTGTTCGTCCCGGCGTCCGCCCTGCCCGCCGACGTCCAGGGCCTCAAGGGCGGTCAGCGCATCGAGTTCAGCATCGCCGAGGGTCGCCGCGGCGCCCAGGCGATGGCCGTGCGCGTCCTCGACCCCGCCCCGTCGGTCGCGACCAACCGTCGCGTCCGCGACCGCAAGCCGGCCGACGAGATGGTCGTCATCGTCGAGGACGTCATCAAGCTCCTCGACAACGTCTCGGAGTCGCTGCGCCGCGGGCACTACCCCGACAAGCAGCACGGCAACAAGGTCGCCCAGGTCCTGCGGGCCGTCGCCGGCGACCTCGAGCTCTGATGGCGCCCGCCACCGCGGTCCGGCCGGACGCCACCCTCCGGGGCGCCGTCGACGTCGCCCGCGAGGCGCTGACCGGCGTCGCCGAGCCCGGCACCGTCGGCGACCACCTCGGGATGGAGATGGTCGACGAGCGCCTCGCGACGCACTACTTCGCCTGCGACGCCGCCGCCTACCGCGGCTGGCGCTGGGCGGTGTCGGTCGCGCGCGTCGCCCGCTCCAAGACCGTCACCGTCTGCGAGACCGACCTCGTCCCGGGCGAGGGCGCGCTGCTCAGCCCCGAGTGGCTGCCCTACGCCTCGCGCCTCGCGCCCGGTGACCTCGGCCCCGGCGACGTCACCCCGTACGTCGACGCCGACCCGCACCTCGAGGCCGGCTGGGAGGCCACCGGCGACGAGGACGTCGACGCCGCCGCGCAGTGGGAGCTCGGCCTCGGCCGGGTCCGCGTGCTCTCGGCCGAGGGCCGCGAGGTCGCCGCCCAGCGCTGGTACGACGGCGACAACGGCCCCGCCGCGCCGGTCGCGGTCAAGGCGCCGATGCCCTGCTCGTCCTGCGGCTACTTCCTGCCGATGGCCGGTGCGCTGCGCACGGTCTTCGGGGTGTGCGCCAACGAGTGGTCGCCCTCCGACGGCAAGGTCGTCAGCCTCGACCACGGCTGCGGGGCCCACTCCGAGGCCGACGTCGAGGCCCCGCCCGCCGAGCGGGTGCCCGCGCCGATCCTCGACGACAACGCGCTCGACGTCAGCTGACGTCGCGCCACGACGCCGCCGGCCGCCTCAGGCGCCGGCGGCGTTGCCGCGTCCGCGGCGGACGTACCACCACGCGAACGCGCCGAGCGCGAGGCCGGTGACGCAGGCCCACGGCCACCACGAGCGCTCGCCGGTGTGCAGCGCCGGGACGAGCAGGGTGACGACGAGGGCGACCGCCCACACGCCGGAGCCCACGAGCACGAGCGTGCGGGTCGGGACGTCCGGCGGGTCGACCGGGGCGGAGCGCCCGAGGAGGGCGGGGTCCGGGGCGCGCGTGGGCTCGTCGGTCACGGCGCCAGCGTAGCGATCTCGCCGTCACACCCCCGAAACCCGCGGCGCTCCCGGCGCCACTAGCCTGCTCGCCATGGCCGAGACCACGACCACCGCCGACGCGGGCCCCACGCACCCGGGCTTCCTCGAGCGGTTCTTCCACATCCACCAGCGCGGCTCCACCGTGGGCCGTGAGGTCCGCGGTGGCGTCGCCACCTTCTTCACGATGGCGTACATCGTCGTCCTCAACCCGCTGATCCTCGGCTACGTCCAGGACGCAGACGGCAAGTTCCTCGGTGGCGGCGACGCCCCGAACCTCGCCGCCATCGCGGCGGGCACCGCCCTCGTCGCGGGCGTGCTGACCATCCTCATGGGTGTCGTCGCGAACTTCCCGCTCGCGCTGGCCACCGGCCTCGGCCTCAACGCCTTCGTGGCCTACGCGATCGCGAGCAAGATGACCTGGGCCGACGCGATGGGCCTCGTGGTCCTCGAGGGCATCGTCATCCTCGTCCTCGTGCTCACCGGGTTCCGGCAGGCGGTCTTCCACGCCGTGCCGGCCCAGCTGAAGACCGCGATCTCGGTGGGCATCGGCCTGTTCATCGCGCTCATCGGCCTCGTCGACGCGGGCTTCGTGCGGCGCACGGGGGCGGGCACGGTGCCGGTCGAGCTCGGCGTCGGCGGGCAGCTCGCCGGCTGGCCGACCCTCGTCTTCGCCCTGGGCGTGGTCCTCATCGTCGCCCTGTGGGTGCGCAAGGTCCGCGGCGCGATCATCATCTCGATCATCGCGATGACCGTCGTGGCCTTCGTCGTCGAGGCGATCGCCAAGGTCGGGCCCACCGTCGTCGGGCAGAACGCGGACGGGACGAACAAGATCAACCCGCTCGGCTGGAACCTCAACGTGCCGGCGTGGCCGGACGTCGTCGACCCGATCAACTTCGGGACGCTCGGCGAGTTCAACCTGCTGGGGTCCTTCGAGCGCGTCGGCGTCGTCGCGGCCGTGCTGCTCGTCTTCACCCTCATGCTCGCCGACTTCTTCGACACGATGGGCACGATGACGGCCATCGGCGCCGAGGCGGGTCTGCTCGACGAGGAGGGCAACCCGCCGGGCACCCAGCGCATCCTCGTCGTCGACTCCGTCGCGGCCGCGGCGGGTGGCGCCGCGGGCGTCTCGTCGAACACCTCGTACATCGAGTCGGCGTCCGGTGTGGGCGAGGGCGCCCGCACCGGTCTGGCGTCGGTCGTCACGGGCGTGCTGTTCCTCGTCGCGGTCGTCTTCGCCCCGCTCGTCAAGATCATCCCCAACGAGGCCGCCGTCCCCGCGCTCGTCCTCGTCGGCTTCCTCATGATGCAGCAGGTCAAGGAGATCGCCTGGGACGACGTCGAGATCGCCATCCCGGCCTTCCTGACGATCATCCTCATGCCGTTCACCTACTCGATCACCGCGGGCATCGGTGCGGGCTTCGTCGTCTACGTCCTCATCAAGGTCGTGCGCGGCAAGGTCCGCCAGGTCCACCCGATGATGTGGCTGACGGCCCTGCTCTTCGTCGTCTACTTCTTCATCGAGCCGATCACCGAGGTCGTCGCCGGCTGACCCCGAGCCGCCCCCCGAGGCGCCCGTCCCGCACCCCGCGGGGCGGGCGCCTCGACGTCCGGCGGGCTTGCGTGCGGATGCGGCCCCACGGCGCCGCCGGCGGTGGAATAGTTAGCCACGGTAATGAGTTGTGCTAACTACCGATGACGACCACCGCTGGAGAACACCGTGCCCGCACCCGCCCCGACGATGACCCGTACGCAGAAGGACCGCCTGACGAGCGACCTGCGCATGGTGTGCATGCGCATCTCGCGCCGGGTGCGCTTCGAGAGCTCGACCGACCTGGCGCCGCACCAGTTCTCCGCGCTCGTGCGCCTCGAGGACGGCCCGCGGACGCCGAAGGAGGTCGCCGAGATCGAGCAGGTGTCGGCGCCCAGCATGAGCCGCACGGTCAACGGGCTGGTCGAGCGCGGGCTCGTCGCCCGGGCGGACGACCCGACGGACGGCCGGCAGGTCATCCTCTCGCTGACCAAGGAGGGGCGCCGGGCCATCCGCGAGACCCGCAGGCGCCGCGACCAGTGGCTGGCGACGCGCCTGGAGCGGCTGACCGACGACGAGCGGGCGCTCCTCGCCGACGCGACCGCGCTGCTCGAACGGGTGGCCGCCGAATGAGCCCCACCTTCACCTCGCTCGAGATCCGCAACTACCGGCTGTGGTTCCTCGGCGGCTTCGTCTCCAACGTCGGCACCTGGATCGGGCGCGTCGGCCAGGACTGGCTCGTCCTCACCGTGCTGACCGCCGGCTCCGCGACGGCGCTCGGCATCGTCACCGGGCTGCAGTTCCTCCCGTTCCTCCTCCTCGCGCCGTGGACCGGGCTCATCGCCGACCGCTTCTCGCGGCGCAGGATCCTCCTCGTGACCCAGAGCATGCTCGCGCTGACGAGCCTGGTGCTCGGGGTGCTCGCCGTGACGGGCGCCGCGCAGCTGTGGCACGTCTACGCGATCGCCCTCGTGCAGGGCGTGACGACGGCCATCGACAACCCGGCGCGGCAGGTCATCGTCTCCGAGATGGTGCCGCCCGAGAAGCTGTCGAACGCGGTCGCGCTCAACTCGGCGTCCTTCAACGCGGGCCGGCTCATCGGGCCGGGGGCCGCGGGCCTCATCATCGCGTGGTGGGGCACCGGCGAGGCGCTCCTGCTCAACACCCTGACCTTCGTCTTCGTGCTCGCCGCGCTGGCGATGCTCAACGTCTCGCAGCTGCGCTCGCCGCGCCGGGCCAAGGGTCGCGGCGGCATCCGCGAGGGCTTCGCCTACGTCAAGCAGCGGCGCGACATCCAGCTCGTCATGCTGCTCGTCTTCGTGCTCGGGACGTTCGGGATGAACTTCCAGATCACGATGGCGCTCATGGCCACGAAGGTCTTCGACAAGGGCGCCGGCGAGTTCGGGCTGCTCGGGTCGATCATGGCCGTCGGGTCGCTGACCGCCGCGCTGCTCTCGGCCCGGCGCAAGGAGCCGCGCCTGCGGGTGCTGCTCCTCGCGCTCGTCGGGTTCACCCTGTCGGCCACCGCGGCCGCCTCGGCGCCCTCGTACTGGCTGTTCGCGCTGGCGCTCGTGCCGGTCGGCCTCACCGCCCTCACGGCGATGACGACGGCCAACGCGATGGTCCAGACCCGCGTCGCCCCGGAGATGCGCGGCCGGGTCATGGCCCTCTACATGGCGATCTTCATGGGCGGCACGCCGGCCGGCGCCCCGCTCATCGGGTGGATCTCGGAGCAGTTCGGGCCGCGCTGGACCATCGGCATCGGGGCGGTCGCCGTCGGGCTGGCCCTGGTCGGTGTGTCGTTCTGGCTGGCCCGGGCGGAGAATGTCCGGGTGAGCTACGAGTCGCAGCGCCGCCCCCGCGTCAGCGTGACGACGGTGCCCAGCGCCGAGGACCGGGACGACAGCCGCGTGCCCGTGCCGGAGCCGGCCCGGTGACGCCGCTGTTCCGCCGCCGGATGACGCTCGGGGTGCTCGCGGTGCTCGTCGTCGTGGCGGTCGTCTACGCCGTCATGGGTCGCTGACCGACCCGCCGCTCAGCCGAGGGCGCGGTCGAGGGCCGCGGCGACCTCCGGCCGCAGGGTGCGGGCGAACGCCGTCGTCATGTGCCCGTGGTCGAAGTAGGCGATGAGGCCACCGACGACGACGTGGCAGCGCTCGGCGTCGCAGAACCGGTCCGTCGGGTCGAGGAGCGTGACGTCCTGGGAGGTGTCCCGCCCGGCAGCGACGGCGAGCGGGTCGGGCTCCAGCGCCTCCGCCCGGGGGTTGGCGCAGGCGGCGGGGTCGCCCTCGTGCTGCGCCACGCAGTCCGGGCCGTTGTCGACCGCCGACGGGACGTCGCGCACCACGACGACCCGGACGCCGGCGTCGGTGAGCCGCGCCAGGGTGCGGGCGTAGGCCGCCTCGAGCACCGGCTGGCGCCGGTCCTCGGGGACGTCGCGCGGCGGGCGGAAGGTGCGGTTGCTCAGGACGACGACGTCGTAGTTGCCGCGCCCGACGGCGTCGAGCGCCCAGTCGGTCCACTGCCGGCAGGTCGTGGTCAGCCGGTCGGTGCCCGGGCCGAAGTCGAGCGGGACGTCGACCGGGTAGCACTCGGAGACGAGGTAGGTGTCCAGCCGGCCACCGCGAGCGAGGACCTCGGGGGACAGAGCGGGCTCCCAGTGCCCGGCGTGGCTGTTGCCCAGCAGGGCCACGCGCAGGTCGGCGGCCTCCGGCCCGTACGAGCAGACCCGGTGCCGCGTGTACGGCCGGTTGGACCAGCAGTCGTCGGCGTACAGGCGTGAGCGGTCGGCCGCGGCGGAGGCGGGGGAGCTGAGCAGCCGCTCGCCCTCGACCGGCGTGCACCCCTGGCGCAGGGCGGCGGCCCCCACGCAGTCGTCCCCGATGGCCCCGGCCAGCGAGCGGGCCTCGGCGGCGCGCGCCTCGTCGGCCCGGACCACGACACCCACCCCCACACCGGCGAAGAGGACGGCGCTCGCCGCGGCGAGCGCGAAGCTGAGGCGCAGGCTGCCGACGAGGCGTGGTGAACGGCGGGCGGGGTCCTCGACGAACCGCTTGGTGAGGGCGGCGGCGAGCAGGACCGCCGCGACGGCGAGCAGCTTCTCGACCCAGGTCAGGTCGCGGCCGAGGGCGTACGGGGCGATGACGACGACCGGCCAGTGCCAGAGGTAGACCGAGTAGGAGAGGTCGCCGAGGACCTGCGCCGGTCGCCGCGAGAGCAGCAGACGGGGGGAGCCCGGCACGTCGTCGCCCGCGGCGGCGATGACGAGCACGGCGCCCACGGTCGGCAGCAGGGCCGCGTACCCCGGGAAGTCGGTGGCCCCGCTGAACAGGACGGTGGCGGCGGCCACCATCGCCAGGCCCAGCCAGCCGGCGACGGCCCGGGGCAGCGCGGCGCGCATCCGCCACCCACGGTGGGCCGCCACCGCGAGCAGCGAGCCCAGCCCGAGCTCCCAGATGCGGGTGTGCGTGACGAAGTACGCGCCCGCCGGGTCCGCGGAGGTGAGCACGACCGAGGCGACGAACGAGGCCGCGGTGACGACGAGGAGGCCGCTCGCCCGCCACATCAGCGGGCGGCGCCGCCCGACGAGCCCGAGGACGGCGAGCAGGACCGGCCACAGCACGTAGAACTGCTCCTCGACCGAGAGCGACCAGTAGTGCTGCACCGGGCTGGGCGCGTTATCGGCCGCGAGGTAGTCGGTGGCCGAGCCGGCCAGCGCCCAGTTCTCGAGGGACAGCGCGGAGGCGCCGATCTCGCGGGCGACACCCGGCAGCAGGGACGACGGCATCCACGCGAGGGAGGCGAGCAGCGTCGCGAGCAGCACCACGGACGCCGCGGGCAGCAGGCGCCGCACCCGTCGCGCCCAAAACACGGCGAGGTCCCTCGGCCCGGACGGCGGGCGGGTCAGCAGGTGCGAGGAGATGAGGAACCCGGAGATGACGAAGAAGACGTCGACCCCGACGTAGCCGCCGGTCAGGCCGCCCGGCCAGAAGTGGTAGACGAGCACGACGAGGACCGCGACGGCGCGCAGGCCCTGGATGTCGGACCGGACCGCGGTGGGTGGCGCGGGCGTCGCGGGCGGTGCCGACGCGGGGGCAGGGGTGGGCATGGCGGGTGGGTGCCTCGTGCACAGGGGTGGGGTGGTGGGGCGCCGACCATCGTAGGACCGCCCCGACCCCGCCAGGACCCCGCGAGCCGCCCCGCCCGCCGGGGTCGGCGGGCGGGGCGGCTCGGGGGTGCGTCGGG
Organism: Phycicoccus sp. DTK01; assembly: GCF_017312765.1. Classification (NCBI taxonomy): domain Bacteria; kingdom Bacillati; phylum Actinomycetota; class Actinomycetes; order Micrococcales; family Intrasporangiaceae; genus Phycicoccus; species Phycicoccus sp. DTK01. The sequence goes on along the minus strand of NZ_BOPU01000006.1, from coordinate 12,274 downwards.
GCCGGCCCGTGAGCGGGCCGGCGCGAGGGGTCAGGCCAGGCGCTCGACCACGTGCTCGACCGAGGCGATGAGGCGGCTCACGTCCTCCGGCTCGACGGCCGGGAAGCAGGCGACGCGCAGCTGGTTGCGGCCGAGCTTGCGGTACGGCTCGACGTCGACGACGCCGTGCGCCCGCAGGGTCTTCGCGACCGCCGAGGCGTCGACCGCGTCGTCGAAGTCGATGGTCGCGACGACCTGGCTGCGGTGGGAGGGGTCGGTGACGTAGGGGCTCGTGTACTCGGTGCGCTCGGCCCACTCGTAGAGGCGCCCGCTGGAGTCGGCGGTGCGGCCGGTGGCCCAGTCGAGGCCGCCGTTCTCGTTGAGCCACTCGACCTGGTTGGCGAGCATCGCGAGGGTCGCGACGGCCGGGGTGTTGTACGTCTGGTCCTTGCGCGAGTTGTCGATCGCGGTCGGGAGGCTGAAGAAGTCGGGCACCCAGCGGCCGGAGGCGGCGATCTCGTCGACCCGGGCCAGCGCCGCGGGCGAGAAGAGGCCGAGCCAGAGGCCGCCGTCGGAGGCGAAGGACTTCTGCGGCGCGAAGTAGTAGACGTCGGCCTGCGAGACGTCGACCGGGAGGCCGCCGGCGCCCGAGGTGGCGTCGACGAGCAGGAGCGCGTCGTCGTCGGCGCCCTCGACCCGGCGGACCGGGGCCATCACGCCGGTGCTGGTCTCGTTGTGCGCCCACGCGTAGGTGTCGACACCGGCCTCGGCGACCGGGTCCGGGCGGCTGCCCGGCTCGCTCGTGATGATCGTCGGGTCGCCGAGGAAGGGCGCCTTCTTCGTGACGGAGCCGAACTTGCTCGAGAACTCGCCGAACGCGAGGTGCTGGGCGCGGTCGCGGACCAGGCCGAAGGCGGCGATGTCCCAGAACGCGGTCGAGCCGCCGTTGCCGAGGACCACCTCGTAGCCCTCGGGGAGGTCGAAGAACGTCGCGAGGCCCTCGCGGACCGACTTCACGAGGTTCTTGACCGGGGCCTGGCGGTGCGAGGTGCCGAGCACCGTGCGACCGATGGCGGCGAGGGCCTCCACCTGCGCCGGGCGGACCTTGGAGGGTCCGGACCCGAAGCGACCGTCGTGGGGCAGCAGGTCGGCGGGGATGGTGATCTGGGCGTCGCTCACGTGTCTCTCCGTGGTCGGGTCGGGCCGTCTGGGCGTTCCCATCCTCACCGACGCTGCCCACATGGTGAGCGGCGGGTCCAGTCCGTGGTCGTGACGACCCCCGGTCGCTCAGCGCACGGTGCCGCCGAGCCATCGGCTGCCGTACCCGGACGGGCCCCCGGAGGTGACCGACAGGGCGCCGCTCAGGCTGCGACCGGCGAGCAGGTAGCTGCCGTCGGGCCGCGAGACGATGTCGCCCGCGGAGGTCCAGCGCGAGGGTGTGGCGACGACGAGCGACCCGCGCTGCACGACGACGGCCCCGTCGGCGGCGACCCCGACGGCCAGGCGCGGTCGCCCCGGCCACACGTCTCCGAGGGCGCGGTCGGACCAGCCGGAGAGCCCGTCGGACCGGAAGGCCCAGGTCCCGAGGGTGGCGGTCGGCGAGAACTCGCGCTCGGTGCTCGCGCCGGACAGGCTGCGCCCGGTGACGGTGACGACCCCACGGGCGGGGTCGGCGGCCGCGGACAGCCCCGAGGTGAACGTCCCGCCGACGTACGTCCAGGCTCCCCAGCGGGCGCCGTCGAAGTGCCGGCGGTTGGGGTGCCCCGCGGGGGAGAGCGCGAAGACGTCGAGCGTGCCGTCGCCGAGGGAGGTGACGTGCTGGGTGATGACCGAGCCGCCGAGGTCGGTCGAGCCCAGCCGCCGGCCCCCCGAGAACCAGGAGTGCACGACGCCCCCGGACGCGGAACGGGTCACGAGGTCGACGCGGCCGGCCCGCGAGGAGGCGGCCGAGGGCGCATTCGTCGTCGTGACGCCGGTGGCGGCGCCCGCCGCCCACGACGCGCCGTCGTCGGTGCTGCGGCGCAGCAGCACGGCGTCCCCGGTGCTGCGGTAGAAGAGGTCGACCTCGGAGCCGGTCCGGGCCAGCGCCACGCCGGTGGGCGAGACGAGCCTCCCCCCGGCGACGGCGGGCGGCTTCGCGGTCGGGGCGACCCGGACGATGCGGTCGTCGGTCCCGTTGGACGTCGTGAACCACAGGGCGCCGTCGGGTCCCTCGACCATCGCCCGGATGCGCCCGAAGCCCTGCGCCTGGGGCAGCGGGACCACCTGGACGACGCGGCTCGCCGACGGCGTCGGGTCCATCCGCATGAGCGAGATGCCCTCGCCCTTGAGCAGCGCGACGGCGAGGCTGCCGCGCCAGGCGCCCCAGGCCGGCGAGGAGAGGAAGGTCGCCCCGCTCGTCGCGACGGTCGGGGACCCCGAGGACCACATCGCCCGGCGGGCCGACGGGAACTTCGTGAGGTCGGTCATCGGGCGGGACTCGTCGTACCCGGGCACCGGGTCCCAGCCGTAGTTCGCCCCCTTGACGAGGAGGTTGACCTCGTCGTCGCGGCTCGTGCCGTGCTCGACGGACCACATCTCGCTCGTGCCGGGGCGCAGCGCCAGGCCCTGGACGTTGCGGTGGCCGGAGGTCCAGACGTAGCGGGCGTTGCCGCCGCGCGCGACGTACGGGTTGTCCGCGGGGATGCTGCCGTCGGCGTTCACGCGCAGGACCTTGCCGCCGAGCGAGGAGAGGTTCTGCGGGTTGGTGCCGACCGCCGCGTCACCGGTGCCGACGTAGAGCTTCCCGTCGGCGCCGAAGCGCAGCCGGCACCCGGAGTGGCGCCCGCTCGAGAGGGGCAGACCGGTGACGACCGGGGCGCCGTCGGAGGTGGCCGACGTGTCGCTCGTGAGGCGCCAGCGCAGGACGCGCACGTCGAGCGGCCGGCCGGCCCCGTCGCGGACCGCCTGGCAGGTGTAGAAGCGGCGGTTGGTCGCGGCCGCGGGGTCGGCGACCATCCCGAGCAGGCCGCCCTCGCTCTCGGCGAAGATCGACGGGAACCCGCTGAGGCGCACCTGCCGCGGCGCCGCCGACCCGCGCCTGCTCCACACGGTGCCCGCCCGCTGGTCGAAGAGCATGAGGTCGCCGACCCACGTGAGGTCCCACGGGATGCTCAGGCCGCGGACGACGGTCGTCACCTGCACCGAGGGGGCGGCGACCGCGGTGGGTGCGGGCGCCGCCACCGTCAGCGCAGCGGCGCCCAGGAGGGCGGCGACGAGGGCCAGCGGGGACGCGGTGCGGGGACGGGGCACGGGACCTCCCGGGGCCGTGGCCGGCGCACGTGGCCGACCTGCCCGGCGAGCGTACGTCCGCGTGCCCCGGCCCGCGAGCGGGAGCGCGCCGCCTCAGTCCTTGGCGCGGTAGCCCGCGACCTCCGAGAGGGGACGCTCGCCCGGGCCGACGTAGCGCGAGCTCGGGCGGATGAGGCGGCCGGTGCGCTTCTGCTCGAGGATGTGCGCCGACCAGCCGGCGGTGCGGGCGGCGACGAACAGCGGCGTCATCATGTCGCCCGGGACCTCGGCGAAGTCGAGGAGGACCGCGGCCCAGAAGTCGACGTTGGTCTCCATCCGGCGCTCGGGGTAGCGCTCGGCGAGCTCGGCGATGGCCGCCTTCTCGAGCTCGAGCGCGACCTCGTAGCGCGGGGCGCCGAGCCGCTTGCAGGTGTCGCGGAGCACGGCGGCGCGCGGGTCGTAGGCCCGGTAGACGCGGTGCCCGAAGCCCATGAGGCGCTCCTTGCGGTCGAAGACGCCCTTGACGTACTTGACCGCGTCGCCCGTCTGCTCGACGCCCTCGATCATGTGCTGCGCCCGGCTCGGGGCGCCGCCGTGCAGCGGCCCGGACAGGGCGCCGATCGCGCCGGAGAGGCAGGCGGCGACGTCGGCGCCGGTCGAGGCGATGACGCGCGCGGTGAAGGTCGAGGCGTTGACGCCGTGCTCGGCCGCGGAGATGAAGTAGGCGTCGATGGCCTCGACGTGCTTCGGGTCCGGCTCGCCGCGCCAGCGGATCATGAACCGCTCGGGGATGGTGCGGCCCTTGTCGACCTCGGACTGCGGGACCATCGGGCGGCCCTGGCCGTGGGCGGACTGGCCGATGAACGAGATCGCCATGACCGAGGCGCGGGCGAGGTCGTCGCGGGCCTGCGCGTCGTCGATGTCGAGGAGCGGCTCGAACCCCCAGACGGTGGCCAGCTGGGCGATGGCCGACTGGACGTCGACCCGGATGTCGCCGGTGTGCACCGGCAGCGGGAAGGGCTCGGCGGGCGGCAGGCCCGGGTCCATCTCGCCGTCGACGAGGAGCCCCCATACCTGCCCGAAGGACACGGTGCCGACGAGGTCGTTGATGTCGACCCCGCGGTAGCGCAGCGCCCCGCCCTCCTTGTCGGGCTCGGCGATCTCGCTCTCGAAGGCGATGACGCCCTCGAGTCCGGGATAGAAGTTCGGGTCGTCCGTGGTGCTGGGCATCGAATCCCCGTTCGCTCGTCGTCCTTGTCGGGCTGGCCCATTGTGCACGGCGGGGTGCCCGGGCCGGACCGGTTGGACCGGTCGGTGGGACGGTGTCGTCGGCGGCCGGTCGTGCGGCCCGCCGAACGGCCCGCCGGACGGTCAGCCGGCGCGGGGGTCGCGCACCGCCATGTCGGGGGAGCCGGCGTCGCGGATCTCGAAGAGCTCCGAGGCCTCGATGAGCTTGCTCAGCTTCGCGTAGCCGTAGTTGCGCGAGTCGAACGAGGACTGGTTGGAGATGCGCTGGCCGACCGTGCCGATCTTCGCCCAGCCCGAGTCGTCGGCCGCGCTCTCCACGGCCCGGCGCAGCAGCGCGACGAGCCGGTTGTCGCCCCGCAGCTGGGCGCGGGTCGCGCGCTCGGGGGGCGGGTTGCCGTTCTTCGCGCTGGCACGGGTGGTCCTGGCCGGGGCCTTGGCCGCCTTCGTGGCCTTCGCGGTGGTCCGGCGCGGGGCGTCCGCGTCCGTGTCGTCGTCCGCGACGGTGGCGACGGTCGCCGTGCCGGCCGTCGTGGCCTTCTTCGTCGCCCGGCGGGGGCTGCGGGTGGTCGCCGCCTCGGTGGCCGCCTCGTCCGTGGTGTCCGCGGCGTCGGTCGCGTCCGCCTGGCCGCTCGGGGCCGAGAGCCGGTCGAGGACGAGGAAGCGGGTGCAGGCGCTCTGGAACGGCGCCGGCGTCTTGGAGTCCCCGAACCCGTAGACCGCGACGCCGTGCTCGCGCAGGTGCATGACGAGCGGGGTGAAGTCGGAGTCCGACGAGACGATGGCGAAGGCGTCCGGCCGCTGCGTGTGGAGGATCTCGACCGCGTCGACCGCGAGGGCCATGTCGCTGGCGTTCTTGCCCTTGGAGGGGTCGAACTGCTGCATCGGCCGGATCGCGTTCTCGTGGAGGATCTCCTGCCAGCCCTTGAGCTCGGACTTGGTCCAGTTGCCGTAGGCGCGGCGGATGGTCGTCTCGCCGAGGCCGGCCAGCTCGTTGAGGATGACGTCGAGCCGGCGGGCGCGGGCGTTGTCGGCGTCGATGAGCAGCGCGATCCGCGCGTCGTCCGTCATGGTCGCGAGGCTACGCGGGCGCACCGCGCGGCGGGGCCGGTCCGTCCCGTGGGGGATGATGCGCCGGTGCTGCGCTCCCTCCTCCCGGACCTCACCCCTTTCCGGGAGAACCGGGACTACCGGCGGCTGTGGACCGGGTTCACGCTGTCGAACGTCGGCTCGCAGATGGCGGTCGTCGCGGTCGGGCTGCAGGTCTACGACCTCACGGGCTCGACGGCGTCGGTGGGCCTCGTCGGGCTCTTCGCGCTCGTCCCGCTCGTCGTCATGGGCCTCTACGGCGGCGCGCTCGCCGACCACCACGACCGCCGGCTCGTCGGTCTCGTCGCGACGCTGGTCGCCAGCGCGACGAGCCTCGTCGCGGCCGCCCAGGCGTGGGCCGGCAACACGTCGGTCTGGCTGCTCTACGGCATCGTCGCGGTCTGGAACGGCGCCTTCGCCGTCTCGTCGCCGGCGCGCACGAGCATCTACCCGCGCATCCTCGAGCCGGCGCAGCTGCCGGCCGCCAACGCGCTGTCGGTCTTCGCGATGAACACGGCGATGACGGCCGGGCCGCTGCTCGCCGGCGTGCTCGTGGACCGGGGCGGCTACCGGCTGGCCTACACCGCGGACGCCGTGCTCACCCTCGCCGCGGTGACGAGCCTCTGGCGGCTGCACCCGATCCCGCCCGACCGCTCCGACGCCGGGGACGACGGGCCGCGGCGGGTGGGGCTGCGCTCGGTGCTCGACGGGTTCGGGTTCCTGCGCACGGCCCCCAACGTGCGGATGACCTTCGTCGCCGACATCGCGGCGATGCTGCTCGCGCAGCCACGCGTGCTGTTCCCGGCGGCCGGGGCGGTGATCCTCGGGGGCGGCGCCACGACGGTCGGGGCGCTCTACGCGGCGACCGCCGTCGGGGGCATCCTCGCGATGACGCTCTCGGGCCGGCTCGGCGGCGTGCGCCGGCAGGGCCTGGCGATCATGGTGAGCGTCGCCGGCTGGGGCGTCGGCATCAGCGGGCTCGGCGTCGCGCTGCTCGCCGCCGACGGGCTCGTGTCGCGCGAGCACGCGCTGCTGCTGGCCCTCGCGGCGATGGCCGTCGCGGGTGCGGCCGACGCGGTGAGCGCCGTCTTCCGGACGACGATCCTCCAGTCCGCGGCGCCGGACCGGATGCGCGGGCGGCTGCAGGGCGTCTTCATCGTCGTCGTGGCCGGTGGCCCGCGGCTCGGCGAGCTCGCCGGGGGCGGGGTGGCCGAGCGCATCGGCGAGGGGTGGACCGCGGTGGGCGGCGGGCTCGCGTGCGTCGCCGCCGTCGTGCTGCTGTCGGTGTGGCAGCCCGGGTTCCTGCGCTACGACGCGCGGCGGCCGACCCCCTGAGCCGCAGGCCTGTACGGCGGGGACGGCGGTCGTGCCCAAGGCCGTTCGGGCCGGGGTGGCCCGTCCTAGGGTGGCGGCATGGACCCACGACGCATCGACTACTCCGGTGACGGGCTCGCCGAGGAGCAGCTGCTGGAGACCCCCTTCGCCCAGGTGAGCGCCTGGGTCGACGACGCGGTCCGGCGCTCGGACGAGCAGGGCGACGTCGTCGAGCCGCTGGCCGCGTCCGTCGCCACGGTCGACTCGACGGGGCACCCCAACGTCCGGACCGTGCTCCTGCGCTTCCTCGACGAGCAGGGGCCCGGCTTCGTCACGGCCCTGACCTCGACCAAGGGCCGCGAGCTGACGGCCACCCCGTACGCGGCCGCCGGGCTGACGTGGGCCGCGATGTACCGCGCGGTCCGGTTCCGCGGCAGGGCGGTCCAGCTCGAGCGCGACGCCGTCGAGGAGTACTGGGCGTCGCGGCCGTGGGGCTCGCGCATCTCGGCGTGGGCGTCGGACCAGTCGCGTCCGGTCGGCTCGCGCGAGGACCTCGAGGCCGCCTACCGTGCGCGGGCCGAGGAGTTCCCCGACCACGGGTCACCCGACGACGTGCCGCTGCCCGACTTCTGGGGCGGCTTCCGCATCGTCTGCGACGAGGTCGAGCTGTGGGCCGGCCGCCGCAACCGGCTGCACGACCGCATCGTCTACACGCGCGTCGGCGAGGGCGACCTGTCGGACGCCGCGTCGTGGGAGGTCTCGCGCCGCCAGCCGTGACCGGCCGGGCCGGGGCGGTGCTCAGCCGCGCTCGCGGACAGCCGTGAGGAACCCGGCGGCCTTGCGGCGCACCGACGCCGAGCGGTGGGTGGTCTGCACCTCGAGCAGGGCGACGACGTCGTCGGTGGCGACGTGCCCGTCGTGGTGCAGCCCGACGAGCGTGGCCATCGACTGCGCCGCGACGATCCAGTCGACGTCGGCGGTCCGCAGCCGGTCGGTGAGCCAGCGGACTGCCCTCGCCCGCTGGTCGTCGTCGAGGTCGAGGAGCGCGAGCAGCTGGGCGACGTGCCACTGGACGGACGGCTGCCCGCTGCGCGTCAGGTCGTCGAGGACGTGGGGGAGGTACGGCTGCCCGAGGGCCGGCCGCTCGCGGACGAGCTTCTCGACGGTGTCGACGGCGCGCATCCGGACCCACGGGTCGTCGTGGGAGATGCACGCGACGAGCTCGTCGAGGCGCGCGAGGTCGTCGCGCAGCAGCGCGAGCACCTCGCCGGCGCGCCCGAGCGAGTTCGAGCGGCCCCCGGCGGCGAGGACGTCGGCGAACGGCTCCACGCCGCCGAGCGTAGGCCCGGGTGCGCTGTGCGGGGGACGGGTGCGCCTCGCCCGGGAACGGTTGCGGGGTGAGGCGCGGCCGTATCGGGTGACCCGATACGCGAGGGACGGGTGGGGTGCGTGGAGGTGCGGGGTGGTGGGGGTGGGGCTGCGCCGGGTCAGGACGGGACGCGGTGGACCTTGTGCGGCGCGGCCTGGGCGCGGGGCTTGATGACGAGGAGGTCGACGTTGACGTGCGCCGGCCGGGTGGCGACCCACGCGACGGCGTCGGCGACGTCCTCGGCGACGAGCGGTCCGGGGACGCCCTCGTAGACCTTGTCGGCGCGTTCCCGGTCGCCGTCGAAGCGGGTGAGCGAGAACTCCTCGGTGTGCACCATGCCCGGCGCGACGAGGGTGATGCGCACCGGCTGGTCGACGAGCTCGAGCCGCAGCGTCTCGGTCATCACGTGGACCCCGTGCTTGGCGACGGTGTACCCGCCGCCGCCCTCGTAGGCGACGAGCCCGGCGACCGAGCCGACGTTGACGACGACGCCCTCGCCGTCCGCGACGAGCGCGGGCAGCAGCGCCTTGGTCACCTGCAACGTGCCGAGGACGTTCGTGTCGTACATCCGCCGCCACTTCTCGACGTCCGCGGCGGCGACGGGCTCGAGCCCGAGGGCGCCCCCGGCGTTGTTGACGAGGACCGCGACCCGGTCGCCGGCGGCCTGCACGAGCCGCTCGACGTCGGCGGGGACGGTGACGTCGCAGGTGACCGCGACGCCGTCGAGCTCGGCGGCGAGGGCCTCGACCCGGTCGGCGCGGCGCGCGGCGCAGACCACCCGGAAGCCGTCGGTGGCCAGCCGCCGGGCGGTGGCGGCGCCGATGCCGCTGCTCGCGCCGGTGACGACGGCGACGGGGCGATCCGCCCCGGTGGACGAGGTGCTCACGGCTGCTCCTTCGGGAGAACGGACGCGGGGTCGACGGCGACCCAGGTGGCCTCGGCGCGGCCGAGCATCTCGCCGTCGGGGGCGTGGAGGGTGCTGGCCGACCAGTGCCGGCGCCCCTCGGCGCCGCGCTGCCAGGCGGTGACGACGAGGCGCTCGCCCGGCGCCGGCACCCGCCAGACGCGGGCGGTCATCGTCCCGAGGACCATCGGCCGCCCGGCGATCCCGGCCGACCAGCCGCCGGGGCAGTCGAGCGCGGCCCAGACGACGGCGCGGTCGACGTCGTCCGGCACGGTCCACGGCGCCGCGTAGCGGCCGGTGCCGTCGTCGAGGGGGCCGGGGCGCAGCCTGAGGCCGTCGCCCTCGGCACGCCCGGTGCCGCAGGAGAAGCAGGTGGGGAAGGGGTGGTCGGCCGCGCCCTCGTAGCGGTCCTGCGCCGTCTCGGCCTCGTCCGGGGAGGCGGGGGAGGGCACGGGCTCGTCGAGCTCGGGGACCGCGGTCCCGGTCGCGACGAGGACGTCGCCGTCGAGCAGGCGCAGCACGGAGGTGCCGGTCAGCGGGTCCGGGTCGTCGCCGACGACGGCCATCGGCCGGTCCAGGGGCGGCGGCGCGGACAGGCGTACGCTCACGGCGGGCAGGGCGCCGGAGGTGCGGACGTGGGCGGCGAGCGAACCGCTCACCCACCCGCCGTTCCCGGACTCGGGGGGCCCGCAGAAACGGCGGGGGACGGTCAGCTCCACCCGGTCAACGTACCCACGCGCTCGCGGCCCGTCCTGTTGCGTGCGTCACGCGGACGTGGTTGTCTCGACGTAAACGATCTTGATGTCGAGAGACAGGAGGGCGGATGGGCGACGCGGAGTTCTCGCTGCGCCGGATCGCCGTGCCCGCCTTCGGACCGACGGCCCTGTGGTCGGTCGGCATCGGCGCGGTCCTGCCGGTCATCGCCCTCAGCGCCCGCGACCTCGGGGCCTCGGTCTCGGTGGCGGCGCTGTTCGTCGGCATCGGCACGGTCTCCGAGCTCGTCTCGGCGGTCCCCGCCGGCGTCGTCGTCGACCGGCTGGGGGAGCGGCGGGCCCTCGTGCTCGCCGGGCTCGCCGACGCGGCCGCCTCCCTGCTCGCGCTGCTCGCCCCGTCGCTGTGGGTCCTCGCGCTCGCCGTCGTGCTCACCGGGCCGACCGGTGCCGTCTTCCTCCTCGCCCGCCAGTCCTTCCTCACCGCCGCCGCGCCGGTCCACCTCCGGGCCCGGGCGATGTCGACGCTCGGCGGGGTCGCGCGGATCGGGCTGTTCGTCGGGCCGTTCATCGGTGCGCCCCTCGTCGCGGTCTTCTCGCCCCAGGCGGCCTTCGGGGTCGCGGTGGCGGGCGGGCTGGCCGCGGCGGCGCTGGCCGCGGCCTCCCCGGACCTCGGCGCGCACGCCCGCGGGTCGGGCGCCGAGGCGAGGGCGGAGCGCGTGCCGGTCCGCGAGGTCGCGCGGCGGCACCGGGCGGTCCTGCTCACCGTCGGGGTCGGGGTGCTGGCCATCGGCCTGGCCCGCTCCTCGCGGGTCGTCGTCGTCCCGCTGTGGGCCGAGCACGTCGGGCTCACCGCGGCGCAGACCTCCCTCGTCTTCGGGGTCGCCGGCCTCGTCGAGGTCCTCCTCTTCTACCCGGCGGGCTCGCTGATGGACCGCCGCGGGCGCATCTGGGTCGCCCTCCCCGTCACCGTGCTCCTCGGGATCGGCCTGCTCGTCCTCCCGCTGACGAGCACGCTCCTCGCGGTGGGGGCGGTGGCCGTCGTCATGGCGGTCGGCAACGGCCTGGGGTCCGGGATCGTCATGACGCTCGGCGCCGACGCCGCGCCGGAGCAGGGACGGGCGCCCTTCCTCGGCCTCTGGCGGCTCCTCTCGCTCGTCGGCCACAACGGCGCCTCGATCGTCGTCGGGGCGCTGGCGGCGGTCGCGTCCATCGGGGCCGCGAGCGTCACCGTCGGGGTCCTCACCGTGGCCGGCGGGGCGTGGCTGCTGCGCTGGCTGCCGCGCTACGAGCCCGAGCGCTGAGCGGCGCCGGACCGGTCGGCGCGGACGGGCCCGACGGCAGGTCAGATTAGGCTTGCCTGCGTGACCGACCTCATCGACACCACGGAGATGTACCTCCGCACCATCTTCGAGCTCGAGGAGGAGGGCATCACGCCGCTGCGGGCCCGGATCGCCGAGCGCCTCGGCCACTCGGGACCGACGGTGTCGCAGACCGTCGCCCGGATGGAGCGCGACGGCCTCCTCGCCGTCGCCGGCGACCGCCACCTCGAGCTGAGCGACGAGGGGCGCCTCCTCGCGACCCGGGTGATGCGCAAGCACCGGATCGCCGAGCGGCTGCTCGTCGACGTCATCGGCCTCGAGTGGGAGTACGTGCACGACGAGGCGTGCCGCTGGGAGCACGTGATGTCCGACCGCGTCGAGCGCAAGATCCTCGCGATCCTCCCCGACCACCTCGAGTCGCCCTACGGGAACCCGATCCCCGGCCTCGACGAGCTCGGCGAGTCCGGCGAGGTCGTCGACTTCCGCTCCGGGCTGCGCACCCTCGACGAGGTTGCCGGCGCCGAGACGCAGGCCGTCGTCGTGCGGCGGATCGGTGAGCCCGTGCAGGTCGACCACGAGGCGTTGTCCCTGCTCACGAGTGCCGGGCTGCTGCCCGGGCAGCCCGCGCGGGTGCGCCGCGACGGCGTCCGCGTCGTCGTCTTCCGCGAGGGCGCCGAGGAGGCCACCGGGGTGTCCCTGCCGGTCGACATCGCCGGCCACGTCTTCGTCGCCCCGGCCTGACCGGACGGCCCCCGTCGCGCTCGGTCGACCGGCCCCGGCGCGTTACCGAAACGTGACTTCGCGCGACGGCTCACGTACGGTGGCCGCTGAGCCGTACCCGCCCCGGAAGTAGATCTGCTGTGCCCTCACCCTCTCGTACCCCCGGTCGCCGCCGTGCGCCCGGCCGCGTCCGACGACTCCCCGACGGCCTCTCGCGCCGCGGTGCGTCGTGGGCCCTCAAGTCCGCCGCCGGCCTCTGCGTCGTCGGCGGTGCGGCCGTCGCCCTGACCGTCCCCGCCGAGCTCGCCGACGCCGAGACCGAGCCCACGACGGCGCTCGCCGCCGTCGACGC